>NZ_JBYTEL010000010.1:70469-257677 GCF_058789195.1 Cupriavidus sp. FW216-B1 | reverse complement strand
CCCCCCCCCCCCCCCCCCCCCCCCCCCCCCCCCCCCCCCCCCCCCCCCCCCCCCCCCCCCCCCCCCCCCCGCGCCCGTGGTGCTGGAGCCGGTCATGGCGGTGGAAGCGAGCGCGCCCGCCGACCACGTCGGCGACGTGATCGGCGACCTGCACCGCCGCCGCGGCGTGGTGCGCGCTCAGTCGCAGCAGGGCGGCGGCGGCGCCGTGATCGAGGCGCACGTGCCGCTGGCCGGCATGTTCGGCTACATCGGCAGCCTGCGCGCGCTGACCTCGGGACGCGGCAGCTTCGGCATGCAGTTCGACCACTACGCGCCGGTGCCGGTCAAGATGGCGCAAGCGGTCGCATAGCGGCCAACGCGAGGTGAACGAAAAGCCCGCCCGGCATGACGCCGGCGCGGGCTTTTTCTTGGGGCGATGCCGGGGTCCGGCGGGTCAGTCTTCCTGCGGCATGCCGAGCGCCTGCCTAATCCCGCTTCGGAATATTCAGCCCCCGCGCCACCGCCGGCCGTGCCACGAACGCTTCCAGCACGCGCGTGACATTCGGGAAGTCCTGGATGCCCACCAGATCGCCCGCCTCGTAGAAGCCGATCAGGTTGCGCACCCACGGAAACGTGGCGACGTCGGCGATGGTGTACTGGTCGCCCATGATCCACGCGCGGCCCGCGAGGCGGGTTTCGAGCACGCCCAGCAGGCGCCGGGCCTCGGCCACGTAGCGGTCGCGCGGGCGCTTGTCCTCGTAGTCCTTGCCGGCGAACTTGTTGAAGAAACCGAGCTGCCCGAACATCGGGCCGATGCCGCCCATCTGGAACATCAGCCACTGGATGGTCTCGTAGCGGCCCGCCGCGTCCTGCGGGATCAGCTTGCCGCTCTTGTCGGCGAGGTAGAGCAGGATCGCGCCGGACTCGAACAGCGCCAGCGGCTTGCCGTCCGGGCCATCGGGGTCGAGGATCGCGGGGATCTTGTTGTTGGGATTGAGCGAGCGGAATTCCGGCGACATCTGGTCGTTGGCGTCGAAGCGCACGAGGTGCGGTTCATACGGCAGGCCGGTTTCCTCCAGCATGATGGACACCTTCACGCCGTTGGGCGTCGGCAGCGAGTAGAGCTGGATGCGCCCGGGATGCTGCGCGGGCCATTTGCGGGTGATCGGGAAATCGGACAGGGTGGCGGGCAAGGTAGCGGGCAAGGCGGCGGACGAGGAAGCGGAATGCTCGGTCATGAAGGGGGAAGATCCGGTTGGCTGAAATGGTGAGATGGTGAAATGCGATGCGCGGCGCGGGGAGGGCCTGCGGTGGTCCCATCCCGCGCTTGTTGTTTTTCCCGATGCTATTTGTCGTCGCCGGGCGGGCTCACGCCCGCGGCCGTGAGGCAATCGCGCAGGTGCTTGATTTCCTGCTTGGCGCAGACGTTGCCGTGGTGCGGATGATGCAGGTAGAACTCATGCTCGTTGAGGACCACCCGGAAGCGCGCGCCCTGGATGGGCTCGACCGTCGCGCCAAGCTGCTGCAGCAGGGTCTCCACTTCGCGCCAGTGGATGTTGTTGCTGAGCGGGTGGCTGAAGATCGACTGCAGCAGGGTCCGGGATTTGTGGCTCATGAGAGGCTCGATCGGCGTCGGCGGCAATAGCCGTAGCATACAAGAGCGGGTCGGTCAGCGCTTGGCGTCACATGACGGCGGGCGTGCCGCGGTTCACCGCCGGCATGACGCGATGTCGGCATGTGCCCGGCGCGCCGGCGCACGATGCCGCCACCTCGCGCCGAGGGCGCTTACTTGCGGTTTACCTGCGTATACCCAGCGTATACGTCATGCGGCGTTCACCGGGCACAGCGGCCGTGCGCGGGCCGCGCCGCGCAGACAGGTCCAGGCGTGGCGGCCGTCACGGGCTGGTTTCTTCGCCGTTGTTTTCATGGATCTTTTTGCGCAGAAACGGGTACGCCCGGGTTTGCGCGCGGGCGCCGCGCGCGCTCAGTCCGCGAACTTGCCGTGCCGCCCGGCGCCGCCGGCGAAGCGCGCCGCGCCGGGTATACCTTCCGCGAACACGACCGGCACGCCGCCCGCGCCTTCGGCGCGCAGCGCGTCGGCCAGCGGCAGGTCCCACTGCGCGTGGGCGGAGGCGCGGTCGGCCAGCATGCAGCGCTGCGGGAACGCGGCCAGCTCGCGCGCCAGTGCCTCGGCCGCCGCGCGCGCCTGGCCGTTTTCCACCACACGGTTGGCCAGGCCCATCGCCAGCGCTTCGCCGGCCGGCACCGCGCGCCCGGTCAGGATCATGTCGAGCGCCCGGCCCATGCCGACGATGCGCGGCAGCCGCACCGTGCCGCCGTCGATCAGCGGCATGCCCCAGCGCCGGCAGAACACGCCGAACACGGCATCGCGCTCGGCCACGCGCAGGTCCGCCAGCAGCGCCAGCTCCAGGCCGCCGGCCACCGCGTAGCCGCTCACCGCGGCGATCAGCGGCTTGGACAAGGCCATCCGGCTCGGCCCCATCGGCCCCGCGCCGCCGCCGCGCGGGTCCAGCTCGTGGCGGCGCGCGGGGTCGCCCACCGCGCCCAGGTCGGCGCCGGCGCAGAAGTGGCCGCCCGCGCCCCACAGCACCGCCACGCGCAGCGCCGGGTCGGCCTCGAAATGCGCGAAGGCCGCGCGCAGCGCCAGCGCCATCGGGCCGTCCACGGCGTTGCGCTTGTCGGCGCGGTCCAGGATGACGGTGAAGACCGGGCCGTCGGTCTCGGTCCTGACATGGGGGCTGGCGGTGCTGTCCATGCGCGCATCCTCGATGGGTGAAGTTAGCAAAGTTGTGCCAAAGTGGCGGTTTCCGTGTTTTGTCGAGCAAACCAGATATTTCGTTGAATCATATTTGTATGTCAGGCGAAGAAATATTTCTCGTATACCCCACGGCCCCACGACCCCGAGCGACCGCCAATGCCCGCTCCATCGCCGCCTTTTCCGTCCATGCATGAGATAGAGATCCGCGAGCCCTCGGCCACCGACCTGGTGATCGACCTGCTGTTCGGCCATCCGGAGCGCACGCTGCCGGTCCAGGCGCTGGCGCGCGGCGCCGAGGTCATGGGCATCGGCACGCCCAGCGTGCGGGTGGCGCTGACGCGCCTGCAGCGCCAGGGCCGCATCGTCAAGACCGAACGCGGCTGCTACGCCGCGGTGCCGGAAGGCAACCCGGTCTACAACGAGGTGGAGCACTGGTTCGAGAAGGAAAGCCGGCTGGAGCAGTGGAACGGCGGCTGGCTGGTGGTGCAGGACGCGGCCGTGGCGCGCGCCGAGAAGACCGCCTGGCGCCACCATGCGCGCGCGCTGGCGCTGTGCGGCTTCCGGCCCCTGGCGGCGGCCATCAACGTGCGGCCCGACAATCTCGCCGGCGGCGCCACCGCGATGCGCGCCAAGCTGGCGCGGCTCGGCATGGCCGGCGCCAGCCTGCTGTTCGTGGGCCGCGAGTTCGACGTGGACGCCGCCACGCGCATGGTGCAGTTGTGGGACGTGCCGGCGCTGCAGTCGGCCTACCGCCGCGCGCTCGCGCAGCTCGACCGCAGCCGCGCCAAGCTCGCGCGCATGGCGCCCGACGCCGGCGCGCGCGAGAGCATGCTGGTGGGCCGCGCCATCATCCGCGCCATCGTGCGCGACCCGCTGCTGCCCGAGGCCATCATGGATCCGGCGCCGCGCCGCGCGCTGATCGAGGCCACCCGCAGCTACCAGCTGCACGCGCGCACGCTGTGGGTGGACCTGCTGGGCACCTAGCCCCGGCCAGCCTCGCCAAGCGGCGGCGACTCACGTAAACTTGCCGGAACTCACGCGGTGCCGCGCGCCGCCATCACGCTGGTCACGACAAGGAGCTCAGGGTGAGCATGCCCGATTTCGACATGGTGCTGTTCGGCGGCACCGGGGACCTGGCGCGGCGCAAGCTGCTGCCGGCGCTGTTCGACGCGCATTGCGCCGGACTGCTGCACCCCAATGCCCGCATCCTCGCCACCGGCAGCCATCCGCTGAGCACCGCGGACTACGCCGGCTCGCTGGAGCAGAGCGTGCGCCCGGGCCTGGAGCACGCGCCGCCCGAGGCCTGGGCCGCCTTCCTCGCGCGCATCGCCTACGTGCAGGTCGACGCGCGCGAGCCCGGCCACTTCGACACGCTGGCGCGCACGGTCCTGCAGCGCGCGCCCGAGGTGGTGGTCTGCTATCTCGCCACCGGCCCGCACATCTTCGTGCCCATCTGCGAGCAACTGGCGCGAACCGGGCTCAACCAGCGCAATGTGCGCATCGTGCTGGAAAAGCCGCTGGGGCACGACCTGCAATCCTCCGACGCCATCAACTCGGCGGTGGCGCAGTTCTTCGCCGAGGACCAGATCTACCGGATCGACCACTACCTGGGCAAGGAGTCGGTGCAGAACCTGATGGCGATCCGCTTCGGCAATGCGCTGTTCGAGCCGCTGTGGCGCCGCGAGTGGGTGCAGGACGTGCAGATCACCATCGCCGAGGAGCTCGGCGTGGAGACGCGCGGCGACTTCTACGACGGCACCGGCGCGCTGCGCGACATGGTGCAGAACCACCTGCTGCAACTGCTGTGCATGGTGGCGATGGAGCCGCCCACCAGCCTGTCCGAGGACAGCATCCGCGACGAGAAGATCAAGATCCTCAAGGCGCTCAAGCCCATCCTGCCGCAGGACGTGGCCGAGAAGACCGTGCGCGGCCAGTACCGCGCGGGCGCCGCCGGCGGCAAGCCGGTGCCGGGCTACCTCGAGGAAAAGGGCATCGCCGCCGACAGCCGCACCGAGACCTTCGTCGCCATCAAGGCCGAGATCGCCAACTGGCGCTGGGCCGGCGTGCCGTTCTACCTGCGCACCGGCAAGCGCATGCAGTCGCGCGTGGCGGAGATCGTGATCCACTTCCGCGACGTGCCGCACGCGATCTTCCCGCGCCCGCTCACGCTCTCGCCGCAGAACCGGCTGGTGATCCGGCTGCAGCCCGAGGAGAGCATCCGCCTGTACTTCCTGGTCAAGCAGCCCGGCGACACGGTGGCGCTCACGCCGACCTCGCTCGACCTGGACTTCGCCAACTCGTTCAAGGTGCGCCGCGCGGGCGCCTACGAGCGCCTGCTGCTCGACGTCATCCGCGGCCGGCTGGGCCTGTTCGTGCGCCGCGACGAGCAGGCGCAGGCGTGGCGCTGGGTCGAGCCGATCCTCGACACCTGGGAGGAAAGCACGGTGCCGCCCAAGCCCTACACCGCCGGCACCTGGGGCCCGGCCGCGTCGTCCGCGCTGATGTCGCGCGACGGCGCGCTGTGGCACGAGGAGGTGTGAGCACCGCGCAGGACGGCGGCAGGAGACAGGCAGCCGACGACAGGCAGGCGCGGCCGCGCGGCAACCCGCCGCCGCGCCGCAGGCAGACCAACCCACGGGAGACCCGCATGCGACGCTTCGAACATACCTCCGAGATGGACCTGGCCGAAGCGCTGGCGATCTCGGTCGGCCATGCGCTGGAACTGGCCATCGGCGTCAACGGCTGGGCGGTGCTGGCGGTGTCGGGCGGGCGCTCGCCGGTGGCCTTCTTCGAGCGGCTGCGCTACCGCACCATCCGCTGGGAGGCGGTCACCGTCACGCTGGTCGACGAGCGCGCGGTGCCGCCGGACCATGAGGACAGCAACGGCGCGCTGGTGCGCCGCCACCTGCTGCGCGAGGCCGCCGCCAGCGCCGCCTTCGTGCCGCTGGTAAACAGCGAGGCCGAGGCGGCCGATCCCGCCAGCGCCGTGGCGCGCCTCGACGCGGCCTGGCGCCAGCCCGACGTGGTGGTGCTGGGCATGGGCGAGGACGGCCACACCGCTTCGCTGTTCCCGGAGGCGCCGGAACTGGAGCACGCGCTGTCCGAGCCGCGCCCGGGCTATCTCGTCACCCATCCGCGCGCGGCGCCGCACGCGCGCATCACGCTCAACCTCGCGGCGCTGCTGGCGGCCGAGCGCGTGTTCCTGTCGTTCGCCGGCGCGGCCAAGGCCGCCGTGTTCGCGCGCGCCTGCCAGGGGCCGACCCCGGCGTTGCCGGTCAGCCTGGTGATGAGCCGGCACCGCCACGGCACCGATGTCTTTTCCGCCTGATGCCGCCCGATACCATGCCCAGCTTCCCACGCCTGCTCGGCGACGTCGGCGGCACCAACGTGCGCTTCGCGCTGGAAACCGCGCCGCAGCGCATCGGCCCCGTGACCGCGCTCAAGGTGGCCGACTTCGCCTCGCTCGAAGCCGCCATGCGCCACTACCTCGACCGCGTGCCGCCCGGCACCGCGCGCCCGCGCCATGCCGCGGTCGGCCTCGCCAACCCGGTGACGGGCGACCGCGTCAAGCTGACCAACCACGCCTGGGCGTTCTCGATCTCGGAGATGCAGCGCGCGCTCGGGCTGGACCTGCTGGTGGCCCTCAACGACTTCACCGCGCTCGCGCTCGGCCTGCCGCACCTCGGCCCGCAGGACGTGGCGCCGCTGCGCGCCGGCACGCCGGTGCCGCACGCGCCGCTGGCGCTGGTCGGGCCCGGCACCGGGCTGGGCGTGTCCGGCCTGGTGCCGGCGCGCGCCGGCCCGGCCGTGGCGCTGGCCGGGGAGGGCGGCCACATCGAGCTGATGCCCGACACCGACGACGAATGGATCGCCTGGCGCGCCGCGCATCAGGCCTTCGGCCGCGTGTCGGCGGAGCGCCTGCTGTCGGGCATGGGGCTGTCGCTCACGCATGCCGCGCTGCACGCAGAAACGGGTACGCCCCCGGCGCGCCGGCTCGATCCGGCCGAGGTCACGGACGGCGCGCTGGTGCGCGGCGATCCGCTGTGCCGGCGCGCGCTGGCGGTGTTCTGCGGGCTGCTCGGCTCGGTGGCGGCCGACGTCGCGCTGGTGCTCGGCGCGCGCGGCGGCGTCTACCTCGGCGGCGGCATCGTGCCGCGCTTCGTGCCGGCGCTGCGCGCGTCGGCCTTCAACGCGCGCTTCGTCGCCAAGGGCCGCATGGGCGCCTACCTCGAGAGCGTGCCCGTCTACGTGATTACCGCCGGCTTCCCCGCGCTGCCGGGCCTGGCGCAGGCGCTGGCCGACGCGCTGGCGCACGGCGCGCGCGCCGACCCGGCCTGATGCTGATGCGGACCTGAACATGCGTGTATTGCTGGTGGAAGACGACGCCATGATCGGCGACAGCGTGAAAGTGGCGCTGCGCCAGGAAGGCTTTGCGGTGGACTGGGTGCAGGACGGCGAGGCGGGCCTGGCCGCGGCGACCCAGCAAGGCGGGCCGGACGGCGAGGACTGCTACGCGCTGATCCTGCTCGACCTGGGCCTGCCGCGCCGCTCCGGGCTGGAGGTGCTGGCCGCGCTGCGCGCGCGCGGCGTGGCCACGCCGGTGCTGATCCTGACCGCGCGCGACGCTGTGGCCGACCGCGTGGCGGGCCTCAACGCCGGCGCCGACGACTACCTCGTCAAGCCGTTCGACCTGCAGGAACTGGCCGCGCGCATGCACGCGCTGGTGCGCCGCGCGCAGGGCCGCGCCGAGCCGCTGCTGCGCTACGGCGAGATCGTGCTCAATCCGGTCACGCGCGAGGTCACGCTCGCCGGCGAGCCGGTCAGGCTGTCCGCGCGCGAGTTCGGCCTGCTGTCCGCGCTGCTGGCACGCCCCGGCAAGGTGTGGTCGGTGACGCAGCTCGAGGAGCGCCTGTACGGCTGGGGCGACGAGGTCGGCAGCAACACCGTGGAGGTCTACATCCACGCGCTGCGCAAGAAGTTCGGCGCGGCGCTGATCCGCAACATCCGCGGCGTGGGCTACGTGGTGCCCAGGCCGGAGGCCGCCGCGCCCGGAGACCCGGCCTGATGCGCTCCATCCAGAAGACCCTGCTGTGGTGGCTGGCGCTCGGCCTGCTGGCGGGCATCCTGATGGCCACCGCGCTGATCTACGGCCAGGCGCGCCAGGAGGCCAACGCGCTGTTCGACTACCAGATGAAGCAGGTGGCGGCGGCGCTGCCCAGCCAGTTCGCCGATCCGGTGATGCCCTCGTTCGCGCAGCCCGAGCCGGGTGCGAGCCTGTTCCACGCCGACGAGGACGTGGTGATCCACATCTGGGACGGCTCGGGCCGCAGCCTGTACCTGTCGCAGGCGCATCCGCGCCTGCCGCAGCGCGCCGAGCTCGGTTTTTCCAACGTGCGCACCGACGAGGGCGAATGGCGCATCTACAGCGTGCAGCTCGGGCCGGCCGTGGTGCAGATCGCCCAGCCCATGTCGGCGCGCAGCGAGGTGGCCGCGCGCATGGCGCTGCGCACCGTGACGCCGCTGCTGTTGCTGCTGCCGCTGCTGGGCTGGCTGGTGTGGGTGGCGGTGGGGCGCGGCCTGCGGCCGCTGCGCGAGATCGCCGCCGGGGTGCGCCAGCGCGACGCCAACGCGCTCTCGCCGCTGGCCGTGACCAGCATGCCCGACGAGATCGCGCCGCTGACCGAGGCGCTCAACCAGTTGCTGGCGCGCCTGTCGCACGCCATCGACACCCAGCGCGCCTTCGTCGCCGACGCCGCGCACGCGCTGCGCACGCCGCTGGCCGCGCTGCAACTGCAGGCGCAACTGGTGGAGCGCGCCGATTCCGCCGAGGCGCGCCGCGAAGCCGTGGGCAAGCTGCGCCAGGGCCTGGAGCGGCTCACGCACCTGGTGGCGCAGCTGCTCACGCTGGCCCGGCAGGAGCCGGGCGCGGCAGCGCCGGCGCACGAGCCGGTGGACCTGCGCGCGCTGGCCGGCGGCGTGGTGGCCGAGATGACCCAGGCCGCGCTCGACCGCGGGATCGACCTCGGCGTGGATGCCGACGGCGCGGCCGGCCCGGCGCTGGTGCGCGGCGACGCGGACGCGCTGCGCATCCTGCTGACCAACCTGGTGGACAACGCGCTGCGCTACGTGCCGCCCGGCGGCAAGGTCGACGTGGCCGCTACCGGCGGCGCCGGCTTGGTCGAGCTGGTGGTGCGCGACGACGGCCCCGGCATCCCGGCCGCCGAGCGCGAGCGCGTGTTCGACCGCTTCTACCGCGTGCCCGAGGCGCCCACCGGCGGCAGCGGGCTGGGCCTGGCCATCGTCGCCGAGATCGCGCAGTCGCACGGCGCGCGCGTCTTGCTGGAAGACGCGGCGCCGGGCCTGCGCGTGCGCGTGGTGTTTCCCGCGGCCTGAGCGGGGCCGGCTTCAGCCGACCGGCGTGAGCACCGGCTCGCCGGCGAAATGGCGGCGGCTGTTCTCGACGAACTGCCGCACCGACGCATCGATGGCCTCCGGCGACCAGCCGGCCACGTGCGGGGTCAGGACCACGTTGGGGCAGTCGAACAGCGCCACCGGCGGTTCCGGCTCGGTCTCGTAGACGTCGAGGCCGGCGCCGCCCAGCTGGCCCGCGCGCAGCGCCGCCGCCAGCGCGGCGGTATCGAGCACGCTGCCGCGCGCGATGTTGACCACGAAGCCGTGCGGCCCGAGCCGCGCCAGCACCTCGGCGCCCACCAGGTGGCGCGTGCCGGCGCCGCCGGGCGTGGCGATCACCAGGTAGTCGGCCCACTCGGCCAGCGCGCCCACGTCGCCGAAATAGCGGTAAGGCACGTCCTCGCGCGGCGAGCGGTTGTGATAGCCCACCTCCAGGTCGAAGCCCAGGCCGCGCTGCGCGATGCGCCGGCCGATGGTGCCCAGGCCCACGATGCCCAGGCGCTTGCCCGACACGTTGGGCCGCAGCGGCAGCTCGGTGCGCCACTGGCCGGCGCGCGTGGCGCGGTCCAGCGCGGGCAGCGCGCGCACCGTGGCCAGCAGCAGCGCCACGGCATGGTCCGCCACGCAGCTGTCGTTGGTGCCGGCGCCGTTGGCGACCACGATGCCGCGCGCGCGGGCATGCGCCACGGCGATGTTCTCGTAGCCCGCGCCCAGCGCGCAGACCAGCTCCAGCGCCGGCATCGCGTCGATCTCGGCGGCGCTCAGGCCGACCGAGCCGATGGTCAGCACGGCGCGGATGCGCGCGCCGTCCGCGCGGATGCGCGCGGCGCGGGCCGCGTCGTCGGGTGCGTACAGCACATCGTATTGCTCGGCGATCCAGCCGAGGTGTTCGTCTTGGACGTGGTTGAGGACCAGCAGGAGGGGCTTCATGGCGGAAGGGAGTCTTGGAGCGGTCGAGGCGATGCGCCAGCGGCCCCGGACGGGACCAAGCTGCACCGCAGCATTGTAGCGGCGGCGCGGCGTGCGTGCTGGCGCGGGCCGTGCCTGGACGCGCCGCGCCGGCCCATTATCAAATCCCTGCCAACAGTGCTTCCAATCCGGCATGGATGATCGGCCGCCGCGCAATGGCCATAATCGACGGCATGCGATTGCGATTGCGATGCGCCACGCCGCGCATCGGCGCGCTTTTTCCTCGTCTTGCTTTCGTCTTGCTTTCTCAAGGAGCCATGCCATGTTTCCCGATTTCAAGAACGCCAGGGTGCTGGTGGTCGGCGGCGGCGCGATCGGCTGAGCACGCACCGACCGCACGCAGAAACGGGTACGCTTTGCCGCCGGCGCGGGCGCGGCGCGGTCCGTTTCGGCCCCCGGCGCGCAATGCGCCACCCGCGCAGGTGGCCATGCGGGCGGTCTGGCGCCGCGCGTTCGCGCGATCCGGCGCCGCGCGCGGCGGCGCAAGACCAGCACGCAGAAACGGGTACGCTTCGAGGTTTCCGGAGCGGGCGCGGAGGGCTGCCCGGCGTTCGTCCGGCGCGGGCCATGCGCGCAGGCGCGGACCGCGGGCCGGGACAGGACGCGCATTTCCATGCTCAAATCGAAAATATCGGCGCTATTTCATGGCGGACAATAGGGTTATCCCTTCCCGATTTCGCTATTACATTCCCCGGGCTAGCCAATAAACTCTCTGCAACCTATGGTCCTGTTGACGGCGTTGCAGTCTCCGGCGCACCGGCAGGAACATGGACCAAGACAGAGACGTCCCGCGGGCCCGCGCGGCAGCCACGCCGCCTTCGCCGCTTGCCGGACGCCGCCCCCTTCCCCCGTTCATCTGGCCCCCGATCATGGCAGACCTCTTTGAAAACCCGATGCAGTTGATGGGCTTCGAATTCGTGGAATTCGCCTCGCCCACGCCCAACCTCCTGGAACCGCTGTTCGAGCAGATGGGTTTCAGCCTGGTGGCGCGCCACCGCTCCAAGGACGTGCTGCTGTACCGCCAGAACGAGATCAACTTCATCGTCAACCGCGAGCCGCACAGCCCGGCGGCGTACTTCGCGGCCGAGCACGGCCCGAGCGCGTGCGGCATGGCCTTCCGCGTGAAGGACTCGCACAAGGCCTACAAGCGCGCGCTGGAGCTGGGCGCGCAGCCGGTGGAAATCGCCACCGGCCCGATGGAGCTGCGCCTGCCCGCGATCAAGGGCATCGGCGGCGCGCCGCTGTACCTGATCGACCGCTTCGAGGACGGCAAGTCCATCTACGACATCGACTTCGAATTCGTCGAAGGCGCGGAGCGCCGCCCGCCGGGCCACGGCCTGCGCCTGATCGACCACCTGACGCACAACGTCTACCGCGGCCGCATGGCCTACTGGGCCCATTTCTACGAGAAGCTGTTCAACTTCCGCGAGATCCGCTACTTCGACATCCAGGGCGAATACACCGGCCTGACCTCCAAGGCGATGACGGCGCCGGACGGCAAGATCCGCATCCCGCTCAACGAGGAATCGTCCAAGGGCAGCGGCCAGATCGAGGAATTCCTGATGGCCTTCAACGGCGAGGGCATCCAGCACATCGCCTTCCTGACCGACAACCTGATCGAAGTCATCGACAACCTGCAGATGGCCGGCGTGCCGCTGATGACGGCGCCCAACGACTACTACTACGAAGCGCTCGACAAGCGCCTGCCGGGCCACGGCCAGCCGGTCGAGCAGCTCAAGGCGCGCGGCATCCTGCTCGACGGCACCACCGAAGGCGGCAAGCCGCGCCTGCTGCTGCAGATCTTCTCGAAGACCGCGCTCGGCCCGGTGTTCTTCGAGTTCATCGAGCGCAAGGGCGACGAAGGTTTCGGCGAAGGCAATTTCAAGGCGCTGTTCGAGTCGCTGGAGCGCGACCAGATCGAGCGCGGCACGCTGAAGGTCTGAGCGCGAGCGCCGGGGCGCCCCGCCCCGGCTGCCCGGCGCCTGTCCTACAATGCCGGCTGCATCTTCGTCGCACCACCCACTGAGCGCACCATGTTCGAACACATCGAGGCCTTCCCAGGCGATCCCATCCTCTCGCTGAACGAGAGCTTCCAGTCCGACCCCCGCACCGACAAGGTCAACCTGAGCATCGGCATCTATTTCGACGATGCGGGCCGGCTGCCGGTCATGAAGGCCGTGGCGCAGGCCGAGGCCGAACTGCTGGCCGACCTCGGCCCGCGCCCCTACCTGCCGATGGCGGGCAACGCCGCCTACCGCGACGCGGTCCAGGCGCTGGTGTTCGGCGAGCAGTGCGAGGCGCGCAAGGCCGGGCGCATCGCCACGCTGCAGACGCTCGGCGGCTCGGGCGCGCTGCGCGTCGGTGCCGATTTCCTCCGCCGCGCGTTCCCGCAGGCGCAGGTCTGGGTCAGCGACCCGAGCTGGGAAAACCACCGCGTGATCTTCGAGCGCGCCGGTTTCACCGTCAACACCTATCCCTACTACGACGACGCCACCGGCGGGCTGCGCTTCGACGCGATGATGGCGGCGCTGCGCGAGCTGCCGCGCCGCAGCATCGTGCTGCTGCACGCGTGCTGCCACAACCCCACCGGCGTGGACCTGGACCAGGATCAGTGGCGCAAGGTGATCGCGCTGCTCAAGGCCAACGACCTGCTGCCGTTCGTCGACATGGCCTACCAGGGCTTCGGCGCCGGCCTCGACGAGGACGCGTTCGCCGTGCGCGAACTGGCCGCGCAGGAAGTGCCGTGCCTGGTGGCGAATTCGTTCTCCAAGAACTTCTCGCTGTACGGCGAGCGCTGCGGTGGCCTGAGCGTGGTCTGCCGCGACGCCGACGAGGCCGGCCGCGTGCTGGGCCAGCTCACCGGCACCGTGCGCGCCAACTACAGCAACCCGCCCACCCACGGCGCCCGCGTGGTGGCCCGGGTGCTGGGCTCCCCCGCGCTGCGCGCGCAGTGGGAGGAAGAACTCAAGGCCATGTGCGGCCGCATCGCCGCCATGCGCGGGCTGATCCACGACAACCTGCGCCCGCACGTCGGCGGCGAGGCGCTGTCGCGCTACCTGACCCAGCGCGGCATGTTCACCTACACCGGCCTGACCGCGGAGCAGGTCGACGTGCTGCGCGACAAGCACGGCGTCTACCTGCTGCGCTCGGGCCGCATGTGCGTGGCGGGGCTGAACCAGGGCAACGTCGCGGCGGTGGCGCAGGCCATCGCCAGCGTGCTGGCGACCGCCTGATTCCGCCGCGGGAGGGCCGGCCTTTCCTGCCTTCCACGCCGCGCCTTCCACGCCGCGCCGCCCGCGCGCGGCTCCCCGGGGCCAGTCCGCGCGACTGGCCTCGTCGTTTCCGCCGCGCGCGGGTCTTCCCGCCGGCGGTGGCTCCGGCGGCGCAGGGTCCCGCCCGGCGTCCTTCCCGCCGCGATCCCGCTGCAATCCCGCTCCCCACCCCAAAAACACCGCCGGCCGGTGCCTTCCAGATCACCGGCGAGGCTTTCCCCGCTTCGGCGGGGGGAGACTTCCCGGGGCGTTCGTAAGCTGTCAGTCTGCTAAGACTGTTCCGATGTGGCGGGCGCCCGGGCCGTCCGGCCCGGCCCGTGACCGGGATGGCATGGACCCTAAGGGGCGGTTCGTTTGTTGTAGAGATGAAACATGGTTCGCTCCAGGGAGGCCGTTGCGCGCGCAGCATTTGCCGCCGGACATGCCTTGGACTGAAAATGGGCTTCACAATACAAAAAACGATAATTGGGAATCTGAACGGGGTTTTTGGGTGTGAATCAGGCAATTCTGCAGTATCTGAGCGAGCGGCATTGCTCCTCGCAATGGCGTGACGTTTTGTCCGCACTCGCCGAAGAACTGGCCGAGGTGACGGATCCTGCCACCCTGCGCGCGATGATGCGGCGCGTCGGTGTGCGTTTCGCGCAACGTTTCGACCCGGGGGCCTGCGCCACGCTGGCCGAATTCGAGCGGGCGATCGCCCAGATCTGGCTGGACGTGGACTGGGGCTGGGCCAGCATCGAGGACGCCGGCGGCGCGCTGGTGATCCGGCATTACTGCGCGCCGCTCAGAGTAGCGCTGGGCGAGTCAGCCGATGGCTGGTCTGCCGCGTTCCTGGAAGGGGCGTACCAGCAGTGGTTCCGCATGCTGGGCTCATCCGAATCCCTGAAAGTCAGCCAAAGCACGCCGATGGACGCGACCGGAAGCGTGGAATTCCGCTTCGGCCGCTGACGCGCGCCCGGGCCCGGAACGCAGGCGCCGGGCCACTTTCTTTCCGTGTGAGCAACAATCATGAGTCAGTCAGACGACCTGTCAAAGCTGTTCGAGCGCTTTGGCGGCAAGGCGGAAGCCTACCAGGAGATCGTGCGCGACGACGAGGCGGCGCAGGCGCGCGAGCGTTGGCCGCTGCTGTCGTCCGTGCGGGTGGACCGCGCCGCCGCGGTGCCGCCGGTGCAGCCGGCCGGCGCGCCGGCGCAGGACGGCGCCGCGGCCGCGCCGTTCTGGCGCGCCCCGGCCGAGCCGCCGGTCGCTGCCGTGGAAAAAGTGATTGGCAAGCCTCCCGTGCTGGCGCCTGCCGCGGCGATGGAGCCGCGCTTCCGCACCCCCGGCGGCACGCCGCCGCCGGCGCGCGCGGCCGATGCGGCGCCGGCCGTGGCCGCGCCGCTTCAGCCGCCGGCCTGGGAGCCTGCGCCGCCGCCCGCCCCGCCTGCGCCGCTCTTGTCGTCCATACCGTCCATATCGTCCGTGCCGTTCGCGCCCGCTGCCTCGCCGGCGCCCGCCGCGGGCACCGAGCTGTCGCGGATCTTCGCACGGCTCGAAGGCCGCCCGGAACCGGCCCCGGCTGCCGAACGCGCGCCCGGACGACGCTCATTCCTAGACCGGCTGAACCGCTCGTGAAAATCATTGCCGTCGTATCGGCCAAAGGCGGCGTGGGCAAGACCACGCTGTCGGCCAACCTTGCCGAGGCGCTGGCCGCCGCCGGCGAGCGCGTGCTCGCCGTCGACCTGGACCCGCAGAACGCGCTGCGGCTGCATTTCGGCATGCCGCCGCAGGAAGTCGGCGGCCACGCGCGCGCCACGCTGGCGGGCGAGCCCTGGGAGCCCAGCCTGTACCGCGGCCGCTCGAGCGCGCTGGTGATGCCGTTCGGCGCGCTCAACGAGGCGGACCGCTCGGCGTTCGAAGCGCATCTCGTCACCCATCCCGGCTGGCTGCGCGCGCAGCTCGGCGCGCTGGGCCTGGGCCACGACGACATCGTGGTGATCGACACCCCGCCCGGCCCCTCGCCCTACATGCGTCAGGCGCTGTCGTGCGCGCAGGTGTGCGTGATGGTGGCGCTGCCGGATGCCGCCTCCTATGCCGCGCTGCCGCTGATGGAAGACCTGATCCGCACGTATTGCGAAGGCCGGCCCGACTACGTGGGCCACGTGCTGGTGATCAACCAGGTGGACGTGAGCCGCCAGCTCGGCAAGGACGTGGTGCAGACGCTGCGCGCCCAGCTCGGCGAGCGCGTGCTCGGCGTGGTCCACCAGGACCAGGCCGTGGCCGAGGCGCTCGCCTACGACCGCAGCGTGCTCGAATACAACCCCCACAGCCAGGCCACGCACGACCTGCTGCGCTGTGCCGACCGGCTGCGCCAGGCGCTGGCCGCACATGGAGAAGCCGCGTGAAGCCCGCCAGATCCCGCAAGACCGCTGCCCGCAAGGCCGCCGCCGCCGCCGGCAAGGCCGCGGCGCCGGCGGCCACCCGCCCCAACGCGCTGTCGGCCACGGCGCGGCGCCTGGGCCTCGCCTTCGTCGAGATGCCGCTGTGGGACAGCATCCCGATGCGCGTGCTGGCGCTGGTGGTCGCGCTGTGCCTGTTCGCGCTGGTCGCCACCGTGCCGCTGGACTTCTGGCAGCAGGTGGGCTTCGCCGCGGTGTGTTTCGCGCTTGCCGTATGGCTCAACCGGCTCAAGGGCCATCTCGCCACGCTGGTGATGGTGGTGCTGTCGGTGATCGCCTCCAGCCGCTATATGTACTGGCGGCTGACCGAGACCGTGGGCCTGGGCGGCCTGTTCGACGCGGTGTTCGGCATCGGGCTGGTGCTGGCCGAGCTGTATGCCTTCACGGTGCTGATGCTGGGCTACTTCCAGACCGCGTGGCCGCTGCAGCGCCGCCCGGTGCCGATGCCGGCGGACAGCGCTACCTGGCCGACCGTGGACGTCTTCATCCCCACCTACAACGAGCCGCTCTCGGTGGTGAAGCCCACCGTGTTCGCCGCCATGTCGCTGGACTGGCCGCGCGACAAGATCAACGTCTACGTGCTCGACGACGGCCGGCGCGAGGAATTCCGCGCGTTCTGCGAGAAGGTCGGCGTCACCCACGTGACCCGCAACCACAACCGCCACGCCAAGGCCGGCAACATCAACGAGGCGCTCAAGGACACCAGCGGCGAGTACGTGGCCATCTTCGACTGCGACCACATCCCCACGCGCTCCTTCCTGCAGATCTGCATGGGCTGGTTCCTCAAGGACCGCCGGCTGTCCATGCTGCAGACGCCGCACTATTTCTTCTCGCCCGACCCGTTCGAGAAGAACCTGCAGACGTTCCAGGAAGTGCCCAACGAGGGCGAGCTGTTCTACGGCCTGGTGCAGGACGGCAACGACCTGTGGGACGCCACCTTCTTCTGCGGCTCGTGCGCCATCATCCGCCGCGCGCCGCTGCTGGAGGTGGGCGGCATCGCGGTGGAGACCGTGACCGAGGACGCGCACACCGCGCTCAAGCTGCACCGCAAGGGCTACGGCACCGCCTACCTGGCGATCCCGCAGGCGGCGGGGCTGGCCACCGAGAGCCTGTCCGGGCACGTCGGCCAGCGCATCCGCTGGGCGCGCGGCATGGCGCAGATCTGCCGGCTCGACAACCCGCTGCTCGGCCCCGGGCTGACGATCTGGCAGCGCATGTGCTACCTCAACGCCATGCTGCACTTCTTCTACGGGCTGCCGCGGCTGGTGTTCCTGACCGCGCCGCTGGCCTACCTGCTGTTCGGCGCGCACGTGATCCAGGCCTCGGCGCTGACCATCGCCACCTTCGCGCTGCCGCACCTGCTGCACGCCAACATGACCAACTCGCGCGTGCAGGGCCAGTTCCGCCATTCGTTCTGGAACGAGGTGTACGAGTCGGTGCTGGCGTGGTACATCATGCGGCCGGTGCTGGTGGCCTTCTTCAACCCGGCCGCGGGCAAGTTCAACGTCACGCCCAAGGGCGGGGTGATCGAGGAAGCCTACTTCGACTGGGAGATCTCGCGGCCCTACCTGGTGCTGCTGCTGCTCAACCTGCTGGGCATCGGGGTGGGCTTGCTGCGGCTGTTCCTGTGGAACCAGTTCGAGGCCACCACGGTGGTGCTGAACCTGATCTGGACCTGCTACAACCTCGTCATCCTCGGCGCCTCCATCGCCGTGGCCAGCGAGACGCGGCAGATCCGCGTGGCGCACCGCGTGGCGATGACGCTGCCGGCCACGCTGCATTTCGCCGACGGCCGCACCACCGTGTGCGAGACCATCGACTTCGCCGAAGGCGGCATCGGCATGCGCCTGCCGCCGGGCGTCACGGCGACGGTGGGCGAGCCGGTGCAGATCTCGCTGTACCTGCAGGACGACGAGCACATGTTCCCCGCCAAGGTGGTGTTTCAGGGCGAGTCGCACACCGGCCTGGTGCTGGGCGAGATGAGCCCGCGCGACGAGATGGCCTTCATCCAGTGCACCTTCGCGCGCGCCGACGCGTGGGTCGGCTCCTGGGGCCGCAAGCGCCTGGACGCGCCGGGGCTGGCCGCGGGCCAGATCCTGCGCATCGGCATGCTCGGCTTCCACAACATGATGTTCCATCTCGGGCGCGAGATGCGCCGGCTGCTGCGCCGCCCCGAGCCCGGCGCCTCCACCAACTGACCATCTGCCCGGGCCCGGCCCGGCACACACGCCACGGACCACCGGCTCAAGAGACGAATGCGCCTGAACCATAAACCACGCCTGCCCGCGCTGACCCGCCTGGGCGCCATCCTCGCCTTCACCCTGCTGGCGGCGCATCCCGCCGGCGCCCAGCGCGCCACGCTGCCGGACACCAGCCGCGACACCGTGGTCCCGCCGGCGCCCGCGGCGGCCACCGCCATCCCCGCCGGCGCCGCAGGTGCCGCCACCGCGCCGCGCGCGGCCAGCCGCACGGTGCAGTTCACGCTCAAGCAGCTCGGCGCCGACGCGCCGTTCCAGCTGCGCGGCGTGGACGCCATCAACGGCGTGCCGTTCTCGATCCGCGCCGACGAAGTGGTGACCGCCGCCCGGCTCAAGCTGCGCTACACCTATTCGCCGGCGCTGATCCCGGCGCTGTCGCACATCAACGTGATGGTCAACGGCGAAGTGGCCGCCAGCGTGCCCGTGCCCAAGGAGGGCGCGGGCACCAGCCAGGAGCGCGACCTCGCCATCGAGCCGCGCCTGATCACGGAATTCAACCGTCTCAACCTGGAGCTGGTCGGCCACTACACCACCGACTGCGAGGACCCGTTCCATTCCAGCCTGTGGGCCACGGTGGGCAACAGCAGCGTGCTGGAGCTGACCGTGGCGCCGGCGGCGCTGGCCAACGAGCTGTCGCTGCTGCCGCTGCCGTTCTTCGACCGCCGCGACGTCGGCCGCCTGCGGCTGCCGTTCGTGTTCGCGGGCGCGCCGTCGGCGGCCACGCTGGAGGCCGCGGGCGCGGTGTCGTCGTGGTTCGGCGCGCTGGCCGGCTACCGCGGCGCGTCGTTCGGCGCGCTGCTCAACCAGGTGCCGGCCAGCGGCAACGCGGTGGTGTTCGTCACCGGCGAGGAAAAGCCCGCCGGCGTGGCGCTGCCCGCCATCGGCGGCCCGACGCTGGCCGTGGTGCCCAATCCGGGCGACGCCAACGCCAAGCTGCTGCTGGTGATGGGCCGCGACAGCGCCGAGCTCAAGACCGCCGCGCGCGCGCTCACGCTGGGCGCGCGCGCGTTGTCCGGGCAGAGCGCCACCATCTCGCGCTTCGACGAGGTCGCGCCGCGCGTGCCCTACGACGCGCCCAACTGGATCCGCAGCGACCGCCCGGTGCGCTTCGGCGAGCTGACCGAGGTGCGCGACCTCAACGTCTCGGGCTACAACCCGGACCTGGTGCGCGTGAACTTCCGCCTGCCGCCGGACCTGTTCGGCTGGCGCGACAAGGGCATCCCGATCGACCTGCACTACCGCTACACGCCGCGCCCGGTGGTGGACAAGTCCACCCTGAACGTCAACGTCAACCGCCAGTTCCTGCGCGCCTATCCGCTGCGCGCGCTCAAGAACCAGGACGGCCGCGCCAGCCAGCTGCTGGCCAAGGTGCTGCCGGACGGCTCCGTGCCGGTGCACGAGCGCATCGCGCTGCCGCTGTTCATGCTGCCCGCGCAGTCGCAGCTGCAGTTCCATTTCTACTACGACTACCTCAAGCAGGGCGCCTGCAAGGACGTGATGCTCGACAACGTCAAGGGCGCCATCGACCCGGACTCGACCATCGACATCACCGGCCTGTCGCACTTCATCGCGCTGCCGGACCTGGCCGTGTTCGGCAACAGCGGCTTCCCGTTCACGCGCCTGGCCGACCTGTCCGAGACCGCGGTGATCCTGCCGGACAAGCCCGGCGCCGAGGATTACACGGCCTATCTCACGCTGATGGGCCGCATGGGCGAGTCCACCGGCTATCCCGCCACCGGCGTGGCCGTGTCTGGCGCGGCGCAGGTCGCCCAGCAGGCCGCGCGCGACCTGCTGGTGATCGGCACCACGCAGAACCAGCCGCTGTTCACGCAGTGGGCCGAGCGCATGCCGGTTTCGCTGGCGGGCAACGAGAAGCGCTTCACCATGTCCGACATCGTGTCCACCGTGGCGGGCTGGTGGAACGGCGCCGACGTCACGCGCGACCGCCCGGTCGAGACGCGCCTGTCGCTCACCAGTGCCGGCACCGACGCCGCGCTGAGCGCGTTCGAGTCGCCGCTGGCCTCCGGGCGCAGCGTGGTGGCGCTGGTCAGCAACGCGCCGCAGGGCCTGCAGGCGATGACCGAGGCGCTGCTCGACCCCGACCAGGTGGTCCACGTGCAGGGCAGCCTGGCGCTGGTGCACGGCAAGGACGTCGACAGCCTGGCCGCCGAGCAGAACTACTACGTGGGCAGGCTGGCGCCGTGGACCTACGTGGAATGGTGGCTGTCGCGGCGCCCGCTGGCGCTGGTGCTGATGACCGGCGCCGCCGCGCTGCTGCTGGCGACGCTGCTGTTCCTGACGCTGCGCGCGCGCGCCAACCGGCGCAACCAGGGGGTGCAATGATGGTGAACCGGTCGCGCCGGCGCTGGCTGGCGGGTCTGCCGGCGCTGGGCGCGCTGGGCGCGCTGGGTGGTTGGGCCGGCGCCGCGGCGGCCGCGCCCGCGGCCTGCCCGTGGCCGCTGTACCAGCAGTTCCTGGCGCGCTTCGTGCAAGCCGACGGCCGCGTGCTCGACCCGTCCACGCGCGAGCAGCACAGCACCTCGGAAGGCCAGTCCTACGGCATGGTGTTCGCGCTGGTCGCCAACGACCGCGCCACCTTCGACCGCCTGTGGCAGTGGAGCATCGCCAACCTCGGCGCCGGCAGCCTGCAGGACAAGCTGCCCGCGTGGCAGTGGGGCCGCCGCGGCGACGGCTCGTGGGGCGTGATCGACGCCAACGCCGCCTCCGACGCCGACCTGTGGTTCGCGTTCGCGCTGCTGGAGGCCGCGCGCCTGTGGCGCGAGCCGCGCTACGCCACGCAGGCGCGCGCGCTGCTCAAGCTGGCGGCGCAGCAGGAAGTGGCGTCGCTGCCCGGCTTCGGCGCCATGCTGCTGCCCGCTCCGCAGGGGTTTGCCGAGGGCAGCGAAGACGGCCCGCGCCAGTGGCGCCTCAATGCCAGCTACCTGCCGGTGCCGCTGCTGCGCCGGCTGGCCGGCGCCGACCCGTCCGGGCCGTGGGGCACGCTGGCCACGCAGGCCGGCCGGCTGGCCGAAGCGGTGGCCAGGCAGGGCATCGTGCCGGACTGGTCCGCCTACCGCGCCGACCAGGGCGGCACCGGCTTTCTCACCGACCCGGTCAAGGGCGACGTGAGCAGCTACGACGCCATCCGCGTCTACCTGTGGGCCGGCATGACGCCGCGCGGCGACGCCGCGGGCCGCGCGCTGATGAAGGCGCTGGCGCCGCACGCGCAGCGCATGGCGGGCCGCGCCGCGCCGCCCGAGCGCATGCACGCCGACGGCGGCGCGCTCGAAGGCGACGGCCCGGCCGGCTTCTCCGCCGCGCTGGTGCCGTTCCTGCAGGCCGCCGGCTCGCCGGCCGCGGCGGTGCAGCGCGCGCGCGCCGAGACCATGCTCGACGCCGCCGGCGGCAAGTCCGCGGCCACGTACTACGACACCGTATTGGGATTATTCGGCCTCGGCTTTGCCGAAGGCCGCTACCGGTTCGCGCCCTCGGGCCAACTGGAGCTGGAGTGGGAGAAGACATGCAGAACCGCAAGCGCCCGGCCATGAACGGACGCACGATGCCCGCGGCGCGCGGGCAGGCCGCCGGCAGGCGGCGCGCGAAGACGCTCGCGCTGAGCCTGCTGGCCGCGTTTGCCACCGCTGCCGCCGCGCAGGAAGACCCGGTCAAGCTGCTGGTGGACCAGGGCAAGTACTGGCAGGAGCGCGGCCGCGGCGACCGCGCCGCCGAAGCGTGGCAGAAGATCCTGCGGCTCAACCCGAGCCAGCCCGAGGCGCTCTACGGCATGGGCGTGTCCGAGGCCGAGGCCGGCCGCGCCGACGGCGCGCGCGCCTATCTCGAGCGCCTGAAGAAGGCCCAGCCCGGCTCGCCGCAGATCGCGCGCCTGACGCAGATCATCAGCGGCGGCGGCACCAGCCAGCAGATCGAGCAGGCCCGCCAGCTCGCGCGCAGCGGCCAGGGCGAGGAAGCGGTCAGGCGCTACCAGCAGGCCGCCGGCGGCGCCGTGCCGCAGGGCGATCTCGCGCTGGAGTATTACCAGACCCTGGGCGGCACCGCGCAGGGCTGGGAAGCGGCGCGCAAGGGCCTCGAGCAGCTGGCGCGCGCCAACCCCGCCGACAACCGCGCGCAGCTCGCGCTGGCGCAGCACCTCACCTACCGCGAGTCCACGCGCCGCGAAGGCATCCGCCAGCTCGAGGCGCTCTCGAAGGGCACCGACGTAGCCGGCCCCGCCGCGCAGAGCTGGCAGCGCGCGCTGACCTGGCTGGGCGGGCGCCCGGCCGACGCGCCGCTGTACCAGGCCTGGCTGGCCGGCCATCCGGACGACGCCGCCATCCGCGCCAAGCTCGACGCGGTCAAGGCGCAGCAGCAGCAGGAGTCCACCCGCGCGGCCGGCGCCGGTGCCGGCGCCGCCGCCAACCCGGCGCGCCAGATCGTGCAGCAGGGCTTCGACGCGCTGGACGCCGGCGACCTGGAGCGCGCCGGCGAACGCTTTCAGGCCGCGCTCGCGCAGCGCCCCGAGGATGCCGACGCGCTCGGCGGCATGGGCGTGCTGCGCCTCAAGCAGGAGAAGTTCGCCGAGGCGGTGGATTTCCTCGACCAGGCCGCCCGGCGCGGCGCCGGCACGCGCTACCGCAGCGCGCAGAACAGCGCCACCTACTGGCTGCTGTCCGAGCAGGCCACCGCCGCGCGCAACGGCGGCAACCGCGCCGAGGCGCGCCGCCTGCTCGAGCGCGCCGTCAAGCTCGACGCGCGCGAGCCGTCCGCGCAGGTGGCGCTGGCCGACGTGATGGCCGAGGACGGCCAGTACGCGCAGGCCGAGGCCGCCTACCGGCGCGTGCTCAAGCAGCAGCCCGACAACCCCGACGCCACGCGCGGGCTGGTGGGCGTGCTGTCGGCGCAGAACAAGGGCGCCGAGGCGCTCGCCATCGTGCAGGACCTGACGCCGGCCCAGCAGGAGAAAGTGGGCTCGCTCGGCAGGCTGCGCGCCGACGAGGCGCGCGGCCAGGCGCGCGCGGCCCTGCAGCGCGGCGACACCGCCGGCGCGCGGCGCGCGCTCGAAGACGCGATGGCGGCCGACCCCACCAACCCGTGGGTGCGCCTCGACGCGGCGCGCGCCTATGCGTCGATGGGCCTCAAGGAGCAGGCCCGCAGCATCATGGACGGCCTGCTGCTGTCCAACCCCAACATGCCCGACGCGCTCTACGCCAGCGCGCTGCTGAGCGCCGAGACCGGCGAATGGCAGGCCGGGCTCGACGCGCTCGAGCGCGTGCCGCCGCAGAGCCGCACGCGCGACATGGGCACCCTGCAGCGCCGCCTGTGGGTGCATGCCGAGGCCGAGCGCGCCAGCGGCCTGGCCGCCGCCGGCCAGCAATCCGCCGCGCGCGCCGTGCTGCAGGACGCCGAACGCTACGCGCAGCAGGACGCCGACCAGCTCGGCGCGCTGGCGCTGGCCTATGCCGACGCCGGCGACGAGCCGCGCGCGCTGGCGCTGATGCGCAGCGTGATGAGCCGCACGCCGCGGCCCGACACCGGCATGCAGCTGCAATACGCCGCCATCCTGCTCAAGACCCGCCAGGACGTGGAGCTGGCCGGCGTGCTGCGCCAGCTCGCCGGCGCGGCGCTGAACCCGCAGCAGCGCAAGGACTACGACGACCTGCGCGTGGCCTACATCGTGCGCCAGGCCGACGCGCTCACCGAGAGCGGCGACCTCGTGGCCGCCTACGACATGCTGGCCCCGGCGCTGTCCGAGCGCGGCGGCAACGGCGCCGTGCGCGCCAGCCTGGCGCGCATGTACGCGCAGGCCGGCGACAACAAGCAGGCGCTCGCGCTGTACGAGAGCGTGCTGGAAAAAGACCCGCGCAACCTCGACCTGATGCTGGCCGCGATCGGCACCGCCACCGCCGCCAAGGAATTCAGCTGGGCCGAGGGCACGCTGCAGATGGCGCTGGCGCAGGCGCCAAAGTCGCCCAAGGTGCTGACCGCCGCCGGGCGGCTCTACCGCGCCGAGGGCAAGACCTCGCGCGCGGCGGACTACTTCCGCGCCGCGGTGGCGGCAGAGGCCGCCGCCGGCGCGCCGCCGGGGGCGCGCGCGGGCGCCCCCGGGTTCGACCGCGTGCCGTCCAATCCCTTCGTCGGCCTGCCGGGCCAGCGCGCGGTCTCGCAACTGCCGCCGCCCGGCTCGCAGGCGCCGTATCTCGCGGTGCCGGCGCCCACGGTGGCGCAGGCCGCGCCGGCGGCGAGCGCCGGCGGCCAGGCGTATGGCCAGCCCTATATCCCGGTGCCGGCCGGCAGCGCGCCAGCCGCGGCGCCCATGCCCCAGCAGCCGCAGGCCTACTATCCGCAACAGGCGCCCGCGCCGCTGCGCGCGCGCGCAGCCACCACCGCCACGCGCGGCAAGGCCACCGCGGCCAGCCGCGCCACCGCGGCGGCGCAGGATGCCCAGTACGCGTCTCCGGCTCCGGCGCAATACCCGGTCCAGTATCCGGTGCCATATCCGGCGCAATATCCGGCGGCCCAGTACCCGAACCAGTATCCGGCGCAGGCCGCGCCCGCCGCCGTGGCCGCTGTCGCCGAACCCGCTGCCGCCGTGCCCGCGCGCCAGCCGTTCGGCGCGCAGGCGCGCGCGCCGTGGCTGGCCGACGCGGACTCGCAGGCCAGCCCGACCGGCCCCCGCACCGCGCAGCAGGAACTCGGCGAGATCGAGGCGCAGCGCGCCAGCACGCTCGCCGGCGGCCCCATGCTGCGCGGGCGCACGGGCGACTCCGGCATGAGCCAGCTCACCGAGATGCAGGTGGTGGCCGAAGCCAAGATCGCCGCCGGCAACGGCAAGCTGGCGGCGCGCGTGACCCCGGTGGCGCTGGACAGCGGCTCGGTCGGCGCCGACTTCAACAGCGCCTCGCGCTTCGGCGGCGGCCCGCTCGCCTACGGCGTGAACGGCGCGCCCGTGAACCTGGCCGGTGCGCCGCTGCGGTCGGCCTCGGCCGGCCCGCAGAACGCCTTCGGCGTGGCGCTCGGCGTGGCCTACGAATCGGAGCGCTTCACCGCCGACGTCGGCAGCACGCCGCTGGGTTTCCGCTACACCGACGTCAATGCCGGCGCCAGGCTCAACCTGCCGCTCACGCAGCGCGCCACGCTGTCGCTCGGCGCCTCGCGCCGGCCGGTGACGGACAGCCTGCTGTCCTACGCGGGCGTGCGCGACGAGCGCACCGGCCTGCAATGGGGCGGCGTGATGAACAGCAGCGCGCGCGCCGACCTCGGCTGGGACGACGGTTTCTTCGGCCTGTACGGCTACGGCGGCTATGGCCTGCTGACCGGCCACGACGTCAAGCGCAACACGCGCTGGGAGGGCGGCGGCGGCTTCTACCTGCGCGTGATCGACAAGCCGGACCAGCGCCTCATGAGCGGGGTGAACTTCACCTCGATGGGCTACGCGGACAACCTGCGCTATTTCACCTTCGGGCAGGGCGGCTATTTCAGCCCGCAGACCTATTTCGCGGTGACGGTGCCGCTGTCGCTCACCGGGCGCAGCGGCCGGCTGGCCTACCATGTGCGCGGCGCGCTGGGCATGCAGGCCTTCCGCGAGGACGATTCGAACTACTTCCCGACCGACGCCGCGGCGCAGTCGGCGGCCAACGCGGCGATGGCCACGGCCAACAGCCGGAACCTGACCAGCTCGTCCAGCGCGGTCTACCAGGGCCAGTCGAAGACCGGCCTGGCCTACAATCTGGTCGGATCGGCCGAGTACCAGGCGGCGCAGCAGCTCTACGTGGGCGGCCTGCTCGGGCTCGACAACGCGCGCGACTACCGCCAGTGGTACGCCGGCGTCTATGTGCGCTATGCGCTGCAACGCCAGACCGCGCCGATCGCGTTCCCGCCGGTGCCGCCGCAATCCGCGGTCGGCCCGCTGCCGTTCTGAGCGGCGCCGCCGGCCACAGTCAATGCTTGGAGAAAGCGCGCGCCAGCCGGCGCGCGCGAAGGAAGTGAATCATGGGTGAAGCAAAACGCCGGGGCAGCCAGGCGGAGCGCGCGGAGCAGGCCCGCGCAAAACTGGCGGCCCTGCGGCCCGCCCAACTGGTGTGCGGCGCGTGCAAGACCGCCTTCGGCACCTTCGACGCCATCGACGCGCCCAACCTGCGCGGCATCGACGCCGTGTTCGGCGGCCAGTGCCCGAATTGCGGCAACGACGTGCTGGTGTTCAAGGGCGAGCCCAACGCCGTGGCCGACGCGATGGTGGCCTGGGAAAAGATGATGGGCGCCGACACCAAGCTCGGCTACCAGTCGCGCGACGGCAAGCACGTGCCGTTCGAGGGCGAATAGAGGCCACAGAAGCCACAGAAGCCACAGAGGCCGCGGAGGCCAGAGACGCGGGAGAGAGGCCGCCGCGCCTAGAGGTCCGGCGTATCCTGCGGCCACGCGCCGCCCGCGTCCTGCGGCAGCAGCTCGGGCGGGCCGATCTCGAAGCGCCCGCGGCCCGCGGCCTTGGCGCGGTAGAGCAGGGTGTCGGCTTGGCGCATCAGCTCCTGGTCGGGCATCGGCGCGCCCTGGTAGAGCGCCACGCCGATGCTCACGTCCACGTCGGCGAACACGCCGTCGATGAAGAAGCGCCGGCTGACCGACATCACGATGGCGTTGGCGATGCGCCGCGCGTTGGCCGCGGCGCCGATATCCTCCAGCACCACGGCGAACTCGTCGCCGCCGAGCCGGGCCACCGCGTCGCGCTCGCGCACGCAGCGCTGCAGGCGCCGCCCGAACGCCTGCAGCAGCAGGTCGCCGGTGATGTGGCCGTGGAAGTCGTTGACGGCCTTGAAGCGGTCCATGTCGAGGTAGAGCAGCGCCATCAGCCGGCCGCCTTCGCGGCTGCGCGTCATGGCCGCCTGCAGCAGCGACTCGAACGCGCTGCGGTTGAGCAGCTGCGTGAGGTGGTCCAGGCGCGAGATGCGCGACAGCCGCATGGTCTCCAGCTTGCGCTGGGTCACGTCCTGCACGTGCACGTGCACGCCGATCACCTGGCTGCCGTCGGCATTCCATTCCGGGCGCAGGCTGGTTTCCATGCAGCGGTACTCGGGATCGCTGTCCTCCACCTCGAAGGTCACGGCGGTGCCCGCCAGCGCCTTCTGCAGGAACGGCCGCGCGCGCGTGTAGCGGGTCTCGCCCACGACCTCGCGCACGGTCATGCCGCGCAGCTTGTCGAGCGGGATGCCGAAGGTGCGCTCGTAGGCCGCGTTGTTGAACAGGTAGCGCTCCTCGGTGTCGATGAAGCCGAGCAGCGCGGGCAGCGTGTCGGTGACGGCGCGCAGCTGGCGCTCACTCAGGTCGAGCTGCTCGCGCCGCTCGCGCAGGTCGCGCATGAGCTGGCCGAAGGCGCGCGCGAGGTCGCCGATCTCGTCGTGCTGCTGGGCCGGCAGGCGCTCGTAGGCGGCCAGGTCGTGGGCGCTCTCGCGCACCACCTGGCGCAGGCGCGTGAGCGGCGCCAGCAGGTGCCGCACGGTCAGCCAGATCATCAGCGCCACCCCCGCCAGCGCCAGCAGCGCCAGGCACAGGAAGCGCGCCTGCATGGCGTGCAGCGGCTCGAAGGCCTCCTGCGCGGGCAGCACGGCCACCAGCTCCCAGCCGGTGCTCTCCATCAGGTAGCGCGCGATCAGCGGCCGCTCGGGCCAGAGGAACTCGATGCGCCCGTTGCGGTTGTCCGCGCCGCAGGTGTCGCCCAGCGCGCGCGCCGGCTGCATGGCGCGGGCCGGGTCGGGGTGGCGCACGTAGACCGGCGCGCGCCCGGACGAGACCAGGCAGTAGAAGCCGGTGGTGCCGAGCCGGTTGTGGGTGATCTCGACCAGGAAGTTGGCGCTGGCCAGGTTCAGCCAGCCGCCCAGCAGGCCGCGGAACTCGCCCTGCGCCGAGAGGATCGGCACCGTCACCAGCACGCCGGTGGTGCCGTTGGTGCGGGCGCGGATCGGCGCCGAGACCACCGGCTCCAGCGTGCGCGCGGCCTCGCGGAAGTAGTCGCGGTCGGCGATGCTGACCGGCACGCCAGGCTGGCCCAGCATGCGGCCCTGGGCGTCGGCGATGATGTAGGAGTTGAAGGTGCCGGGGATCGGGATGCGGCTGTCCAGCAGGCGGCGCAGCGCCGGGGTGGGCAGCGTCAGCTGGTCCGCCAGCTGCGGCGCGAGGTGGGACAGCAGCGTGATGCGGTCTTCCATCGCGGTGTCGAGCTGGCTGGCGGCCAGCTTGACGATGGAATCCTGCTGGTCCTGCAGCGCGGCGCGCAGGTCGTTGTGGGCGTAATGGAGCGAGGCCAGCACGATGCCGGTACCGAGCACGGCGGCCAGCGCCGTGGTGATCAGCGCGAGACGCGCTTTCAGGGAAAGCGAAACGAATGACATGCGAGCCGGCGGAGTCGGGGGGCGGCACGCGCCTTGCGGCCGGCCGGCCCCGCTGGGCTGCCGGGAAATCCGGCTACGACAGGGTTGCGGGTGCGGCAACCCTACCACAAGCGCCGGCCGGGCGCGAGTCCGGCATGCGCGCGCGCCGGCCGCCGCGCGTGTGCGTGTGGCGCCGCACGTTGCGCGGGCGCGCCGGGGCTGGGCGAGGCCCGGCCGCCAAGGTATAGTGCCTCGTAGCCCTGCAGCGGCAGGGCGAGGCTCCGAGGGCTTCCATCCGCGCCAGGACCATACATGAAACTGCCCTCACTTTCGCCCGTGCTGCTGTCCCTGCTGGCGGCGGCCGCCGGCGCGCTCGCCACGGGCGGTGCCTGGCACGCCATGCGCGCGCTCGAGCGCGAGGCGGCGCGCGCCGACTTCGACGGCTATTACGCGCCGGTCCACGCCGCCCTGCAGCGCCGCCTGCAGGAGAACGAGCAACTGCTGCGCGGCACCACCGGCCTGTTCGCGGCCGATCCCAACGCCACGCGCGCGCAGTGGCGCAGCTACCTGTACACCGCCCAGATCGACGACCTGCCGGCCGGCACCCATTCGATCGGCTTCGCGCGCCTGACCGCGGCGCGCGACCTCGAGCGCCTGGGCGAGACCATGCGCCGCGAGGGCCTGCCGGTGTTCGAGGTCTACCCGCGCGGCGCGCGCGAGCTGTACGCCCCGATCGTCTTCGTCGAGCCGTTTGCCGGGCGCATCACGCGCGGGCTGGGCTACGACATCCTGTCCGATCCGGCGCGCCGCGCCGCGGTGGACGCCGCCCGCGACAGCGGGGAGGCGCGCCTGACCACGCGCCTGGAACTGGTGCGCGAGAGCGAGGCGCAGATGCCGCAGCGCGGCGCCGTGCTCTACATGCCGGTGTACGCCAACGGCATGCCGCTGAACACCACCGCGCAGCGGCGCCAGGCGGTGGCCGGCTACGTCTACGCCTCGCTGCGGCTCGACGACCTGCTGCGCGGGGTCAGCCTGCCGGCGGCCGGCGCGCTCTCGCTGGCGCTCTACGACGGGCGCGACGCCACGCCGGCCGCCTTCCTGGCCGGCGACGCCGAGCCCGAGGCCGGCGCGCCCGCGCCGCAGATCGCGGCCGACCGCGACCTGGCCTTCGGCGGCCGGGTGTGGACCCTGCACGGTGCCACCACGCCCGCCTTCGAGGCCGCGCACCGGCCGCGCCGCGCCTGGCTGGTGCTGGCCGGCGGCGTGCTGGTCTCGGCACTGCTGGCCTGGCTGGTGCTGGTGCTGTCGCGCCAGCAGCGCCGCGCCTGGCAGCTGGCCGCGCGGGCGCGCCAGGCGCGCCAGTCCGACGGCGCCCTGCAGCGCGCCGGGCTGGCCAGCGCCACCGACGCCTTCATCGTGTGCGATGCCGGCGGCCACATCCAGACCGCCAGCGCCGCCGCCGCGGCGATGTTCGGCAAGGCGGCGGACCAGTTCGCCGGCGTCGCCATCGCCACCTTGCTGCCGGACGCGGCGGCGCTGGCCGCGGGCGCCCCCGAGGGCCGGCTCGACGCGGCCGCGCGCAAGGCCGACGGCACCGTGTTCCCGGCGCGCGTGACCGCCACGCCGGTGCCGGCGGCCGGCGCCGGCCGCGTGCTGTGGACGGTCACCGACCTGAGCGCGGTGCGCCGCGCCGAGCTGGCGGCGGCCGAGCAGGCCGAGCGCACCTCGCGCGTGCTCGACCACACCGCGCTGTGCGTGATTACCTTCGACCGCGACGGGCTGGTGACGGGCATCAACCGCGCCGGCCAGCGCATGCTGTGGTACCAGGCCAGCGAGGTGGCCGGGCGCATGCGCTATCTCGATTTCCTCGACGCCGACGAGGTGGCCGCGCGCGCCGCGGCGCTCACCAGCGAGCTGGGCGAGCCGGTCGCGGCGGGCCTGCCGGCCGTGACCGGCAAGGCGCGCCTGGGGCTGGCCGACGAGCAGGAATGGACCTACGTGCGCAAGGGCGGCTCGCGCCTGCCGGTGCAGCTGACGCTCACCGCGCTGCCGGGCGCGCCGGCGCCGGGGCCGGGCGCGGCGCTGGACGGCGGCGGCTATCTGGCCATCGCGCACGACCTGACCGAGCGCAAGCGCGCCGACGAGTACATCCGCCACCTGGCGCACCACGACGCGCTCACCGGCCTGCCCAACCGCGCCCAGCTGCACGCGCGTACCGAGCTGGTGCTGCAGCGCGCGCTGCGCAAGGGCGAGCGCATCGCGCTGCTGCTGCTGGACCTGGACCAGTTCAAGCGCATCAACGAGTCGCTCGGCCACCATATCGGCGACGAGGTGCTGCGCATCGTCGCCGACCGCCTCAAGGCCGCCGTGCGCCACGCCGACCTGGTCGCGCGCATGGGCGGCGACGAATTCGTGGTGGTGCTCGACGCCATCGCCCAGGACAGCGAGGCCGAGCTGGTCGCGGCCAAGATCCTGGCGCGCCTGTCGGAGGAGCTGCGCCTGGGCAGCCAGCGCCTGCGCCTGACGCCGTCGATCGGCATGGTGCTGTGCCCCGACGATGGCGACAACCTCGCCGACCTGCTCAAGAACGCCGACGCCGCCATGTACGCCGCCAAGCGCGGCGGCGGCGCGCAGTTGTGCCGCTTCTCCAGCGAGATGGCGGAGGCGTCGATGGCGCGCTTCACCATCGAGGGCCTGCTGCGGCGCGCGCTGGCCGCGCGCGCGTTCCGGCTGCGCTACCAGCCCATCGTCGATGCCGCCACGCTGCGCATCACCGGCGTGGAGGCGCTGATCCACTGGGACACGCCCGAGCGCGGCGTGATCCCGCCGGCCGAGTTCATCCCGATCGCCGAGCAGAGCGGGCTCATCATGCCGCTGGGCGAATGGATCCTGGCCACCGCCTGCCGCGAGATCCAGCAGCTGCGCGGCAAGCTGGGCCGCGAGCTGGAGGTGGCGGTCAACATCTCGCCGCTGCAGCTGCGCCAGGCCGGCTTTCCCGCGATGGTCAAGCAGTGCCTAGAGGCGGCGGGGCTGCCGGCGCGGGCGCTGACCATCGAAGTCACCGAGGGCATCCTGATCGAGGGCGGCAGCAAGACCATCGAGACCTTCGAGCGCGTGCGCGCGCTCGGCGTGGGCCTGTCGATCGACGATTTCGGCACCGGCTATTCCGGCCTGAGCTACCTGACGCGGCTGCCGATCGACAAGCTCAAGATCGACAAGTCCTTCGTCGACGACGTGGCGCACGACGAGCACCACCAGGCCGTCGCCGCCGCCATCATCGCGCTCGGCCATCAACTGCACCTGCAGGTGGTGGCCGAGGGCGTGGAGTCGCCGGCGCAGTTCGCCTTCCTGCGCGAGCGCGGCTGCGATGCCGTGCAGGGCTACCTGTTCTGCCAGGCGGTGCCGCTCGGTGGCCTGATGGAGATCTGCGCGGCGGGCGGCGAGGCCACCATGCAGGCGCGCCCGGCGCGCGTGGCGTCGAACGGGTAGGGCGCCGGCCAGCCGATCCGTTCGCCGATCCGTTCGTCAATTCGTTCGCCAGTCCGTTCGTCGATTCACCCGTCAATCCGCCCGCAAATCCGCCCCGCAAATCCGCCAATACCCGCATCGGCATTCTTTGCCCGGCTGCCACATGACTGGCACGCGCCGTCCCTAACATGCCCCCCTGTCATCATGGCATCAAGGGTTGGGCATTCATGCAAGCAGGTGAGTCCGCGCCGGGCCGCGCGTTCCTGGCGGTCGAGCAGGTCAGCAAGCGTTTCGGAGGGGCGGGCGGTTTCCAGGCGCTGGACGGCGTGTCGCTGTCGGTGGCGCAGGGCGAGCTGCTGTGCCTGCTGGGCCCGTCGGGCTGCGGCAAGACCACCCTGCTGCGCATCATCGCCGGCCTCGAGCGCGAGGACGCGGGCCGCATCCATGCCGGCGGGCGCGAGCTGACCGGTCTGCCGCCGCAGTCGCGCGACTACGGCATCCTGTTCCAGTCCTACGCGCTGTTCCCCAATCTCACGGTGAGCCAGAACGTGGCCTACGGCCTGCCGGGCCGCGGCATGGGCCGCGTCCACCGCGACGCGCGCGTGCGCGAGATGCTGGCGCTGGTGGGCCTGGACGGCAGCGAGCGCAAGTTCCCCGGCCAGCTCTCCGGCGGCCAGCAGCAGCGCGTGGCGCTGGCGCGCGCGCTGGCGCCGGCGCCTTCGCTGCTGCTGCTCGACGAGCCCATGTCCGCGCTCGACGCGCGCGTGCGCGAGCATCTGCGCCTGGAGCTGCGCCAGCTGCAGCGGCGCCTGAACGTCACCACCGTGATGGTCACGCACGACCAGGACGAAGCGATGGCGATGGCGGACCGCATCGCGGTGATGGACGGCGGGCGCATCGCCCAGGCCGGCACTCCCGGCGAGATCTACGAGCGCCCGGCCTCGGCCTTCGTCGCCGAGTTCATCGGGCAGGCCAACTGGCTCATGGGCCGGCGCAGCGGGCGCGACACCTTCCGCGTGGGCGAGGTGGAGCTGGCGGTGTCGCCGGCGTGCGCCGGCGCCGCGCCCGAGCATGCGACGCGGCTGTGCTGCCGCCCCGAGGCGGTCAGGCTGCAGCCGGCCGAGGGCGAGCCCAACCGCCTGCTGGCGCGCATCGTCGACGAGACCTATCTCGGCAGCCGCTACCGGCTGATGCTGGCCGCGGACCGCCTGCCCGGCATCACGCTGTTCGCCGACGTGCTGCGCGAGCAGCGCCACCTGCTGCCGGCGCCGGGCAGCCACAAGTTCTGGGTCGCGCTGCCGAGCCAGGCATTGCAGGTGTTCGCATGACGCGCGCGGCACCCGTGGCCGCCGCCGCGGCCGCGCCTGCCGGGCGCGCCGGCGGCGCCGGGCTGGCGCGGCGCCTCGCGCATGGCGCGCCGGCCGGCATGAAGTGGCTGTGGCTGGCGGGCCTGGCGGTGGCGCTCGCGCTGCCGCTGCTGGCGCTGTTCGGGCAGGCGTGGTTCGACCAGGCCGGCAACTGGGCCTTGCCCGCGCGCATGGCGGAGCTGGCCGCCAATCCCAATTTCGTGCCGCTGCTCGGGCGCAGCCTGGCGGTTTCGCTGACCGTGGCCGCGCTGGTGGTGCCGCTGGCGTTCGGCTTCGCCTACGCGCTGCAGCGCTCGCGCGTCGCGCTCAAGCCGCTGTGGCGCGGCATCGCGCTGCTGCCGCTGTTCGCGCCGTCGCTGCTGCCGGGCATCGCGCTGGTCTACCTGTTCGGCAACCAGGGCATCTTCAAGGGCGCCTTCGGCGCCGGCGGCATCTACGGCTTCTGGGGCATCGTGCTGGGCGAGGCCTTCTACACGTTCCCGCACGCGCTGATGGTGCTGATGGCCGCGCTCTCGCTGGCCGACGCGCGCCTGTACGAGGCCGCGCGCGCGATGGGCGCGTCGCCGTGGCGCACCTTCCTCACGGTGACGCTGCCGGGCGCGCGCCACGGCCTGTTCGGCGCGGCCTGCCTGGTGCTGACGCTGGTGGTGACGGATTTCGGCGTGCCCAAGGTGGTGGGCGGCGGTTATCCGGTGCTGGCGCTGGAGGCCTACAAGGCGGTGGTGGGGCAGCAGCAGTTCGCGCGCGGTGCGCTGATCGGCATGCTGCTGCTGTTGCCGGCGCTGCTGACCTTCGGCGTGGACGTCGCCATGCAGCGCCGCCAGCGCGCGCAGATGTCGAGCCGCGCGCAGGTCTACGTGCCGGGCCGCGACCGCCTGCGCGACGCGGCCTGCCTGCTGGTGGTGCTGGCCGTGGGCGGCGCGCTGCTGCTGGTGCTGGCCGCGGCGGTGGGCGCCTCGCTGGTCAGGCTGTGGCCGTACAACCTGCAGCTCACGCTGGCGCACTACGACTTCGACAACATGGACGGCGGCGGCTGGCTGGCCTACCGCAACAGCCTGAAGATGGCGGCGCTGACCGCGCTGGCCGGCACCGCGGCGATCTTCCTCGGCGCCTGGCTGACCGAGCGCACGCGCGGGCCGGCCTGGCTGCACGGCGCGCTGCGCGCCGGCTTCATGCTGCCGATGGCGGTGCCCGGGCTGGTGCTCGGCCTCGGCTACGTGTTCTTCTTCAACGCGCCGGCCAATCCGCTGCACGCGCTGTACGGCACCATGACGCTGCTGGTGCTCTGCAACGTGGCGCATTTCTACACCACCGGCCACCTCACCGCCGCCGCCGCGCTGCGCCAGCTCGACGGCGAGTTCGAGGCCGCGGCGCTGTCGCTCGGCGTGGCGCCGCTGGCGACCTGCTGGCGCGTCACGGTGCCGGTCTGCCTGCCGGCGCTGCTCGACATCTTCCGCTACCTGTTCGTCTCGGCCATGACCACGGTGTCGGCGGTGGTTTTCCTCTACAGCCCCGACACCGTGCTGGCCGCGATCTCCGTGCTGAACATGGACGACGCCGGCGACACCGCGTCCGCCGCGGCCATGTCCACGCTGATCCTGCTGACCTCGGCGCTGGCCTGCCTGCTGCTGCTCGGCGCCGCGCGCGGCTGGCTGCGCCGCACGCAGGCGTGGCGCGCGCCGGCGCACTGACCGGCCGGCCCGGATTTCCGAACCCGCAACACCGCATCCGCACGCATCCCAAGGAGAAACCATGCCTCATCCGTTCCGCACCGCCACCGCCGTGGCCGCCTTCGCGCTGCTGGCCGGCGCCGCCCATGCCAACACCGTGCTGACCGTCTACACGGCGCTCGAGGCCGACCAGATTGCCGCCTACAAGGCCGCCTTCGAGAAGGCCAACCCGGACATCGAGATCAAGTGGGTGCGCGACTCCACCGGCATCGTCACCGCCAAGCTGCTGGCCGAGAAGGCCGCGCCGCGCGCCGACGCGATCTGGGGCCTGGCCGGCTCCAGCCTGGCCATCCTCGACAAGGAAGGCATGCTGCAGCCGTACGCGCCGAAGAACCTGGCGGCGGTGGAGGCGCAGTACCGCAGCGCCGCCAACCCGCCGGCCTGGGTCGGCATGGACGTCTGGGGCGCGGCGATCTGCTTCAACACCGTGGAGGCGCAGAAGCAGGGCCTGCCCAAGCCGGCCTCGTGGGCAGACCTGACCAAGCCGGTGTACGCCGGCAAGATCGTCATGCCGCATCCGGCCTCGTCCGGCACCGGCTACCTCGACGTGAGCGCGTGGCTGCAGATGATGGGCGAGCAGAAGGGCTGGTCCTACATGGACGCGCTGCACAAGAACATCGGCCTGTACACGCATTCGGGCTCCAAGCCGTGCAAGATGGCCGCGCAGGGCGAGTTCCCGATCGGCATCGCGTTCGAGTACCGCGCCATGAAGACCAAGAAGGAAGGCGCGCCGATCGACATCGTGCTGCCGTCCGAGGGGCTGGGCTGGGACATCGAGGCCACCGCCATCGTCAAGGGCACCAGGAACCTGGAAGCCGCGCGCAGGCTGGCCGACTTCTCCGCCTCCGGCGAGGCGATGGCGCTGTACGAGAAGAACTTCGCGGTGCTGGCCATTCCCGGCATCGCCAAGCCCGATGCGCTGCTGCCGGCCGACTACGAGAAGCGCCTGATCAAGAACGACTTCGGCTGGGCCAGCACCAACCGCGACCGCATCCTGGCCGAGTGGAGCAAGCGCTACGAAGGCAAGGCCGAGAAGAAGTAAGGCGGCCTGACCGGCCCGCCGACGACAAAGCCCGGAGGCGCTGCCGCGTCCGGGCTTTTTTCGTCGGAGGCGGGCCGGCGCCGGCGGGCGTGGCCACGCAGAAACGGGTACGGACGGTATCGCGGCAAACGCGGCGCGGCAGGGGAGAACGGCCGGCGGGTCAGCCGTTGGAGGCTTCGGAGGGATCGTTGCGCGAGTGCAGGCGGCGGTAGAGATCGTCCACGTGCGCGCGGCTGGCGCGCAGTTCCTCGCGCCCGCGTTCGGTGATCAGGTAGACCCGCCCGATGCCGTCGCGCAGCACGCTTTCGATGTAGCCGTCCATCTGCAGCGCGCGCAGCAGCGGGCGGACGGAGCCGATATCCACCTGGAAGCCGTACTCCATCAGCATTTCGGCGAGCATGGCCACGGTGGCCGGGACCTCGACGGCGAACTGGAGGACGTAGATGCGGGCGAGCAAGCCAAGGAACTGTCGTTTCATGACGGTGCAAACGCGGGATCTCGCATTGCGGTTGACGTTGATTTATAGTTGTGGTCCACGCGCCGCAAAAAAAAGAAGCCGCCACGAGCGTGGCGGCTTGTCGGGAATGCGTCGGAGGGGTCAATTAACTCTGGCGCAGATCAGATTTTAAAATAACTTAACGCGGCTTGTCACGCCGGATTTGCGTCACCCCCCTTCCGAGGGGATCGAGAGGCTCTCCCGCCTCTAAAGTCGCGCAAATTGTGTTCAATAGATAACTTCACGCCGTCTTTTCCGGACAGGAACATGTCCGAAAGCAGCTTGCGGCCGGCCGCGGCCCCGCGTCTAATCCGGGCATCCCGGCCTTCCACCCCGCCATGAAACCCACCGATCTGCTTCGCCTGCTGTCCCTGGCCGCCATCTGGGGCGCCAGTTTCCTGTTCCTGCGCATCGGCGCGCCGGTGCTGGGGCCGTTCACGACGGCCTTCCTGCGCGTGCTGATCGGCGCGCTGACGCTGCTGGCCTGCCTGGCCCTGATGCGCGTGCGCTGGGACATGCGCGGCAAGTGGCGCGCGGTGATGGCGCTGGGCGTGATCAACTCGGGCATCCCCTTCGTCATGTATGCGTTCGCGGCGCTGTGGCTGCCGGCCGGCTATTCGGCGGTGTTCAACGCGATGACGCCGCTGATGGGCGTGCTGATCGGGGCGGTGGGCTTCGGCGAGCGCCTGACGCTGAACAAGGCCGGCGGCGTGGTGCTCGGCGTGGCCGGCGTGGCGGTGCTGACGCGCACCGGCCCGGTGGCGTTCACGCCGCAGGTGCTGCTGGGCGCCGCCGCCTGCCTGGTGGCGACGGCCTGCTACGGGCTGGCCGGCTTCCTGGCGCGGCGCTGGATCACCGCGCAGGGCGGGCTCGACAGCCGCCTGGTGGCCACCGGCAGCATGTTCGGCGCGGCGCTGTTCCTGCTGCCGTTCTGCGCCGCCGCGCTGTGGCGCGAGAACACGCTGCCGGCCGCCGGGCCGGGCGTGTGGCTGGCGATGCTCGGCGTGGGCATGTTCTGCACCGCCATCGCCTACATCCTCTACTACCGGCTGATCGCGGACCTGGGGCCGGTGCGCTCGCTGACCGTGACCTTCCTGATCCCGCCGTTCGGCATCGTGTGGGGCGCGCTGTTCCTGCACGAGCAGCTGTCGTGGGCGCATGCCGCCGGCGGCGCGCTGATCGGCGTGGCGGTGTGGCTGGTGCTGCGCCCGGCGCCCGCCGTGGCGGTGGCGCCCGCGGTGCCGGGGCGGCCCTGACGGCCCTGACGGTCCCAACGGCCCGCGCGGCGCCGCGTCAGCGGAACCGGTAGGTCAGCGCCGCCATCGCGGTCCATTGCTGGCGGCGCTCGGTGACGGGGCTGCTGGCCGCGTCGCCCTCCAGCCGGGCGAAGGTCAGCGAGCCGAGCGCGGACCAGTTGTGCGAGATCTCGTAGGTGACGATGCCGTTGGCGTGCCACTCGCGCAGCCCCGCGCCCACCGCGTGCGCGGGCAGGCCCGAGCGCGCGCTCTGGTCCGCCGTCACGCCGAAGAAGGTCTGCATGTACTTGCCGTTGGTCCAGGTCACGCCCGGGCCCAGCGTGAACAGCCACTTGCCCGCCGGCAGGCTGAACAGCACGTCGCCGTTGGCGACCAGGCCCTGCCCCTGGCCGGCGATGTCCTGCGCCACGTCGGCCGAGAAGGTGATGAACGACACCTGCGCCTGCGCGAACGCGCGCGCGCGCATGGTCATGTTGACGTTGCCGAGGCCGTCGAGCCGGTGGTCGTTCTTGCTGCGCCGCCAGGTCGGGTCGAACTGGAAGTCCGCGCCGATCTGCCAGACGTCGTTGTTGAGCGCATACACGCCGAGCAGGTCGAAGCCGCGCGAGAAGAAGCGGCCGCCGTAGTCGATGTCCTGGTAGACGATCGGGTAGACCAGCGTGCTGCGCGCGCCGGGGAAGTCGGGGGCCACGTAGACGCCGGGGCCGGCGGAGATCTTCCAGTTGCTGGCGGGAGCGGTCTGGTCCGCGGCGGCGCCGTCCGCCGCCCAGCCGGCCGGCATGCTGAGCGTGAGGGCGAGTGCCAGGAGCGCGCGGCGCGGCGCATGGATGGTGGGCATTGGTGGTCCGGCTCGATATTGTGGATCCCGTCCTGCACGCACGGGGCAGTGCGGGATTCTAGCCGGACGCGGCGCGCGTGGGCGGCGCGCGCCGTGCAAAAAAACGCGAAGGCTACGCGGTCGGCGTCAGCCGGCCGGCGCCGATGCCCTCGACGTTGAAGCGCTCCCGCACCCTGACCACCACTCGCCGCGCCAGCGGCAGGCTCCTGACCGCTTCTTCGTCGCTGCGGTCGGGGAAGTCGACCTCGGCGCTCCAGTTGCAGCCGGTGTGGTCGGGGCGGTGCACGCAGACCGCGCGCAGCTGGCAATCCTGGCAGCCGGGCTGCTCGCGCAGCCAGTGGCTCAGCAGGCGCTTGAGTTCGGGCAGGGGTTTGATCTGGCGATCCATGTCGGACTCCGGTTACGGCCCGGCGGGCGCAGCCGGGCAGGGGCCGAGGTTCCGGGTGACGGAGGACGGGGAACCGGCGGCCGTGTCAGTTGATGGCCTTGTCGGCCCGGCATCTCGGGCACAGGCCGTACAGCACCAGCATGTGTTCGCGCAGCACGAAGGCGTTGGCGGAAGCCACCTCGCGCTGGCGGGCTTCGATGGCTTCGTCGCGGAATTCCTCCACGTGGCCGCACGCCACGCAGATCAGGTGATCGTGGTGGCCGCCCTCGTTGAGCTCGAACACCGCGTGGTCGGCCTCGAAGCTGTGGCGCAGCAGGATGTTGGCCTGCACCAGCTGGTTGAGCACGCGGTAGATGGTGGACAGGCCGGCATCCACGTCCTGCGCCAGCAGGATGCGGTAGACGTCTTCGGCGCTGAGATGGCGGCGCTCGCTGGCGCGGAAGACTTCCAGCACGCGCACGCGCGGGGAAGTCGCCTTGAGGCCGGCGCGCTTCAGGTCAATCGGGTCGGTACTGTCTGGAGGCATCAGCATGCTGCGGCTTCGCGCCCATGCGGGCGCATCGATCGGAAATGGTGGTGCTCCGGCCGGCCGCGCCGCGGCGCGCTTCGCGCGAGCGTACGCTGTCCAGACCGCAGGAATGCAGCGGGCGGCATCCTGCACGGAAGGCCGCCCGCTGGCTGCAAGACGTGCTGGCACGGCTTGCGGAATAAAAAGATGGCTTGGCTTGTCGGCCGAAGACGCGATCGGGAAAGCGGGGTCTGGTTGCTTTCCCGATCTTCCGGTGACTGGCTACTGCCAAACGCTCCGCGGTACGGAGCGGTCCCCACAAAAGACGGTGATGGATGCCGCGCTTGCGCGCCACATCGAAAATTCGGTTGGCCGCGGACTTGCCGCCGGCCTTGCTGCTTGCTGCTACTTCCTGCTGCTGCTTCTGCGGTGTTCCTACTGCCTGTCGGGCCGGTGCTGCTTGCCTCGCGTCAGACAGTGATGCCATAGTAAATGGGAATTAATCTCATTACAAGAAGAATTTGCGGCTTGTCTGAAAAAAGGCGGGCGAGGCCGGGTGGGACCGGGGTCCGCCACCTCTGGCGCGTGTCGCGGGCGATCGTGGAAATGCTCGAAGCCGCGCTGACCCGCCACGGCGCCTCGGTCCGCCGGCCCGGCGCACGGCTGGCGGCCTTCGTCGTGGAGTCCACGGCCGAAGCCGCGACGCGCAAGGCGCCGATGTACGCGCCCGGCGGCATCGGGAGTGGCCAGGGCGGGCGGACTAGCCCCCCGCCGCCAGGCGCCGCGCGGTCCGGCACAGCGCCGCGCCGACATGGAGGACGGCCTTCTCGGCCGCCTTGTCCTTGAGCTCCGCCGCGTCGTCGAATGCTTCGTGCGCGAGTCCGAGCGCGAACGCATCGGGGAGCACCAGCACGCCGAGCTTGTCCAGCACCGTGCGCAGCGCCAGTTGGGAGCGCAGTCCGCCCAGCTGGCCCGGCGATGCCGAAACGAGCGCCGCGGCCTTGCCGGCGAGCAGCGCGACGCCGGAGGTGCCGTCCTGCCGCGGGCGGCTCACCCAGTCGAGCGCATTCTTCAGCGCCGCGGCATAACCGCCGTTGTATTCCGGCGTGGCGATCAGCAAGGCGTCATGCGCGGCAAAGTCCGCCTGCAGGCGCCGGGCCGCGGCGGGCACGCCCTGGTCGGCCTCGAGGTCGCCGTCGTAGAGCGGCAGCGCGTAGTCCGCCAGCCGGACCGGCGTCACGGCGGCGCCCGCGGCGCGCGCGCCGCGCGCCGCGACGTCGAGCAGTTTCTGGTTGAGCGAGCCGCGCCGCGAACTGCCGCTCACCGCAAGAATTCTGATGGTCACGAATACTCCTGGACAAAGGTTGCCGTCATCGGGCCGGCGGCGGCCGGTACTCGATCTCGCCGCCCGGCAGGAAATACATCATCAGGGCCAGGCCGTCGACGGTGGGAAAGTGCTCGCTCATCGGCGCGAAGACGCGCCATCCCGCGCCGTGCCCGCAGAACTGCGCGTCGGGCTCCAGCGGGATGATCATGTTGATCTCGCCGCGCGTGTGGCAGTGGTACTGGCCCTTCACGTCGCGCAGCAATCCGCTCTCCACGCTCATCCCGGCGGTGTCGGGCGAGGGCTCGGCGATGCGCCCGCGCCGGTACGCGGCGCCGTCGATCTCGACGTAGCCCGCCCAGCCTTCCTCGACGCCCAGCTTCAGCAGCCGGCACATCGCCTCGTATGGCGCGGTGCCCGCGCCGAACGCCTTGTTGAGGTCCGCTTCGAGGGACTCGTCGAGCGGGCGTGAACGCATCGCGTCGCACAGGCGACGCACCCATTGCAGCAACTCCTCCTTGTGTGGACCGCGCGGCAGCATGTGGCTCTCCTTGTCTGAATGAATCGGTCTGGGTCGGTCTGGATCAGCCGCCCGCGCGCGCCGGCGCGGGCAGGCCGAAGAATGCGGCGGCATTGCCGCCGAGAATGCGGCGCCTGGCCCGCTCGCTCAGGCCGCCGTGGTTTTCCACCAGCGCCCCGATCGACTGCTCGCCGAGCGGATACGGGTAGTCGGACCCCAGCAAGACCCGTTCCTCCCCCATGACGTCGACCAGCAGCGTCAGCGACTTTTCGTCGAACACCGCGCTGTCCACCGAGAAGCGGTCGACGTAGGACGACGGCAGGTGCGGGCAATCCTCCCGCACGATGTCGCGATGGCGCCAGGCATTGTCGACCCGCCCGAGCAGGAAGGCGAAGCTGCCGCCGCCGTGCGCGAAGCACAGCTTGAGCGAGCGCGGGATGCGCTCGAACGCGCCGGAGAGAATCAGCGAGAGGATGCCGAGCTGGGTCTCGGCCGGCATGGCCACGAGCCACGGCAGCATCCAGCGCTTCATGCGGCCGTCGGTCATCATGTCCCACGGATGCACGAGCACCGGGATGCCCTCGTGCGCGCAATGGCAGAGAAACCGCACCAGCGCGTCGTCGTCGAGGTCGCGCGGGCCGACATGGTTGCCGATCTGCACGCCGCGATGGCCCTGCGCGAACGCGCGGGACGCCTCCCGGCAGGCGAGGTCCACGTCCTGCAGCGGCACCTGCGCGAGCGCCATCAGCCGCGCCGGCGCCGCCGAGCAGAGTTCGAGCGCCTTGTCGTTCATGCGCTGCGCCCATTGCAGCGCCGTCGCCGCGGCGTAGCGGTAGCCGAACATGACGGGCGTCGCGCACATCAACTGGATGTCGATGCCCTGCCGGTCCATCTGCTCGAGGCGCCGCGCCGGATCCCACAAGGGCCGCTCGACGGGCCGGAAGGCCTGGTCGCCGAGCATGATCATGCCGGTCTCGCCGCCGTCGTCGACCGCCAGCCAGGGAACGCCCGGCTGGTCGATCCGTGCCGCCTCCTCCCGCGAGATGGCCGGGAAGAAGTGGGAGTGCATGTCAATTCGCAAGGTCATGGTCAGGCTATGCCTTCACTGGTGATGAGGCTACACAATCGAATCGTCTACCGGGTCGTGAACTCGACCTCGCCGACGCCGTTCACTACCGCCTGCACGTGGCTGCCCCGCGCGAGCGCGTGCGCGGCGGTCGCCGCGCCGGCCATGATGAGCGAGCCGGCCGGCAGCGCCGTCTCCGACTCGCTGGCCAGGCGCGACGCTTCCACCACGGCACGCACCGGATGGCCGAGGATGGCGGCGGTCGAGCCGACCTGCACGTCCCGGCCGTCCACGCGCAGGATCACGCCGGCGTTGCGCAGGCCGTCGAAATCGCGCGCCCAGGCGCCGACCACGAGGCCGGCGCTGGAGCAGTTGTCGGCCACCACGTCTTCGAGCGTGAAGCGGAAATCCTGGTAGCGCGAATCGATGATCTCCATGGCCGGCGCGACGGCCTCCAGATAGTCCTTCGCCTCGAGCGCCGTGAGCGGCCGGTCGATCGCGCGCCGCGTCAGGAAGCAGACCTCGGGCTCGACGCGCGGATGGATGAAGCGGCTCAGGTCGACCCCGCCGCCGTCGGCTTCGAGCATGGCGTCGGTGACCCAGCCCCAGATCAGGCTGGACACGCCCATCTGGATCATCTTGGCGCGGCTCGTGAAGCCCAGCTTGATGCCGATGCGGCGCTCGCCGCGCCGCACGCGGCGTTCAACCGAGGCGCGCTGGATGCGATAGGCGTCCACCACGGAAAAGTCGTCGCCCGCGGTCAGTTGCCGCACGGCCGTCGCGTTCAGCGCCGCCTCGTCCACCAGCCGCGCCGCGTTTTCGATGTCGATCATGCCGCCCTCGCCGGTTGCTGTTCGTTGCGTTGGGCGAGGTCGAGCGCCACGTCCACGATCATGTCCTCCTGGCCGCCCACCATGCGCCGCCGTCCGAGCTCGACGAGAATGTCGAACGCCGCGATGCCGTACTTCGCCGAGGCCGCCTCCGCATGGCGCAGGAAGCTCGAGTAGACGCCGGCGTAGCCGAGCGCGAGCGTTTCGCGGTCCACGCGCACCGGCCGCTCCTGCAGCGGGCGCACGAGGTCGTCGGCGGCGTCGATCAGCTTCCTGACGTCGCAGCCGTGCGGCAGGCCCATGCGGTCCACCGCGGCGATGAACACCTCCAGCGGCGCGTTGCCGGCGCCGGCGCCCATGCCGGCCAGCGAGGCGTCGATGCGGTCGCATCCTTCCTCGAGCGCGGTCATCGAGTTGGCGACGCCGAGCGAGAGATTGTGGTGCGCGTGCATGCCCGTCTGCGTGGCCGGGTCGAGCACCGCCTTGAGCGCGCGGAACCGCTCGGCCACGCCGCGCATGTCCAGCGCGCCGCCGGAGTCCACCACGTAGATGCACTGCGCGCCGTAGCTTTCCATCAGCCTGGCCTGCGTGGCGAGATGTCCGGGCGTGGTCATGTGGCTCATCATCAGGAAGCCCACGGTATCCATGCCCAGCGCCCGCGCGTGCTCGATGTGCTGGCGCGAGATGTCGGCCTCGGTGCAGTGCGTCGCGACCCGGACCACGCGCGCGCCGGCCTCGTAGGCCTCGCGCAGGTCGTGCACGGTGCCGATGCCCGGGATCAGCAGCGTCGCCACCCGTGCCTTGCGCACGGCGCCTGCCACGGCGGCGATCCATTCGTAGTCCGTGTGCGCGCCCAGCCCGTAGTTGAAGCTGGAGCCGGCCAGGCCGTCGCCGTGCGCGACCTCGATGCTGTCCACGCCGGCCTCGTCGAGCGCGCGCGCGATGTGCACGGCCTGGTCCACGGTGTAGCGGTGCCGGACGGCATGCATGCCGTCGCGCAGCGTCACGTCCGAGACGTAGATGTTCCTGGTGTTGTCGGTCATGGTGTGTTCCTTCAGGCGGCCAGCCGCCTTGCCGCGATCTGGTCGGCGGTGCGCAGCGCGGCCGACGTCATGATGTCGAGATTGCCGGCATACGCGGGGAGGTAGTGCGCCGCGCCCTCCACCTCGATGAATGCGCCGACCTTGATGCCGGCCGCCGGCGCGCCGGTCCTGGCGAAGCGCGCCGGCAGCTCCACGCGGTCGAACTGCACGGCCTGCTTGAGGCGGTAGCCGGGCACGTAGGCCGACACGCGCCGCACCTGGGCGTGGATCGAGGCTTCGATGCGCGCCGTGTCCGCGTCCGCGTCGACCAGGCAATAGACCGTGTCGCGCATGAGCAGCGGCGGCTCGGCCGGGTTGAGGATGATGATGGCCTTGCCGACCGTGGCGCCGCCGATGATCTCGATGGCACGCGAGGTGGTTTCGGTGAACTCGTCGATGTTGGCGCGCGTGCCCGGCCCGGCCGAGCGGCTCGAAATCGACGCGACGATCTCGCCGTAGTGGACCCTGGCCACGTCGGAGACGGCGCGCACGATCGGGATGGTGGCCTGCCCGCCGCACGTCACCATGTTGACGTTGGTCGAATCGAGGTTCGCGTCGAGGTTGACCGACGGCACCACGAACGGCCCGAGCGCCGCCGGCGTCAGGTCGACCACGGTCACGCCGTGGCTGGCCAGCACTTGCGCGTGGCGCGCGTGCGCGCCGGCGGAGGTCGCGTCGAACGCGATCCGCACGCCGCGGAATTCCGGCATCGCGACCAGGCCGTCGATGCCGCCCGCCGTCGTGGCCACGCCCAGGCGCGCGGCGCGGGCCAGGCCGTCCGAGGCGGGGTCGATGCCGGCCATGGCGGCCATGCTGAGATGGCGCGCATGGCGCAGCACCTTGATCATCAGGTCGGTGCCGATGTTGCCGGAGCCGATAATGGCAACGGGTAATCTGGTCTTGTCGTTCACGATAGCTACTCCGGTCATTGCGAGAAAGCCGCGCGCACTTCGCCCAGGCCTTCGATCCGCGCGGTGAACACGTCCCCTGGCGCGGCCGCGACCATCGGGCCGAGCGCGCCGGTCAGCACGATGTCGCCGGCCTGCAGCGGCTCGCCGGCGCGCGCCATCGTGTCGGCCAGCCAGACCGCGGCATTGAGCGGGTTGCCCAGGCACGCGGCGCCCGCGCCGACACTGACCTGTTCGCCCCCGCGCTCCATGCACATGCCGCAGCGCACGAGGTCGAGCGCGTGAAGGCCGGCCGGGCGCGTGCCGAGCACGAACAGCCCGCCCGAGGCGTTGTCAGCCACCGTGTCGAGCAGGCGGATGTTCCAGTTGGCGATGCGGCTGCCGACGATCTCGAGCGCGGGCAGCGCGTAGGCGGTGGCGCCGATGATGTCCGCCACCGTGTGGCGCGCGTGCGGCAGGTCGCGCTGGAGCACCAGCGCGATCTCGGCCTCCACCTTGGGCTGATGCGCGCGGGCGAACGGGATCTCCTCGCCGTCGCCGTACGCCATGGTGTCCAGCAGCGTGCCGAAGTCCGGCGTGTCCACGCCGAGCTGGGCCTGCACGGTCTTCGACGTCAGGCCGATCTTGCGCCCCACGCGGCGCGCGCCCGCGGCCACCTGGCGCGCGATGTTGATCTGCTGGACGCGGTACGCATTGTCGAGCGCGATGCCGCCGATTTCCGCGATTGCCTCGCGCACGGGCAGCGCGGGGCTGAACGGACGGCTGGCGTGGGCCTGCCAGAGCGCGTCGGCGATGCCTTGCAGCGGTTGTTGATGTGCCATGGTTATTCGACCTTTGTTCGACCTTATTCCACCGTCACGCAGATGTTGGTCAGCTCCGAATAGAAGTCCATCGAGTGGCGTCCGCCTTCGCGCCCGAAGCCCGACAGCTTGGCGCCGCCGAACGGGGTGCGCAGGTCGCGCGCGTACCAGGCGTTGACCCAGACGATGCCGGTCTCGATCTGCTGCGCGACGCGGTGGCCGCGCGCCAGGTGCGTGGTCCACACGCTCGCCGCCAGGCCGTACTTGCTGTCGTTGACGCGCGCCACCACCTCGTCCTCCGTGTCGAACGGCGCGACGTGGCAGACGGGACCGAACACTTCCTCGGTGACGCACCGCGCGCTGTCGGGCAGTCCGGTCCAGATCGTCGGCTGCACGAACGCGCCGCGGTCGCAGTCGTCGCCGAAGTCGGGCACGCCGCCGCCGGTCACCACGCTCGCGCCTTCCTCGCGCGCGAGCCTGAAGTAGCCCAGCACCTTGTCGCGGTGCGCCGCCGAGATCATCGGCCCGGTGGTGTTGCCGGCCACGTAGGGCGAGCCGACGCGCAGCGCCTCGGCGCCCGCCTTCAGCCCGGCGACGAAGCGCTCGAAGATCGGGCGCTCGACGTAGACGCGCTCGGTGCACATGCAGACCTGGCCCGCGTTGGTGAAGCTCGAGCGCAGCACGCCCGCCACCGCGGCGTCGAAATCCGCGTCCGCGAACACGACCGCGGCGTTCTTGCCGCCCAGCTCGAACGACACGTTCTTCACGCCGTCGGCCACGGCCTTCATGATCGTGCTGCCGGTGCGCGATTCGCCGGTGAAGGTGATGGCGTCGATCTCCGGGTGCCTGGTCAGCCATTCCCCGGCCGCGTTCGGGCCGTGGCCGTGGATCAGGTTGAACACGCCGCGCGGCAGGCCGGCGTCGCGGATGACCTCCGCGAGCAGCGTCGCGCTGGCCGGCGACTCCTCCGACGGCTTGGCCACCACGGCGTTGCCCATCGCCAGCGCGGGCGCGACCTTCCAGGTCAGCAGCAGCAGCGGCAGGTTCCACGGCGAGATCACGCCGACCACGCCCAGCGGCTTGCGCGTGACGTAGTTCAGCAGATGCGTGCCGTCGGCGCCGGTGGACTCGAAGCACTCGCCGTGCGCGGTGCTGGCGAGATCGGCGAAGGTGCGGAAGTTCGCGATGCCGCGCGCGACGTCGAGCGTCCTGGCCTGTTCGACCGGGCGGCCGGTGTCGGCCACCTCGGCGGCGACGAATTCGTCGAAGCGGCCCTGGATGCCGTCGGCGATGCGGTGCAGGGCTTCGGCCCGCTGCGCCGCCGTGAACCTGCGCCACGGCCCGCGCTGGGCGCGCCGGGCCGCGCGCACCGCGGCGTCGACCGTGGCGGCGTCGGCCTCGGCGACGCGCCAGAGCTCGCGCCCATCGACGGGGCTGAGCTTGGGAAACGAACTGGCCGGATCGACGAACTCCCCGTCGACGAAATTGCGCAATTGCCTGGGCAATTTCTCCGCGACCGCTGCGTAGTCTTCCATGGATACTCCTGCGAACTGGTGGTGAGGCAAGTTTAGGAGCGCCGCCCGGCGTTGAATAATCAATCGTTGGGCGGCTGATATAAGGGCGTGGAATAACGGGCCGGCCAGGGCCACGCTCAGAAGATGTGCTTGATGCCGACCATCGCGCCAAGCTGGTTGCCGCCGGCCCCCGGGGTGGCGGCCGGCGTGGCGCCGGAGCTGACCGACAGCGCGAGCTGCCCGCCGTTGTCGATGAAGCCGGCGGTGGCATAGACCGAGGTGCGCTTCGAGAATGCGTAGTTGGCCCGCGCGGCGTACAGCCAAGCCTTGTTCGCGCTGTCGTGGTAGCGCAGGAACAGGACTTCGCCGTCGATGCTGAAGGCCGGCGTCACGGCGTAGGACAGCCCGCCGTACCAGAGGTCGCTGCGCGGCGTGGCCGGGTTGCCGTCGTTGTCCCGCCGTATCCAGCCGCCGCCGAGCTTGGCCCGCCCGACGTTGGCAAAGCCGCTCAGCGAGAGGCGGTCGTCCTTCCTCGCGCTGCTGGTCAGGCCGCCAGCCGCGCCGGCGCCGCCGCGCAGCGAGTCGTAGGCGGCGAAGACGCCCCAGTCGCCGGTGCCGTAGCCGATTAGCGCCGACCATTCGCGGCAGGCATTGCGGTCGCCCGCGTTCTCGCCCGCGCACGGCGTGCCGGCCGGAGCCGCGTCGCGGCCGAAGCTGTAGGTGGCGCCGAGCGTCAGCCCGCCGAAGGTGCCTTTGTAGGAAATGGCGTTGTCCGTGCGCGGATTGGCCATGTAGCTGTCGAGCGACGAGGTGCCGAACGTGTTCGGGCCGAGCGTGTCGGGGTCGAGCGTCGCCCAGAACAGCATGGTGTACTGGCGGCCCAGCGCGACCTGGCCCCAGGGGCCGCTGAGCCCCACCCAGGCCTGCCGGCCGAACAGCCGCCCGGCCTGGTTCGACACGCCGGAATCGGGCGCGAAACCCGATTCCAGCACGAACGCGGACTTCAGCCCGCCGCCCAGATCCTCGGTGCCGCGCATGCCCCAGCGCGACGGCACGGTGCCCGACAGGTTGTTCATCCGCGCCAGCCCGTGGCCGCCCGCGTCCGCGTGGTTGACGTATTCGATGCCGGTGTCGATCACGCCGTACAGCGTGACGGACTGCGCGAGCGCGACGGCCGGCGCAAGCGCGAGACCCGCGCAGATGGCTTGCTTGAGTTTCACTTTCTCTCCTTCTTGGTATGGGGGCCGGTGTGGCTCCGGATGGCTCCGGATGGCTCCGTGTGGCTCGGGTGTGGACTTGCGCGAGGCGCGGCGCGCCCCGGTGTGGTCCCGGGTGGCGGGCGGTCGCTTCGGTACTGCGGGAAAAACGGGCAAAGCGCGGCCCTTCCTGCCGGCCGGGAATGGCACGTTCAAGATCGGTATCGCGGCCGCCGCCGCGGGAAGGGCGGGGGGGGCGTCAGCCGGCTTCGTCGTGTCCGGAGACTTCCCTCAGGCACTGGATGAAGACCTCGCAGGCCGGCGTGAGGTCCTTGTTGGCGCGCACCGAGTAGCCCACCGTCCCGAAGGCGCCCAGCTCGGCGATGGACAGCGTGCGCAGCAGGCCGGCCTGCACGAATTGCCGCGCCGCCACGCACGGCATGACGGCGATGCGGTTGGTGGTCAGCAGCAGCCCGAGGTTGGTCAGCACCGACATGGACTCCACCAGGTCGCGCGGCAGCTCGATGCCGGCATTGCGGAACATGCGGTCCACCGAGTAGCGCAGCGGCGAATCCGGCGTCGGCAGGATCCACGGATGCCGGCCCAGCTCGTGCAGCGAGGTGACCGACGGCCCGACGGCGTCGTTGGCGCTGCCCACCACCACGTCGAGCAGGTCCTCGAACAGTGCCTGGTGGGCCAGTGGGAACGCCTCGGAAATCGGCAGCTCCCGCTCCGGCAGGCGGCCGACGACGATATCGACCTCGCCGGTGGCCAGCGCCGGAAAGAGCTGGGCCGTGGGCCCTTCGCGCACCGTGACGACCACGTCCGGCGAGCGCTCCTTGAGCCTGGCGATGGTCGACGGCAGCAGATGGGCCGAGGCGGCGATCATGGTCCCCACCACCACGCGCCCGGCCGTGCCGAAGCGGAACTGGTCGATCTCCTCGGTCATGTAGCGGAACTCGGCCAGCAGCGACTTCACGCGGCGCGCGAGCAGCAGCCCGAGGTCGGTGGGCACCACGCCGCGGTTCGAGCGCGCGAACAGCGCGCCGTCGACGCCGGCTTCCAGCTCCTGGATGATCTTGGTGACCGCGGGCTGGGTCAGTCCCATGTCGTTGGCCGCGTGCAGGATCGAGCCGGTCTCGATGACCCGGTCGAACACCAGCAACTGGCTCAGCTTCAGGCTGCGGCTCAGCCGGATTTGCGTCAGCGGATGAATGTGCATGGCATCGCCACCTCGGACGTCACCTCAGGGAAATGCCGCGGCGGGCCTGGCCCGTTCGCGGCCGGCGTTCATTCTCTTGCCGCGCCGACCGACGGCAGGTAGGTCGGCACCGGAATGCGGATGCGGTCGGACGTGCGGCAATAGTTCGGTCCACCCAGCCGCCCGACCGGGGCGAACTCGTCCACCCGGATGCGCAGCCGCTGCTCGTCGAAAAGCGCGTCGCGCACGTACATCGCCACGATCTCGCCGAACACGATCGAGCGTTGCGCGGAAAACGCGAAGACCTTGTACAGCCTGCATTCCCAGGCGATGGGCGCCTGCGCGACGCGCGGCACCGCCACCGCCTGCGACGGCGCGAGCGACAAGCCCACCGCCTCCGCCTCGGAGAGATGGGCGGGGAAGTCGCTGCCGCACCGCACGGCCTGTTCCACGATGGGTTCGTCCACCATGTTGACGACGAATTCCTGCCGCGCCAGGATGTTCGTGAGCGTATCCTTGGCCTCGCCGGGCCGGTGGCTTTCGTCGCCGTAGCGGTCCACCGCGATGGCGAACAGCGGCGGGTCTTCGCCCATGTAGTTGAACGCGCTGTAGGGGGCGGCGTTGCACACGCCGTCCCCGCCCAGCGTGGTCACCAGCGCGACGGGGCGCGGGCCGACGCTGCCGGTGATGAGCCAGTACTTCTGCCTGGTGGTCAGGCCGGCCATCGCGATGCTTGTCATGGTGATATGCCTTGGTCCGGAGTTGTGGGGGCTAGGCGCCGCGGCCGGGGTGGAGGGTGCCGCAGCTGCGGCAATGCCGCTTTTCCTCCGATGCGTAGAACGCCTCGAACAGGGGAGGCAGGTCTTCGACGATGCTGCGCAACTGCACCTCGACGCGGTGGATCAGGCTGTCGCAGCGCGGGCAGTACCATTCGAACCCGTCCAGCGCGCCCTGCGGGCGCTGGCGCTCGATCACCAGGCACACGCTGCGCTCCTCGGGCCGCTGCGGGGAATGGCGCACGTGCGGCGGCAGCAGGAACACGTCCCCTTCGCGCAGGTCGACGCGCTCGCGCCGGCCGTCCACCATCAGGTTCAGGTGGGCGTTTCCCTCGATCTGGTAGAAGAATTCCTCGAGCGGATCGTCGTGATAGTCGGTCCGCAGGTTCGGGCCGCCGACCGCCGTCACGATGAAGTCGGCGTCCTGCCAGACCTGCCGGTTGCCGACCGGCGGCCTCAGCAGATGCCGGTGTTCGTCGATCCACCTGCCGAAATTGAAGGGCGCACCATACTGCAGCATTGTCTTCTCCGGTTCTTCCTGGCTTGGTCACTGCGCCTGCGCGCGCGGGGCGTAGGCGATGGCTTTGATCTCGATGGTCAGCAGCGGGTGCGGCAACTGATGCACGGCCACCGTCGTGCGCGTGGGGCCGCCCTCGTCGAAGTACTCGGCATACACTTCGTTATAGCCGCCGAAGTCGTGCATGCTGACCAGGAAGGCGGTGATCTCCACCACATTGCGCAGGTCGGCTCCTTCCGCGCGCAGGATGTCGCGGATGTTCTCGATCACCGCGCGCGTCTGCTGCCGGATGTCGACCGACGCGGTGCCGAATTCGTCCGCCGACGCCCCGGCGAAACTGTTGTCCGGCCGCCGCGAGCTGGTGCCCGAGACGAAGAGGAAATCGCCGGCGCGCACCACGTGCGGGAATCGCCCGCGTGGCGTGGCCTTACCTTGCACTAGTCGTGCCTGACTGGACTGCGTCATGGAGTTGCTCCGATGGGTTGAATGCCGGGAATGCCGCTTCACGGGTTCGCGTCACTGGTTCACGTCGACGTCCTTGGTCTCCTTCAGCAGGAACATGCCGAGGACCACCGAGACGCCGCCGACGACGATCGCGTACCACAGGCCGCCCAGCACGTCGCCCGACCTGACGGCGAGCGCGGTCGACATGAAGGGGGCCAGCCCGCCGAAGTAGCCCGCGCCGATGTTGTACGGAATGGAGATCGAGGTGTAGCGGATGGCCGCCGGGAACAGCTCCACGTAATAGGCGGACATCGGGCCGTAGGCCATCGCGCCCCAGATCATCAGCAGGAACAGCAGCGCGTACATCGCCGGGCGGTCGATCGCCTTGTCGTCGGCGGCGCCCGGATAACCCGCGGCCGCCAGCGCCTCCTTGTAGGCTTTCGCGTCGAAGCCCTTGAGCGGCGCGTCGCCGACGTACGTGACCAGCGGCTCGCCGGCCAGGCCGGGCTCCACGCGGTAGGACAGGCCGGCCTGGGTCAGGAAGTCGCGCGCCTTGTCGCACGGCGTGCCGGCATCGGAGAACAGGCCGCCCGAGCAGTCCGAGGCGACCACGCGGATGGCGACGGACTGCCGGAACTGCGCGAGCGCGGGATTCACGGCCTTGCTCAGTTGCGAGAAGATCGGCATGAACGTCAGCACCGCCATGCCGCAGCCGATCAGCACGATCCACTTGCGCCCGACCTTGTCCGACAGCCAGCCGAAGAACACGTAGAGCGGCAGCGAGAAGATCAGCGCGACGACGAGATAGCCGTAGGCGTCGCTGGCCGGCACCTTCAGCGTGGACGTGAGGAAATACAGCACGTAGAAGTTGCAGGTGTACCAGACCACGCCGACGGCGGCCTGCGCGCCGAACAGCATGGCCAGCATGCGCCGCACGTTCTGGCCGACCATCAGGCTGTCGCGCAGCGGCGCGCTCGAGGTCCGGTTCTCCGCCTTCATGCGCTTGAAGACCGGCGATTCCGACAGCGTCGTGCGGATGTAGGTCGACACGGCCAGCAGGAGCAGCGAGGCCAGGAACGGCACGCGCCAGCCCCACGCGGCAAAGTCTTCCGCCGAGATCCAGCCGCGGCAGATCTGCGTGACCGCGAGCGACAGCAGGAAGCCGAAGGTCGCCGTGGTCTGGAGCCAGCCGGTCGCGTAGCCGCGGCGGCCCGAGGGCGTGTGTTCGGCGATGTAGGCGGCCGCGCCGCCGTACTCGCCGCCCAGCGCCAGCCCTTGCAGCAAGCGCAGCACGACGAGGATGGCGGGGGATGCCCAGCCGAGGGTTTCGTAGGAAGGCAGCAGGCCGATGCCCGCCGTCGAGATTCCCATCAAGACCACGGTGGCGAGAAAGGTGGCCTTGCGCCCGGCTTTGTCGCCGAAGCGGCCGAATACGACGGCACCGAGTGGCCGGATAATAAAGCCGATGCCAAATGTCGCCAGCGATGCCAGATAACTGGCAGTCGAATTACCGGCCGGAAAGAAATGTGACGAAAAGAAAATCGCCAGGCTTCCGTAAAGGAAAAAGTCGTACCATTCCAGCACGGTGCCGACGCACGCGCCTGCGACTACCTTGATCTCTTCCCGCCTGGCGGTGCCGCGCGTTCGCACGTCCGCTGTCAGTTCGCTGCTCATTCGAATCTCCTCCACTATCGGCCACGGACTACGGAGCGCCGTTGCTACCGTTGAGGGAGAGTCTAAAAGCTGCATTTGGACGGCCATAATCAATCCTGCGGCCGCTGATATTCCATGCCGTTATATCAGTTCGCCGGCGGCGATGCCGGCCGTATTTCCACGCACTTCCGCGATGCGCCGCGCTGGTGCGGATAAGGGAAATCCCTCCCCCGCGCTGCACCCGAAAAATGCCCGCGCTGCCGTGCGGCGGTATTGCGTCACGCCAATGGTGCAAATTGGCCTTTTACCGGCGCATCGAAAATGAAAATAAAAAAATGGTTGCGGGAATCCGGAAAAAGAAAAACATAAAGACGGCGCTGGAAAAAACGATCCGATTTCCCGCGCGAGGCAGTCGTCTTTTTACGAGCCGGCCGGCGCCAGGCATCGTGCCCGGACAGCCGAGGTAGCGCGGAAGGCATTTTTCCACTGCCGGGCGTCCTTGCTCGCGCAGGCGCCCGACCCCCCGCGCCGATCCCGCTTACAAATACCCGGGCAGGTAAGCCCGCGCGAAAAACGCCACGGTGATGCCGGCGGTGAGCGCCAGCGTGACCGCGCGCACCACGCGGGCCGGCGCCCGGCGGCCGATCTGCGCGCCCACGTAGCCGCCCACGGTGGCCGCGGCCAGCATCACCAGCGTGCTGGGCCAGTGGACCGCGCGCGCGGCCATGAAGATCACCACCGCCATCGCGTTGGCGGCGCTGACCAGCAGCGTGCGCGGCGCATTCAGGCTCTTGAGGTCGCGGCTGTCGAGCAGGCCCCAGACGGCCATCATCATGATGCCGACGGCGCCGCCGAAGTAGCCGCCGTAGACCCCGAGGCCGAACTGGACCGCGAGCACCGCCGCCGGGCGGATGCGCGCGCGCCGGCGCAGCCATTCGCCGAGCCGGCGCCCGCACGACAGCGCGAGGCTGGCCACCAGCAGCAGCCACGGCAGCACGAAGTCGAAGGTCTTCGCGGGCGTGTACAGCAGCAGCACGGCGCCGGCCACGCCGCCGGCGAGCGTGGCCAGCAGCAGCGGGCGCAGCGGCACCGTGCCCACCGGCCCGAGGTCGTCGCGGTAGGCCCACGCGCTGGCGAGGCCGCCCGGAAACAGCGCGACCGTGCTCGAAGCATTCGCCTGAACCGATGGCACGCCGGCCGCGATCAGGGCCGGCAGGCTGACGAACGAGCCGCCGCCGGCGAGGGCGTTCATGGCGCCGGCGGTCAGGCCGGCAAGCGAGAGCAGCAGGGTAGCGTCCATGCCAGGCATCGTAGGCGGGCGCCGGCGCGCGCGCAATCTGGCAATTCCGGTGCTAGGCTTCGGTTCAACCGAAATCCGGAAAGGCAACGACGATGCGCTTCGATCTCACCGACATGCGCCTGTTTCTCAGCGTCGTGGAGCACGGCAGCCTGACCCGCGGCGCGCGCGCCACCAATCTCGCGCTGGCCTCCGCGAGCGAGCGCGTCTCCGGCATGGAGGCCGCGCTGGGCGCGCCGCTGCTGGAGCGGACCCGGCGCGGCGTGCACACCACCGCGGCCGGCGACGCGCTGGTCCGGCACGCGCGCCTGATCCTGGGGCAGGTGGAGCAGATGCGCGGAGAGCTGCGCAGCTACGCCACCGGCCTCAAGGGGCGCGTGCGGCTGCTGTCCAACACGGCGGCGCTGGCCGCGCTGCTGCCGAGCCGCCTGCGCCGCTTCCTGGCGGCGTATCCCGATCTGTCGGTCGACCTCGAGGAGCAGCCCAGCGGCGAGATCGTGCGCGCGCTTGCCGACGGGCGCGCCGACCTGGGCATCGTGGCGGACATCGCCGACCTCGCCGCGCTGCAGACGCGCCTGCTCGCGCAGGACCAGCTGGTGGTGGTGGCCAGCGGCGCGCACCGCCTCGCCCGGCAGGCGCGCGTGGCGTTCGCCGACCTTGCCGGCGAGCCTTTCGTGGGACTGGCCGATGCCGCGCTGGAGATCCACCTCGGCGAGCGCGCGGCGCGGCTCGGGCGCCAGCTTGCCTATCGCGTGCGGCTGCGCAGCGTGGCGGATGTCGGCGCGATGGTCGAGGCGGGCGTCGGCATCGCGGTTCTTTCCGAAGCTTCCGCCGCGGAACTGCGCCGCCCGGGGCTGGCGCTGCTGCCGCTGTCGGAGCCGTGGGCGCTGCGGCAGCTGCATCTGTGCGCGCGCGACTTCGCCGCGCTGACGCCGCACGCGGGCCTGCTGGCGCGCCACCTGATGGCGGGCGACGCCACCGCGCCGGCGTTGCCGTAACCTCGCCGCGGGCCGCGCAAAGCGGCTTTCCCGCCGCGCCGGCGCGTGTTCCGGCGGCACCTATTGCGGGCGCGGGCCGCCCGCGCCGCCCTCTCCTGGTGCGGTATTTCCGGCGCGCCGCACCGCATGCGGGCAGCGCGCCGGAGCGCATATCCGCGCGACATACCCTGCGCGCCTAAAAGAATTGGGCAGCCACCGGGTGCGTCCATATATTGCTTCGCAGATCGCGAGATACCGGACCGAATCCGGAAGCCGCGTGCCGCCGGCCCGCGCCAGATCGATCGCATCCGAAGCGGAAATCCCGCCGCGCCGCGCGCGGGTTTTCCCCGGCAACTCACACATCAAGGCGAAACCATGAAGAAGATAGCGCTGGCCCTCATTGCGTCGATCAGCATTCTCGCGTCCTGTCCGGCATCGGCGCAGGGCTACCCGAACAAGTCCATCCGGCTGGTCGTGCCGCTCGCGCCGGGCGGCTCGGCCGACGTGCTGGGCCGCCTGCTCGCGCAGAAGCTCAGCGAGAAATACGGCCAGACCGTGGTGGTGGACAACCGGCCCGGCGTGGGCGGCAACATCGGCGCCGAGAACGTGGCGCGCTCGGCGCCGGACGGCTACACGCTGCTGTTCGGCACGATGGGCATCCACTCGACGTACCAGGTCTATCCGAAGCTGAACTACAACCCGTCGACCGAGCTCAAGCCGATCGTGATCCTGGCGGCCATGCCCAACGTGCTGGTGGTCTCGAAGAACGTGAAGCTCAAGGACACCGGGGCCATCATCAAGGACAGCGTCTCGCACCCGGACACGCTGTTCTTCGGCTCGGCCGGCTACGGCTCGTCGACGCACATGGCGGGCGAGCTGTTCAAGTACCAGTCGGGCGCGAAGATCTCGCACGTGCCGTACAAGGGCAGCGGCCCGGCGCTGACCGACCTGGTCGGCGGCCGCCTGCAGATGATGTTCGAGAACCTGCCCACCGCGCTGCCGCTGATCAACTCGGGCGCCATCCGCGCGGTGGCGGTGACGGGCCCCAGCCGCGCCGCCAGCCTGCCCAACGTGCCGACCATCGGCGAGGACGGCCTGTCGAGCTACGTGTTTACCGCGTGGTTTACGATCGCCGCGCCGGCCGGCACGCCCGACGACATCGTGCGCAAGCTCAACCACGACATCCGCGAGATCATGCAGGCGCCCGACATGCAGCCGCGCCTGGCGGAGATGGGCGTGATTCCCGGCAACAAGGACGTGAGCGCCACCAATGCCTTCATCGCCGCCGAGACCGCCAAGTTCGGCAAGGTCATCAAGGAAGCGCACATCGTGGCGAACTGATGCCGGCGCCGCGCATCATGCCGGTGTCAGCCCCAGACTTCCTCGAAGCGGTCGAGCGAGCGGTGCATGCGCTCGATGAAGCGCGCCGCGATGCGCGACGGCGAGGTGTCGAGCGCCGTGAGCAGCAGCAGCTCGACCGGAATGCGCGGCACGAAGCGCTTGACCACCAGGCCGGCCTTGCGCAGGTGCATGGCGGCGAACGGGCTCACCAGCGCCGCGCCGTTGCCCTGCATGGCGAGCAGGCACATGGTCATCGCATACGAGGTCTCGGCGATCACGCGCGGCGTGATGCCGGCCTCGCCGAACACCTGGTCGATGGCCGCGCGCGACGCGCTGTCGCGCGACGGCAGGATCAGCGGCTGGCCGCGCAGGTCCGCCACGCCGATCTCGCGCCTGGCGCCGAGCGGATGGCCCTTGCCCATCACGCACACGGTGTTGACCGAGACCAGCGGCTCGGCGCGCACGCCGGCGGTATCGACCGACTTCAGCGCGATGCCCAGGTCGACCTTGCCCGACACCACGCTGTGGCGGATCAGGCTGGAGTTCACGGTTTCGATCAGCACCTCGAGATTGGGCTCGGCCTGCAGGAATTCGGCGGTGATGCCGGCCAGCGGGCCCATGCCGAACGAGGGCAGGCTGCCGATGATGAGGCGCCCGCTGTGGCCGCCCTGCAGCTCGGCGATGGCCTGCGCCACGTGGTCCAGGCCCACGTAGGTGCGCTCGATGGTCTTGAACAGGATGTGCGCCTCGGGCGTCGGCACCAGCCGGCTCTTGCGCAGCTCGAACAACTGGATGCCGATGCTGTGCTGGAAGCGCGCGATCAGCTTGCTGATGACCGGCTGGGTGGTGTGCATGAGCACGGCGGCCTCGGTGGCGGTGCCGCGCAACATCACGGCGCGGAACGCCTCGAGCTCGTGGATCTTGAGCGTGGCGGTAGTGACCGGCCTGGCGGGGGCGGCGCGGTCGGGCGGCGAGTCTATGTTCATCTGGAATACCGTACCGGCAAAACAGCATTGGGAATACATAGTCTAAATCGGTACATTCGATTTGTGTCAACCAACCTGCGGCGGCACCACGATGGCGCCGCCGCGCCAGGGGAAAAAAATGAGTCAACGCTTTGACGCGGTCACACTGGAGCTGCTGTGGACCCGCATGATCTCGATCGTCGACGAGGCCGCCGCCGCGATGGTGCGGACTTCGTTCTCGACCATCGTGCGCGAGTCCAACGACTTCGCGTGCGTGCTGACCACCGCGGACGGCGCCTCGATCGCCCAGGCGACCAACAGCATTCCGTCGTTCATGAACACGATGCCGCGCACCATCCGCCATTTCCTGGCGGCGTTCCCGCTGCACACGCTGGAGCCGGGCGACATCCTCATCACCAACGACATCTGGCAGGGCACCGGGCACCTGCCCGACATCTCGGTGGCCAAGCCGATCTTCCGCGACGGCGTGGTGGTGGGCTGGGCCGGCTCGGTGGCGCACGCGCCGGACATCGGCGGGCGCATCCGCTCGGCCGACGCGCGCGAGGTGTTCGAGGAAGGCCTGCAGATCCCGATCATGAAGGTGGTGCGCAAGGGCGAGATCGACGCCACCTTCGAGGCCATCCTGCGCAAGAACGTGCGCGAGCCGGACCAGGTCATGGGCGACCTGTTCGCGCAGTTCACCGCGCTGCGCATGATCGAGACCCGCGTGCTCGACCTGATGGCCGAGCGCGGGCTCGATTCGCTCGGCGAGCTGGCCGGCGAGATCCACGCGCGCTCCGAGCAGGCCATGCGCGAGGCGATCCGCCGCCTGCCCGAGGGCGTGTACCGCCGCACGGCGATCAGCGACGGGCTCGACCAGCCGGTGCGGCTGGAGTTGACCATGACGGTCAAGGACGGCGAGATCACGGTCGACTACACCGGCACCGACGCGCAGGTGCCGCGCTCGATCAACGTCTGCCTGGCCTACACCATCGCCTACACCTGCTACGGGCTGCGCGCGGTGCTGCTGCCGAACGTGCCCAACAACGAAGGCGTGATGGCGCCGATCCGCGTGACCGCGCCCGAGGGCTGCATCCTCAATTCGAAGCCGCCCGCGGCCGGCGGCGCGCGCGCGCTGATCGGCCACTTCGTGCCGATGATGGTGATCGGCGCGCTGGCCGAGGCCATGCCCGAGCGCGCCATCGCCGCGGTGGGCTCGCCGCTGTGGTGCGTGAACCTGTCCGGCGTGCGCGAGAGCGGCACGCCCTTCACCAACCTGTTCTTCATGAACGGCGGCTACGGCGGCTCGCACAAGCAGGACGGCGCCAACGTGCTGTCCTGGCCGAGCAACATCTCGTCCACGCCGGTGGAGATGATCGAGCGCATGTCGCCGCTGCGGGTGCTCAGGCGCGAGCTGCGCGCCGACGGCGGCGGCGCCGGCAAGCATCGCGGCGGCACCGGCCAGGTGATCGCCTTCGAGAACCGCAACCGCACGCCGATCGTGGTCAGCTTCATGGCCGAGCGCACGCGCGCCGAGGCGGCGGCGCAGGGCCTGGACGGCGGCGAGCCGGGCAAGCCCGGCGCGGTGCTCATCGACGGCGTCGCGGTCAACCCGAAGGTGCAGCACGTGCTCGCGCCGGGGCAGGTGGTGGAGCTGCTCACGCCCGGCGGCGGCGGCTTCGGCCCGCCCGCCGAGCGCGACGACGCGCTGCGCGAGCGCGACCGGCTCGACGGCTACGTCAGCGCGCCGTGAGGCGTGTCCCGAGGCGCGCCCCGAAGCGTGCCACGCCAGGCATCCAAAGCATACGAAGCACATGAAGTACCTGAAGCACCTGAAGCAAACAGGGGAAACTCAATGACAGCAGCAAGCTACTCCCTCGGCATCGACATCGGGGGTACGTTCACCGACATCGTGGTCTACGACAGCGTGGGCAAGACCTCGGTCTCGCACAAGGAGCTGACCACGCCGAGCGCGCCGTACGAAGGCGTGATCCGCGGCGTGAAGACGCTGTTCGGGCGCGAAGGCATGGCGTTCGCCGACGTCCATCGCGTGATCCACGCCACCACGCTGTTTACCAACGCGCTGATCGAGCGCAAGGGCGCGCTCACCGGGCTCATCACCACCGCGGGCTTCCGCGACACGCTGGAGATGGCGCGCGAGCACAAGTACGAGCTGTTCGACCTCCACATCGAGCTGCCCAGGCCGATCGTGCCGCGCAGCCTGCGGCTCGAAGTCGACGAGCGCCTGGGCCCGGACGGCAGCGTGGAGCTGGCGCTCGACCCGGCCCAGGCGGTGGCGCAGGCCGGCCGGCTGGCGGCCGCGGGCGTGACCTCCATCGCCGTCGTGTTCCTGCACGCCTATGCCAATCCGGTCCACGAGGAAATGGCGCGCGCCGCGATCCAGGCGGCGTACCCCGAGCTGTTCGTGTCGATCTCGTCCGAGGTGTCGCGGCAGATCCGCGAGTACGAGCGCACCTCCACCACCGTGGCCAACGCCTACGTGAAGCCGCTGGCCGACGGCTATCTCGACCGGCTGACCAGCGAGATCGGGGCGCTCGGCATTGCCGCGCCGCTGTTCATGATGCTGTCCAACGGCGGCCTCACGCACGTGATGGAAGCCAAGCGCGTGCCGATCCAGCTGCTCGAGTCGGGCCCCGCGGCGGGCGCGCTGGCCGGCGCGTTCTTCGGCGCGCGCTCCGGCATCGGCGACGTGCTGGCGTTCGACATGGGCGGCACCACCGCCAAGCTGGCGGTGATCGACGGCGGCGTGCCCGTGATCGCCCACCACTTCGAGGCCAGCCGCGAGAAGCGGCTGACCGAGGGCAGCGGCCTGCCGCTGTCGATCTCCACCATCGAGCTGATCGAGATCGGCGCGGGCGGCGGCAGCATCGCGCACCTCGACGCGCTGGGCCTGCTCAAGGTCGGTCCCGAGAGCGCCAGCTCCACGCCGGGGCCGGCGTGCTACGGGCGCGGCGGCACGCAGCCGACCGTGACCGATGCCAACCTGGTGCTCGGCTTCCTCGACCCGGCTTCGTTCGCGGGCGGCACCATGACCATCGACGTGGCCCGCGCCGAGGACGCGATGCGCCCGCTGGCCGAGGCCTCGGGGCTGTCGGTGGCAGACTTCGCCTGGGGCATCTACTCCATCGTCAACGAGAACATGGCGGCGGCCGCGCGCGTGCACGTGGCCGAGCGCGGCCACCACGCCGGCAGGTTCGCGCTGCTGCTGACCGGCGGCGGCGGCCCGCTGCACGGCTGCGAAGTGGCGGCCCGGCTCGGCATCGAGCGCGTGCTGTGCCCGCCGGGCGCGGGCGTGGCGTCGGCGCTCGGCCTGCTGATGGCGCCGGCCCGCATCGACCGCATGCTCAGCGTGGGCTGGACGCTCGAGCGCGTCGACTGGGACGCGCTCGAGCAGGCCTACCGCGGCATCGAGCAGGACGCCTGCGCCGTGATCGACGCCACGCTGCCGGGCCAGAGCGGCGGCGCGGCCAGGCAGCGCGCGGCCGACCTGCGCTTCGCCGGCCAGGGCTTCGAGGTCATCACCGACCTGCCGGCCGGCCCCTACGGCGCCGCCACCTACCAGGCCATCCGCGATGCCTTCCTGCGCAGCTACCTGCAGACCTTCGGCCAGGTGCCGCCGGCCGGCGACATCGAGATCGTCAACATCCGCGTGGCGGTGTCGGTGACGCCGCAGGAAAGCGAGCTGAACGTGAAGATGGCGTCGATCTCGGGCGCGCAGGCCGCGCGCGGCACGCGCCGCATGTACCTGGGCGGGCGCGGCCAGTACGCCGAGGTGCCGGTCTACGAGCGCGAGGCGCTCGGCGTCGGGCAGGCCATCGCCGGCCCGGCCATCGTGCAGGAAGCCAGCTCCACGCTGATCCTGCCCGAGGGCGCGCGCGCCAGCGTGGACGCCAGCCTCAGCCTGCTGGTGCAGCTGGCCCAGCCCGCGCCCGCCGGCAAGTCCGAACCGCAATCCGCCGCCGGCGCGCCGGCGGCCAGCCACGAGAGGCAACATGAACACGCAGACTGAAAAGATCGTCGCCAGCAAGCGCGGCGCCATCGGCTGGCTGGTCTTCAACGACCCGCAGAAGCACAACGCCATCTCGATGGACATGGCCGAGGCCGTGCCCGGCGTGATGCGCGCGTTCGAGGACGACGACGAGATCCGCGCGGTGATCGTGCAGGGCGCCGGCGAGCGGGCCTTCGCCGCGGGCTCCAACATCTCGGCGTTCGGCGCCGTGCGCGACAGCGCCGCGCAGAACCACCACTACCACCAGACCAGCGAGCGCGCCTACGACGCGATCTACCAGTGCGCCAAGCCGACCATCGCGCTGATCAAGGGCTATTGCATCGGCGGCGGGCTCGACTTCGCCGCGAGCTGCGACATCCGCATCTGCTCGGACACCGCCAGCTTCGCCATTCCGGCGGGGCGCCTCGGCGTGGGCTACGGCTATGAAGGCCAGATCCGGCTCAACCGCATCGTCGGCCCCGCGCGCGGGCGCGACATCTTCTTCAGCGCGCGCCGCTACAACGCGCAGGAAGCGCTGGCGATGGGCCTGGTGCACGAGGTGGTGCCGCTGGCCGACATCGAGCGCCACGCGCTGGCCTACGCCGAGACCGTGGCCGCCAACGCGCCGCTGACGCTGCGCGCGATCAAGCGCGCCTACCTGGAGCTCGAGGCGGCGGCGCGCGCCACCGACATGACGGCCGCGCAGGCGCTGATCGACACGTGCTTCGGCAGCGACGACTACAAGGAAGGCCGCGCCGCGTTCGCGCAGAAGCGCGCGCCGGCCTTCACCGGAAAATGAGGGCAACGAGATGAACGCGAATGCCGAAATCAAGCCACATGCCGCGCCGCAGTCGGCCGGCCAGCCAGTGGATCAACCCGCCGGCCAGTCCGCGGGCAGGGAAGGGCCGCTGAAGCGGTTCCGCGTGCTGGACCTCACGCGCGTGCGCGCCGGCCCTACCTGCGTGCGCCAGTTCGCCGACTGGGGCGCGGACGTGATCAAGATCGAGAGCCCCGAGCACATGGAGGTCAGCGACGGCTGGGGCGGCCTGCGCGACGGCCCCGATTTCCAGAACCTGCATCGCAACAAGCGCTCGCTCACCATTAACCTGAAGGAGCCGAAGGGCCGGGAGATCTTCTACGAGCTGGTCAAGAATGCCGACGTGGTGGCCGAGAACTTCCGCCCGGACGTGAAGTTCCGGCTCGGCATCGACTACGAGTCGCTGCGCAAGATCAATCCGCGCATCGTCTACGCCAGCATCTCGGGCTTCGGCCAGGACGGCCCCTACGCCCGCCGGCCGGGCTTCGACCACATCGTGCAGGGCATGGGCGGGCTGATGTCCGTCACCGGCGACCCGGCGCACGGGCCGATGCGCACCGGCATCGCGGTGGCCGACGTGGGCTCCGGGCTCTATTGCGCGATGGCGATCATGACCGCGCTGCTGGAGCGCGAGTCGTCCGGGCAGGGCCAGTGGGTGCAGGTGTCGCTGCTGCAGTCGATGATCGCCATGCTGGATTTCCAGGCCGCGCGCTGGCTGTTCCTCGGCGAGATCCCGACCCAGCCCGGCAACAACCATCCGACCTCGATCCCCACCGGCGTGTACCCGACCCGCGACGGGCACATCAACATCGCGGCCGGCGAGCAGGCCATGTTCCTGCGGCTGTGCAAGGCGCTGGGGCGACCCGACCTGATGGAGCGCGAGCCGTACAGCACGGAGCAGGGGCGCTCGGACAACCGCGACGCGCTCAACGCCGAGCTGTCCGAGATCACGCGCCAGCGCACCTCGGCCGAATGGCTGGCGGCGATGGAAGAAGGGCAGGTGGCGGCCGGGCCGATCTACACGATGGACGAGGTGTTCGCCGACTCGCAGGTCCGGCACCTGGGCATCGCGCAGCCGGTGGAGCACAAGCGGCTCGGCACGGTGGAGGTGGTCGGCCAGCCGTTCACGCTCAGCCGCACGCCCAGCCGCGTGCGGACCTCGGCGCCGGACCGCGGCGAGCACACCGACGCCGTGCTCGGCGAGCTGCACTACGGCGCGGCCGAGATCGCCGCGCTGCGCGAGGCGGGCATCGTATGAGGCGGCGCCGCGCCATGCCGGCGGCGGCGCCGGGCGCGCCATGCTGAAGCTGGCCGACGATGGCGCGCCGCCGCCGCCGGCCCTGTTCACGCTGCGGCTGGCGGCGCGCTGGGGCGACCTCGACGCCGACGGCCGCGTCAACAACGTCACCATCCTGCGCTATGTCGAGGAAGCCCGCATGCAGCTCGCCGCGCGCCTGGCGCTGGCGCGCGAGGCCCCCGGCATGATGCCGGTGGTGGCGAGCCTCGGCTGCGTGTACCGCGCGCCGGTCGGCTATCCGTGCGAGCTCGACATCCGCGTCGGCTGCGGCCACGTCGGCCGCAGCAGCGTCGGCCTGACCTTCGAGATCGCCGACGCGGGATCGGGCGCGGCATACGCGAGCGCCTGCGTGACCTGGGTCTGGGTCGACAAGGTCTCGGAAAGGCCGGTCGAGATGCCCGCGGCCCTGCGACAATTCTGTCTGAACCATTCCACTTGATGAGCTTGCCCGACCATGCCTTCCGATAACGTCACCGCGCTGCAAAGCGTATTCCACCTGGCCCTGAACATCCGCGACCTCGACGAGGCGCGCCGCTTCTACGGCAAGGTGCTGGGCTGCACCGAAGGGCGCAGCACCCAGACCTGGGTCGACTTCGACTTCTTCGGCCACCAGTTGTCGCTGCACCTCGGCGAGCCGCTGACCACCGCGTGCACCGGCCGCGTGGGCGACAAGCTCGTGCCGATGCCGCACTTCGGCATCGCGCTGCTGCTGCCCGACTGGCGCGCGATGGCGGACCGCCTGGAAGCCGCCGGCATCGACTTCGTGCTCAAGCCGCAGGTCCGCTTCGCGGGCGAGCCCGGCGAGCAGTGGACCATGTTCTTCTACGACCCGTTCGGCAACCCGATCGAAGTCAAGGGCTTCAAGTCGTTCGAGGCCGTCTACGCGGCCTGATTGCGTGGCCTGATTGCGTGGCTTGACTACGCGGCCCGATTTGCCGCCCGATCCGCCGCCGCTGCCGTCAGGCCCCCGCCAGCCGGAACGCGCCGACCGCCTTGTGCAGGGCGTCGGCCTGGTCCTCGAGCGAGGCCGCGGCGGCGGCGGCCTGCTCCACCAGCGCCGCGTTCTGCTGCGCCATCTGGTCCATCTGCGTGACCGCCTGGTTGACCTGCTCGATGCCGCCGGTCTGCTCCTCGGTGGCCGCGCGCATCTCGCCCATCAGGTCGGTCACGCGCCTGACCGCTTCCACGATCTCGTGCATGGCCTGGCCGGCAGTCTCCACCAGCGCCGCGCCGTCGTCCACGCGCTGCGCCGAGTTGCCGATCAGCCCCTTGATCTCCTTGGCGGCGGTGGCGCTGCGCTGGGCCAGGCTGCGCACCTCGCCGGCCACCACCGCGAAGCCGCGGCCCTGGTCGCCGGCGCGCGCCGCTTCCACCGCGGCGTTGAGCGCCAGGATGTTGGTCTGGAAGGCGATGCCCTCGATCACGCCGATGATGTCCACCACCTTGCCCGAGGCCGCCTTGATCTCGCCCATCGTGCTGACCACCTGGCCGACGATCTCGCCGCCGCGCACCGCGATCTCCGAGGCGCCCTCGGCCAGCCGGCTGGCCTGGCGCGCGTTGTCGGCGCTCTGGCGCACGGTGCCGGTGAGCTGCTCCATGCTGGCCGCGGTCTGCTCCAGCGAGGCCGCCTGCTCCTCGCTGCGGCGCGACAGGTCCGAGTTGCCGGCGGCGATCTCGCGCGCCGCGTTGGCGATCGAGTCGGCCGAGCCGCGGATGCTGCCGATGGCGCCAGTCAGCCGGCCCTGCATCTGCTGCATGGCGAACAGCACGCTGTGGCGGTCCCCCTGCGCGGTGCGCACCTCGCCGGCGAGGTCGCCTTCGGCGATGCGCGCGGCGATCTGCGAAGTCAGCGCCGGCTCACCGCCAAGCTGCCTGTGCAGACCGTTGGCGATGCGCATCACCACCACCGTCATGACGGTGCCGATGGCCAGCAGCAACAGCAGCGACTTCAGCAGCGCATGGCGGAAGGCCGCGTCGATGTCGTCCAGGTAGACCCCGGCGATGAAGTTCCAGTCCCACGGCTTGAACATCGCCACGTAGCTCAGCTTGGGCTGCGGCGCCTCGGCGCCGGGCTTGGCCCACAGGTAATGCACGTAGCCGTGGCCCACGCCCTTGCCGATGGCGGCGATCTCGCGGAACAGGTAGGTGCCGTCGGGGTCCTTGAGGTCGCTCATGTTCTTGCCGTTCATCTCCGGCTTGAACGGGTGCATCGCCACCACCATGTCCGAATGCATCAGCGTGAAATAACCGTCCTCGCCGAAGCGCATCGCGCGCACGCGGTCCAGCGCCTGCTGCCGCGCTTCCTCCATCGGCAGCTTGCCGCTGCGTCCCAGCGCCTCGTATTCCTGCACCACCGACAGCGCGGTATCGGTCACATGGACCAGGTCCAGCTTGCGCTCCTCCAGGCGCAGGTCGCGCATCTGCCAGGCATCCCACAGCGTCAGGCCGAGCAGGCACAGCCAGCTCAGCAGCAACGGCAACAGCAGTTTCTTCCTCAGGCTAAGACGCGCCAGCATGTTTTCCTCTCCTCGTCTTTTTAGATATCGACTCACTCCACAGACGCCATAACGGCTGCTGCAAAGCCAAACTTGACGCGGCGCGACTAGGTGGTTTCCTCAAGTGCATCAAGCCTCGCGGCGGGGTACAGGGTAAGTGTGCACTGCCGCACAAACGATCCCGATGTGTTCTCGCCGGCACCCTGTAAGCTCCTGTAATCCGGTTGTCGCCGATCCTGTCCCGCCAGCCATTGCGGTTTCAAATGAGAACCATTATCCTTTCGGCTTGTTTGCCTGAAGCGTCACCTTGCATGGCGGCGCGACGCGCGCACGCTGGACGAGGCGGCCCCACGGGCGCCACCCAGGAAGGCACGGGGAGCTTGCCGCGCGCCGGAACACCGATATGACCGAAACCACGCTGGGCGCGGGCCAGCAACGCCGGGCCTTCTGGCTCAAACACCTGCATCAGTGGCACTGGATCAGCTCGGCGCTTTGCCTGATCGGCATGCTGCTGTTCGCCGTGACCGGATTCACGCTCAACCACGCCGGCCAGATCGAGGCAAAACCGAAGGTGGTCACGCGCACGGCGAACGCGCCGGCCGCGCTGACCGACGCGCTGCGCCAGGTCAAGCATGGCGACAAGGGCCCGGTGCCGCCGCAGCTGGCGGCGTGGCTGGCGGGCACGCTGGACATCGACGCCGCCGGCCGCGAGGCCGAGTGGTCGGGCGACGAGGTCTACGTGGCGCTGCCGCGCCCGGGCGGCGACGCCTGGGTCAGCCTGGCGCTGGACAGCGGCGAGGCGCAGTACGAGCAGACCAGCCGCGGCTGGATCTCCTACCTGAACGACCTGCACAAGGGCCGCAACACGGGCCGCGCCTGGAGCCTGTTCCTCGACGTGTTCGCCGCGGCCTGCCTGATCTTCAGCGTCACCGGGCTGTTCCTGCTCAAGCTGCACGCGGGCGGGCGCATGGCGACGTGGCCGCTGGTCGGCCTGGGGCTGGCGGCGCCGCTGGTGCTGGCCCTGCTGTTCATTCACTGAACGCGCGGGCCTTCCAGCCGCCTGTCATCGCCCGCAACCGGATTCAACCGCTTTCAACGCTTTCAACGCTTTCCATCTTCACCTTCAGCAGCTAACAACGAGGTTTCGCTATGCGCCGATTGCTCACCGTCACTCTCACCGGCCTCGCCGCGGCACCGTTCGCCGCGCCGGCCGTGGCGGCCGAAATGAACGTCAAGGTCGAGATCCCGCGCCTGAACGTCGCGGAATACCACAAGCCCTACGTCTCGATCTGGATCGAGCGCGCCGACCAGAGCCCGGCCGCCACGCTGGCGGTCTGGTACGACGTCAAGCACAAGGACGGCGAAGGCACCAAGTGGCTCAAGGACATGCGCCAGTGGTGGCGCAAGGCCGGGCGCGACATGCAGATGCCGGCCGACGGCATCTCGGGCGCCACGCGCGCCGCCGGCGAGCACACGCTCACTTTCACCGACGGCAAGGCGCCGCTGGGCAAGCTGCCGGCCGGCGACTACCAACTGGTGGTCGAGGCCGCGCGCGAAGTGGGCGGCCGCGAACTGCTGCGCGTGCCGTTCGCGTGGCCGCCCAAGGCGGCCGCCTCGGCCAAGGCCGCGGGCGCGCACGAGCTCGGCACCGTCACGGTCGACCTCAAGCCCTGACGCGCCCGCGCGCCCGCCCGCCTTATTCCGTTTCCGATCTCTGGCCGCACTTCTAGGAGCATGACGATGAAGACTATCGCCACCAAACTGTCCGTCCGCGCCGCCGCGCTGGCCCTGGCCGCGCTGATGCCGCTGGCCGCCCACGCCCACCGCCAGTGGCTGCTGCCGTCGGCCACCGTGCTGTCGGGCAGCGATCCGTGGGTGACCGTGGACGCCGCCGTGTCGAACGACCTGTTCTACTTCGAGCATTTCCCGCTGCGCCTGGACAACCTCGCCGTGACCGCGCCCGACGGCGCCGCCGCCAAGGTCGAGAACGCCGGCACCGGCCGCTACCGCAGCACCTTCGACGTGCACCTGACCCAGCCCGGCACCTACAAGGTGGCGGTGGTCAACCGCGGCCTGTTCGCCAGCTACAAGGACGGCAACGGCCAGACCAAGCGCTGGCGCGGCACGGCCGAGACCTTCGCCAAGGAAGTGCCGGCCGGCGCCCAGGACCTGCAAGTGACGCAGGCCGACAGCCGCGTGGAAGCCTTCGTCACCGCCGGCAAGCCGAGCGCCAGGGTGCTGCAGACCACCGGCGTCGGCCTCGAGCTGGCGCCGGTCACGCACCCGAACGACCTCGTCGCCGGCGACGCCGCCAGCTTCCGCCTGCTGCTCGACGGCAAGCCCGCCGCCAACGTCAAGGTGGCCGTGGTGCCGGGCGGCATCCGCTACCGCGACCAGTTGCAGGAGATCGCGCTCACCACCGACGCCGACGGCAAGTTCAGCGTCAAGTGGCCGGCGCCGGGCATGTACTGGATGGAAGCCGAGGTGCGCGACGACAAGGCCGCCGTCAAGGAAGCCAAGATCCGCCGCGCCAGCTACGCGGCCACCGTGGAAGTGCTGCCGCAGTAAGCAGCGCCCCGCCCGAGCGGGCCGCCCGGCGCAAGTCCGGCGACCCGCGCAAGCCACAGGCCCCCAGCGGGCTTTTTGCGTTTTTCGCAGTCCCGTCTCGAGCAAGTTCACCCGCATGCAGCGTGTCCTGATTCCCGTTTCGCTCGGCGCGGCGCCGCCCGCGCCCGATGCCGCCGCGCGCGTGCAGCGGCTGCACGGCGAGAGCATGGGCACCACGTGGTCGGTGGCGTGGGCCGCGCCGGCGCGCGCGCCGGACGCCGCCGCGCTCGGCGCCGGCATCCGCGCGGTGCTGGCGCAGGTGGTCGCGCAGATGAGCAACTGGGAAGCCGGCTCCGACCTCAGCCGCTTCAACCGCGCCGCGCCTGGCACCTGGCAGGCGCTGCCCGAAGACTGCTTCGCCGTGCTGCAGGCCGCGCTGCAGGTGGCGCGCGACAGCGGCGGCGCCTACGACCCCAGCGCCGGCCCGCTGGTCGACCTGTGGGGCTTCGGCCCGGCGCCGCGCCGCGACACGGCGCCGGCGCTGGCCGAGATCGAGCAGGCGCGCGCGCGGTGCGGCTGGCAGCGCATCGCGCTCGACGCGCGGCACCGCCGCGCGCGCCAGCCCGGCGGCGTGCGGCTGGATTTCTGCGCCATCGCCAAGGGTTTCGGCGTCGACGCGGTGTCGCGCTACCTGGACGCGCAGGGCGTCGCCAGCCACCTCGTGGAAGTCGGCGGCGAGCTGCGCGGCCACGGCGTCAAGCCCGACGGCCTGCCGTGGTGGGTCGAGCTCGAAACGCCGCCCGCCGAGACCTCGGCGGGCACCACCGCCACGCTGGTCGCGCTGCACGGCCTGGCCGTGGCCACCTCGGGCGACTACCGGCGCTATTTCGACAGCGGCGGGCGCCGCTATGCCCACACGCTCGACCCGCGCACCGGCTATCCCGCCAGCCACGCGCTGGCCTCGGTCACGGTGCTCCATGCGCAATGCATGATGGCCGACGCGCTGTCCACCGCGCTGACCGTGCTCGGCCCCGAAGCCGGCATGGTGTTCGCGCGCCGCCACGCGCTGGCCGCGCGCTTCCTGGTCCGCCGCAGCGGCGGCTTCGATGAACGACTCTCCCCGGCCTTCGCGGCCATGCTGGCATGACCACGCCCGATAGCGCCTCCTCCCTGCCGATCGACGCGCCCGCTGGCGCGCCGCCCCGGCGCCATCCCGCCGACGGCGCGGACGGCGCCGACAGCGCCAGCCGCGCCACCCGGCGGCTCCGCGTGCTGCGCGCCGCGATCGCGCTCGGCGCGGCGGCCGGGCTGGCCGGCATCGCGCTGGGTTTCCTTGCCCCCAGCCGCGCCGGCATGGCGGCCGGCGTGGCGCTGGCCTACCTCGGCCTGAGCACCGCCGTGATCGGCCGGCACCGCGCGCGCCTGGCGCGGGCGCTGCCGGCGCCGCGCGAAGGCGCCACGCTGGTGATCTACGCCAGCCAGAGCGGGTTTGGCGGGCAGGTCGCGCAGCACACCGCGCAGGCGATGCAGGACGCCGGCGTGCCCGCGCAATGCCTGTCCTTCGACCAGGTGGAAGCCGGGCGCCTGGCCCGCTGCCCGCAGGTGCTGTTCGTGGTCAGCACCACCGGCGAGGGCGACGCGCCCGACAGCGCCGCCGGCTTCGCGCGCCGCCTGAGCGCCGCCGCCGGCGCGGGCGGCCTGCGCGAGCTGCGCTACGGCATCCTCGCGCTCGGCGACCGCAGCTACGCCAGCTTCTGCGCCTTCGGCCACGCGCTCTCGGCGTGGCTGCAGCGCCAGCACGCGCAGGCGCTGTTCGACATGGTGGAAGTCGACAACGGCGACCCCGGCGCGCTGCGCCACTGGCAGAACCACCTCAGCGCGCTCGGCGGCGGCGTCGAGATCGCCGACTGGGACAAGCCGCGCTACGCCGACTGGCAACTGGCCGAGCGCCGCCTGCTCAACGCCGGCAGCCCCGGCGCGCCGGCCTTCCACCTCGCCCTGGCGCCGCCCGCCGGCGCGCCCGCGCCGGGCTGGCAGGCCGGCGACATCGCCGAGATCGGCCCGCGCCTGTCGCCGGCCGAGGTCGCGCGCGTGCTCGGCAAGCTCAGGCTCGACGGCGCCACGCCGGTGCGCTGCGACGGCGCCGACGCCACGCTGGCGCAGGCGCTCGCCACCCGCATCGTGCTGCCCGAGCCGCACCTCGCCGCGCTCGCCGGCGTGGCGCCGCAGCGGCTGGTCGACACGCTGCCGCCGCTGCCGCACCGCGAATACTCGATCGCCTCGCTGCCGGCCGACGGCCGCCTCGAACTGCTGGTGCGCCAGACCCGCCACGACGACGGCCGCCTCGGCCTCGCCTCCGGCTGGCTGACCGAGCACGCCGCGCCCGGCGCCGCCATCGCGCTGCGCATCCGCGCCAACCGCGGCTTCCACCCGCCCGCCGACGACCGCCCGCTGATCCTGATCGGCAACGGCACCGGGCTGGCCGGCCTGCGCGCCCACCTCAAGGCGCGCGCCGCCGCCGGCCGCCACCGCAACTGGCTGCTGTTCGGCGAGCGCACCGCGCAGCACGACGCCTTCCACCACGGCGAACTCGCCGCGTGGCAGGCGGGCGGCGTGCTGGAGCGCATGGACCTGGTCTACTCGCGCGACGGCGGCGCGCTGCGCTACGTGCAGGACGCCGTGCGCGCCCACGCCGGCACGCTGCGCGAGTGGGTGGAAGACGGCGCCGCCATCTACGTGTGCGGCAGCCTCAAGGGCATGGCCGGCGGCGTCAACGACGCGCTGGCCGAAGTGCTGGGCGAGGAGGCGCTGCTGCGCCTGGGCGAGGAAGGCCGCTACCGGCGCGACGTGTATTGACGCCGCGCGCGGCTACCGCCGCGCGGGCTGCACGCGGAACAGCTTCGCGTAGTCGTCCAGCAGCGCCGCGACGGGCTGGCCCACCACGCGCAGCGGCGGCGACCACGCCGGCGCGCGCGTGAAGGCGCGCTCGTGGCGCGCCGCCGCCGGTAGCCAGAATTCCAGCGCCACCCGCGCCGCGCCGGGCTGGCCGGTGCGATGCAGATGGTCGCGCAGCAGCAGCCCGTAGAGCTCGATATTGTCGAAGTCCGCCACCTGCCTGGCCGACGCGGCGCCGTCCGGCTTCGGCCGGCGCGCGGCAAGCTCCGCATAGTATTTGAAGTCGGCGATGCGATAGCCGCCGTCCCGCCGCACCACCAGGTCCGGGCGGCGCCGGTATTCGTTCCGCGCGAAGACCGCCTCGCGGCTGGCCTGCCACGCCTGCTCGCGCTCGCGTGTGAGCAATGCCGCGGGCAGGTGCTGGTAGTCGCAGGTGAAGATGTCCCCGGGCGCATGCCGCGCGAGCGCGTGCGCCAGGCAGGCCGACTCCCACACCGACCAGAAATCCCCGATGCCCCACACCATGCCGTCGTCGCGGTCGGCCAGCCAGCCCTGCTCGAGGTAGCGGCGCAGGCCGTCGAACAGCGTGAGGAAGACCTGGCTCTTGAACGGGGTCTGCCGCTCGATGCGGAAGAGGATCTCGCGCAGGCGCTCGCGCGTGTCGGTGGCGACGAAGGCGTCGCCGCCGAACAGGCCGCTGTCCGCGTGCAGGAAGCGGTGGCGGAAATCGGCGGCCTGCGCCAGCGCCTCGCCGCTGAAGTCGCCCCATGCCTGCCCGGGCGCGAGGCCGAGGAAGCCGGTGTAGAAATCGCCGGCGACGAAGCAGTACAGCCCGACCAGATCGTGCGCGGCCAGCCGCAGCTCGCGGCGCGGGCCGCTCGCGTATTCGACGAACGGCGCGCCGTCGTCGAGATAGACGGCGCGATGCAGATGCCGGTGGAGCTTGCCGTAGTCGACGCGGCTGGTGCGCCCGCGCCGCTCGACCAGGCTCAGCAGGCCGAGCGGATCGAAGGCCTGGAACAGCGCCTCCAGCCCCAGCGTGTCATGGAACGACACGCCTTCGTCCCGCGTGCCCCGGGCCGAAGCGCCGTTGTGCTCGATGCCGTCCACGGGCGCCAGCCGCCCGGCCGCCTTGTCCGTGGTCCTGAACACGCCGAGCACCTTGTAGAGCATCGCCAGCGCGCGCACCGGCTCGCGCTCCAGGTGCGACAGGTGGTACGGCAGGCGCAGCACGGCCCGGCCCTGCCTGCGCTCCAGCCCGACGTAGCCGCCGGCCGCCTCGACCGTCAGCGTGGAGAAATCAAGCATCGGCCGCCGCTTCCGCCTCGCCGTCCTCGCCGTCCTCGTCGTTCCCGCGGTCTTCGTCGTTGCTGGCGCTCGTGGCGCCGGCGGCGGCGGCCGTCTCCGGCCGCTCGCCGTAGTCGCGCATGATCCCGCCCACGAAGGCGTCCACCTTGCCGGCGAAATCGCCGAAGGTGCGCAGCGCTTCCCGGCCGCAGCCGATCACCTCGCACAGCGGGCGGCGGTCGCGGTCGAACACGTTGTCCCACAGGTACAGGCACAGCTTGCCGGCGATGTCGTGGCGGCTGATGCGGGGCGCCAGCGCGAGCTGGCCCAGCGCCTCGACGAAATCCTCGATGACGAGCTGGCCGTCTTCCATCGTCGCGGGCTTCGTTTCCCGCGCGTAGTAGTAAGCGGACTCCAGATTGAACGGGATCCTGCCGATCTTGCGCACCTCCTGGTTCTCGTAGCGGGCGAATTCCAGCACGGCGTCGCGCATTGGCTGGGGGAGCTGTTCCGCAAACGCATGGAATTGCTCGTCGAAGGCGCGGCTAAAGTCGGCACCCCTGCGCAGCGTCGTCACCTTGGGCGCCAGCACCTTCAGTTCGCCTAGCGCGGCCGGATACTTGTCCACCAGCCGCCCCGCGCTGCGCGCCTTGATGAACCACGGCCCGACCAGCTTGTCGTCGAGCTTGGCCGCCTGGCATTTGGCCACGATGAAGCGGTTGAGCGCGGTGAGAAACGCCTCCCAGTCCGGCGCCGGCATGGTGCCGTTTTCCAGCAGCGCGGCCTTCTGCGTTGCCGGCACCGTGGCAAAATCCACGGGCACGAACTGGAAGTGCCAGCGCCGCTTGAATGCCGTGTCCATGAAATACACCGATTCGTCGCTCGAATTCATGGTGCCGACGAGATGGAGATTCGGCGGCAGGCGCAGCTTCTTCTTCCCGTACACGGCCGCGAGGTTGCCGTCGCCGCTGCCGGCGCCGTCGAACTTGTCGCGCAGCGCCTGCATGACGATCTCGGACGCCATCACCTCGTAGCTGGACCAGGCATCGTCATTGCGGTCGAGCAGCTGGAACACGTCGCCGAAGATCTCGGCGCAGTTGCCGCGGTTGATCTCGTCGATCAGCAGCAGGATCTTCCTGTCGGGCGCCGCGTATGCCCGGCCCAGCGCCTCGATGAAGGGCCCGGCGTGAACGCTGTATTCGATCCGGCTGACTCCGCCGTCGTGGCGCGACATGGGCATCAGCCTGGCGACGAAATCGCCGTAGCCGAACTCGGGGTGGAAGGTGACGGGGAAGATGTCGTCCTTGTCCACGCCCAGCACGCCGGCCAGCACGTGCAGCGCGGTATGGCTCTTGCTCGTGCCCGGCGGGCCGAACAGGATGAGTTGGTGGGGAACTTCCCCGGCGGTGAATTCCATTGCGTGCATCCGGACTGAATCGTCCGCTCATTCTAATGAGCGGACGCGGCCCGATGCACGCGGCAAGCAACGGAAAATCCGGTCTGTTCGCATTTGACAATGGCCGGAATCGGATTGCTCCGATGCGGGCCTGCCGCCCGCATCGCGCCTCAGCCCGCCACCTCCATCAGCGCGTCCACCACCACCGCCCCGCCCGCGCTCACCATCACCGGGTTGAGGTCGAGCGCGCGGATGGCGCCGCCGGCCTCGTGCATCAACCGGCCGACGCGCGCGGCGATCCGGCACAGCGCGGCCACGTCCACGGCGCTCTCGCCGCGCACGCCGGCCAGCAGCGGCGCGATGCGCAGGCCGGCCACGGCGCGCGCCACCGCGGCTTCGCTGCAGGGCGCGAGCAGCACGGCGGTGTCGCGCAGCACCTCGACGTACTTGCCGCCGTCGCCGACCACCACCACCGGCCCGAACACCGGGTCCCAGTGCGCGCCGACCATGCATTCGCGCTGGCCGCGCTCCATGCGCGCGACCACCACGCCTTCGCAGGCGGCGCCCATCTTGCGCAGGATGTCGGTCTGGACGATGTAGGCGTGCGCGACGGCGTGCTCGTCGTTGCAGTTGAGCGCCACCAGGCCGTGCTCGCTCTTGTGCGGCACCTGCGGCGAGCTGGCCTTGACGGCCACCGGGCCTTTCAATTCGCGCCAGGCCGCCACCGCTTCGTCCACGCCGTGGCACAGCTTGTGGGCCACCACCGGGATGCCGGCCGCGGCCAGGCGCGCCAGGCTGGCGGCTTCGCTGAGGGTTTGCGCCGGTGTGTTCGCCGCCGCGCGGGCCCTGGCGCGCGCGGGCGGCCGGTGCGCGGCCGCCGCGCCGTCTTCCTGCGCGGTCTCGCGCAACTGCCGCTGGTGCGTGGCCAGTTGCGCGAAGGCGGCCAGCGCGTCGGCCGCGCTGGCGTAGGTGGGCACCCCTGCGGCGCGGAACGCGGCCGCCACCGGCGCCTGCCACGCGGCCACGGCGATCGGCTTGCCGGCGCTGTCGGCAAAGCCGGCGGCGTCGCGCGCGAAGCGCGGCAGGTCGTAGCCCATGCCCGCCACCGGGATGTCGAGCAGCACCAGATCGGCGGCGGGGTCGGCGGCGACCACCGGCAGCACGTCGCCGAACAGGCCGCTGTTGGTCAGCAGCGCGGCGGTCACGTCGACCGGGTTGGCGGTGGCGGCGAAGCCGGGCAGGCGCTCGGCCAGCGCGGCCTGGGTGGCGGCCGACAGCGGCGCCAGCGCGAGGCCGAGCGGCTCGGCGGCGTCGGCGGCCATCACGCAGCTCGCGCCCGAGTTGCTGACCACCACCAGCCGGCGCCCGGCGGCCTGCCAGCCGCGCAGGTAGAGCGGCGCGCAGCGCGCCAGCGCGTGCGCGTCGTCGACGCGGAAGATGCCGTGGCGCGCCAGGAAGGCGCCCACCGCGCGGTCCTCGTTGGCGATGGCGCCGGTGTGCGAGGCCGCCGCGCGCTGGCCCGCGCTGGAGCGCCCGGCCTTCACCGCCACCATCGGCACGCCGCGCCGGCGCGCCACCGCCGCGGCCTCGGCCAGCACGGCGGGGTCGGTCAGGCTTTCCAGGTACAGCAGGATCAGCTTCACGTCGGGGTCGTGCGCCACGGCCAGCGCCAGTTCGCTGACGGTGAGGTCGGCCTCGTTGCCGGTGGCGTGCATGTGGCGCACGCCGATGCCCTGCCCGCGCAGCAGGCCGTAGACCATCGCGCACACGCCGCCGCTCTGGCTGACCACGGCCACCGGGCCGTCCTGCGGCGGCACCTCGATGAACATGGTGGAGAAGCTGGCGATGGTGCCGGTGCCGAAGTTGGCCAGCCCCTGGCTGTTGGGGCCGACCAGGCGCAGCCCGGCGCCGGCGGCCACGCGCACCATTTCGTCCTGCTGGCGGCGGCCTTCCGCGCCGGCCTCGCCGAAGCCCGAGGCGATGACGATGGCCGCGGCCACGCCCAGGCGCGCGCAGTCGCGCACGGCGGCGACGGCCGCCTCGCCGCCCACCACGATGATGGCCAGTTCGGGCACCTCGGGCAGCGCGTCGAGCGAGGCGAACGCGGGCAGGCCCTGGATGGTGTCGCGCTGCGGGTTGACCGGATAGAGCTTGCCGGCGTAGCCGTGCTCGCGCATGTAGTAGATGGGCCGGCCGCCGATCTTGTGGATGTGGTCGGAGGCGCCGATCACCGCGATCGAGCGCGGCGCCAGCAGGGCTTGCAGGGTCTGGTTCATGGTGGATTGCGGCGTGGCAGCAAAGAGAAGCGAAAGAGTCAGTCGATGGTGGCGCCGGAGGCCTTGACCACCTTGCCCCATTTGTCGATTTCGCGGGCGAGGAACTGGCCGGTGGCGGCGGGCGAGGTCCACTCGGCGGCAAAGCCCTGCGTGGCGAACTTGGCGCGCACATCGTCCTGCTCCAGCACGGTCTTGAGCGCGCTGCTGAGCGCGCCGACCACCGCGGGCGGCGTGCCGGCCGGCGCCAGCAGCGCATTCCACGCGGTGGCCTCGTAGCCGGGCAGGCCGGCCTGCGCCACGGTGGGAAGGTCGGGCGCGGCGGGCGAGCGCGCCGCGCCCGTGATCGCCAGCGCCTTGAGCCGGCCGTCGCGCACGAACGGCATGGCCGAGAGCATGGTGTCGAACATCACCGTGGCCTGCCCGCCCATCACGTCGGTCAGCGCGGGCGCGCTGCCCTTGTACGGCACGTGGGTCATGCGCGTGCCCGCCATGCTGTTGAACAGCTCGGCGGCAAGATGGGTGGACTGCCCGTTGCCCGAGCTGGCGAAGCTGACCTGTCCCGGCTTTGCCTTGGCCAGCGCGATCAGCTCGGCCACGCTGCCGGCCGGCGTGGCCGGCGCCGTCACCAGCACCAGCGGCCCGCGCGTGAGCAGCGAGACCGGCGCGAAATCCTTCTGCGTGCTGTAGCCGGGCTTGCTGAACAGCGTCATGTTGATCGCGTGCGCGGTGGTGGCCACCAGCAGCGTGTAGCCGTCGGGCGCCGACTTGGCGGTCGCTTCCGCGCCGATGTTGCCGCCCGCGCCGGGGCGGTTCTCCACCACCACCGGCTGTTTGAGCTGGTCGGCCAGCTTCTGCCCGACCACGCGCGCCACGATGTCGGTGGGGCCGCCCGGCGGGTAGGGCACGATCAGCCGCACCGGCCTGGCGGGCCAGGCCTGCGCCCGCGCCGGCGGCGCGGGCAATGCGCCCGAGAGGGCGATGGCGCCCGCCAGCAGGGCGAGCGCGGGCCGCCGAAGCGGCAAGGTTCGGTTCATGTCGGTCTCCTCGGTTGTGATGGAAGCGCCGCGCGCCGGCCGGCGCGCGCCGCGTGCTATTCGCGCAGGAAGCGCAGCAAGGTGTGTTCGCCGTGCCGCAGGAAACCGGCGCGCACGCGCTCGCCGATGGCCACGCCGGGCTCGGCATGCGCCATCACGCGCGGGCCTTCGTCGAGCGTGGCCAGCACCAGCGTGTAGGGCGCCAGCGCGCGGAACGCATCGGTCGGCGCGCGCGCGACCTCCGTCACCGAGTGGATGGTGGCGGTGCCCGCCGCGTCGCGCCAGCCCAGGCGCGTGCCGCCGCACGCGCGGCAGGCGTGGCGCTGCAAGGGCTGCCACGCGCCGCAGTCGTCGCAGGCCTGGTAGCGCACGATGCCGGCATCGAGGCCGGACTGGTAGGGATGGTCGGCTTGGTCGGTGGTCATGGCTGGTTCCGCGATGGCGCCGTGCGTTGCAGGGGGTTTGCTTCCCTCTCCCGCGAAGTGGGGGAGAAGACAAGGGGACTGGCGAGTGGCGTGGTCATTGCGCCTCCAGCACCAGGCTCACGTGCGACGACAGCACGCCGCCGTCCGCGTGGAACAGCGCGCGCCTGCGCGGCGGGAGTTGCCGCGCGCCGGCCTTGCCCGCGAGCTGCCGCCCGGCTTCGGCAAGATGCATCAGCCCGCCCGCCACGCCCGAGTGGCCGAACGCGAGCAGCCCGCCGTGCGTGTTGAGCGGCAGTGCGCCGTGGCGGCCGAAGTCGCCGGCGGCCAGCCGCCCGGGCGATTCGCCGCGCCCCGCCACGCCGAGTTCCTCGAGCAGCATGGCCAGCGTGATGGTGAAGGAGTCGTAGATCGCCAGGTAGTCGACCTCCGCGACCGTGCTGCCGGCTTCGCCGAGCGCGCGCCGCGCCGCGTCGGCCGCGCCGGTGGCGAGCACGCTGTCGAGCGTGCTCAGGTGCTGGTGGCGGTGCGCCTGCCCGGCGCCGGCGATGCGCACCGGCCGGCCGCCGCCGGGCTCGGCGGAGATCACCACCGCCACCGCGCCGTCGGAGATCGGGCAGCAGTCCGACAGCCGCAGCGGCGAGGCGATGGGCCGGGCGGCGCGCGCCGCCTCCGGCGTCATCGGCTCGCGCAGGTGGGCGTCGGGATGCCCGGCCGCGTGCTCGCGCATCAGCACCGCGAAGCCGCTCAGGTCGTCCGCGCGCAGGCCGGTCTCGAACAGGTAGCGCGAGGCCAGCAGCGCGTAGTACGCCGGCACCGAGGCGCCGTTGGGCACCTCCATCTCCGGCTCGCCGACCTGGGCCAGGGTCTGGATGGACTGGTCGCGGCTCTGGCCGCTCAGGCGGTTCTCGCCCGCCACCACCAGCACGTGGCGGCAGCGCCCGGCGCGCACCAGCTCGCGCGCCAGCATGGCCATCACGCCGCCGGTGGCGCCGCCCGAGGCCACGCCGTGCGCGTAGGCGGGATCGAGCGAGGCGTACTCGCAGAAGCGCGTGGCCAGCATCAGGTGCGGCAGCGTGGTGGCGTAGCCGCACAGCACGCCGTCGATGTCGGCGCGCGCCAGGCCGGCGTCGGCCAGCGCGGCATCGGTGGCGGCGGCCATCAGCGTCAGCGGCGTGCTGCCTTCGATGCGGCCGAAGCGCGTATTGCCGGCGCCGCGCAGGTAAGCGGGATTGAGCATGGGCGTTCCGTTCAGCGCTTCATCAGCGGGCATTGCGACCTGGCCGGCGGGATGAAGGCCTGGTCGCCCGGCACCGTGGCCAGCAGCTTGTAGTAGTCCCACGGGTACTTGGACTCGGCCGGCGTCTTGACCTCGAACAGGTACATGTCGTGGATCATGCGGCCGTCCTCGCGGATGCGGCCGTTCTTCGCGAAGAAGTCGTTGATCGGCATGGCCTTCATCTGCTTCATCACGGCGGCGGTCTCGTCGGTGCCGGCGGCCTGGATGGCCTTGAGGTAGTGCATGACGGAGGAGTAGGTGCCGGCCTGGCTCATGTTCGGCATCTTCCTGAGCTTGTCGAAGTAGCGGCGCGACCATGCGCGCGTGGCGTCGTTCATGTCCCAGTAGAAGCCTTCGGTCAGCAGCAGCCCGGAGGCGGTCTTCAGGCCGATGGCGTGGATGTCGTTGATGTACAGCAGCAGCCCGGCCATGCGCTGGTTGCCGCCGCGGGTCAGGCCGAACTCGCTGGCGGCCTTGATGGCGTTGACCGAGTCGCCGCCGGCGTTGGCCAGGCCCACCACCTGCGCCTTGCTGGCCTGCGCCTGCAGCAGGTAGGAGGCGAAGTCGCTGGCGCCGATCGGGTGGCGCGCCGCGCCCAGCACCTTGCCGCCGGTCTCGTTGATGACGGCGGTGGCGGACTCCTGCAGCGTGTGGCCGAAGGCATAGTCGGCGGTCAGGAAGAACCAGGTCTTGCCGCCGCGCTGCACCACCGCGCGCGCGGTGGAGTTGGCCAGCGCGTAGGTGTCGTAGGCGTAGTGCACCGACACCGGCGTGCACAGGTCGTTGGTGATGCGCTCGGTGCCGGGACCGGAGAACACCACGATGCGGTTCTTCTGCCTGGCCACTTCCAGCACCGCCAGCGCGGGCGCGGAGGCCGCCACGTCGAGGATGGCGTCGACGTGGCCGGTGTCGAACCACTCGCGCGCCTTGCTGGCGGCGATGTCGGCCTTGTTCTGGTGGTCGGTCACGACCAGCTCGATCTTCTTGCCGAGCACCTTGCCGCCGAAGTCGTCGATGGCCATCTGCGCGGCCACGGCGCTGCCGCGCCCGGTCACGTCGGCATACAGGCCGCTCATGTCGAGGATCAGGCCGATCTTGACTTCGTCGTCGGAAATGCCGGGTTTGGCGGCTTGCGCCACGGCCTGGCCGGCGCCGCACAGCAGGGCGGCGGCCAGCGCCAGCGCGCCGAGCGGCCGGCGCAGCCACGGATGGTTGCGGTTCATGGTTGTCTCCTCCAGCGTGGGGCCTGCATGGCCCGTTTTTTCTTGATTTCTTGAGGCGCGGGTCCGGTCAGACCGTCGCGATCGGCGTGGCGGGCGAGCCCACCGCGCCCGGCAGCCGCAGCGGCGGCGCCGTGAGCAGGAAGCGCGCGCGCCGGTTGGCGCGCAGCCAGGCGGCCAGCTCCTGCAGGTACCACAGTTCGCCCAGCGGCAGGCCGAGCTTGAACAGGCAGTGATGGTGCAGCGGCAGCAGCGGGTGGTGCGTCTCGCCGGCCGGCGCGGGCAGCGCCGGGTAGCGCTCCACCGCGTAGTTGTCGGCGATCAGCGCGGCGATGCCGGAATCGGTGATCCAGTTCAGCAGGCGGTTGTCGCGGCCGTCGAGCGCGCAGCAGGCGTGGTGCAGCACGTTCTCGTCGGGCTCGCGCCGCATCGACAGCACCACCTCGGCGAAGCCGGTGCGCAGCAGCAGCATGTCGCCGCGCTCCACCTCCACGCGGTCGGCTTCGAGCACGCGCATCAGGTCGTCGTAGCCGACGTTGCGGAAGTCCAGCCCGTAGTGGTGCGCCAGGTCCGCCAGCGCGCCGCGGCCCTGCATGCCCTTCACGGCGAAGTTCTCGATGCCGAGCGCGCGCGCCTCGCTGTGCTCGTGGCCGCAGGCGTGCGCGGCGAAATGGTCGTCCTCGGCGTAGTCCACCGGGCCGACGATGTGCTCGTTGGCGCGGTAGCCGTTGTAGTAGACGCGCTCGGCGCGGCCGTCGCCGTCGGCGTCGAACAGCGCGCCCACGTGCGCGAGCGAGTCCCACTGCGTGGAGTATTGCAGCGACAGCAGCACCTGGTCGTCGCTGATGACGTCGGTGGCGGCGGCATCGACCTTGGCCAGCGGGAAGTTCACGTAGGGGATGTCGTCGCGGAAGGTCGGGCGCAGCACCGGCGGGTGGCGGCGCGGGTTGAGCTTGTTGCCGCCCGGGTAGTCGAGCGGCAGCGACAGGCAGAACGACAGCCCGGCCTGCACCTCGAGCGCGCCCTTGCGGACCTGCTCGGGGCCGATCAGGTTGACGCGGCCAAGCTGGTCGTCGGGCCCGAAATCGCCCCAGTTGGATCCCTGCGGTCGTTGTTTCCAGCGCATGCGCTATGCCTCCGGTTGTGGTTGGACGCGCGCGGCGCCGGCCTTGCGTGGCCGCCGCGCGGTGGATGATCCGGCCGGGCCGCCCTGCGCCGCCGGCAGCCAGGCCGCGCACACGGCCTCGGCCTCGCGCCGCAGCGCGCGCGCCAGCGCCGGCTCGCGTTCGGTGATGCGCTCGTTGAGCGCGGCGATGCTGATGGCGCCGAGCGGGTGGCCGTCCGGGCCGGGCAGCGCGATGGCGATGCCACCCATGCGCTCCACCACCACGTCGAGCAGCACCGCGTAGCCGCGCGCGCGCGTGGCCTGCACCTCGCGCAGCAGCAGCGCGCCGTCGATGCGCGGATAGCGCCGCAGCGCCGGCGCGATGGCGCGCACGGTGGCTTCCACCTCGGCATCGGGCAGCGCCGCCAGCAGCGCCAGGCTGCCGGCGCCCACGCCGAGCGGACGGCGGCTGCCCACGTCGAGATAGTTGGCGCGGATCGGGAAGGTGCCCGGGCGCAGCTCCAGGCAGACCGACTCGCAGCCGCTCGGCACCGACAGGATGGCAGTGTCCTCGAACGCCTGCGCCAGCCGGATCAGCGCGGGCCGCGCGGCGGCGCGCGGGTCGATGCGGCGCACGCTGGTCGCGCGCAGCGCCAGCCATTCGGGGCCGAGCGAGAATGCCTTGGTGTCGGCGTCGCGCGCGATGAAACCCTCCGCCGCCAGCGTGTCCAGCAGGCGCAGCGCCGAAGCCTTGTCCACGCCCGTGACCGCGGCGAGGTCGGTCAGCCGCGTATTGCGCGGGTCGGACAGCGCGCGCAGCAGCTTGCAGGCTTTCTGGAGGGAGGTCGTGGGGACCGTCACGCACAGGCTCCGGGATGGGTAGTTTCGGGGAGTGAAACCGGTTCCCAGGTTATAGACGCCCGGACGCGGGGCGTCATTCTGCGCTGCATCAAAGTTTTGCGGGATAAAACATCGCGCACAAGCCGCGCACAAGCCGCGCGCAAGGCCCGCCGGGGCCTGCCGCGCGGGCCCGGCACCGCGCCGGATTTCGCCCGCGCGTGCCGTCTTCCGCTATCCTTGGCGACATTTCGCCGCGCGCCGGGCGCGCCGCCCCGCATGCAGTTCCCGCCATTCCGAGGAGATTCCAGATGGTCCGCCGTGCCCGCCGCCTTGCCGCCGTCCTTGGCCTGAGTGCCGTCCTGGGCGCCGGCGCCGCGCAGGCCGTGCCGGCGGCGGCCAACAACGCGGCCGCGGCATCCGGCACCGAGCGCTACCAGGTGGCCGGGCTGGAGAAGCCGGCCAGCATCCTGATCGACCGCTGGGGCGTGCCGCACATCTACGCGGGCACGCTGTACGACGCCTTCTACGTGCAGGGCTTCATGGCCGCGCGCGACCGCCTCTGGCAGATCGACCTGTGGCGCAAGCGCGGCCTGGGCGAGATGGCGAAGGACTTCGGCGCGGCCTACGTGGAAGGCGACCGCATGGCGCGCGCGGTGCTGTTCCGCGGCGACATGTACCGCGAGTGGCTGGCCTACGGCTCCGACGCCAAGCGCGTGGCCGAGGCCTTCGTGGCCGGCGTGAACGCCTTCGTGGCGCAGACCGAGGCGCGCCCCGAGCTGCTGCCGCCCGAATTCCGCATCCTCAACTACAAGCCCGCGCGCTGGCGCGCCGAGGACATCGTGCGCATCCGCCACCACGGCCTCACGCTCAACCTCACCGGCGAGATCGACCGCGCGCAGATCTACTGCCACGTGAAGCCCGACGCGGTGCGCGCCGACTGGGTGCGCCGCGAGCTGGACCCGCCGGTCACGCCCCGGCTGCCCGAGGGCCTGGACCCGTGCGCGCTGCCGGTGGCCGAGCTGCGCCGCGCCTACGACCTGGCCACCGCCGCGCCGCGCTTTCCCAAGGAGTGGTGGACCTCGGCCGCGGCCGGCGACATCCCGCACGAGGCGCTCTACGCGGTGCTCGACGGCAACAGCGACACCGCGCGCAGCCTCGGCTCCAACAACTGGGTCATCGCCGGCGCGCGCACCGCCACCGGCCGCCCGATCCTGGCCAACGACCCGCACCGCGCGCAGGGCGCGCCGAGCCTGCGCTACATCAGCCACCTGAACGCGCCCGGCCTGTCCGTGATCGGCGCCGGCGAGCCGTTCCTGCCCGGCATCTCGATCGGCCACAACGACACCGTGGGCTTCGGCCTGACGCGCTTCTACATGGACCAGGAAGACCTCTACGTCTACGAGACCAACCCGGCGCAGCCGCGCGAGTACCGCTACCGCGGCCGCTGGGAGCCGATGGAGACCGTGACCGAGGACATCGCCGTCAAGGGCGAGGCCGCGCCGCGCAAGGTCGGCATCGACTTCACCCGCCACGGCCCGGTGCTGTACGCCGACGCCAAGAGCGGCCGCGCCTACGTGCTGCGCGCCGCGTGGCTGGACTTCGGCATGGCGCCGTACTTCGGCTCGATGGACTACATGCGCGCCCAGAACTGGGACCAGTTCCGCGCCGCCATGAACCGCTGGGGCGCGCCCGGCGAGAACCAGGTCTACGCCGACCGCGACGGCAACATCGGCTGGCTGCCCGGCGGCCTGACGCCGATCCGCCCGAACTGGGACGGCCTCATGCCGGTGCCCGGCGACGGCCGCTACGAATGGGCCGGCTACCGCAACATGGACGAGCTGCCGTGGGCCTTCAACCCGAGCGCGGGCTACGTGGTGACGGCCAACGAGAACAACATCCCGCCCAGGCATCCCGCCGCCCGGCTCGGCATCGGCTACGAGTGGAGCGACACCGCGCGCGCGCGCCGGCTCAAGAGCCTGGTCGCGGCCAACGCGCATTCGTCGCTGGCCGACAGCATGGCCTGGCAGAACGACACCGTCTCGCTGCCCGCGCTGCGCGCGGTGGCCGTGCTGGCCAACGTGCGCAGCGACGACGCGCAGGCGCAGCGCGGCCTCGACCTGCTGCGCGGCTGGGACGGCAACGAACGCGCCGACAGCGCGCCGGCGGCGCTGTTCGAGGTGTGGTTCAGCAAGTACCTGCGCCCGGCCGTGGTGCGCGCGGCGCTCTCGCCGGACGGCGCGCGCCTGGCCGGCTACGGCGACGCCAGCCGCGTGCTGGCGGTGCTCGAGCGGCCCGAGCCGTGGATGCCGCTGGAGCGCCGCAACGAGGCCATCGTGAGCTCGCTCAAGAGCGCCATGACCGAGGTGGAGCGCAAGCTTGGCCCCGACCCCAGGGCCTGGCAATGGGGCAAGCTGCACGCCGCCGTGTTCGACCACCCGCTGCACCCGATCCTCGACGCGGCCGCGCGCCAGCGCTACGACGTCAACGCCGGCCCCATCGGAGGCTCGTCCTTCACGCCGATGAACACCAGCTATCGCAACAGCGATTTCCAGCTCACCGCCGGCGCGTCGTTCCGCATGGTGCTGGACGTGGGCAACTGGGACGCCTCGCGCGTGATCAACACGCCGGGCCAGTCGGGCAACCCGGCCAGCCCGCACTACCGCGACCTCGCGCCGCTGTGGGCCAGGGGCGAGTATTTCCCGCTGGTCTATTCGCGCAAGGCGGTGGAGAAGGAGAGCCGGGAGCGGGTGGAGCTGGTGCCGCTGGCGCCGCAGTAGCGGGGACCGCGGTTCGTGCCGCCCCCGGCCGCGGCAGCGGCTATGCCGCGGCGGCCTGGCCCAGGTAGCCGAACGCGATCAGCGTGTGGATCTGCGCGACGCTCACCAGCTCGTCGATGTAGACGTGCTCGTCGGGCCCGCCCATGCCATGCGGCGTGCAGCCCAGCACGACGGTCGGCACGCCGGCCGCGCGGTACAGGCGCGCATCCGAGGCGCCCACGCGCATGTTGGCCACCGGCGCGCCGCCCGTCACCCGCGCGGATGCCGACAAGGCGCGCCGGACGATTTCGTGGTCCGGTGAAGTGAAGCTCGGCTCGTAGCGCTGGACCACCTTCCAGCTGACGCCTTCCATCGGACCCAGCCACTGGTCCAGGCACTCGATGACCTGCCGCGTGCTGACGCCGACCGGCAGGCGGATGTCTCCCTGCGCCCGGGCCAGCGTGGGCACGAGGTTGGGCGAGACGCCGCCGTCGATGGTGCCGATGTTCACGGTGACACGCTGCAGCACCTCGCTCTCGCCGGCCCCCGACATCGGCTCGGACACGGGGGCCGCCACCGCGATGGCCGCCCCGATCTCGGCGGGCGCGTCGACGGCCAGCGACTCCAGCCGCTTGACCGCGTCCAGCGCGACGCGCAGCCGGTCGATGGCATTGACGCCCTTGTGCACGTGGGCGCCGTGGGCCGGCTCGCCGGTGGCGCTGATCTCGATCCAGAACAGGCCCTTCTCGCCGAAGCGAACCACCAGCGGGGAGCCCACGTCGCCGCTGACCATGACGTCGCCGCGGCCTTCGGGCACGTTGTCCAGCAGCCACTGGGTGCCGAGGACGCCCATGCTTTCCTCGTCGCCGGCGAGGGTCACGACGGCCTCGCCGCACCAGTCGCCGCGGCGCTCGGCCAGCACCGTGGCGGCGGCGATGGACGCGGCGATGCCGGCCTTCATGTCCGACACGCCGCGGCCGTACAGGCGCCCGTTGCGCACCACGCCGCCCAGCGGCGGGACGGTCCAGCCGAGGTCCTCGCCGATGGGGAAGGTGTCCAGGTGCCCGTTGAACACCAGCCGGCGCCCGGGCTTGCCGCTGTCGATGCGGGCCACCAGGTTGACGATGCCGGGCGCGGTCTCGTGGCGCGAGATCGCCACGCCCGGGATCGCGCTCAGCAGGCCGAAGGCCGCGTGCGCCGCGGCGGACACGTCGCCCGGGGGATTGGGCGACGCCGCCGCCACCAGCGCGCGGGTCATGTCGACCAGCAGGTCCCGGCGCGCCGCGACGGCGGCGAGCAGTTCGCTCTCCAGCGCTTGGGCAGCCTGGATTTCCGATTGATTTTGCATGTTCATTGATGCGCGAGGCGCCGTTCCCAGAGCCGGATGGCCATGGCCAGCGGCCAGCAGATGACGAAATAGACGACGGCGATGAAGGTGAAGATCTCCAGCGGCCGGAAGGCGGTGGCGGACAGCTCCATGCCCCGCCGCGTGATCTCGCTGACCGAGATCACCGAGGCCAGCGACGAGTACTTGATGAGCTGCACGAAGTTGGCCGCGATGGCCGGCAGGGTCAGCCGCACCGCCTGCGGCAGCACGATGCGGTGGAAGGTGTGCCAGGGGCTCATGCCCAGCACGAGCGCCGACTCCCGCTGGCCCAGCGGCACCGCCTGGATGCCGGCCCGGTACGCCTCCGACAGGAACGCCGAGGAGTAGACCGAGAGCGCGATGATGGCGGCCGGCAGGGCGTCGATGGAGATGTCGAACACCATCGGCAGCACGTAGTACACCCACAGGATCTGCACCAGGATCGGCGTGTTGCGGATGACCTCGCCAAAGCCCATGCCGAACCAGCGCAGGGCGCGGTGGCGCGACATGTCCAGCAGCGCGATGGCCAGCCCGCCGAAGATGGAGGCGAGCAGCGTGCACGCGCAGATCAGCAGCGTCTGGCCGAGGCCGGAGAGCAGGAAGTCCAGGTTGTTGGGGATGACATCCCAGCGGAATGCGTAGTGCATGGCCGGCTTGCCTCAGGGCGCGACGTTGCCGTCGAGCTGGTACTTCCTGGCGATGGCCGCCAGCCGCCCGTCCATCTTGGTGATGTCGATGAACTGGTTGACGAAGTTCAGCCAGATCTGGTCGCCCTGCGGAATGGCATAGGCGACCGGGGTCGGGGCCAGCTTTTTCGGCGGCTCCACGCTCTGGGCCCAGTCGAACTCCTGCTTCACGCGCAGGACCGTCGGGTAGTCCACCAGGATCACGTCGGCGCGGTTGGCCGACAGCTCGGCCTCGCGGGTCGCCGGCGGCTGGATGGAGACGATGGTGGCCTTCTTCAGGTACCCCTTCATGTAGGTCTCGATGTAGCTGCCCAGGAGGACCGCCACCTTGACGCCGGGCTTGTCGATGTCGGCCCAGGTCTTGACCTTGCCGCCCTTGCGCACCACGCCGTAGACCGACGCGTTCATGTAGGGCTTGCTGAACTCGACCGCCTGCGCGCGCTTGGTGGTCACGCCGAGCGCGAACATGCCGATCGCGCATTTGTTGGATTGCAGGTCGGCGATGAAGGTGCCGAAGCCGGACTCGACGAACTCGACCTCGGCGCCGAGCTCCTTGCCCAGCTCCCTGGCCATGTCGATGTCCAGCCCGGTCAGCGCGTTGGTCTTCGTGTCGCGAAAGGAGATGGCGTAGTACAGCGGGTAGATGCACACGGGAAGCTTCCTGCTCTTGGTGATCTCGAACAGGCGCGACTGCGTTTGCTGGGCCGACGCCGGCGCGGCGGACAGCGCGGCGGCGCCCGCCAGCAGCACGAGGGCCGTCTTGCGCAGGAAGGAGACTGGGGAGGAGATGGACATGGCGAAGCCTTTTCGGGAAGAAATTCGGTAGGAAATTCGGGCGGAAGAATTCAGGAGGAAAGCTGGCTGAGGAACCTGCGGGCGCGCTCGGTGGTGGGCGCGGAAAAGAACTGGCCCGATGGCGCGTCTTCGACGATGCGCCCGGCATCCATGAAGACCACGCGCGAGCAGACGTCGCTGGCGAAGCCCATCTCATGGGTGACCACCAGCATGGTCATGCCCTCGCGGGCCAGCTCGCGCATCACCAGCAGCACCTCCTGGCGCAGCTCGGGGTCGAGCGCGGAGGTGGGCTCGTCGAACAGCAGGATCTTGGGCGTCATGGCCAGCGCGCGGGCGATGGCCACGCGCTGCTGCTGGCCGCCGGACAGGCGCCTGGGGTATTCGTCGCGCTTGCCCAGCAGGCCGACCTTGTCGAGCAGCGGCTCGGCCTTTTTCACGGCGGCGTCGCGGTCCATGCGGCGCACGCGGATCAGCGCCTCGATGACGTTTTCCATCACCGACAGGTGCGGCCACAGGTTGAACTGCTGGAACACCATGCCGACGTCGGCCCGCACCGCCCTGGCGGCCCGGGCGATGTCGCGGCCGGGTTTGGGGCAGGCGACGCGCTGGCCTTCGACGAACACCTCGCCTTCGGTCAGCGTCTCGAGCATCGCCAGGCAGCGCAGCAGGGTCGTCTTGCCGGAGCCGCTGGGGCCGATCAGCGAAACGACTTCGCCGCGGGCCACGGAAAAGTCGATGCCATGCAGCACCGGCTTGCCGCCGGGAAACGTCTTGACGACGCCGCGGGCCGACATGAGGAGGTTGGGGAAATCTGCGTCGGACGTCATCACGGCTCACATATTGAAGTTGAATCTACCTTGCAATCTGCGTGCCATCCTCGCCGCGCCGTGTTTTTCGATCCATTGATTTTGCTGGGTTTTCAATCCATAATCGATTCATATGGATATGCTCGAAATCAGGCAGCTTGAGGTCTTTCGCACCGTCATGGAGCGCGGCTCCGCCACCCTTGCCGCACAGGTTCTGGGCATCAGCCAGCCCGCCGTCAGCACCCTGCTCAACAAACTGGAAGAGGCCGTGGGCTATGCGCTGTTCGTTCGCGAGCACCGCCGGCTGACGCCGACGGCCGAAGCCATCGCGCTGGTCGGGGAGGTCGCCGAGGTGCTGGACCGGCACGCCCAGCTGTCGCGCACGGCGCACGACATCCACGAAACCCGGGCCGGCTCGCTCACCATCGCCAGCCACCCGGGGCCGAGCATTTCCTGGCTGCCTCCGGTCATCGCGCGCTTCGTGGCGACGCGGCCGGGCGTCACGGTCAAGCTGATCTCGCGCCAGTCGCAGGGCGTGCGCGACCTCATCCCCTCGCGCGCATTCGACCTCGCCGTGGCCGAGCTGCCGGTCGAGCATCCGCTGGTCGCCGTCAATCGCTACCAGATGTCGTTCGTGGCGGTGCTGCACCGTGACAATCCGCTGGCGAAGCATCCCGTGCTCACCCCGCGCCTGCTCGACGGCACGCCCTTCATCGGCATGTTCCGGGGCCATGCCGCCCAGCTGGGCGCCAGCAAGGTGTTCGACGAGGCGGGCGCGCACCTGCGCATCGTCGCCGAGTGCGACTACTTCGCCAGCGCGATCTCGCTCGCGGCGCGCGGCGTCGGCGTCGCGCTGGTGGACCCGATCAGCGCCGAGGACATGAAATCGGATGCGCTGCTCGTGCGCCCGTTCTCGCCGCCGCTGGCCTATCACTTCGCGGTCTTCCATCCGCACGACCGGCCGATGTCGAAGCTGGCCTACGCCTTTGCCGCCGAGTTCGACGAATATCTGCTGGCGCACGGCGCCTTGTGATCCGGCGAATGTGACCGAGGCGAGGCCTGGCGGCCGGGCGCGAATCGAGCGGGCAGACGTCGGGAAGGCGCCAGGAATCTTTGTGGGTAAAAAAATGGAGTAGAATTTTTCCATCCGAAAAAATGGAAAAATTCAGGGTGGCTCTCTCCGTGGGGCTCGAACGAACCATGCCAGAACATCCGCAAGCCATGAATGTCGTTGAACAGGCCGACGGGCCCGTGCTGGATACCGCTGCGCTGGGCGCGGAGATTCGCAAGCTGCGCAAGGCCAGGGGGAAGACCCTGGCGGACCTCGCCGGAGCGGCGGGCCGCTCGACGAGCTTCATGAGCCAGCTGGAAAGAGGGCGCGCCGAAATGTCCATCTCGGACCTCAAGCGGGTGGCGCTGACGCTGGGGGTGCCGCTCGGCTGGTTCTTCGTGAGCGAATCGAAGCCGGCCGCGGAAGTGGGGCGGGTCCAGCGCGCCGGCTCGCGGCGGCGGCTGGGCACCGTCACGGACGGCCTTGTCGAAGAACTGCTGTCGCCGAACATCGGCGGTTCGTTCGAGACGTTCCTCAGCACGTTCGAGCCGGGAGCGATGCTGCTGGAACCGAGCCTGCGCGATACGGAGGAAGAGGGCTATCTCGTGAAGGGACGGCTCGACGTCTGGATCGGCGAGCACTTCTTCGAGCTCAATGCCGGCGACAGTTTCCGCATCGAGCGCGAGCCGTTCCGCTGGGCGAATCGCGGCAGGATCGAGGCGGTGGTGGTGTGGGTGATCGCGCCACCCACGTACTGAACCGGCATTTCCAGGGGGCCACCCCACGTCCCTTCTGCGCCCCTTCCCCGCCCCTTCCCCGCCCCGCTAGCCCGCGGCGTCCAGCGCCTGCGTCAGGGCAGGCAAGACGTCAAACAGATCGCCCACCAGGCCGATGTTGGCCACCTGGAAGATGGGCGCGTCGGCATCCTTGTTGATGGCCACGATGGTCTTCGAATCCTTCATGCCGGCGAGGTGCTGAATCGCGCCTGAGATGCCGACGGCAATGTACAGGTCCGCGGCGACGACCTTCCCGGTCTGCCCCACCTGCGCGTCGCTGGGTGCGAAGCCGGCATCGACCGCCGCGCGCGAAGCGCCTATCGCCGCGTTGAGCTTGTCCGCGAGGGACTCCAGCAGCCGGAAGTTCTCCCTGGAGGCCATGCCGCGTCCCCCGGACACCACGACCGAGGCCGTGGTGAGTTCCGGACGGCCGCTCGTCGTCGCGGTGCCGCGGATGAACTTCGCGAGTCCCGGGCCTTCGTTCCACGACAGCGGGACGATCTCGGCGGCGACGTCGGACTGGCCCGCCGGGGCGAATCTGGTGGCGCGGACGGTGACGACCTTTTTCGCGTCGGCCGAGCGCACCACGGCGTTGGCATTGCCCGCGTAGACCGGGCGCTCGAACGTATCGGGAGAGACGACCGCGCTGATCTCCGAAATCTGCGAGACGTCGAGCAGCGCGGCCGCCCTGGGAAGGACATTCTTGCCGGCGCTGGTCGCGGCGGCGACGATGTAGTCGTAATCGGCGGCAAGCGTCACGAGCAGCGGCGCCACGTCCTCGGGAAGCTGGTTCGCCAGCGACGGGGCCTGCGCCTGGAGGACGCGCCGAACGCCCTGGAGATGCGCCGCCTGCCCGGCCGCCGCGCGGCAGTCCGCGCCGCAGACCAGGATATCGACGTCGGCGCTCATCTGCCGCGCGGCAGTGACGGCGTTGCGCGCGGCGGGATTCAGTCCTCCCGCGCCGGTCTCGGCAAAGACGAGTGCGGCCATCATGCGTCCTCCAGAACGGCGCTGATTTCACTGGCCAGTTCGGCAACGCCGCGGACTTTCCGTCCGGCCTTGCGTTCTTCCGGCGGGCGCACTTCCAGGACGGACAGGCGCGGCGCCACGTCGACACCGAGGCTGTCCGGCGTCACGGACGCGATCTCTTTCTTCCTGGCCTTCATGATGCTCGGCAGCGACGCATGCCTGGGATCGTTGAGGCGCAGGTCCACGGAGACCACCGCCGGCAACGCCAGTTCGAGTTCCTCGGTGCCCGCGTCGACCTCTCGCGTGACCTGCAGGACATCCCCGGCAAGGCGCAATGCCGAGGCCGACGTGCCTTGAGGCCATCCCAGCAGCCCGGCCGCCATCTGCGCGGTCTGGTTGCAGTCGTCGTCGATGGCCTGCTTCCCCAGGAGCACGAGCCGCGGCGCTTCCCGCGCCACCAGGGCCGCGATCACCTTCGCCACGGCCAGCGGTTCCGTGGCCTGGTCCGTCTGCACCAGGATCCCGCGATCCGCGCCCATCGCCAGGGCCGTGCGTATCGTCTCGGCCGCGCGGTCGGGGCCCACGGAGAAGACGATGACCTCGGCGGCGGCGCCGGCCTCCTTGAGGCGCACGGCCTGCTCCACGGCCACTTCGTCAAACGGGTTGATGGACATCTTGACGTTGTCGGTGTCCACGCCGGAGCGGTCGGACCTGACACGGACGTTCACGTTGAAGTCCACCACCCTCTTCACGCCAACCAGGACTTTCATCTGTTGCACCGTCATACGTGGAATACGTTGAGTAGGTTGAGTACGTGGATCGAGGCTGTTCCCTAGCACTTGATGCGCAGGTTCCTGGGGTCGTAGAAGGGCGACAGGCTCGCCTGTGCGGGGATGCGCTGCCACGCCACTTCGATCTCGAAGGTGTTCCGCGCGAGCCAGTCCGCGGTGACGCCGTCGGGGTTCGTCACATACCCCATGCCCAGCGAGGCGCCGAGGCGGTGTCCGAACATGCCGGAGGTAATCGAGCCGACGATCCTGCCATCGCACCAGATCGGTTCTTCGTGATGGAGAAGCCTGCCCGGGTCCGCCAGCTGGAACTGGACCAGCCGCCTCTTGAGCGGACCGGCCGCCCTGGCCTGCCGCAGGGCGTCGTCGCCAATGAAGCCGCCCGGCTTTTCCCATGCCACGCAGAAGCCGAGACCCGCTTCGAGCGGGTTGTCCTCGATGGTGAGGTCATGCCCCCAATGCCGGTAGCCCTTCTCCGTGCGGCAGCTGTTCATGGCGTGGTAGCCGGCCAGGGTGAGGCCGAATTCGCCGCCCGCGGCGCTGAGCGTCTCGAACACATGCAGGGCGAACTCGGTCGGGATATAGAGTTCCCATCCGAGCTCCCCGACGAACGTGATCCGGCTGGCCCGCACGCGCGCGTATCCGATCTGGATTTCCCGGGAGGTGGCGAAGGGGAACGCCTCGTTGGAGAGGTCCTCTTCCGAAACCTTCTGCAACAGCGCGCGCGCGTTCGGTCCCATGACGCCAAGGACCGCCATGCCGGAAGACACGTCGGTGGCGACGCAGCGGCAGTCGGCGGGAATGTTCCGCTCGAGCCAGGAGAAGTCCCTGGTCTGCGTGGCGCCGGCGGTCACGACGAGGTAGGACTGGAGGCCGGTGCGGGTGATGGTCAGGTCCGCCTCGATGCCGCCGTGCGGGTTGAGCCACTGGGTGTACACCATCTTGCCCACGGGGACGTCGACATCGGACACCGAGATCCGGTTCAGCGCCCGCGTCGCATCGGGACCCTGCACGAGGAATTTGGCGAACGACGTCTGATCGAACAGCGCGACCGCGTCGCGGACCGCGCGGCATTCGCGCGCGGCGTTCTCGGACCAGTTCTGCGGTCCCCACGAGTACGCGTACTTCGCCCGCGCGCCCGGCTCGGCGTACCAGTTCGCGCGTTCCCAGCCGGACACTTCGCCCATGACCGCGCCCGCCGCCACGAGGCGGTCATGCAGCGGCGAGCGGCGGGCGCCGCGGGCGGTCTCGAACTGGCGGAACGGCCAGTGCATCGCGTAGAGCAGGCCGAGGGTCTCGGTCGTGCGCTCGCGAAGATAGGTTCGCGTGCCCTGGAAGGGATGCATGCGGCGCACGTCCACGTCGGACAGGTCGACCGGCGGCCGGCGGTCGCGGATCCATTCGGCGAGCGCCTTGCCCGCGCCGCCGGAGCTCTGGATGCCGATGGAGTTGAATCCGCAGGCAACGAACAGGTCCTTGACCTCCGCGGTTTCGCCCAGCAGATACCGGTCGTCGGGCGTGAAGCTCTCCGGGCCGTTGAAGAAGGTCTTGATCCCGGTGGTCTGCAGGACGGGAACCCGCTCCGCGGCGCTCGTCAGGATCGGCTCGAAGTGGTCGAAGTCGTCGGGCAGGGCATCGAAGCAGAAATCCTCGGGGATGCCCTTCATCCCCCAGGGCTTCGCCACGGGTTCGAACGCGCCCAGCAGGAGTTTCCCGGCGTCTTCCTTGTAGTAGGCGCATTCGTCGGGCACGCGCAGGACCGGAAGGTTGCCGGGCAGGCCGTCGATGGCTTCGGTCACGATGTAGAAGTGCTCCGCGGCATGGAGCGGGATCGACACGCCGACCTGCGCCGCCAGCTCCCGGGACCACATGCCGGCGGCAAGCACCACGGTGCCGGCCTTGATGACGCCTTCTTCGGTCTGCACGCCGACCGCCTTGCCGTTCTCGACGAGCAGCTTCTCGACCTTCAGGTTCTCCACGACCTTGGCGCCGCGCATGCGGGCCCCCTTGGCGAAGGCCTGGGTGATGTCGGTGGGGTTTGCCTGCCCGTCCTTGGGCAGGAACACGCCGCCCACGGCGTCCTTGAGGTCGAGCATGGGCCACAGCCCCTTGATGTCGGACGGGCCGACGACCTGCACATCGAGGCCGAAGTTCTTCGCCATCGACGCGCCGCGCCTGAGCTCTTCGAAACGGGCCGCATTGAGCGCCAGGCTGATCGAGCCATTCTGCTTGAAGCCGGTGGCCTGCCCGGTTTCGCGCTCGAGCTCGTAGAGCAGGTCGGACGTGTACTTTGCCAGCTCCGTCATTTGCCGGCTGTTCCGCAGCTGGCCGATGAGGCCGGCGGCGTGCCAGGTCGTGCCGCAAGTCAGTTGCCTGCGCTCGAGCAGGACGACATCGGTGATGCCGAGCCTGGTCAGGTGGTATGCGATCGAGCATCCCACGATACCGCCACCGACGATGACGACTTCTGCCTGGGCAGGAACTCTGTTTGCCATGAATGGATCCTTGTGGTTCCGAGAAGTCCCGACGCAAGGCTTCACCACGCCGCGCTCCCGGAAGATGCCTTGCCGGGCACCGTTCCACGCGGTCCCCGGGCGCATGCCGCGGGCGCGGATGTTGCGATGGTCAGGTCCAGAATTTCTTTTGATGACTATAAATCTACAAAAAACTTCTCGCAAGAAAAATTTAGTGATATATTTTTTTCACACAAGGAATCAGAAAAATCCGGCCGACCAACCCTCTTTCATCCGCCAACGCCCATGCAATCCCATTCCCCAGCACGCCAAGCGTCCGTCCCCAGCTCCTATGTGCTCAAGGTGGCGTGTCCCGGCACGCGCGGCATCGTCGCCGCCATCGGCAACTTCCTTGCGGACCGGGGCTGCAACATCACGGAGATGGCCCAGTACGACGACGAGAACCAGGGCCGCTACTTTTCCCGGGTCGTGTTCCGCACGGACACCACTCCGGCGCCCTCGCTGGAGGAGCTGCGCGACGCGTTCAAGGCGACCGCGGCACGTTTCGACATGGAGTGGAACCTGCGGTCCCGGGACGAGCGGGCGCGGGTCCTCGTGATGGTGTCGAAGTTCGACCACTGCCTGGAAGATCTGCTGTATCGCCAGCGGACGGGAGAGCTGCCCATGACCATCACCGCGGTGGTGTCGAACCACGAGGCCCTCAGGCATCTCGTGGAGCGGCACGACATCCCGTTCCACGTCCTGCCCGTGACGCCCGAGACGAAGTCGGAACAGGAAGCCAGGCTGCTGCAGCTCGTCGCGCAGACGCGCAGCGAGCTGGTGGTGCTGGCGCGCTACATGCAGGTGCTGTCGGACGAGCTGTGCCGCGCGCTGTCCGGCAAAGCGATCAACATCCACCACTCGTTCCTGCCCGGGTTCAAGGGCGCGAAGCCGTATCACCAGGCATACGAGCGCGGCGTGAAGCTGATCGGCGCAACGGCGCACTACGTCACCGGCGACCTCGACGAGGGTCCCATCATCGAACAGGTCGTGGAGCGCGTCGATCACGTCTTTGGCCCCGACCTGCTGGTCGCGGCCGGACGGGACTCCGAAAAGGTGGCGCTCGCGCGCGCCGTGAAATTCCATATCGAGAGCCGCGTATTCCTGAACGGCAACAAGACGATCGTCTTCAGGTAAGCGACGAACGGGCCGCGGTGGCTGCCGCGCCCCGGCGTCGGGAAGCCAGCCCGAAGGGTTGACCTCCCGAAGCCCCGCGCGCGTCCGGTCCCGGCCTTACCAGCCGAGCGCCGACGAAGCGGCCCGCCGGGGATCCGCGCCGGCTTCGTACACGCCGCGCTCGAGGTCGTGCCGCACCGTGCAGACCCCGCCCGCGCGCCAGAGGCGGTCCGGCCAGATGACCACCTCATGCCCCAGGTCCGAAAGCGCCTGCGCCGTGGCCTGCGCGATGCGGCCCTCTAGGCAGAGCCGGCCGGGAAAGGCCTTGTGCGGGGAAAACGAGTCCGGATGGCTGTACGTGATGAAGCGCGGGGCTTCGATGGCGGTCTGCGGATCCATGCCGAAGACTTCCATATTGAGAAGGACCTGGATATTGGCCTGCGTCTGGCTGTCGCCGCCCGGGCTGCCGATGGGCATGACCATTTTTCCGGGCCGCATGACCAGGGCCGGACTTGGCGTGAGCCGGGGCCGCTTCCCCGGGGCGAGGCAGGAGGCGTGCCCGCTCAGCGCCCAGGACTGCGAGCCGCGCGAAGATGGCGCGAGGCCCGTTCCCGGGATGACCGGGGTGTCGCTGCACACGTCGCTCGGGGCGATGCAGATCGCGTTGCCGGCGTGGTCGACCACGGTGACGCAGGACGTATCGAACGGGCCGCCTGCCTGGCCACCGGGGTCGCCGCTGGCGGCCGGCCGGGTGTTCGCCCCCGATGGCGGAAGACCGGGCCAGGCGCGGTCCTCGCGGATGAGCTTGCGCCTTTCGTCGGCATAGCGGTCGGACAGCAGCCAGTCGGCCGGCGTGTCGTTGAATCGCGGATCGCCATAGAATGCCTCCCGGTCCGCGAAGACCAGCTTGAGTGCTTCGGCGACGTGGTGGATATAGGCCGGGGTGTTGTGCCCCATCTGCTTGAGATCGAAACCCTTGAGCAGGTTCAGCGCCTGGCCCAGCGTCGGTCCCTGGCACCAGAAGCCGCACGCATGGATTTCCAGGTCGTGGTAGCGCGTCACCACGGGCCGTTCGAACTTCACCTCGAAGTTCGCCATGTCCTCGGGCGTGAGCCAGCCCCCGTGGGCGGCATGGTAGCCGGTTATCTTCTTCGCGATGTCGCCCTTGTAGAAGGCGTCGCGCGCGGCCTGCAATCCCGCCAGCCGGCTGCCGCCACGCGCCAGCGCGGCATGCTCTTCGTCGATCAGATACTGGATGCTGCCGGCAAGGTCGCTCTGGACGAAAAGCGCCCCCACCGCGGGGACGTCCCCGCCGGGCAGGTAGATGTCGCGGTTGGACGGCCATCGCTCGAGCTTGTGCTTCACCATCTGCAACTGCTCGTGCATGAACGGATACATCAGGAAGCCTTCGCGGGCGAAGCGCAGGGCGAAAGAAGCGACCGTGCCGAACGAAAGCGTGCCGAAGTCGCCGAGCGCCTTGATGAATGCCGCGGGCGCGGCCGGCACCACGGTTCTGAGGAGGCCCTCGGGGATCTCGCCGCCATGCGCCTTCCTGATGTGCTCGAGGCTCGCGGCCGCGGGCCACACGCCAAGGCCGTCGATCGTCACCACTTCGCGGCGGTTGGCGAGGTAGATGATCATCGGCGCGACGCCCGCGATGTTCACCTGGTCGCTGTGCACCACGCCGAGCACCAGGCCCGCGGCGACGCCGGCGTCTATGGCGTTGCCTCCCGCCTCGAGTATCTGGAAGGCAGCCTGGGTGGCGAGGTAGTGGCCGGTCGACACGCAATGGCGGCGCGCGGCAATGACGGCGCGGCCCGCCTTGTACGCGCTTTCGACACTCGAGCCCGACTGGGAAACGGAATCAACCGACATAGCTCCTCGATCCTTTGCATGCTGCCCGCATCGGGCTTCGATGACGGGAATTCGAACAGGAAAAACAGCCGGTGACGGCCATCATTCGATCTTGATACCCGCGCTCTTGATCAGGGTACCTTGCTGGTCAAACTGCTGTTTCACGAACGTCTCGAAATCGCTGCCGTACCGGTTGGCGGGCTCCGTGCCGAGCGCGCGGAGCTTCTGCTGCACCTCGGGCTGGGTCAGGGCTTTCTGCAGCGCGTCGACCAGGCGTTTCGTCACGTTGGGCGGGAGGCCCGCGGGGCCCCAGATGCCCTGCCAGTTCGAGTAGCTGAAATCCTTGAGGCCGAGTTCCGCCAATGTGGGAAGCTCGGGATTGTTCAGCGTGCGGGCGGGGCTCGTGACGGCAAGCGCGCGGAGCTGGCCGCTCTTCAGGAAGGGCGCGACCGAGGGGCCCTGCTCGAACATGATCTGCACCTGGCCACCCACGAGGTCGGTAAGGGCCGGGGCGCTCCCCTTGTAGGGAATGTGCCGCATCTCGATGCCCGCGGCCCGCGCGAACAGCTCCGCGGCCATATGCGAGGCAGACCCCGCGCTGTTGGTGGCGAAGTTGATCTGCCCCGGATGCGCCTTTGCGTAAGCGATGAGCTCCGGCACGGTCTTGTATGGCAGATCCTTGTTTGCGACCAGCACGAACGGAATGCTGTTGACCTGCGCGAGCGGCGTGAAGTCCTTGATCGCGTCGTTCGGCACCTTGGTCAGATGCGGAAGGATGGTGTGGATCGAGGTGTTCAGGAGCAGCGTGTTGCCGTCCGGGGCCGAGCGCACCACCGTGCCGGCCCCGATCGAGCCGCTCGCGCCGGCGCGGTTGTCGATGATCACCGTCTGGTCGAGCGCCGCGCCCAAGGCCGGCGCGACGGTCCGGGCAACGATATCGGTGGGTCCCCCGGCGGGGTAGGGCACGATGAGCCGCAGCGGCACGCCGCTTGCCGACCACGCCTGGCCCGCGAGCCCGAGGGTGAGGCCTAGGAGAATGCTGGACAACATCTGGAAAACTGGGGACCGCATCGTGAAGCTCCTTCAACGTAGCCAATCTGAACGGACGCAGCCAGGTGTGAGCTACCTGGAAGTACAAGAGAAATTCTGTGTACTCAAGTTTTCTGTGCAAAAATTATGCCACGTTTTTTTCTCGAATAGCGTGCTGATATGTTAGTTTTTTTCGTCATGCCGCACCAAACCGGGGCCGGGGGACGTGCGCGGGCGCCCGCCGCCGTGCGGCAATGGCGGAACGGCGCCCGTCGGGCGCGGGCGTCGTGACGGCCGGCGGGCATGTCCGCGCGGCATGTGGCGCGGCATGCGGCGCGCGCGATTCTCTTGCGGATCATCGGCGGGGCGAACCGGTTCACCGCGCGTGGGCGGGAAGGTCTTGCGCCGTGGCTATGGCACGAATGGCGTCCCCATGCGCGCGGCCGGGGCGGAGATGCGGGGCGCGAAGCGCGCGCTTTCGCTGCGCGGCGAGGCCGGCGCATCCGCGGCAACGCGCCGGGCTAGCCGCCCCCGCCGTCCCCGTTGCCCTCGCCGCCCTCGCTGCCCTCGTCGCGCTGGCCCAGCAGGCGGCTCAGCGGGCTGACGCCTTTCCAGGTGCGCGTGGCGATGGCCTCGCCGATCAGCCGGAGCAGGGCGTCTTCCACGGTCTTGCAGGCCAGGCTCAGGCGCGCGGAGCCCGCCACGCACAGGAACACGCGCCGCACCAGCGACGAATCGGAAATCGGCACGCAGGCGAATGCGTCCGGGTGCTCGGTCGCCAGCGCGCTCCACGGCAGGATCGTCCATCCCATGCCGGCGCGGACCGCGGCAAGCAGGACCGAGGTCGCGCTGGTTTCCGCCACGAGTTTGAGTTCGAGTCCGGCGGCGACGAACGCCCGGTCCGTCAGCACCCGGATCGAATTGGGAAAGCTCGGCAGCAGCAACGGCAGCGCCGCCATTTCAGCCAGCGTCAGCGCCGTGTCGCGCTGCGCCGGGGCGGGGCCGACGGCCATGAGGTCTTCGTCGAGCAGCGGCACCAGATGCATGTTGGGACGCTGCTGGGCATCCATCGCGATGCAGAGATCGAGCTTCTGCGCCGTCACCAGTTCCGCCAGGTCGGCGCTGCTGCCCTCGACGATCTCGACGGTCACGTCGGGGACGCTGCCGCTGACGAATTGCAGCAGCGGCACGGCCAGCACGCGGGAGGTGCTGGTGGGCAGGCCGACCCGGACGTGGCCCGACGGCACGTCGCGTCCGTGGCGCACGGCGGCGTGCGCTTCCTCCATCTGGCGCAGGACCATCTTGGCGTGCCGGTACAGGATCTGGCCGGTCTCGGTGGGGCGCGCGCCGAACGGTCCGCGCACCAGCAGCTTCGCGCCCAGTTCGGCTTCGAGGTTGACCACGTGCTGGCTCAGCGACGGCTGGGCGATATGCAGCGCATCGGCTGCCGCGGTGATGCTCTCGAGTTCGACGATGCGCGCGAAATAGCGAAGCTGCCGGAAGTCCATGACGGGGGCGGAGGGAAGGACGGATGCCCACTCTAGCACCTCGGGTGGCGGGCGGGCATCGGGCCGGCGCTAGCGCCCGCCGGCAGGGTCGTCGGCGGGACCCGCGGCAGGATCCGCCACCGGCACGTCGAGATGGCAGCCTTCGCCGCCGCCCATCGTCAGGGTCAGCAGCGGCGGGCGGCCGAGCGGAACCGGCGGGAAATGGCCGCGGTCGGCCCCGGCGACGGACACGCGCAGGCGGCTGCCGGCCGCCAGCGTCCACGCCACCGGCAGGAGCGCGAACGTGAGCGGCACGGCGGCGCCGGGCGTCAGGAGCTCGGCCTCGGCGCGGCGGTGCGCGCGATATGGCCACGTGGTGCGGTACTCCGCGGGGCACGGCTCCAGCTTCCGGTGGGACGCGCGCAGCATGCCCTCGGTGATGTAGCGGACCGCGCCGTTCGCTTCCACCTCCGACAGGTAGACGAAGAGCGCCGCGTCGGGCTGCGACGACGCCACGCGGAGATGGGCCACCACGTGGCCGGCGATCGCCAGCGGCGACGCCAGCGGCGCGGAATCGAAGTGGGGCAGCGCGGCTTCGCGCCGGCCCCAGTCGGCGTAGTAGTCCTCGATGTTGAGCGCGCCCAGGCGCTCGTAGCGCGTCTGCCGGCCGGTGGTCCAGTCGAAGCTGACCTGGACGCGCACTTCCGTCGGCGCGGGCGCCGGCGTGTCGGCAAGCGTGCCGTCCCCGGCCAGGTAGAGCCGCGTGGCATCCGGCGCCGGCGGCCACGTGTCCGCCGGCTGCCAGCGGTCGTCGTGGATGCTGTGGTAGTGCACGGGGGCTTCGCGTTCGAGGCCGGTCGGCAGGCCGAGCAGGTGGTGATCGAAGAATCGCAGGACTTCGCCCAGCAGCGGGAAATCCGACGCGGCGTGGTCGCGCCACGGCGAGACGTTGGTGCGCGCCCCGTGGTCCCACGGGCCCAGCAGCAGGCGGCTGTCGTTCGACGGCAGCGACAGGAAGCGCGTGATGGCGCCGTTGGCGTAGCCGCCGCCGTCATACCAGCCCGAGATCGAATACACCGACACGTCCGGCGCGATGCCGTCCAGGTAGCGATAGGGGCTGCAGCTTCCCGAGTCGAGCGACGCATCGTGGAACGCCGCGCCGTCGCGGAAGGCGAATTCCGGCGCCAGGTCGGCCAGCGTGAAGTTGTTGCGGTGCTCGGCGATGGCCGCCGCGACGAGCGTGCCGTCCACGTCCTCGTCGCAGCGCTCGGGGCCCGCGAAGCGCGGGTCGTCGAAATAAGGGAACCCGGCCACCAGGTCGCGGCGGTCCTGGTCTAGCGCGAGCATCAGCTCGTCGTAGGCTTCCACCCAGACCTTGGACAGCATGCCGCCCGGATAGAGCTGCTCGCTGTAGATGTCGGACACCGAGAACAGCGGCGCGATCGCCTTGACCGCGGGGTGGCCCGTGCTGGCGAGAAAGCACGCGGCGGCGCCCAGGTAGGAAATGCCCGTGGAGCCGATCTTCCCGTTCGACCAGGGCTGGCCGGCGATCCATTCGGCCACTTCGTAATAGTCGTCGCGTTCGGTGGGCGAGCGCAGCGCGTCGCGCGTGCCGAAGCTCGCGCCGGTGCCGCGCACGTCCACCACCACGACCGCATAGCCCCTGGGCACGAACGCATCGCGGTACTTCGCGGTGTTGGGGCTGGGCTCGGCGCCCGCGCCCGACAGGCGGAAGCGCCGGTAGTACGGCGTGAAGATGACGACGGTCGGGAACGTCCGCGGCGCGGCTTGGCCCGGCAGCGGCTGCGGGACGTAGATGTCGGCGGCGAGGCGGCAGCCGTCCCGCATCGGCAGGTAGCGCGACGCCGGGCGGGCCGGAACGGAGAAGGTGGACGGGCGGCTTGCCAGGTAGGCGGACGGTGGCGTCTGCCACGCGTTGCCGCGGGTATCGATGTCGGACATGACTTGTGCGCTCTTGCGTGAGGGCCGAGGGCCCGGGGAGGGCCCGGGATGACGGCAGTCATGGTACGGAGCGCGGCGCGCCATCCGGAAAGACGAAATTCCGATCCGGTCATAGGCTGGTCCTATGACGATACGGTTTCGTGGGCGCCCGCGCGCCGGAGCATGACTGGCCTCGCGCATTCGCGCACTCGTTCTGTGCGCCGCGCCGCGGGGCTGCATTGCAATGGCGCGTCCGTGCCCCACCGCCGGGCAGGCGCGTCATGGTTTCCCGGGGGCATAGCCTTTGCCTATGTTGGCATCGACAATCCGTATTGGTTGTTCGGCGTGCGTATCCATACCATCGCTATGAAAATTCCGTGATTGGCTTCGCTTCGATGGGAGAGTGTTGATGTACCGACGTTTGATTGCTTCTGCGTTCATTGCCTCGGCGGCCATGTGCCATGGCGCCGCGCAGGCCGAGGATGCGTTTCCGAGCCGGCCGATCCGGATGATCGTGCCGCAGTCCGCGGGCTCGGGCGGCGACGTCGTGGCGCGGCTGCTTTCCGACCGCCTGTCGCAGGACCTCGGGCAGACCATCGTCGTCGACAACCGGCCGGGCGCGAACGGCATCGTCGCCATGAGCACGGTCGCCAAGGCGCAGCCGGATGGCTATACCGTGCTGCTCACGGGCGTGTCGCAGATCAGCTTCAACCCGCACCTGTATGCGTCGCTGCCGTACAACCCGCAGAAGGACTACACGTTCATCTCGCCGGTCGTCGACACGCCGTTCGTGCTGGTGGCCAGCAAGGCCAGCGGCATCACGTCGGCGCGGAGCTTCATCGACAAGGCCCGGCAGAAGCCGGGCGGGCTGACGTTCAGCAGCGCCGGTGTCGGCAACTCCACGCACCTGGCGATGGAAGTCGTGGCGGACAAGCTGGACCTGAAGATGACCCACGTCGCCTACAAGGGCTCCGGTCCGGCGCTGACCGGCGTGGTGGCGGGCGAGGTGGATGCGATGGTCAGCGTGCTCGGCGCGGCGCTGCCGCAGGTGACGGGAGGGACGGTGGTGCCGGTCGCGATCGTCGGGCCGCACCGCGTCAAGGAGCTGCCGAACGTGCCGACGCTGAAGGAGGCCGGCATCGACGCGCCGCTCATGCCGAGCTGGTACGCGCTGGTGGGCCCGGCCGGCATGGACCCGAAGGTCGTGACCCGCCTGAACGCCGCCGTGCAGTCCGCGCTGGCGGACCCGCAGATCAAGGCGAAGCTGGCTTCGCTCTACCTCTTCCCGGTCGTGGGCTCGGCCGAGGCCATCAGGCAGCGCGCCGTGTCCGAGTCGAAGGTCTGGGGCGACTTCATCCGCAAGCGGGGCATCCAGAGTTCGTGACGCGGCGCGCGGGGGGCGCCCGCGCTTCGCGTCGACGCGCGCCGCCTCGCGTCGCGCGCGCCGGGCGCTCAGGCGTTGAACAGCACCGACGCCACCCGGCCGGCCGCGGCCTCCAGCAGCGGGCGCCGGGCCAGCATCTCGTCGAGCGGCAGCCGCGCGCTGGGCGCGTGGACCGCGAGCCCCGCCAGCACCTTGCCCGCCGCGTCGCGCACCGGCACCGCCATCGCGTTGAGGCCGAGCGAGTCTTCCTCCTGGTTGATGGCGTAACCCTGGCTGCGGATCTGCGCCAGCGCGGCTTCGAGCGCCGGCACGGTGGCGAGCGTATTGCGCGTGTAGGCGGTCAGCGCGAGGCGCGGCAGCAGCTCGCGGCGCTGCGCGCCGGACAGGTGGGCGAGCAGCAGCTTGCCGATCGCGGTGCAGTGGGACGGCACGCGGCTGCCCGGGCGCAGCTGCACGCGCAGCGGCCAGTGGCATTCGACGCGGTCGACGTACAGGACTTCCTCCCCGTCGAGCACGCCGATGTTGCAGGTCTCGCCGATCTCGTCCACCAGCTCGGTGAGGATCTGGCGCGTGGCCAGCGACTGGCGCGGCGCCGACAGCGCCGCCACGCCGAGCTGGCGCAGGCGGGCGCCGAAGATGAAGCGGTCGCCGCCGGCCTCGCGCGCGAGCAGGTCCAGCTCCTCGAGCTGGCGCACGATGCGGTGCACGGTCTGCTTCGGCATGCCGGTGAATTCGGCCAGTTCGGCCAGGCTCAGGCCGCGCACCTGCTCTCCCAGCGTCTCCAGGATGCCCACCGCCTTTTCGAGCGCCGAACCCGTGGTGCGGGCGCGCTCCTGGTCTTCCATATCCATCATCAACAAGATCCTATCGCCACAAAGGCGCCAGCGTCAGCAGCGCGGACGCGAACAATACCAGCAATACGTAACGGCGGAAGCCGGCCGCGCCGGCCAGCGCGAACAGCCGTTCCCCGGCCAGATGGCCGCCCACCATGCCCGCGGTGGCGATCGCGTAGCTGCCCGGCGCCATGACGCCGAAGGCGCCATGCCACCCCAGCGTGGCGACCGACACCAGCCCGAGGATCAGGAACACCGAGGTGGCGGTGAGCCGGATGGTACGCGGGTCGAGCCCGGGCATCGCCATCAGGCCCGCCATCAGCGGCGGCCCCGACACCCCGGCCATGCCCTGCGCGACGCCGGCGCACAGGCCCACCAGCAGGATGCGCGCCGGCGTCATGTTGCGGATCAAGCGCCGCCCCACCACGATGAGCGCCACCGACAGCAGCAGGATGGCCGCCAGCGCCACGCGCATCGCGGGCTCGGGCAGCCATTGCAGCAGGGCGAGCCCGGGCAGCATGCCGGCCAGCCCGCCCGCGCAGATGCGCGCGAGCAGGCGCCAGTCGATGTCGCGGTATTCGGCCGCGACCAGCGGCAGCGCGCTCAGCGTCTGGAACAGCACGGCGATGGCCACGGCCTGGGCCGGCGTCCAGACCAGCGACAGCAGCGGCACGGCGACGAGCGAGAAGCCGAGCCCCGAGACCGCCCGCACGAGCGTGCCCGAGAACACGATCAGGGTGGTTGCCGCCAGCGGCATCCAGGCCGGGCTAGCCATGAGACGCGGCGCCGAGCACGGCTTCGATGCGCGCGGCGGCGGCCAGCAGCGCGGCATCCTCGCCACGGCGGCCGATCAGTTGCAGGCCCACCGGCAGGCCGCCGTGCGTGCCCGCCGGCAGCGTCAGCGCCGGCATGCCGGCCAGCGTCCACAGCCGCTGCGGCGCGCGCGAGCCGGAGCCCTCCGGCAGCAGCGGCGCGGTGCCCACCGTGGCCGGCGCCAGCGCGATCTCGCCGGGGCGCAGCATGGCGTCGAGGCGCGCCGACAGCGCGGCCTGCTCGCGCACGGCTTCGTCGAAGCGCGCCTCGCTCACGCGCGCGCCGCGCTCGGCCATAGCCAGCAGCTTCGCCGACACCTTGTCGGGTGCCGCGCGCAGCGCGGCGCCGTGGCGCCGGGCCAGCTCGAAGGTCAGCAGCGTGTCGGTCAGGCCGGTCTCGGCGGCGGCGATGCCGGCGTCCACCGACAGCGGCGCGAGGCCGAAGCCGGCGCCGCGCAGGCGCTGGTATGCGCCGTCGAGCGTCGACGACACCGCCGCGGACACCTCCTCGCCGAACCACGGCTGGAGCACGCGCAGCGCGGGGGTGGCGCCATGCGCTGCCGCTAGCAGTGACGCCGGCGCCGCGATGCCGGCCAGCACCGCGTCCGCGGCGATCACGTCGGCCACGCGCGCGGCCAGCACGCCGGCGTGGTCGAGCCGCGCCGAGAGGCAGAGGATGCCATCGGTGGGATAGCGCCCGAAGCTCGGCTTGAACCCCACCACGCCGCAATAGGCCGCGGGGCGGATGACCGAGCCAATGGTCTGCGTGCCGAGCGCGAGCGGCACCAGCCCGGCGCCGACCGCCGCGGCGGAGCCGCTCGAGGACGCGCCCGGCGAGCGCCGCGCGTCGCGCGGATGCACGGTCGCGGCGGCCGCCGCCAGCGCGTATTCGGTGGAGGCGGTGACGCCGACCGGCACCGCGCCGGCCGCGGCCAGGCGCTGTACCAGCAGCGCATCCCGCGCGGGCCGGCGCCCCGCGTGCAGCGGCGAGCCCCACGCGCACAGCGCGCCGGCCATGTCGATGATCTCCTTCACGGCCACGGGCATGCCGTGCAGCGGGCCGCGCGCGCGCGGCGGCAGGGCGTCGAGTTCCGCCGCGCGGCGCGCGGCGCGCGCCGCATCGAGCTCGATGAAGGCGTGCAGCGTGCGGTCGCGCTGGCGCGCGCGCACCAGCGTGGCGGCGATGCGCTCGCGCACGCTGGCCGGCGCGGGCTGGAATGAATCTTGGGAAAGCATGTCGTGGTCAGTCCGATACCATCGCCGGCGCGCTGCCGTAGGTCTTGCGCAGCTCGTCGTCGAGCGCGGTCAGGATATTGGCCTCCAGTTCGCGGAAGCCGGGCGTGGCGAGCGTGCGCGGGTAGGGCAGGTCCACGCGCTGGTCGAGCTTGATGCGCCCGGGCCGGCTGGTCATGACCACCACGCGCGTGGCCAGGAACAGCGCTTCCTGCACCGAGTGCGTCACCAGCAGCACCGTCTTGCGGTGCTCGCGCCAGATGCGCAGCAGTTCCTGCTGCAGGAAGCCGCGCGTGAGCGCGTCGAGCGCGCCGAACGGCTCGTCCATCAGGATCGTGCTCGGCTCGGTGGCGAACACCCGCGCCAGCGCCACGCGCTGCTTCATGCCGCCGGAGAGCGCGTCGGGGCGCGCGTCGCCGAACTCGGCCAGCCCCACCAGTTCGAGGTAGCGGTTGGCCACCGCCTCGCGCTCCTTGCGCGGCATGCCCTGCTGGCGCAGGCCGAAGGCGATGTTGTCGCGGATGCTGAGCCACGGGAACAGCGCGTACTGCTGGAACACCATGCCGCGCCGCATGTCGGGCCGCACGACCTTGTCGCCGTCGACCAGCACCGAGCCGGCGCTGGGCGCCTCGAAGCCGGCCACGATATTGAGCAGCGTGCTCTTGCCGCAGCCCGACGGGCCGATCAGCGCGACGAACTCGCCCGCGGCGATGTCCAGCGAGACCGGGCGCAGCGCCTCGACGGCGTCGCCCGCGCGCGTGTAGTACAGCTTGGAAACGTTGTTGATGGCCACGCCCTCGCGGGGCGCGGCGGCCGCAGTGCGGTCCATGTCTTACTCCTTGAAGCCCAGCCGCTGGCCGAGAATGCGAAAGCCGGTGTCGATGAGAATGCCCAGCAACGCGATGATGACCATGCCCGCCAGCACCTGGTCCGAGCGCAGGATTTCCATGCCGTTGGCGATCAGGTAGCCCAGCCCCTTGTTGGCCGCGACCAGCTCCGCGGCGATGATCGCGGCCCAGCCGATGCCGAACGAGATGCGCAGGCCGACCAGGATGGTCGGCATGGCGGCGGGCAGGATCACCTGCCAGAACAGCCGCGCGTCCGAATTGCAGCCCAGCACGCGGCCGGCGCGCACCAGCACCGGATCGACCGCCTTGACGCCCGACACCGTGTTGAGCAGGATCGGGAAGAAGGTGGCGATGAAGATGATGAACACCTTGCCCGCCTCGCCGATGCCGAACCAGAGGATCGCCATCGGGATCCACGCCAGCGGCGAGATCGGCCGGAACAGCTCCACCAGCGGCTCCAGCACGCGCGCCAGCCGCGGCCGCGTGCCCTGCAGCAGGCCGAGCGGAATCGCCAGGCACGCCGCCAGCAGCCAGGCGGCCAGCACCCGGCCGAGGCTGGCGCCGATGTCGCGGAAGATCGTGCCCGACGCGAACAGGCCGTACAGCGTGCGCGCGGTCAGCTCCGGCGACGGCAGCACCGCCGGACTCGGATGGGTCAGCACGACCACGAGCTCCCACACCAGCACCACCGCGAGCATCGCGGCGAGGTAAGGGAACACGCGGCTCGCCGCCGACCGGAAAAACGAAGCCATCGGCTTCTCCTCTGAAGGAAAGTGGAAAGGGGAATCAGGGCTTCTCGGCCGCCAGCGCCTGGCGCGCGGGCTCGGGCGCGAGCTTGGGCTCGTCGCCGTCCTGCAGGATCGCCGCCTGCTTGAGGAACGAGGCGTAGACCTTCATGGTCTGCGCGTCAGGCACCATGTCGGTCGAGTACACCGAGATGCCTTCCTTGAGCGAATACTCGATCACCTTGGGCGGGAAGCCGATTTCCTTGCTCCACATCTCCACGGCCTTCTGCGGCGTCTTGTTGATGAGCTTGATGGCGCGGATCTGCGCGGCCATGATGTCGCGCACCAGGTCGGGATGGGCATCGATGAACTCGGTGCGGCCGTAGAAGCCGTCGCCGACGTAATGGCCGTTCTTGAGCGGCAGGATCTTCTCGGCCTTCAGCAGCACGCGGGTCTTGCCGCCGGCGAGCGCCACCGAGATGTGCGGGTCCCAGGTGATGCCGGCGTCCACGCTGTGCTGCTCGACCAGCGTGCCGACCTGCGAGCCGGAGGTCTTGAACAACTGCACGTCCGCCACCTTCAGGCCCGCCTTCTGCAGGGCGTTGAGCAGGAGCGGATATTGCTGGGAACCCTCGCCGGGGTAGGCGATGCGCTTGCCCTTGAGATCGGCGATCGTGTGGACCGGCGAGTCGGAGGGGACCACGATGGCGGTCTGCTCCAGGATGGTGATGCCGAGCAGCTTGACCGGCAGCCGCGCCGACGCGACCACCGCCGGCCCCATGCCCGCCGAGGCGAGGTCGAGATTGCCGGCCGCCATCGCCTGGTTCTCCGGCGCGCCGTAGGGGAAGCTGTGGAATTCGAACTTGACGTCGTACTTGGCCTCCAGCGGCGCCAGGTAGCCGGCTGCCTTGGCGATGTAGATCGGTTGGGTGGCGGGCTGGACGCCGATGTTGACGACCTGGGCGGCGCCGGCCGACAAGCTGGTGGCGGTCAGCGCCAGGCCCAGAACGGCACGTGCGCGGCGGGTCATGGAACGGAGAAACATGCGGACTCCTGGCGCACGGTTTCTGGGGCGTGCGCAAATGTTGAGTGGAAATTCAAATTTTCGGGACGATACGTCTCTAAAATTTGAATTTCAATACGCAAGAGTCGGGCCAACCCGAGAAAATCGCCGGAACGGCGGGGGAAACCGGCGCCGTGCGCCGAAAGCGGGAATGCGGGCCCGTCCGCAGGCCCGTTTCTGGGGCGGGATGCTGGCGCGTGGGGCGCGGCGGGCCGTGGCGCGCCGCGAAACGGGCGCAATGGGTGAAACAGGCGCAATGGGTGGAACAGGTGGAACGGGCAGAACAGGCGATCCTGCCGGTTGGGTTCTGGTTGGGTTCTCTACGCGGATGAGCGGGCCGCGCGGGCGGCGGCCATCGGGAAGAAGCGAAGAAGGGAAGAAAGGAAGACGCGCCGGGACTGCCCGCGCCAGCCGCGGCGCGGGCGGACGCGAAGCGGACCGGCCGTGGACCGGCCGCCGTCAGGCCGGCGCGAGCGCCACGCGCACGTGCTTGAGCGCGCGGAACGCTTCGAGCTGCGCCGCGGAGGCGCCGTCGTCGGTGACGAGCGTCCACGGCCGCTCGAGCGGCGTCCAGTGCTGCTGGCGCGCGCGGCCGAGCTTGGTGGCGTCCGCCAGCACGAAGATCTCGGCCGACTGGCGCACGATGCATTCTTTCAGGTAGGCCTGCTCGGCCGTGGCCTCGCACAGGCCGACGCCCGCCACCACGCCGTCGGCGCCGAGGAAGGCCTTGTCCACGCTGATGCGCGCCAGCGTCATCTGCGCCAGCGGGCCGATGGTGCCCATGCTGGACGGGCGCACGTCGCCGCCGACCAGCGTGATGCGCATGCCGGGCACGCCGGCCAGCGCGCCGACCACCAGCAGGTTGGTGGTGTAGACGTGCAGGTCCGCGCGCGCGGCCAGCTGCCGCGCCAGCGCGGTGGCGGTGCTGCCGCTGTCGAGCAGGATGGCGTCGCCGTCGTGGACGAAGCCGGCGGCGACGGCCGCGATGGCCTCTTTCTGCGCGCGCTGGATGACGTTGCGCTCTTCCAGCGGGGTTTCCGGCTCGTGCGCGCCGATCTGCGTGAGCGCCGCGGCGCCGCCGTAGGTCCGCACGATGCGGCCCTCGCGCGCGAGCGCGGCGAGGTCGCGGCGCACCGTGGCCTCGGACACGCCGAGGCTGCCGGTAAGCTGCTCGACGCTCGATTCGCTGCCTGACAGCACGAGTTCGAGGATGGCACGGCGGCGATCGGCGGCGTTCATTGGCAGCGGGGGCATCGGCAAGGTGGCGGGCAAAGCGAAATCATACAGCCACCGGCGCCACCCGCCCGCGCCGCCGCTCAGCCCCGGCGCGTGGCCAGCTCCGCGCCCTGGCGCAGCGCCTCGAGCAGGCTGCGCTCGTCGGCGATGCCCTTGCCGGCGATGTCGAACGCGGTGCCGTGGTCGACCGAGGTGCGGATGACAGGCAGCCCCACGGTGATGTTGACGCCCGCTTCCAGGCCCAGCACCTTGACCGGGCCGTGGCCCTGGTCGTGGTACATCGCCACCACCAGGTCGAAATCGCCGCGCCCGGCGCGGAAGAACAGGGTGTCGGCCGGCAGCGGGCCTTCCACGTTCCAGCCGCGCTCGCGCAGCGCCAGCACCGCGGGAATGATCTTCTCTTCTTCCTCGCCGCAGCCGAACAGCCCGTTCTCGCCCGCGTGCGGGTTGATGCCGCACACGCCGATGCGCGGCTCGGCGATGCCGGCGCGCACCAGCGTCTCGTGGCCGCGCTCGATGGTCCGCTGCACCAGCCCGGTGTCGATCTTGCGGATCGCGTGGAGCAGGCCGATGTGGGTGGTCACGTGGATCACGCGCAGGTTCGGCGCCACCAGCATCATCGACACTTCCGGCGTGCCGGTCAGGTGCGCCAGCATCTCGGTGTGGCCCGGGAACTTGTGGCCGCCCGCGTGCAGCGCTTCCTTGTTCAGCGGCGCGGTGCAGATGGCGTCGATCTGGTCCTGCTGCGTCAGCGCCACGGCCCGCTCGATATAGCGGAACGCGGCGTCGCCGGCGACCGGCGAGAGCTTGCCGAACGGCAGGTCGGCCGGAATCAGGCCGAGGTCGATGCAGTCCACCGTGCCTTGCGCGTATTGCGCCTGGGCCGGGTTGTCGATCGCGCGCACGGCGAGCGGGCTGCCGACCAGCTTGCCGGCCAGCTCGAGCCGCCTGGCGTCGCCGATGACGAGCGGGCGCGACTGGGCGTAGACGCTGGCGTGCGCCAGGCTCTTCATGATCACTTCAGGCCCGACGCCACTGGCATCGCCCATGGTGATGCCGATGATGGGGAGGTAATCGCTCATGTTTCGCTTCAGGTTCGTGGTTGGCGTCGACGCCAACCGGGGGTCATTGTCTGGTCGTCCCGCGCGCGCGGCTCAGGCCTCGCGCACGGCCTGCCATGCGAGCCACAGCGCGGCCTCGCTGCCGAATGCGCCGGCCTTGGTCACTACGCGCCGGGCCGGCCCGCCGAGCGTCTTCGAGAGCGGCACGCCGGGCTCGATCTCGCGCACCAGCGCCAGCGCGCGGATTCCGGCGGCTTCCAGCATCGCGCGCGCGGTCTCGCCGCCGGTGGCGATCAGGCTGCCCACGCAATGGAAATGCGGCGCGATCAGGCTGGCCAGGGCCGCGCTCAGGCGCGGGCCTTCGTCCGCGCTGAAGTGCTCGTCGCGGCCGATGCCGGCCAGCACGTCGTGCCCCGCGAGCAGCGGCAGCGCCACGCGGTCCTGCCAGCGGGCCCAGTCTGCATGCGCGGGGCCGGCGCGCAGCACCTGCGGCGGGATCACCACGCTTTCGACCTGGCCGCGCTCGCACAGGCACGCCGCCTGCCGCGCCGAGACGCCCGACAGGCTGCCCACCAGCGTCAGCACCGGGCCGCGCACGGGCGGCAGCGGCGCGTTGCCGTGGCCTGCCTGCGCCGCCCGCGTGTGCGCGTCGCCGGCCGACAGCGCGCGCGCCATGCCGCCCGAGCCGACCCAGAAGGCCGGCACGCCGAGGTCCGCGCTGGCGGCCGCGAGCCTGTCGAGATCGTCCTGCGTCTGCGCGTCGCAGATCACCGCCTGCACGCCCTGGCGGGCCAGCGCGGCGAGGCGGTCGCGCAGGGCGTCGGCGCAGCGCATGGCGCCACCGGTCTCCAGCCGTTCGGCGCGCAGGCCCTGCGCGGCCAGCAGCGCGGTGACGTCCGCGCGGCCGGCGAGCCCTTCCAGGCGCCAGATGTCGGTGGTTTCGAGCGGCTCGCCATGCACGTACACGCAGCCGTCGCGCAGGGTGCGGCCGGCGTCCGGGAACGCCGGCGCGACGATGGCCAGCCCGGCGACGCGCTGCAGCGCCGCGGTTTCCGCCGCCCAGTTGCCGCGCAGCGTGGAATCGATCTTCTTGTACAGGCGCCGGCCGGCGCCGCCGAAGCGGTTCCAGGCGGCGACGTTGCGCGCCGCGGCGGTGGCCGGGTCCTGGCGCCGGCTGTCGACGTCGGCCGCGATCACGTCGGCCTGGAACGCGGGGCCGGCGTGGGCGTCGAGCGTCACGACCGTGCTGGTGCTGGGCGACGTGAACCCGATTGCGCAGTCGGCCGCGCCGGACAGGTCGTCGGCGATGACGAGCCAGCTCACGGCGCGCTCCGCGCGGCGCCCGCGGGTGCCGCCAGCGCGCCGCGCCGGGCCACCCAGGCGGTCAGCACCGGGGTCAGGATCGCCGTCACCACCACGCACGCGGCAACCAGCAGCGTGGCGCTCTTGGCGGCCTCGGTGTAGACCGGATTGGCCGCCGCGATCAGGGTCGGCACCGCGGCGGCGTTGCCGGCCGTGCTGGCCGCCGCCACGCCCGCCACGCCGTTGCCGCCGCTCAGGCGGTCGGCCAGGTAGAGCGTGGTCCCGGTGATGGCCACCACCGCGATGCCCAGGCCGATGCCGAGCATGCCGGCCTGCCACACCTTGTGCAGGTCGAGGCTGGCGCCGAGGGCCAGCGCGAAGAACGGGATCATGACCGGCACCGCGCGCGAGAGGAAGTCGCGCATCTCGCGATCCAGGTTGCCGAGCAGCATGCCCAGCAGCAGCGGCAGGATGCTGCCGACCATCGTCGGCCAGGGGAACGCCGCCAGCCCGGCCACGCCCAGCGTCACCATCGTCAGGAACGGCCCCGATTCGAGCGACATGATGCTGTAGGCGCCCACGTCCTCGGGGCGCCCGTATTGCCCCATCAGCGCCATGTACAGGCCGCCGTTGGTGTCGTTCATGGCGGCCACCACGGCGAGCGTCGACAGGCCGGCGAACACGCCCGCGGAAACCGGCGATTCGCCGAGGAAATGGCCCAGGATCACGCCGAGCAGCACGGCGGTGCCGACCTTGGTGCCGAACAGCACGCCGCCCTTCTTGAGGATGTAGGGCGTGGCCTTGATATTGATGCTCGCGCCCATGCAGACGTAGAACACCGCCAGCACCGGCAGCGCGCCGGTAAACAGCGCGCCGGTGAACGAGCCGAAGAACTTGGGTGTGTCGGGCGCGAACGTCGCCACCAGGGAGCCGATCAGCAGCGGCACGATCATCATGCCGCCGGGAACGCGCTCGATCGCGCGCTTGATTCGTATCTGCATCATTGTCTCCTGTCGCTTTTTGTGCGTATCAGTCGTGTTGACGATGATCGATTCAATCATCGTGTGACCGGAATTCTAGGACAGTGCGCGAATTTTGACTAGTTCAATCACAAATTGTGATTGAATCGATCATCTTGGCCGGGTGATGCGGACGGCGCCCGGAGCCAAAACGACTGCGTCCGTCTGGGGAACGTCCACCCGGGGCAGCGGATGGCAGGGAAGGGAATCGACCGCCGCGGGCGGGGAGCCGGCGCGCCGGGCTGGCCGGCAAGCGGCTGGCCGCATGTTATTGGGCGGCGGCGGCGGGGGCGCGGCACGCGCGGGCAAGGCGGGCCGCCCTGCCCCGGCATCGGGAAGGCGGGCGCCCTAGCCCACGTACCAGAAGATGCTCACGAACTGGCAGGCGCTCCCCGCCAGCACGAACAGGTGCCAGATCCCGTGAAAGTGCCGCACCTTCTCGTCGAACAGGAAGAACCCGATCCCCGCCGTGTACAGCGTGCCGCCGGCCACCAGCCAGTACAGCCCTCCGGCGGGCAGCGCGGCCACCAGCGGGCCGAACGCGAACAGCACCAGCCAGCCCATCAGCACGTAGATCAGCAGCGAGAAGATGCGCGTGCGCTTGCCGATCCACAGCTCCTGCGCGATGCCGATCACCGCCAGCCCCCAGTTCACGCCGAACAGCGTCCAGCCCCACGGCCCGCGCAGCGTGACCAGCGCGAACGGCGTGTAGCTGCCGGCGATCAGCAGGTAGATGGCGCAGTAGTCCAGCCGGCGCAGGATGTCCTTGGGCCGGCCGCGCAGGCTGTGATAGAGCGTGGAGATGGTGTAGAGGAACACCAGCGTGCTGCCGTAGACCACCGAGCTGACGACCTTCCAGGCGTCGTGGTACAGGGCGGAGGAGGTGACGAGGACGGCGGAGCCGGCGGCGGCGAGGATGGCGCCGGCGAGGTGGCTGTAGCCGTTGAAGCGCTCTCCGTGATACATGGATTCTGGCTCTCCTGTTGGTCGCCGCGGCATCCGCGGCGACGGTCTTCAGGGACATTCTTGCGCCACACAGTGTTTGCTGCGGTGCGCCAAGCTAGTATTTTTGCACGGAATAACCATCTGCAAAACCCTTCGTTCCCTTGGGGTCAAGGGATCGCTATCGTCTCGCCAACACAACCATCGCGAGACATCCATGCGAATTTCCTCCCCGCTGATCAAGGCCGCGCTGAGCCTGGCGCTCGGCATCTCGGTGCTGGCCTCGGGCGCGGCCCGCGCCGACCGGCTCGACGACATCAAGAAGGCCGGCGTGCTGCGCGTGGGCGTGTTCGACGCCAACCCGCCGTTCGGCTTCGTCGAGGCGGGCAGCACCACGCCGGCGGGCCTCGACGTGGACTACGCCACCGAGATCGCCAGGCGCCTGGGCGTGAAGACCGAGTTCCGCGCCACCAACCCGGCCAACCGCATCCCGCTGCTGGCCTCGCAGAAGGTGGACATCGTCGCCGCCAACTTCACCATCACCGACGAGCGCCGCCAGCAGATCGGCTTTTCCACGCCGTATTTCGCCAGCGGCCTGCAGCTGATCGCCAGGAAGGGCACGCTCAAGCAGCCGGACGACCTCAAGACCTGGCGCCTGGGCGTGGACAAGGGCACCACGCAGGAAACCACGCTGCGCCAGAAGTACCCGGACGCGCGCGTGATCGCCTATGACGACTCCCCGCTGGCGCTGACCGCGCTGCGCAGCGGCGCGATCCAGGCCTTCGCGCAGGACGGCGCCAAGCTCGGCGCGCTGCTGGCCACCCTGCCCAACAAGGACCAGTTCGAGATTTCCTCGTTCACGCTGACGCGCGAGTACATGGGCGTGGGCGTGCCCAAGGGCGAGGACCGCCTGACCGCCGAGATCGACCGCATCCTGCTGGCGCTGGAAAAGGACGGCACCGCCGCGCGCATCTACGACAAGTGGTTCGGCCCCAAGAGCGCCGCGCCGCTGGCGCGCGACTTCACCATCGGCAGCACGGTGAAGTGACGCGGCCGGCTTGCCCCTGCCGCGTGACGGATGGCGTGAAGGATGGCCATGCCGGTGCTTGACATCCTGATGCAGCCCCTGCCGGCGAAGTACGTCGGCTGGATCGTCTCCGGCTTCGGCCTCACGGTGGCGCTGTCGGCCGCCGTGTTCGCGCTTGGCTGCGTGCTGGCCGCGGTCTGGCTGGCACTGGCGCTGGTGCCGTTCGCGCCGCTGCGGCTGGCCGCGCGCGGCGCGGTCGGCTTCCTGCGCCGCACGCCGCTGCTGGTGCAGTTGTTCTTCTGGTATTTCGGCGCGGCGCAACTGCTCGGCGACGCCGCCATCGGCGCCTTGTACGACTGGCAGGGCGTGCGGCTCGGCGCCATCCACCTGCCCGCGCCGTCGCTCGAGGCGCTGGCCAGCCTGATCGGCATCGGCCTGTATGCCAGCGCGTTCTACGCGCGCGAGCTGGAGGCCGGGTTGGCCAACGTGCCCGCCGGGCAGGGCGCCGCGGCGCTGGCGCTGGGCTTCACGCCGGCGGCGGCGTTCTGGCGCGTGGTTCTGCCGCAGGCGCTGCGCATCGCCGCGCGGCCGATGGTGGGGCAGCTCTGCCAGACCATCAAGAACACCTCGCTGGCGATGGCGATCGGCTTTGCCGAGATGTCCTACGCCGCGCGCCAGGTCGAGACCGACAGCCTGATGACCTTCCAGGCCTTCGGCCTGGCCACCTTGCTGTACGCGGCGCTGATCCTGCTGCTGCAGGCCGCCGCGCCGCCGCTGCTGCGCCGGCTCGGCTGGACGGAGGCGGCCCGTGCCTGACGCGCTTGCCGGCGGCTGGGCGGTGGTGCTGGCCCAGCTGCCCTACCTGCTCAAGGGCACCTTCCCCGACGGCCCGCTGGCCGGCGCCGCGCTGACGCTGTGGATCGCCGTGCTGGCCTGCGCCGGCGCCACCGTGCTCGGCATCGGGCTGGCCATGCTGCTCGAGCTGATGCCCGCCGCGCCGGCGCGGCCGCTGCGCGCGCTGCTCGCCGGCCTGCGCGCGATCCCGGTGCTGATGCTGATCTTCTGGACCTACTTCCTGCTGCCGATGCTGGCCGGCGTGCACGTCGGCGAGGTGCGCACCGTGGTGCTGGCGCTCGCGCTGATCGGCGCGGCGTACATCGCCCAGGTCATGGAAGCGGGCTTCGACGCGATCGGGCGCGGCCAGCGCCAGGCCGCGCTGGCGCTCGGCATGACGCCGCCGCAGGCACTGTGGCAGATCGTGCTGCCGCAGACGCTGCGCGCCATGCTGCCGTCGCTGGGCAACGTGTGGGTGTCGCTGGCCAAGGACACGTCGCTGGCCTACATCGTCGGCGTGGTGGAACTGTCCACGGCGGCGGCGCAGGTCAACGGGCGCAGCATGGGCTACGCCGCGCAGGTGTTCGGCGCGGTGGCGCTGCTGTACTTCCTCATCTGCATGGGCATCGAAGGCGTGGCCGCGCTGCTGCTGGCCGCCGCGCGCGGCCGGCATGGCTTGCCGCGCGCGTCGCGCGCGGCGCGCATGCCCCGCTTGTTCCGCGCGCGCGCCGGCCGGCCTCCGGTCGCGGCGCCGCGCGCGTCTTCACCGTCCCGTCCGGCGCCGCCCTGACAGGCCGCGCGCGTCCGGCGCGCGGAAACCCACGTCAGGCAGGCTTTGCATCCGTCGCCTGGTACGGAGCGGCATCCCAGGAGAGAAAACGTCCGCCGGGGAACGTCTCGCCATGCCGCGCCATGCCGCGCCATGCCACGACGAGGCGCGCTCGCGCCGGCCCCGCCACGCGCGGCGGCCGGGTTTTGCGGCCCGGCCACGCGGCATGGCTAGAATCGGGGGTTTGCTCATGGCGCGCCGCCTTGCCGGCGGTGCCGCCCGGCCGTATTCGGACATGTCTCAATGAATCTGCCCTTCAACGACAGTTATCTGCTGCATATCGGACTGAGCGCGGCCATCGTGCTTGCCGGCATGGTGGTGGTGAAGTTCGTCAACCGCTTCTTCCAGGGCCGCCAGCTCGCCGACAAGGAGAACCGCGGCAGCTACCGCACCTGGACCGTGGCCACGCGCAATGCCATCGCGGCGGTGGTGTTCCTGCTGCTGCTGGGCATCTGGGTGTCGGAGCTCAAGAGCGTGGCGATCTCGCTGACCGCCTTCGCGGTGGCGCTGGTGATCGGCGGCAAGGAACTGGTGATGTGCTTCCTCGGCGCGTTCCTGCGCATGATGGCGCGCCCGTTCCAGCTCGGCGATCTGGTGGAGATCGGGCCGCACTCGGGCGAGGTGGTGGACATGGACGTGCTCACCACCACGCTGGCGGAGATCGCCGGCACGCGCCAGTTCACCGGCTCCACCGTGCAGGTGCCCAACAGCATGCTGCTGACCGTGGCGGTGCGCAATCACTCGCAGGCTGGCAGGTACACGCAGGACACGCTGCGCATCCCGCTGCCCGAGAAGTCCGACCCGGACCGCGTGGAGGCCGAGCTGCTGGCGATCACCGAGGCGGTGTGCGCGCCGTTCCTGGCCGAGGCGCGGCACAGCCTGCAGGAATATGGCGGCTCGCGCTTCATGGACCTGTCGCAGTTCGAGCCGCGCGTGCTGTTCGAGCCGGTGGCCGCCGACAAGCTCGACGCGCTGGTGCGCTTCCCGGTGCCGGTGGCCTCGCGCATGACGGTCGGGCAGCAGATCCTGCGCCGCTACCACCGCCAGCGCAGCGAGGTCCTGGCGGCGCAGCAGGACGGCAAGGCGGCGGCGCGGTCCTGAGCACAGCGGGGTGGGCCGGGCGCTTCACCGAATCGCGTTTCGGCGGTATGGTAGGCGCTGCCGCGCAGCGAGACACACCGCGGCCACAGCGAGACCACAGTGAGGCCACAACGAGACCAGCCGAGGAGACCCATGAAAGCCGCCGTCATGCATCAACCCAGGACCCCGCTCGTGATCGAGGACGTCGCCATCGGCAAGCCGGGGCCGCGCGAGGTGCTGCTGCGCACGGCGGCGGTGGGCGTGTGCCACTCCGACCTGCACTTCCTCGACGGCGCCTACCCGTTCCCGACGCCGGTGGTGCTCGGCCACGAGGCCGCCGGCATCGTCGAGCAAGTTGGCTCCGAGGTGCGCACGGTCAAGCCCGGCGATCACGTCATCACCTGCCTGTCGGCCTACTGCGGCCATTGCGAGCACTGCCTGACCGGCCACCTGTCGCTGTGCGTGGAGCCGGACACCAAACGCCGCGAAGGCGAGGAACCGCGCCTGCTGGCCAGGGGCGCGCCGATGAACCAGTTCCTCAACCTGTCGGCCTTCGCCGAGCAGATGCTGGTGCACGAGCACGCGCTGGTGGCGATCCGCCCCGAGATGCCGCTCGACCGCGCCGCGCTGATCGGCTGCGCCGTGACCACCGGCGTGGGCGCCGTGGTGCACACCGCGCGCGTGCAGCCGGGCGAGACCGTGGCGGTGATCGGCTGCGGCGGCATCGGCCTGGCCACCATCAACGGCGCGGCCATCGCCGGCGCGGGCCGCATCATCGCCATCGACCGCGTGCCCGGCAAGCTGGCGCTGGCGAAGCAGTTCGGCGCCACCGACGTGGTCGACGCCGCCGACGCCGACGTGGTGGACGCCGTGCGCGCGCTCACGCGCGGCGGCGTGCACCACGCCTTCGAGGCCATCGGCCTCAAGCAGACCGCCGAGCAGGCCTTCTCGATGCTGCGCCGCGGCGGCACCGCCACCGTGATCGGCATGATCGCGCCGGGCGTGAAGATCGAGCTCAAGGGCACCGACTTCCTCGCCGAGAAACGCATCCAGGGCTCGATGATGGGCTCCAACCGCTTCCCGGTGGACATGCCGCGGCTGGTGGACTTCTACCTGTCCGGCAAGCTCAAGCTCGACCAACTGATCTCGCGGCGCATGCCGCTGCAAAACATCAACGACGCCTTCGACGAACTGCGCCGCGGCGAGCTGGCGCGCTCGGTGATCCTGTTCGGGGATTGAGCGGGGGACGCCCGCGTGCAATCGCTCGTTATTGTTCGCCCTGTGGGACAATGGCCCGGCGCGCGCGCACGGCGCGCCATCGGGCACGGAGAGCGGAACGGCGCATGAAGACGATCGAGTGGAAGGACTGGGAGATTTTCTGCCGCGTGGTGGAAGGCGCCGGCTTCACCAGGGGCGCCGAGCTGGCCGAGGTGCCGAAGTCGTCCGCCAGCGCCGCCGTGTCCCGCCTCGAGACGCAGCTCGGCGTGCGGCTGTTCGAGCGCACCACGCGCCGCGTGCGCGTGACCGAGCGCGGCCAGCAGCTTTACGACCGCGTCGCGCCGCTGTTCACGGAGCTGCGCGAGATCAGCGCCGAGGCGCTGTCCGTCAGCGAGCAGGTCAGCGGCACCCTGCGCATCTCCACGCCCTACGAGGTCGGCTCGCTGCATCTTTCGCCCAGCCTCACGCGGCTGCTGCGGCTGCACCCGGACCTGCGCGTGGAAGTGGACGTGACCTGGGACCAGCCCGACCTGATCGAGCGCGGCTACGATCTCGCCTTCGTCATGACCAACACCGGCCTGCACGACAGCTCCTTCGCCAGCAAGCGCGTGGTGCTGATCGAGCGCGGTTTCTTCGCCGCGCCTTCGCTGATCCGCGCGCGCGGGCTGCCGCGCACGCCGCAGGACATGGGCGGCTGGCCCACGCTGGGCAACGCCGAAGACCGCCGCTGGGAATTCCTGCGCGACGGCAAGGAGGTGTTCAGCCTCCAGGTGGACCCGCGCATGCGCACGCAGAACGCCGAGATCCGGCTCAAGGCGGCGATGGACGGGCTGGGCGTGGCGCGGCTGTCGCCGCGCTACGTGCAGGAGGAACTGGACCAGGGGCGGCTGGTGCGGGTGCTGCCCGGCTATACCACGTCGCCGCTGAAGGTCTTCGTGCTGATGCCGGCGCGCAAGCTGATGCCGGCCAGCGTCAGGGTGTTCCTCGACGTGCTGGAAGAAACGCTGGGCCGGATCGACCCGCGGCTGTCGCCGCCGCGGGTCTGACATGCCCGTGCCGGGGGGATGAAGCGGCAAGCCCGGCGGATTCCGCGATGCCGGCATCGGATGCCGGCGGTCATCAATACGGCTGGTCCCCGGGCCGGATGTCCAGCCCCAGCACTTCCGCCACCGTCATCATCTCCTCGTCGTCCTCGCCGCGGGCGATCCATCCCGCGTAGGCATCGCCTTCCGTGTTCCAGTTCCACAAGGTGAAGCCCGCCACCCGCAACTGCTCGAACGCCAGCTCCATCAGTTCGGGCACGCTGGTGCTCTCGAGGAAATCCTCGTCCTCCGGGTCCTCCGCGCCCCAGTCGAGCGTGACGTCGACGCGCGCGCACAGCGCGTCCATGCAGCCGATGAAGGACGCGCAGTCCTTCCAGTCCACGTAGAAGCCCGATTCCCAGTCGATCACGTCCTTGAGGATCCACAGCAGCTCCTGGCCCTCGATCTCGTCGGCATCGTCGGCGTCGGCCAGCTCCTCGTCGAACAGCGTCTGCTGCTTCTCGATCATGGCCGCGTCGTCGAAGTTGATCAGCTCGATCAGGCGCCAGAGTGCCTGGCGCGCTTCGTCGTTCAGTCCGTCGCTCATTGCATCTGCCTCCTTCGGTGCGGCGCCTCGCGGCGCATGGCTGGGGAAAACAACGTGGCTGGCGCCGGTTTGCGCTCAACCGGCGCTCAACCGGCGCTCAACCGGCGGCGAGCTGGCTGATGCCGGGTGCGTATTCGATCGTTCAGCCCGCAGTGAAATGATGATCGTAGTATAGGGCGGGCTGGGGGTGGCTGACCTCGGACATCGAAGATCCTGCAGAACATCGATGCGCTTGCGAAATGTACTCTCAGGTGTCGCGTCCCAATTCCCCGGGCCGTCCTTGGAATGCACTCCCCACGCGCGGCCCCTCGTTCCGGGGGCCGCCAGTTGCAGTGTGTTCTCCTCCGCGCGAATACCGCTTCGTCCTGGCCGCCTTGGTCGCCTGCCGCTCCCCGATGTTCTTCTTGCCATACCGGAGCGTCGAATCACATCGGCGGGGAATTTCCGGGCAGGCGCCAATCAGGCCATGTCTTCCATCGTTGCCTCAGGCGCGCCGGTCCGTTCGCCGTTCGATTGCGCGCGGGGTGCGCTCGCCGTCTCGGCCGAGAATTTCGCCGGGCTCAGGCGGCGACGGTCGATTTCGATGTTGAAGACATCGAAGCGATTGTAGTAGCCCACGATGTCGTGAAACTGTTTGGGTTCGATGCAGGCGTTGATGTCGAATGTCGCATAGGCGATGCCTTCCTCCGTTTGCAGCGTATCGCCGATCACGGCCCCCGTCGGATCCAGGAATTGCGTGGCTGCGCGAGGCGTGTTCTCCAGGACCTCGATGGCCTGGCGATCGCCACTGGCCGCGAGTTGATCGAACATGGTCTTATCCATGAATCCGGCATTGAGAATGCCGAATGCCTTGGCTTCGAACGAGTGGCCGCCTGCCCGGATGCGATTGGCTGCGAGATTGTCGAAGTTCTGACCCGAGCCAGGCATGCGGGTCGGCCAGATTGCCGGCCACGCGGAGATATGAATCTGCTCCCCTTGAGCCGCGAGCGCGTATCGGGCCAACGGGTTGGTGTTCTCGCCGCAGATCAGCGCGCCGATGCGTCCGATGCGCGTGTTGCTCACCCTCAGGCCGTGACCATCGCCAGGCGCCCAGACCATTTTTTCGTAGAAGGTGGGAACGAGCTTTCGATGATGGTTGAGGAGTGTGCCGTCGTCGCCGATGAGGGCGTTGGAGTTCCAGATGCAGCCCACGCTGGCCTCCGTGCTCTCGCTGAACCCGATCGAGACGAAGACGCCGTTGCGCCGGGCCGCCGCCTGAATCTGCGCCATCTCGGGGCCATCGACGAGGATGCTGTTCAACACCATGCGGCGGAACCAGTCGTGATTGTAGATGGGTGCCCACAATGCAGCCCAGACGGGAAAGCCCGGGATGAACGACTCGGGAAAGGCGACAAGTTCCGCCCCCTGGCGGGCGGCTTCGTCGATCAGCGATACGGCTTTGGATACCGTTGCCGCCGCATTCATGTAGACGGGGGCGGCGTGTACGGCCGCGACTTTGACGATGGGAAGATTCATGATTGTTCGTTCCAGACCAGATTAGTGCGATACGGCTTGCGCCGCGCCGATGCCGGTTTCACGGCGCACGGAAAGCTCGGCCCAACGCGCCTCGGAAAGGCGGCTGCGGCTGAGCAGGGAGAAGAGGAAGACAAGAAGAAAGCCAAACGGGATGGAGATGATTCCGGGGTTGCGCAGTTCGATGAGCGGCCTGCGCAGCCCAACGATGCTGCGGGCGTCATCCGGGATGGAAGCCGTGAGCGCCTGCTCGGTCGCAAGTCGGCTGCCGAGCTTCTGGCGAACGTTCTCATCGTGCGCATCGGCGATCTGCCTGGACAGCGCTGTCACGGTTTTCATCGCCGCTTCCTTTTGCAGAAGCGGGTAAGTCATATTGGGCGATACGAGCACCAGGCCGATGGAGAGAATCGTTCCACCCACCACGCCGGCCACGACACCGGCGGTGTTGCAGCGGCGCCAGTACAGCGTGCAGACCAGCGCGGGCAGATTTGCCGAAGCGGCGACCGCGTAGCCCAGCCCCACGAGCTGGGCGACGTTCTGGCCCTTGGCGGCAATGCCGGCCCCCACCGAGATGGCGGCCATGAGCAAGGTGGCGATGCGGGCCGCCGCGACCTGCTCCCGTTCGGTCGCGACGCCATTCTTGATCGCGCCGACATAGACGTCGTGCGCGAGCGCCGACGCCGCCGCCAGGGTCAGGCCAGCCACCACCGCCACGATCGTCGCGAATGAAACGGCGGCAACGATGGCGAGCATGAAGTTCCCGAGCAGGCTGTCGGGACCGCCGCCAAGGAACTGCGCCAGCATCGGCGCGGCAAGATTTCCCCCCTTGTCCATCGCCAGGATGGCCTTGGGTCCCACGTTCAGTGCCGCGGAGAAGCCGATGACGACAATCAGGAGATGGCACATGCCAATGGCGAACATTGCATATAGTGCCGACTTGCGCGCCGCTTTCGCGTCGGGCACCGTGAAGAAACGCATCAGGATGTGGGGCATCGCCGCTGTCCCGAGAACGAGTGCCATGCCGAGGGACACTTGCTCCAGAGGATTCTTCAGGTACAGGCCGGGTGCCAGCAGTCTCTGGCCGGCATCCGCGACGCTCAACGCCGACGTGCCGGCGAGCAACCCCTGGACGTGCTGTCGAATGGCGGCATCGGAGACCACGCCGTGGAAGAATCCTTCGATATTGAATCCGTAGGGCAGCCAGGAAAGGATGACGAGGATCAGGCAGAAGGCGATCAGAAGCAGGGCCTTGAGAACCTGCACCGATGTGGTTGCGCGCATGCCGCCGAACAGCACGTACATCAGCATCAAGGCACCCACGGCGATGACCGACATCTCGTAAGGAATGCCGATCAGCGCCCGCACGATCACGGCGCCGCCGACGATCTGCGGCACCATGTAGAAGAGCGCGACCAGGATGCTGGACACCGCCACCACCAGCTTGGTGGCCCGGAAGTGGTTGCGGAACGCGAGCACGTCGCCGAGCGTGAACTTTCCAAGGTTGCGGCAAGGCTCGGCGATGAGAATGAGCACCGGAATGAAGGATACGAAGAAGCCAACCACGTAGCTGATGCCATCCAGGCCGTACAGCGCGATAAGCCCGGAGACACCAAGGAACGCCGCCGCGGAGAGATAGTCCCCGGCAATGGCGAGTCCGTTCATCCGCGCGCTGATGCCTCCGCCGGCCGTGTAGAAATCGCTTGCCGTCGAATTGCGTCGGGAGGCAACCCATGTAATGCCGAGCGTGAGCAGGAAAAGCACCGCGAAGACGCCGAAGGTCAGCCCGCGATTGTCGGCGCTGACCAGCGTGGGGTTGTCCGCGAGCGCGGCGCTGCTGGCGACCGCAAGCGGCAGCGCGTAGAGGAGTCGTTTGATCATGGCTGTCCTTCAGGCGATGGCGCGCCGCGCGGCGGCGGCATGGCTCGTCGGGCTGACTTGCCCGGCGCCACGGGTGAGGGCCGCGGCCGCGGCATCGAGACGCCTGAGCTGAACCGCATAGCGCCAGGCGATGGCGCCGCCGATGAAGTACTGGGCCACGTTGTACCAAAGACCAAGTGTGGTGGACGGCGTGACCCGGATGAGGAGGAGTTGGGGCGCAAACGTCGATACCAGCGGCAGCGAGAAGAAAAACGCCATGCTGATGACGAATAGCCTGACGACGACGATCCGGCGCTGGCGCACGAGCGCGGCAAAATCCGGGTGATCGAAGAGCGCGTGATAGTCGGTTTGTTTGGACATGGCGAACCTCAACGGTTGGAGAAATGCCAGTCGCGGCCCGAAAAATCGGGGATGCGAGGCTGGGCGTTCGGGAGGACAGAAACGAACCAAGGTTAGGGGCGCCCGCCGGATGTGGAAAGCGGAACTTCCGCGCAGTGCCTTGCAAATCTGCAAGGCACTGCGCGCCCTTATCTGGGGCGGGCTGCACAGGGAAAGTGCCGAGCTGGTTTTCGGTGGATTCGCGGTTATTCTTGCAAAAACCCCTGTAGCGGCTTTCGCGCGATGTCCAAAATCAATCCGAACTGGAACGACCTGAAAATTTTCCTCGAGGTGGCGCGTTCGGGGACGCTTGGCGGTGCCGCGCGCCGCCTGAAGTGCGACCAATCGACGATCAGTCGCCACATCAGCCGCCTGGAGGAGGCGATCAACGCGCCGGTTTTCGAGCGTGACAACCAAGGCCTGCACATCACGGTCCGCGGCCAGGCGTTGCTCGAGTACGTCGAGGCCATGGAGTCAAACGTGGTGGCGCTCGGCGAGTTCCTGGGCGGCTCGCACAAGGAACCGTCCGGTACCGTCAGGGTCGGCACCATGGAAGGGATCGCTTCTCTGTACCTCGCCGGCGAGTTCGTGACGTTCTCGCGCCGATTTCAGAAGATCGCCGTGGAACTCGTCACAACGACTCAGCAGATGCACGTGAACCAACGCGAGGCGGACGTGTTCCTGAGCTTCTTTCCGCCAGACGGCAAGTCGCTGGATGTCGTGCCTACCGGCGCATTTCCGCTGCACCTTTATGCGGCGCCGGCATACCTGTCCAAACACGGCACGCCGGCGGGACTGGCAGACTTGCCCGACCACCAGTTCTCCACGTACGTGGATGACCTGATCCAGCTCGACACGGTGAGGTGGCTGGATGAGGCGATCACCAGACCCAAGATCGGGTTCCAGTCGTCGAGCATGATCGCGCAATTGTTTGCCGCGGTCGCCGGAGCCGGCATCGTGATGCTTCCGTCTTTCGCGAACGCGGAGCGCTTTGGCCTGGTGAAGATTCTCGACGGCCAGGTAAAGGTGAGCAGGACGATATGGATGACCGTGCATAGAGACCTGCAATACCTGCCGCGCATCAAAGCCGTCACGAGATTCCTGCAGGAGACCATTTCGCGCGACTATCCGCTGCCGCGAAGCGCGCAGATCCGCATCGGCGCCTAGCGGGCCGGCCGCACCACGCGACAAAGCTGGCGGGAACGGCGCCCGGGGCGGCATACTACGGCGCATCCTCACCCGCAAGAAGGGACTCCCTCATGGCAGGCCTCCGATGACACGCCGCCGGACGAGCAGCGGCGCGAAGCTCTGGAACACGCTCAGCAAGATCGCCACGCGCAACGTGCGGCGCGCGCAGCGCACCGTCACGCGCAGCGCGATCCAGTCGGCGGTCAGGCAGGGCGAGGCGATGAGCAAGGCCGCGCAGCGCGTGCTCAGCGGCGTGGCCTCGCCGGTGGCGGCGCCGGTGAGCCGGGCCGGCGGGCGCTGGGAGGAGGGCAGCTGGGGGCTGGGGCCGCTGGTGCAGCGCCGCTACCGGCTGTTCGTGCCGAGCGGCGTGAGCGCGGCGCGCCCGGCGCCGTTGCTGGTGCTGCTGCATGGCTGCGGGCAGGATTCGGCCAGCTTCGCCGCCTGCACGCGCGCCGCGGCGCTGGCGCGCGGCGCGCGCTGCGTGGTGCTGATGCCGGAGCAGTCCTCGCACGCCAATGCGCAGCGCTGCTGGAACTGGTTCCGCTCGGCGGCGCGCGTGGCGACCGAGGCGGCCCTGCTGATGGCCATCGTCGACCACGTCTGCGAGCAGCGCCTGGTGCGGCCAGCCGAGGTGTTCGCGCTGGGCCTGTCGGCCGGCGGCGCGATGGCGCAGATCCTGGGCCTGCGCTATCCGGACCGCTTCGCCTCGGTCGGCTCGCACTCGGGCGCGGTGGCGCTCAGCGCCGGCAATGCCGCGCAGGCGGCGCGCGTCATGCAGGGCAAGGGCCAGCCCGACCTGCAGGCCGCGCGCCTGTTGCTGGCGGGACGCCGGCCGCCGCCGCTGCTGTTGCTGCACGGCAGTGCCGACCATGTGGTGGATTTCGACAACGCGCTGGCCGCCGCCGCGCTCTGGCAGCAACTGCTGCCGGCCGCGCCGCTGGCCGCCGCGCCGCGCCGCGTTCAGCGCGGCCAGCGCCGGCCCTTCGACGTGTTCGCGTGGTCGGACGCGGGCCGGCCCTATGTCCGGCTGGTGCGCATCGAAGGGCTGGGCCATGCGTGGAGCGGCGGGCCGTCCAGCCAGGCCTTCAGCGATCCCGCCGGCCCCGATGCGCTGCGCATCGCGTGGCAGTTCTTCATGCAGTGCCTGGCGGCGGCGGAGGCGGCTCGCCGTCCCGCAGCCGGGCAAGCGGCGCTTGCATGACCACGTCGCTTTCCGGGTACGCCACGCACGGCAGGATGTAGCCCTCGTCGCGCTCGTCGAAGCTCACGCCCGGCCACGCGATGCGGTAGCCCACGTGCCCGGCCGAGAGCCGGCACAGGCAGGCGCGGCAGGTGCCGTTGCGGCACGAGCTGGGCAGTTGCACGCCGGCCTGCAGCGCGGCCTGCAGCAGCGTCTGCGCGCCCGGCGCGGCGAAGCCCCGGCCCAGCGGTTCCACGCGCGCGTGGAAGACCGGCGCCGCTGGTGTTTCTGCTGGCGTTTCCGCGCTCACGGCTGCGCTCCGTTCTCGCCGTCGCCCCCGCCGTCGCCCTCATCGGGATCGGGAAAGCGCGCGCGCCCGTGGGTGGCGTCGCGCAGCGCGGCGCGCGCGGCGTCCAGCTCGCTGGCCGGCAGCCGGATCGTCAGGCGCGCGGCGGCGCCGTGCTCGCCGTGCGTCAGCGTGTGGCCGGCCTGTTCGATCCAGCGGCGCACGCGCGCCTCGTCGGCGTAGTCCACCTCCACCATCAGCCCGGCATAGGCGATGCGCTCGATGCGCTGCGCGTCCTTCAGCGCCACCGCGATGGCGTCCGTGTAGGCGCGCACGAGGCCGCCCGCGCCCAGCTTGATGCCGCCGTAGTAGCGCACCACGGCCGCCAGCACGCCCTCCAGCTCATGGTGGCGCAGCACTTCCAGGATCGGCCGGCCGGCGGTGCCGGACGGCTCGCCGTCGTCGGACATGCCCGAATGCCCCCCGGCCAGCAGGGCCCAGCAGACATGGGTGGCGCCGGGATGTTCGGCGCGCAGGCGCTGCAGCTCGGCGGCGGCGGCGGCGCGGTCGGCCACCGGGATGGCGTAGCCGATGAAGCGGCTCTTGCGGATTTCCAGTTCGGCCTGGAGCGGAAAGGCGAGGGTGTAGGTCGGCACTGATCGGGCCACGCCGGGCTGCGGCGGCGGGCGGAAAAAACGGAAGGACGGCGCCGCGGGCTGCGGGCGTGCGCCAGTGTACCGCAGCGGGCCGCCCGGCCCGGCCTGGTGCGCCGCGCGGGGGCGCCGCGCAGATGCGGCGGGCCGCCTGGATGTCTGCAAAGTAAGTCAGTTTAAACAAGCTGTCACAAATGGTTCATAGCATGCGACTCGGCCTGATCGCTGCGCGGCCGTTGTCCCCATCGGCGCGCGGCACGGTGGCGCCACGTGCGTCGCTCACCCACTCACAAAATAAACGGGAAAGAAGAATGATCGACAAACCGGATGCTTCCCGCCGCAAGGCACTCAAATTCCTGGCCGGCGCACCGATGCTGCCGCTCGGCCTTGGCGCGACCGCGCTGCTGGCCGGCTGCGGCGGCGGCGACGATGCCGTGGCCGCGCCCGCTCCCGCCGCGCCCGCGGCGCCGGGCACGCCCGCCGCGACCTTCAGCACCGCCGAATTCACCGGCATGTCCGCGCCGGCGCTGTCCAACCCGGCCGCGATGGCGACCACCACGGTCGGCTCGAGCCTGAAGGTGTCGTTCAGCGACGGCAGCAGCCAGACCTACAAGCTGGCCTACCAGCCGTTCTTCATGACCGGCGACACCGTGGCCGACGTCAAGGGCGGCCAGATCCTGGCCGGCGGCTACTTCGACATCAACAACCAGCCGATCATCGACAAGTCCGTGGCCGGCAAGGAACGCCAGTTCTTCTCCGACTCGCCGGACGGCACCTCGCTGCTGAAGATCGACGGCGCCAAGGTGGACGGCGTGAAGGGCAACACGGTGTTCGCCGTGGTGCAGTTCGAGTACACCACCCGCAACCAGGCGAACGCCACCATGTACGGCCGCCTGCCGTCGCCGATCGCCGTGCTGACGCTGGACCAGGATCCCGCCACCGGCAAGCTGAGCCTGGTCAAGTACCACAACGTCGACACCTCGTCGGCCAACGGCCTGTGGATCACCTGCGGCGCGAGCCTGTCGCCGTGGAACACGCACCTGTCGAGCGAGGAATACGAGCCGGACGCGTTCCTCAACGCGACCAACCCGCTCGACGCCACCTACCTCGACCTGGTCGACCAGTACGCCAAGTACGCCGCGAATCTCTACGGCAACGCGAGCATCCCGCTCAACCCGTATCTCTACGGCCACTTGCCCGAGGTCACGGTCAACCCGGACGGCACCGCCAGCATCAAGAAGCACTACTGCCTGGGCCGCATCTCGCACGAGCTGGTGCAGGTGATGCCGGACAACCGCACGGTGCTGATGGGCGACGACGCCACCAACAGCGGCCTGTTCCTGTTCGTGGCCGACAAGGAGAAGGATCTCTCCGCGGGCACGCTGTACGTGGGCAAGGTCGGCACCGGCTTCTCCATCGATCCCGCCGCCGCCGGCGCCGACCTGACCTGGGTCAAGCTCGGCCACGCCACCAGCGCGGAAGTCGAGGCGATGGCCAAGTCGCACCGCCCGGCCGACATCATGGACGTGGTGTACGCCGATCCGCTCGACAACACCTACACCAAGATCTTCGCCAACGGCGCGGCCCAGTGGATCAAGGTCGTGCCGGGCAAGGAGCGGGTCGCCGCGTTCCTGGAAACCCACCGCTACGCCTTCCTCAAGGGCGGCAGCATGGGCTTCACCAAGATGGAAGGCACCACCGTCAACATCAAGGACAAGATCGCCTACTCCGCGCTGCAGAACATCCAGGACTCGATGGTGAAGAACAACGCCAAGGGCTGGAACGCGCAGAGCAACATCTCGGTCGACGCGGCGCTCAAGGCCGGCGGCGTGATGCAGCACAAGCTGGCCGGCGGCCAGAAGGACCTGGACGGCGCCGCGATCAACAGCGAATGGGTGCCGGTGCACACCAGCGCGCTGCTCGTGGGCAAGGACATCGCCGCCGATGCGCTGGGCAACACGGCCGACCCGGACCTCGTCGCCAACCCGGACAACCTGAAGTTCTCGGAAAAGATGCGCACCCTGTTCATCGGCGAGGACAGCGGCCAGCACATCAACAACTTCCTGTGGGCCTACAACGTCGACACCAAGAAGCTGGCCCGCGTGCTGTCCACCCCGTCGGGCGCCGAATCGACCGGCCTGCATGCGGTCGACGAGCTCAACGGCTGGACCTACATCATGAACAACTTCCAGCACGCCGGCGACTGGAATGCCACCTTCCACGCCAAGGTACAGCCCACGCTGGACCCGCTGGTGCGCGCCAACTACAAGGACAGGTTCGGCGCGGCGGTCGGCTACCTGACCGCCGAGGCCACCAGCGTCAAGACGAGCAAGGCCTGAGCGCAATAGCCTGACCCGTGGCCGCGAGGCCGCGGGCCGGGCCCGCGGCAAAATGCCCCCGGCGAGCGATCGCCGGGGGCATTTTGTTTTGCGCCGCCGGGCATGCCTGCTAACCTTGCGGCACGCTGCCCCACAAAAAACAGGAGATACACGATGCCGACACGAGACGAGCAACTCCAGGCGCGCCGCATGGCCCCGGCCACCGACCGCAACCGCGACGCCATCCTGGCGGTGCTGCGCCGCGTCCTGCCGTCCAGCGGCCTGGTGCTGGAGATCGCCAGCGGCACCGGCCAGCACGCGGCGCATTTCGCCGCGGCGCTGCCGGGCCTGACCTGGCAGCCGAGCGACCCGGAGCCGGCCGCGCGCGACTCGATCGCGGGCTGGACCGCGCACGCCGGGCTGGCCAACGTGCTGCCGCCGCTGGCGCTGGACGTGCGCCAGCAGCCGTGGGGCATCGAGGCCGCGCAGGCGCTGGTCTGCATCAACATGGTCCACATCGCGCCGTGGTCGGCGGCCGAGGCGCTGTTCGCCGGCGCCGGCCGCCTGCTGCCGGCCGGCGGCGTGCTTTACCTGTATGGCCCCTATCGCCGCAACGGCGAGCACACGGCGCCGAGCAATGCTGCCTTCGACGCGCAATTGCGCAGCGCGGACGCGCAATGGGGCGTGCGCAATATGGAAGATATTGCCGCGCTCGGCGAAGCGGAAGGCTTTCGCCTGGACGAGCCAATCCCGATGCCGGCGAATAATTTCAGTCTGGTATTCCGCAAATAGGGGAAATGCCGGAATGCGCCGGGAATGCGCGGCCGCAATCAGTGGCGGTGCGGCCGGGCGCGAGCGCCGCGCGAATGCGCGGGGCAATAGGGGAAACGGCTAAGGCGGAGTTAAGGCGGGATTCAGGCGCGGCCAAGGCGTGGCTGCAGCGCGGCGGGAGTGCGGCTAAAACACAGCGGAAGGAAGACCAGGCCGTGCGCGCGGAGAGCGCGGGCAGGAGGGCGGACAGAAAGGCGGGCAGGAAAAGCGGCAATGCCGGGCTGGCGTGCCGGCCGGCCAGGCGCCAGCCGGTCTGCACGAGCAAGGTGCGCGGCGCGGAGCATGGCGCGGATCGCCGCGCGCATCTCCGGGCCGCGCCGGGCCCAGCGCGATTTACTTCGCTGCGACGGGCGCTGCTTCTGCTTCGGTCTTCACGGCGGCGGCCTTCCTGGGTGCTGCCGGCTTCTTTGCGACGGCCTTCTTGGCTGCCTTGGGAGCGGCCTTCGGTGCTGCTGCCTTCGGCGCTGCCGGCTTGGCGGCGGCCTTCTTGGCGGCGGCCTTCACTGCCGGCTTCTTGGCGGCGGGCTTGGCCTTGGCCTTTGCCTTTTGCGCGGCCAGCTTTTCCTTGGCGATCTGCTTCTCGGCCAGCAGGGCCTTCTTCACGGCTTCGGCGACCTGCACGATGTCGCGCTTGGCGGTCTCGATGGCCTTCTTCGAATCTGCGCGCAGCTTCAGCAGGGCCTTCTTGGCGGCGGCCAGTTCGCGCGACAGGACGCTGGCCTTCTTCGCGGGCACGGCGGCCTTCTTGGCGGCGGCCGGCTTGGCCTTTGCTGCTGCGTTGGTCTTTACAACTTTCTTGGTGGTCACGGCCATGATGATTTACCCGTTAGTTTGTGGAGCGCGGAGTATAACCTTTCGCGCGCCATGACTTCCACGCGTTCAAATAAATGCGGTTGATTTCCAACGGAAAAACGTGCGCCGATACAACGCCCTTATCCGGACCCGGCGCGCGCCGAAGATGAAAATATGGCCCACGTATGGGCCTTTTCGTAATTTCGCCGGTTTCAGCGGGTATTGATCCGGACCTTGATGCCGTCCGGCAGCACGGTGATCGCGCCGGGCTCTATATCCTTGCCGGCCACGCGCAATTGTTCCGGCGTGAACGTGTAAAGCGGGTAATCGCGCAGCACCTGCTGCGCCACCACGGCGCCGATCGCGTTCAATTGCTCGCCGTATTGCGCCGGCATGCCGTCGACCTGCACGCGCTCGACGGACGGATTGTCCAGCAGCACCGCGCGCTTGTCCGGGTCGTAGCGCAGGCCGCTGCTGAGCGACAGCTTGCCGGTGATCGGCGGCGCGGGCAGCAGCGTGTTGCTGACCTGCGCGTCCATCTGCGTGCTCACGCGGTTGCCGGCGTCGTCGAGGACCAGGCGCGGATTGGCCAGCCGCACGTCGAGCACCTGGCCGTAGCGCAGCCGCGCGGGAAAGCGCTTGTCGATGGCCTCCTGCAGCTCCTGGCGCGAGAACGTGTAGTCGCCGGTCCAGACGTTGTAGCCGGCCCGGGCGCCGGCGCTGCCGAGCGCGGCAAGCGCGCCGCACAGCACGAAGCGCGCGGCGGCGCGGATGGCGCGGATGGCGTTCGGCTTCGTTTTCATGCGGCTCCTCCGGGTTGGCGCGCGGGTTCAGGGTCAGACGCGGCGGCGGCGGGGATGTTCCTGTCCCGTGTCGCCGGCGCTCAGTAATGCGGCGGGATTTCGTGCTGCGGGCCGTTGTCGGCACCGCCCGGGCCGCCCGAGCGCATCTGCTGGTAGAGCGCCTGGAGCTGTTCCTGCAGCAGGTCGATCTGGCGCTGCTGGCGCGCCACGGCGAGGTTCAGCGTCTCGAGCAGGTCGTCCTGGAAGGCGACCTTGATCTCCAGTTCGGTCAGGCGGGATTCCATCGCGCGTTCTCCGTATTCGTTTCGGTGTGCATGCCGCTGCCGCTGCCGGCTGTGTTCCGGCACGGGAGGCGCCGCGCATTGTAAGGCAGGCCCCGGCTTGCTTCTCGCTTGCCTCTCGCGCCGCGCCGGTGTAACGTTGCGCATCCACCGGCCGATCCAGTATGGCGATCCGCGCCGGGCACACGGACCATCATGACCGCAGCCACGCACTTCCAGCTTGCCGCCGACGCTCCCCTCGCGGGCGCGGCGCTGCCGTGCGCGGTCTTCATCGCCTCGCCTCCTCCTGTCGCCTCCCCGCCGCGCGCGCGGGCCGGCACCGCGCCGCCGCCGCCGTCCACGCGGGGCTGACCGGGCCGGGCCCCGACTCCCGGCCCGTCTTTCCATCTTCGGCTTTTTCCCTGCCGCACGCACGGCGCGTGACCGGCACCGGCTTGCCGAAGGTTTTCGACGCGAAGTCTTCGAGGGCATCCGGCCACGGGCCGGATGCCCGCGACAGGTGAACATCATGACATTGAACAAAACCGCCCTGGGCGCGCATGGCTCGACCGCGCTCTTCGTGCTGCTGTGGAGCAGCGGCGCGATCTTCGCGCGGCTCGGGCTCGAGTATGCATCCGCCTTTGCCCTGCTGGCCGCGCGTTTCGCGCTCGCGCTGCTGGTGCTGCTGGCGCTGGCCGCGTGGCGGCGGCGCTGGCTGCCGGCGCCGGGCACGCGCCTGCGCGTGATGGCCGCCGGCCTGCTGATGACCGGCGCCTATTCGATCTGCTACCTGCTCGCGCTGGCGCGCGGCGTGACGCCGGGCGTGCTGGCCACCGTGCTGGGCGCGCAGCCGGTGCTGACCTTGCTGTTGGTGGAGCGGCGCTATCCGCTGCGCCGGCTGGCGGGCCTCGCGGCCGCGCTGTGCGGGCTGGTGCTGGTGGTGTCGGCGAGCATCGGCCGCGCGCGGCTGTCGCCGACCGGCGTGGGCTTCGCGCTGGCCGCGCTGGCCTGCATGACGTTCGGCGCGATCCTGCAGAAAGGCATCCGGCAGGCGCCGCTCGACGTGCTGCCGCTGCAATACGGCGCCGGGCTGGCGCTGTGCCTGCTGTTCGTGCCGTTCCAGCCGATGACGGCCACGCCGGCGGCGGGCCTGCTGCTCTCGCTGGCGTGGCTCGCGCTGGTGATCTCGGTGGGCGCCACGCTGCTGCTGTACCGGCTGATCCAGGCCGGCAACCTCGTCAGCGTGACCAGCCTGTTCTACCTCGTGCCCGCCGTGACGGCGCTGCTGGACTACCTGTTCCTCGGCAACCGGCTCACGGCGTCCACCCTCGCGGGCATGGGCGCCATCGTGGCCGGGCTCGCGCTGGTGTTCGGGCGAGCGGCCGGCCAGCGCTAGCGCCGGGCGGCGGCGCGCCGCGCCGTCACGCGTGCGCCACTGCCGGGGCGACGACCTGCGCCGGCAGGACCAGCTCGGGCACGCCCTGCAGCAGCGGCGTGGCGATCGCGCCCGGCGCGAAGCGCGTGGGGGCTTCGCGGGCCAGCCGGCGCAGGCGCTGCAGGCGCGCTTCGAGGCCGGCGTCGGGCTGCGTGTCGAGGCTCAGCGTGGACGGGCAGGCCACGCCGAGCACGTCCAGCGCCTGCTTGAAGTTGGCGGGCGTGAGGCCCTCGGCCGGATTCACGGCGACCGTGTGCGGGCGCAGGTAGGCGTATTGCTCGTCCCGCAGCGAAGCGGTGTCGCAGGTCAGGATGGCGAACGCCTGCGGCGCGGGGCGCTTGGCGAAATAGGCGGCGACGCGCGCGGCATGGCCGCCGGGCACGTCGGGCGTCATGCCTTCGACCTGCAGGTCGAGCTGCTGCAGGATCGCCGCGGGCACGCCGCGGCGCCACGCTTCGGAGACCACCACGCGCGCGCCGGCGAGGCCGAACAGGCGGCGCACGAAGCCGAGCGCGAGCGGATCGAAGAAACGGACGTCGCGCAGGGTGCCGGTATCGGGAATCCCGCCCAGCCGGGCCTCGGAGCGGCCCGAATAGAGGACACCGGGGACGTCGAGCATGATGAGGCGTTCTGACATGATTTCCTGTTCTGGTGGCAGCGCCGTGGTTGGCACGTGTTGAAGATTACGACGCGGGCCGGGAAATCTGCAGTGCGCTATGCGGCCTAATGTGCAACATATCTGTAACTTGAGATGCGGCTTCGTAAATTTCATCCGTTCGCCGCGGCGAGTTGTTTCGCGCCGAAACAACTCGCCCAGCTCGCCCGCGCGGGACGCCGGCGCCGGTGCGCGGCGTCCCGCGGCTTCACAGGTTGATGAGCAGGTAGGCCACGGCGACGGCGCCGATGGCGCAGAGGGTCTTGCGGTAGATCGAGGACATTGGCTGTTCTCCCGGTTGCACGTTGGACAAAGGGCGCGCGCGCCCGCTGGCAAGGTGCCGTGCGGAGAGATCAGGACAGCATGGCGATGTCCCGCCTTCCCCGCACGGCGAGGAAAAGCACGGCGGCGAGACCCCGGGGGGCCGCCGCGCGCGCGCAGGCCGGCGCGGCCTGCGGGGCAGGCGGGAGGGCGGCGCGCGGAGCGGTCGGGACGATGGGCATGCGGCGTTCGGGCCGGGTTCGGGTTGGCGGTTGGCGTACGGCCGCAATCTCGGGCCGCCGCCGGACTGGTCCTTATGCCATAGCGGGCATGTCCTGTCCAGCCGGCCCCGCGCTGGCGGCGTTGCCTAGAATGGACTTTCCCCCAACCAGCAGGAGGTCCCATGCATCTCGAAGGTTCCTGTCACTGCGGCGCCGTCGGCTTCAGCCTCGAGGCCGATTCCCCTTATCCGTTCATGCACTGCCATTGCTCGATCTGCCGCAAGACGGCCGGCGGCGGCGGTTATGCCATCAACCTCGGCGGCGACGCTGCCACGCTCAAGGTCCGCGGCAGGAAGCACGTCGGCATCTATCACGCCGTGATGCGCGAGCCGGGCCGGCGCGCGTACCGCTCGCAGGCGCAGCGGCATTTCTGCCTCAAGTGCGGCAGCGCGCTGTGGCTGTGGGACCCGCGCTGGCCGGAGCTGGTGCACCCGCAGGCGTCGGCCATCGACACGCCACTGCCCAGGCCGCCCGAAGTGGTGGAGGCCGCGCTGGACTACGCCGCGCCGTGGGTGGACGTGCCTACGGGCCGCGGCCACGTGCATTGCGGCACGTGGCCGGCGGAGTCGCTGGCCGAGTGGCACCGGCGCAAGGGCCTGCTGGGGTAGGCGTTCAGGCGGGGAGGCGGATGGCGGCGCTCAGCCGCGCACCAGCATGATCGCCGCGGTGGCGATCAGGCACAGCGAGAACAGCGCGCGCAGGCGCCGCTCGGGCATGCGGTGGGCCAGCGCCACGCCCCACGAGATGGTCAGCATGCCGCCCAGCGAGAGCGGGATGCCGCTGGCCCAGTCGACGTGGCCGGCGCTGGCGTAGGTGGCCAGCGCCACCACCGCGCCGGGCGTGACCAGCGCCAGCGCCAGCCCCTGCGCCGCCGCCTGCCGGAAGCCGAACAGGCCGACCAGCGCGGGCGCGGCCACCACGCCGCCGCCCACGCTGAAAAAGCCCGAGAACGCGCCGCCCACGGCGCCCAGCGCGGGCATCCAGCGCGGCGACAGGCGCGCCCGCTGCACGGTGGCGGCGCGTCCCGGCAGCAGGCGCCACAGGAAATACAGCGCCATGCCGATCATGAAGCAGGCGAAGATGCGGCGCAGCAGCACGGCATCCATCGCGGTCGCGGCGCGGGCCGCCAGATAGGTGGCCAGCACCGCCGACAGGCCCAGCACCACGGCCGTGCGCAGCGCGATGTCGGCGCGGCGGCGGTACTGCCAGAAGCCGATCAGCACGTTGGGCGCGATCATCACCAGCGCGGTGCCCTGCGCCAGCTGCTGGTCCATGCCGTACAGCAGGCCCAGCGCCGGAATCGCGATCAGCCCGCCGCCGATGCCGAACAGGCCGCCCACGGCGCCCAGCGCCCCGCCAAGGCCGAAGATCATCAGGGAGGACAGCAGGGAATGGTCGGGCATGGGAACGGAGGGCTGGGGGAATGGCGAAATGGCGAAATGGCGAAACGGCGCCGGCAACACGGGCAACGCGGCGCCATACAGGGCAGCACGGAACGATGCCGCGGACGGTGCCGGGCGGCCTAGCCGGACAATATGACCGCCCCGGGACAGGGCGGCCGAAAGCCGGGAAACCAGCCAGGAAGCAAGCCGGGAAACGGCGGGCCGATGCGGCACTGCAACACCCATTTCCATGCCGGCGCGCTGCCCCTGTCTCGCGGACGCAAAGTGCGTAATCATACGAGCCTTTGCCGATGGCTGCCGCCCGCGCGTGCTTTCCTCACGAAAGTGGCGCTTTCGTCAGGGTTTTCCCTCGAAATCGGCGCGTTCCTACGATTACGCCGGCTTTTACTGCGCTGATGAAAGCCGTTTGTAATGCGTTTCAGTTTGAATGCGCACGGGATATGTCGCGCCCCTTCGGCCGACCGGCGCCTGTTTGCGGATGCCGGCACGAACGCGGCATGTTTCATGGAGATAAGTGAAAGTTCGCGGCCGCGGTGCACCGATCGGCCGTCATGGTCGTTTACCGCACACTAAAGTCGAACCGAGCCTGATTGATCGTGTCATTTTCCTTTCCACGTTTCTTGCTGACGAGCCTGCTCAGCGCCCTTGCCGGCGTCGCCGTGGCTGGCTCGGATGTCCCCCCGAGCGCGCCGCTGCCGGCGGACGGCCCGTGCGTGGCGCCGCCCGCCAGGGCCGCGCTGACCCTGGCGCAGGTGCGCCTCGACGCGGTGCGCTGCAACCGCGACATCATCGCCGCGCGCCGCAATGAAGAGGCCAGCCAGGCCGACATCCAGATCGCCTCGCAGCGGCCCAACCCGGTGCTCAGCCTGGGCGTGGCCAACATCAACCCGCACCAGGGCTTCAACTCCGGCGGCCCGCGCAGCAAGACCGTGGATTCCACGCTGCGCGTGGACCAGGTGATCGAGACCGCCAACAAGGGCAACCTGCGCGTGGAAAGCGCGCGCGCCTCCAGCCGCGCCGCCGGCGAGATGCTGGAAGCGGTCATCACCCAGCAGTCCAGCGCGGTCGACCAGGCGTTCTTCGCGGCGCTGGTCAGCCAGGAGCGCGTGGCCGTGCTCAACGAGACGCTGGCCCTGTACGGCCGCACCCAGCAGGCCAACGAGGTGCGCCTGAAGGCGGGCGACGTGTCGCGCGCCGACGTGACCAAGCTCCAGCTCGACGTGCTGCGCGCGCAATCCGACCTGCGCGCGGCGACGGCCGGCTACGCCAGCGACAAGGCCGCGCTGGCGCAGGCCGTCGGCGTGCCCGGCACGCTGGCCGACAACCGGCTGGTGGCCGACTGGCCCGAGCTCGGCGTGCCGGTGCCGGAACCCGACGCCGACACCGTGCAGCGCCGCCCCGACGTGGCCGCCGCCGAGGCTCGCCTGGCCGCCGCCGCCAGCGCGCGCGACCTGGCCCGCGCCGGGCGCGTGCCGGACGTCACCGTGGGCGCGCAGGCCGAGCACTATCCGGTCTCCGACGCCAACCAGACCGGCAGCGGCAACAGCTTCGGCGTGTTCGTGTCGATCCCGCTGTTCGTGCGCCACAGCTTCGGCGGCGAGGCCCGCCGCGCCGAGGTGGACTACTACGCCGCGCTGGACGACCGCAACCGCGTGCTGCTCGAGGCGCAGAACGAGCTGGAGCGCTCGCGCAGCCAGCTCGAGGCCGCGCGCCTGTCGCTCAAGCAGATGGTCGAGAGCGTGGTGCCCGCCGCCGAAAGCGTGGCCGGCAGTGCCGAGTTCGCCTATTCCAGGGGCGCCAGCGGCGTGCTGGACCTGCTCGACGCGCGCCGCGCGCTGCGCCAGACCCGCCTCGACGCGGTGGCCGCGCGGGGCGAGTACGCCAAGTCGCTGTCGGCCTACCGCGCCGCCCTGCAGTCCTCACCCAATGCCCAGGCTCGTACCGATGTGCCGCGCCCTTAATCCCGTGTCCGCTCCGATGTCTGCTTCGATGTCCCCGATGACTGCTACGCCCGCTTCGATCTCTCCCGCCCGGCCGGGCCTGCGCGTGCGCCTGGCCACGCTTTCGCTGGTCGCGCTGGCGCTGGCCGCCTGCGGCAAGCAGGAAGCCCCGCCGCCCAGCGACGACCCCAAGGTCGCCGGCAACGTGGTCGAATTCCCCGCTTCCGTGAAGACCCTGCCCGGCATCGCCGGCGAAGCGGTCAAGAGCGGCGGCGAGCGCATGCTGAGCCTGCCCGGCCGCCTGGTGTGGAACGAAGACCGCACCGTGCGCGTGTCCAGCCCGTTCGCCGGGCGCGTGACCGAGGTGCTGGCGCAGCCGGGCACCGGCGTGAAGGCCGGCCAGGTGCTGGCCACGCTGACCTCGACCGACTTCGGCATGGCCCAGGCCGACGCGCGCAAGGCCGCCGCCGATGCCGCCTACGCCGGCAAGGCGCTGGCGCGCCAGCGCGAGCTGTTCGCGGCCGGCGTGGTGGCGCAGAAGGACCTGGAGCAGACCCAGGCCGACGCCGCGCGCGCCAGCGCCGACCTGCAGCGCACCCAGGCCGCGCTGCGCCAGTACGGCGCCCCCGCCCAGGGCGACGGCGCGGTCAACCGCTTCGCCCTGCGCACGCCGATCGACGGCCTGCTGGTGGAGCGCAACATCAACGTCGGCATGGAGCTGCGTCCCGACCAGCCGCCCGCCGCGCCGCTGTTCCTGGTCACCGACCCGACCGAGCTGTGGGCCCAGGTGGACGCCGCCGAGGCCGACCTCGCCTTGTTCAAGCCCGGCGTGAGCGTGCAGCTGGTGTCGAGCGCCTATCCCGGCGAGACCTTCCCCGGCAAGGTGGTCAAGGTCGCCGACTACGTCGATCCGGTCGCGCGCAGCATCAAGGTGCGGCTGTCGGTGCCCAACGCGGACCGCCGCCTGAAGGCCGAGATGTTCGTCACGGCCCGGCTGCCGGCGGCCTCGTTCCAGGGCATCTCGGTGCCGTCCAAGGCCGTGTTCCTGGCCGACAACCGCCACTACGTGTTCGTGCGCGCCGCGCAGAACCGCTTCGAGCGCCGCCCGGTCAGGCTGGGCGTGTCGCTGCCCGGCACCACCGAGGTGGTGGACGGCCTCAAGGCGGGCGACGTGGTGGTGACCGACGGCAACCTGTACCTGCAGGACATCCTGCGCGACGCCACCGCGGTGAACGCCGCGCGTGCCGGCGAAGCCGGCGGCAGCTCCGGCGCGAAGCAGTGAGGAAGACCGCCACATGATTTCGCGTATCGTTCATTTCGCGCTGCACCAGAAGCTGTTCGTCTGGCTCGGCCTCGCCATCTTCATCGGGGGTGGCCTGGCGGCCTTCAAGAACCTGCCGATCGAAGCCTTCCCGGACGTCTCCGACATCCAGGTCAACGTCATCACGCTGTACCCGGGCCGCGCCGCCGAGGAAGTCGAGCGCCAGGTCACGATCCCGATCGAGACCGCGCTGGCGGGCACGCCGAATTCCGTGCGGGTGTTCTCGCACACCCAGTTCGGCCTGTCCTTCCTGATGGTCACGTTCAACGACAAGGCCACCGACGTGGTGGCGCGCCAGCAGGTCATCGAGCGCCTGCGCGGCGTGGACCTGCCCGACGGCGTGCAGCCGGACCTGGCGCCGCTGTCCACCGCCATCGGCGAGATCTTCCGCTTCCGCCTGACCGGCAAGGGCTACACCGCGCAGGAGCTGCGCACGCTGCAGGACTGGGTGGTGGAGAAGAACCTGCGCCAGGTGCCCGGCGTGGCCGACCTCGTCACCATCGGCGGCACCATCAAGCAGTACGAGGTGAACCCCAACCTGGCGAAGATGCGCGACGCCAAGATCTCGCTGGCGCAACTGTTCACCGCGCTGCAGCGCGCCAACTCCAACGCCGGCGGCGGCGCCGTGGCCAACGGGCGCCAGCAGTTCCTGCTGCGCTCGCTGGGCAGCTTCCGCACCTCGGCCGACATCGCCAGCGTGGTGGTGACGGAAGTCAACGGCACGCCGATCCTGGTCAGGGACATCGCCGACGTGAAGGTCGGCGCGGCGCCGCCGCAGGGCCTGATGGGCCAGGACGACGAGGACGACATCGTCTCGGGCATCGTGGTGATGCGCAAGGGCGAGAACCCCTCGCTGGTGCTGGAGGCGCTCAAGAAGAAGATCGAGCTGCTGGACAATCAGATCCTGCCCAAGGGCGTGAAGATCGTGCCGTACTACGACCGCTCCACGCTGATCGACAAGACCCTGCACACCGTGTTCGGCAACCTGGTCGAGGGCGCGCTGCTGGTGATGGCGGTGCTGTACCTGTTCCTGGCCAACGTGCGCGCCGCGGCCATCGTGGCGCTGGTGATCCCGCTGGCGCTGCTGTCCACGTTCATCGGCCTGACCTGGGTGGGCATCCCGGCCAACCTGCTGTCGCTCGGCGCGATGGACTTCGGCATCATCGTCGACGGCGCCGTGATCGTGGTGGAGAACATCTTCAAGCGCCTCGGCGAGCTCAAGGAGCAGCAGATCAAGGACAGCCGCGCGCGCATGCACGCGATCCTGCAGGCCACCACCGAGGTGGGCCGCCCGACCGTGTTCTCGATGATCATCATCATCGCCGCGCACATCCCGATCTTCACGCTGCAGCGCCACGAAGGGAAGATCTTCGCGCCGATGGCCTACACCGTGACCGGCGCGCTGATCGGCTCGCTGATCATCTCGCTGACGGTGGTGCCGCTGCTGTGCCACCTGCTGCTGACCAAGAACATCGCGCACGACGACAACTTCGTGGTCCGCCACAGCAAGCGCATCTACGAGCCGATGCTGGCCTGGGCGCTCGACCACAAGCGCACCGTGGTGGGCATCGCGCTGGGCCTGCTGGTGGCCACCGTGGGCGTGGGCAAGTTCCTCGGCAGCGAGTTCCTGCCCGAGCTCGACGAAGGCTCGATGTGGGTCAGCTTCGACCTGCCGGCCTCGGTCTCGCTCGACGAGGCGCGCGACCAGGCGCGCCGCCTGCGCGGCGTGATCCGCAAGACGCCCGAGGTCAACACCACCATCTCCAAGGTGGGCCGCCCCGACGACGGCACCGATCCCAAGCTGATCAACACCGTCGAGATCCTGGTGGACCTGAAGCCGGACAAGCAGTGGCGCGCCGGCTACGACAAGCGCAAGATCATCAACGAGATCAACGCCAACCTGCGCCAGCTGCCCGGCATCGAGCCCAATTTCTCGCAGCCGGTGCGCGACAACATCCTCGAGAGCATCTCCCAGATCAAGGGCCAGATCGTGATCAAGGTGCAGAGCGACAGCCTCGAGCACAACAAGCAGGTGGCCGACCAGATCCTGGCCAACGTGCAGTCGGTCCAGGGCGTGATGCGCGCGTTCATCGACCGCGACGGCGAACTGCCGCAGTACGTGCTGGAATTCGACCGCGCCCAGGCCGCGCGCTACGGCATCAACGTGGGCGACGTGCAGGACCTGATGGAAACCGCGCTGGCCGGCAAGGCCGCCACCGAGCTGTGGGAAGGCGAGAAGCACTTCAGCGTGGTCGTGCGCCTGAAGCCGGGCGAGCGCGAGCTGCCCAACCTGCCGAACATCTTCATGCAGACCGCGGACGGCGCGCAGGTGCCGCTGTCGCAGCTGGTGCACTTCCGCGCGGCATCGGGCGCGATGAACATCAGCCGCGAGAACGGCCAGCGCACCACCTCCATCGGCATCTTCATCCACGACCGCGACATGGGCAGCGTGGTCAAGGACATGCAGGCGCTGGTGGCCAAGAACGTCAAGGCCGACGACGTCAAGATCAGCTGGTCCGGCGAGTTCGAGAACCAGGAGCGCGCGATGGCGCGCCTGTCGATCGTGGTGCCGCTGTCGGTGCTGGTGATCTTCCTGCTGCTGTTCAACGCGTTCAAGTCGTTCAAGAGCGCCACGCTGATCATCTCGAACATCCCGTTCGCGCTGATCGGCGGCGTGTTCGCGCTGTTCCTCACCGGCATTCCGCTGTCGGTGTCGGCGGCCATCGGCTTCATCGCGCTGTTCGGCCAGGCCGTGCTCAACGGCGTGGTGATGGTGACGTATTTCAACCAGCTGCGCGACGAAGGCATGCCGGTGCGCCAGGCCGTGCTGACCGGCTCGATGGACCGCCTGCGCACGGTGCTGATGACCGCGCTGCTGGCCATGCTGGGCCTGTTCCCGATGGCCATCTCGCGCGCCATCGGCTCCGAGACGCAGCGCCCGCTGGCCATCGTCATCATCGGCGGCCTGATCACCGCCACGCTGCTCACGCTGATCGTGCTGCCCACGCTGTACGAATGGATGGTCGGCCGCAACTGGCCGGACGAAGAAGGCGGCGGCAACGGCGACGAGAACCGCCTGTCGGATTCGGTGCCGGCCTGATCCGCGCGGCAAAGCGGCATCCGGGTTTGCCGCCGGTTGGCTCTCCTCTCCCGCTTGCGGGTGAGGGGGGCCACAAGCCGTAAGCCGACCTTGTCAGCAGGGCCTGTGCCGTCTTACGGCACAGGCCTTTTTTGTCGTTGGCGCCGGATTTCCCGGCCTGTGCCGGGCCGGCGCCCGCCGGTTTATCGCTCGGTATTTTCTGATCGCCCCGTCGGATTTATTTCCCGGCATTATCGGAATATGGTGATTCCCATCGCGGCCATCGCCGCGCGGGTCACTGCCGAAAATCCGAAAACACGAGATAGTTCCGATATTGATTCGGAATAAACCGAGCAACGGAAAACCGGCCAGCCTCCGGGTGTATAACGCGGCACCCCGCTACGCCGGATCGGAAAACCCGGTCCGGAACGGGTTTGCGCCGTCCGCTCCACCCGCCCGCGGACTTGCCTCGCCGCCACAGCACCCCCGAATCCGCTCTCATCTTCTTCGAAAACCCCCGCAGGATGCGCGATCCGGGTCGCGATCTTCATGATGCGCGCCCAAATCATGGGTCTTAATAGGCCCTTGCCGTGCTTTTAGTACGATTACTAAATGGCTGTAAATAGCTTTCGCGGCAGTCCTATTTCGCCAAAAACGCAAGGTTGCCACAATCTGGGCTGGCGTTGAAATGACACGCCGTCAGCGTCCCCCCGATCCGGGGGAGTTCACTATGCAGGCATATAAAGACAGGTAAGGCAAAAATGAAAATCAACACGAATTCCATTTTCAAGGCATTGGCGATCGCCGCGGCAGTGGCGTCGGCTCCGGCGGCAATGGCGGCGGATGGTGAGATCACCTTCAGCGGCCAGGTGCTGTCGACCACGTGCACCATCACCGGCGGCGGCGGCGCGACCGGCACCAGCAACATGACGGTGAAGCTGCCGACCGTGTCGGTGTCCTCGCTGGGCAGCTCCGGCGACACCGCGGGCCGCACGCCGTTCTCGATCAACCTGAGCGGCTGCACCGCCGGCTCCACCAAGGTCTCGACCTACTTCGAGGCCGGCAACACGGTCGACCAGGCATCGGGCCAGATCAACCTGATCGACGACGGCAGCGGCAAGCCGGTGGCGGCGAACGTCCGCATCCGCCTGCTGAACAACGCGCAGAACCCGATCGTGGCCGGCGCGCCCGTGGGCACGCAGAACTCGCAGACGGTCGACCTGAACGGCGGCGCCGCGTCGCTGCAGTACTACGCCGAATACGTGGCCACCGGCAAGGCGACCGCCGGCACCGCGGATTCGCGCATCCAGTACTCGCTGAACTACCAGTAAGTCCACGAAAGCGGCGGGCGGCGGCAGCCGCCCGCCCGATGACCAGAAAGGAGTAGCAGATGAGTCGATGGGTATCCAAGGCAGTTGCCATGCTGGCTCTGAGCGCAACCGTTCTGAGCGGCATGGCCCAGGCAAGCGTGGTGATCACCGGAACGCGCGTGGTGTTTCCGGGCGACAGCCGCGAAGTGACCGTCCGGCTTCTGAACGACGGGAACACGCCCGCGCTGGTTCAGACCTGGATGGACACGGGCGACGAGAAGGCGGCGCCGGAGTCGATCAAGGTGCCGTTCATCCTGACGCCGTCGATGTTCCGGATCGATCCCGAGAAGGGACAGACGTTGCGCATGTTTTACACGGGCGAACCATTGCCCACGGACAAGGAATCGCTGTTCTGGCTGAACGTGCTGGAAGTCCCGCCCAAGGCGCGCGACGACGAGGCAGCCAACAAGATCCAGCTGGCGTTCCGCTCGCGGATCAAGGTGATGTACCGGCCGGCCGGGCTGGCCGGCAACGCGGAAGATGCCGCGCGGCAGTTGCGGTGGGAGATCGTGCGCCGCGACGACAGCGGCGAGCATGAGCTGAAGGTGTCGAATCCCAGCCCCTACGTGGTGAACCTGGGCAGCGTGACGCTCGAGGCGGCGGGGCAGAAATACGAGGTCGAACCGACCTACGTCCGCGCGAAAGACGCGGCCCGCATGCCGCTTCCCCGCCTCGCCACGGGTCCCGTGGGCGGCGCGAGCGTGACGTTCAGCAGCATCGACGACTGGGGCGTGATCCGCCCGGCCGCCGCGGCCAGCGTCACCAGGAGCGACGCGCTCCACTGACGCGCCCGCGCGCCGGCATCCCGGGCGCACCGCCCGCCCCCGTTTCATCCATTCGCCCTTGCAGGCCCCGACAGCGGCCGGCGGGGCGGGTGTTCGCCCATTGCCCGGCTACGTGGTCCCGCTTTGCCCGGTGCCCCGCGGCTTTATCGGCCTCCGGTCTCAAGAGACATCTCAGGAGTCATATGACATTGTTTTGCCACGGTGGCATCGACGGTGGTCGGGTGCCACGACTGAACCCGCTGTACCTGGCCGTCCTGTCCACGCTGCTGCTGTGGCAAGGGCAGGCCGAGGCCGCGCCCGCGGGCCGCCAGGGCGCCGCGGCGAGCACGCAGCCCGCCGCCACCGACGTCCAGTTCGACAGCGGCTTCCTGGTGCACGCCGACCAGCAGCGCATCGACCTGAGCCGCTTCGAGAAAAGCAATGGCGTGCTGCCCGGGGACTACCGCGTCGACCTCTACGTCAACGGCGACAGCGTCACGCGCGCGCAGGTGCCGTTCCGCGCCGCCGCCGACGGCAAGGACGCGCAGCCCTGCTTCAGCAGGGCGCTGCTGGAGGAGCTCGGCGTCGACCTGCTGAAGCTGCCCGACGACGTGCGCGACCGGCTCAAGGCGGACGACGCGTGCGTCGGGCTGCCCGAGGCCATCGCCGACGCGAGCGCGGCATTCGTGTTCGACGAGCAGCGCCTGTCGCTCAGCATTCCGCAGGGCGTGCTGCGCCGCACGCCGCGCGGCTACGTCTCGCCGGAGCGCTGGGAAGCCGGCGTGACCACCGGCATGCTGAACTACAGCGCCGACCTGTACACCACGCGCAACAACGACGGTCCGTCGCTGACGCAGGGCTTCGCCGGCCTGACGGCGGGCTTCAACGTGGGCAACTGGCATTTCCGCCACCAGGGCTCGTATAGCTGGTCGAACAACAACGGCGGGCATTACCAGGACATCGCCACCTACGTGCAGCGCGACCTGCCCAGGCTCACCTCGCAACTGACCATCGGCGAAGCCTACACGTCGGGCGAGCTGTTCGACTCCACGCAGTTCCGCGGCGTCAAGCTGTCGACCGACGAACGGATGATGCCGGACTCGGCGCGCGGCTACGCGCCGGTCCTGCGCGGCATCGCCCGCAGCAACGCGCGCGTCACCGTCAGCCAGAACGGCGTCAAGATCTACGAGACCACCGTGGCGCCGGGCGCGTTCGAGATCGACGACCTCTACGCGACCGGCTACGGCGGCGACCTGAACGTCTCGGTCAAGGAAGCCGACGGCTCGGTCCACGAGTTTTCCGTGCCGTACGCGGCGGTGCCGCTGGCGCTGCGCCCGGGCACGCACCGCTACAGCTTCGTGGCCGGCGCGGTGCGCACCGCGCAGAGCAGCCGCAACCCGCTGTTCATGCAGGGCACGTGGCGGCAGGGCCTCACCAACCTGGTGACGGGCTACGGCGGCGTGACCGCGGCGCAGGGCTACCTGTCGTTCATGCTGGGCAGCGCGCTCAACACCTCGGTGGGCGCGTTCGGCGTGGACGTCACGCAGGCGACCACGGTGGCGCCCGGCACCCGGCGCTTTCACGGCACCAGCGCGCGCGTGAGCTATGCGAAGTCGATCACGCAGACCTCCACCGACATCGCCATCGCCGCGTACCGCTATTCGACGAGCGGCTATTTCGGCCTCAACGACGCCATGCTCATGCGCGACCAGGTGGAGCGCGGCGGCTCGCCCGACGACATCGCCCGGCAGCGCAGCCGCGCGTCGCTGTCGGTCAACCAGAACCTGGGCGCCCGCTTCGGGCAGTTCGGCATGACGCTGTCGGGGAGCAATTACTGGAACCGTCCCGGCTCGGACATCACCTATGCCGCCTCGTATTCGAACGTGTTCCGCCGGATCACCTACCGGCTGTCGGTAACGCGCGAGAACGGCAGCCTGGGCAACCGCAACACGACGTTCTACGCGAGCGTGAGCATTCCGCTGGGCAGGGAGCGCCCGGTCATCGCGTCCTCGGCGCTGTCGTTCGACACCAACGGGCGCGCGCAGGCGCAGGCCACGCTGTCGGGCAGCGCCGGGCGCGACGATGCGCTGTTCTACAGCGTGTCGGGCAACCACGCGTCGCAGGACGGCGGCGCCTCGACCAACGGCAGCGGCACGGTCGTGTATCGCGCGCCGTATGCCGAGCTCACGGCGAGCGCCGGCGTCGGCCAGGGCTACCAGCAGGCTTCGGTCGGCGCGCGCGGCGGGGTGGTCGTCCATCCCGGCGGCGTCACGCTGTCGCAGCCGCTGTCCGACACCTTCGCCGTGGTCGAGGCGCCGGGCTCGGCCGGCGCGCGCGTGCTCAATTCGCAAGGGGTGCGCATGGACAGCCGCGGTTATGCCGTGGTGCCGATGCTCACGCCGTACTCGATCAACGAGGTCGAGCTCGATCCCACGGGGCTGCCGCTCGACGTCGAGCTGAGCGTGACCGCGCAGCAGGTGGTGCCGCGCGCGGGCGCGGTGCCGCTGATCCGCTTCCCGACGGTGGTCGGCCGCGCGGCGCTGATCGCCGCGCGCCAGGCCGGTGGCGAGGCCCTGCCGTTCGGCGCCCAGGTGCTCAACGCGGCGGGCACCGAGGTCGGCGTGGTCGGCCAGGGCGGCCGCATCCTGGCGCGCGGCCTCGACGAGCACGGCACGCTGACCGTGCGCTGGGGCAACGAGGGCGGCGCGTCGTGCGCCATGCCGTACACGCTGGCGGCGGCGAAGGGGCAGCAGCCCGCGCGCAGCTACCAGCAGATCGAGACGACCTGCGGGCCCGCCGCCGACTGACGGCGGCCGAAGGCAACGGCAGGTGGCGGCGCCGCGCAACCGGCGCGCCACACGCCGCGTCCCGCAATCCGGGTGTAGTTCAAACAGACAGGAACCCAAGCATGAACAGACTTCTTTCCATCGTCATGCGCGCGGCCCGGGCGGCCGCGCGGATCGCGCCCGCCCGCTGGGCGAGGAACGGCCTCGTGGCCGCCGGGCTGATGGCCGCGCTGTCGTCGCCGGCATTCGCCCAGTACGTGTTCGGCCAGTCCACCATCACGGTGCCGGCCAGCGTCGCCGGCGGCACCGTGGTCGCGCGCGACTACCTGACGCCGTCGCAGCTTTGCTACGGGACGACCTGCACGCTGACGTACATCGAGATGTACAAGTACGGCGGCGCCGAACGGGTGCCGGGACCGGACGTCCTGACCACCGTCACCGGGCTCTCGACGCGTCTGATCATCAACGGGCAGACGATGATGGCCGGGCCCAGCACCGTCTCCTTTTCGCGGCCCATCGAGATCCAGCTGGTGTCCAACGGGACCAAGGTGGTCGGCGGCCCGCTCAAGGCCAACGGCGCCACCCTCTCCCCCGCGTACTACATCCTGTATTTCTCGAACGGGAACACGAAATACCAGATCTTCCTGGCGGCGACGGTGCAGACCATCGACGGGACCTGCTCCACGCCGAGCCAGGCCGTCACCCTGCCGCCGATCGCGCTCGGCAAGCTCGGCGCCGTGGGCAGCAGCGCCGGCGGCGTGGATTTCAACGTCCGGCTGAACAACTGCCCGGCGGGCTTCAACCGCGTGGGCTACAGCTTCGTGCCGGTCGGCTCCGAGACCAGCGCCTACACCGGGGTATTGCCGCTCGGCGCGGACTCCACCGCCACCGGCGTGCGCATACGGATCACCGACGCCAACGGCACGCCCGCCACGTTCAATCAGTCGATCAAGCTCAATGCTTACAGCAAGACGACCGGCGGCTCGTACGCGGTTCCGTACAAGGCGACATACATCAAGACGGCGGACCCGGTGACGGTCGGCAGCGTGAAGGGCAGCGTGATGGTGCTGGTCGACTATCAGTAGATGGCGCGCGCGGATGGACAGCCAGCACGGAAGGAAAAGCGGAAGGAAAAGCGGAAGGAAAACCAAAAGGGAAAGCGAACGGGCGATGGCGTCATCCCTGTTCGCAGGACTGGGAGGATGCTCATGAAAGCGACGGTGGAAAGCAGGAACGAGGACCGGGTCCGCGCGCGCGCGGCCGGTATGGCCGGTGTGGCGGATATGATCCGGGCGCGCGGCTGTGGCAACGCGCGGCACGCGCCGGCATCCGGCCGGCGCATGGCGCCGGGCGCGCCGCCCGCCCGCACGGGAGAGGGCGGCGCCGCGCGCCGGATGCCCGGCGCCCACACGCAACTGGTCGTCCTGGCCGCGCCGGGCGACGTGCCGGCGTGGCTCGGCGCCGCGCTGCGCTGGCTGTCCGGCGTCACGGTCGAGTTCGCGGGTTCGACGGATGCCTTGCTCGCACTGCTGGCATCCGGCATGCGCACCGTCGTCTTCGCGCAGCTCTGCCGGGACAACGGCGAAGGCCTGTTCCTGCCCTCGCGCCTTGCCGCCGCGCGCGACGAAGGCCGGCTGGCGGCGGTGCCGCCGGTGGTCTACGCGACCGAGCTGTCGCGGCAGGCGCTGGCGTCGCACGCGCGGCTCGCCGGGGAGGCGGGCGTTCCGGTCCATATCCTGTGCGAGCGCTCGCCGCACGCGGTTGCCGGTGCGCTCAGGCAGGTCATCGCATCGTTGCCCGACGTCCCGCATGGCGCCGCGGCGGACCGGCAGCAAGGCTGCGAGGCCGCGTTCGTCGACGCGCTGGCGCGGGACGAGGGCTTCAGGATCGTGGTCCAGCCGCAGTTCTCGCTGCGCGACGGCCGCATCGTCGGCGCCGAGGCGCTGTCGCGCTGGAGCCATCCCGAGTTCGGCGCCGTGTCGCCGGCCACGTTCATCCCGTGGACGCAGGACGCGGCCCGCGCGCAGCGCTTCTTCTTCCTGCAACTGGGCCGCGTCGTCGCGGTGCTCGAGCGCGCGGCCCGGCTGGGCCGGGCCGTGCCCGTCGCGGTCAACGTTCCCTGTGCGCTGTTGTCGTCGGCCGGTTTCGTGCCGGCCTTCGAGCGCGCGCTGGCGCAGGCCTCGCTGCCCGCCTCGCTCATCAAGCTGGAGCTGACCGAAAGCGAGCCGGTGCTCGACGAGCTGGCCTTGTCGTCCTCCATCCACTGGCTGCGCGCCAGGGGATTCGGCGTGTCGATGGACGATTTCGGCACCGGCGCGGCGTCGCTGAAGATGCTGTGCGACATGCCGTTCGACGAGATGAAGATCGATGGCGCGCTGGTGCGCCGCATGGCGGACAGCCCGGCCCTCGGCGGCGCGCTGGCCGCCACGGTCCATCTGGGGCTGGCGCGGGGCATGACGGTGGTGGCCGAGGGCATCGAGTCCGTGCAGGCGGTCGCCGCGCTGCGCGCGGCGGGCTGCTCGGCGGGACAGGGTTATGCGCTGTGCCGGCCGCTGGAAGCGGCGGACTACCTGCAGCGCCTCGCGGCGGGCGGCGGATTGTCCGGGCTGGGCGCGAGCGTTCCGGCAAGCCGGCACCCCGCCGTCGAGAGCGGGGAAGGCCTGTAGGCTTTTCCCCCGCAGCAAGGCCGATTGCCTGGCTGCCCGTAAACGCAAACGTCCCCGCAATGGCGGGGACGCGCTTTTTGGGGGCGGGACAACCGCGTCCGCCCCCGTCAGGCATCAGGGGTTCAGGGGTTCAGGGAATCTCCCTCGCGTGCGCGCCGGACAGGTCGTCCGCCGGAAAGAGCAGCGAGGCGCCTTCATTGCCTCCGTTCAGCACGAACGTGATGAGCTCCACGTCGTTCGACGCGCCCACCTTGCGCATGGCGCTTCGTTTCTGCGAGCTGATGGTCTGCTTGCTGCGTTTCAGGTGTTCCGCAATATCGGTCACGGTATTGCCCGACGCGAACAGCCGCACCACCTCCGCCTCGCGCGGCGACAGTTCGGTGGCGAGGTCGGCCGAGCCTTTGTTCAGGGTGGTCGCGATGGCCCTGATGGTCGGTGACGTGTACGTCCCGCCCGCGAAGCTGGCGTGGACCGCGGTGATGATGTGGCCGGTCGAGTCCGCCATGCTGATGAACGACAGGCCGCTGTGCGCGGCCAATGTCCGTATCACGGCGGGATTCCTGATCGTCGTCAGCACGACAAGCCCGATATTCGGAAAATTCCTCTGCAAATAACCGAGCAGCGCCATGCCGTCGCCATATTCGCCATCGGACATCGTGTAATCGCAGATCACGACGTCGCAGGCGACATGCTGCAGCAGTTCGACGAGTTCGGTGGTGTTCAGGCAAGTGCCGACGAGCTCTATGTGGCCCGCGCTCTCGAGAACCTGCTGCAGTCCGATCAGAACCGCGGGGTGGCTGTCGGCGATCACAACGCGGATTGAGAATTTATTCATGCCATTTAATCCGTTGAGTAATGGGCGCGCGCGACAAGGGCATGGGTATCCCGTTTCCCGGTGAGGGAACGGGTACGGCGGCGACTGGGCGGCAATGCGAAGCTCGGCCCGTCGGGGGTACGGTGCCCTTGTCGTCGCAACCAGTCCTGGCGGATGCCTTCCGTTTGCGCCTCGCGTGGTTCACACAAGGGACTGGTGCAATGGGGAAGCCGCCGAAGTCAGTTTAATAATAGGAATGGATGGCGCCAATCATACGATTGATCGACTTTACTTATTTTGATTAGTACTCGTACGAAATTCATTCCAGACCGAAAAAATCAATGTTTTTTGGCACTGAAATTAAGATTTTGGCTAAAAGCGGAGATAAAAACAGGATAAAAAAGAAAAGGCATGGCGCGGGCATCTCCCATCCCCATTGCGAAGCGATGGCGTGATGGCGCGGTAGCATTCGGCGACAAGCCGGCGCGCCGCCGGCAGGCAGAGAAGCGCCTATTTGCCGTCTTTACCGGGCGAAGCGACGAGCCCGCCTTCGATCGCGTAGCGGATCAGCTCGACGTCGTTCGCGATGCCGAGCTTGCGCATGGCCATCACTTTCTGCGTGCTGACGGTCTGCTTGCTGCGGTTGAGCCGCTTCGCGATATCCGTCATCGACAGCCCCGAGGCGAACAGCCGCGCCACCTCCAGCTCGCGCGGCGAAAGCGGCTGGCCGGTGCCCGCGCCCTCGCTGCCGGCCACGACCTTCTCGATGGTCGGCGACAGGTACGAGCCGCCGGCGTAGCTGCTGTGAATCGCGGTGATGATGTGGCCGGTCGCGTCCGACTTGCTCAGGATGGTGGTGATGCCCGCCGCCAGGAGCGCGCGGATGACCGCCGGGCTGTCCATGACCGTCAGCGCGACGATGCCGACCTTCGGATAATGGCGCCGCAGGTATTCGAACAGCGCCAGCCCGTCGCTGTGCTCGCCGCCCGGCATCGCATAATCGGAAACCACCACGTCGCACGGCTGCTTCTCGAGCGCGGCGATCAGCTCGGTGGCGTTGCGGCAGGTCGCGACGATTTCGGTCGTGCCGATCGGCTCCAGCGTATGGACGAGACCGCGCAATACGGTAGGATGGTCGTCGGCGATCACGACCTTGATCGAAAACTGGTTGTCAGCGCTCACGATTTCTCCGCCATGCCATGCGTTGTCCCTGTGCCGCGGGCCGTTGCCGCGTGCCTGGATCCCGATGCGCGAACGCATCAAAGAGCAACGGTAATCTACCATGCCTGCATCGTCGTCTCCCAGCTTGCTCGCCCGCGTCCGCGGCCATCAGCGCATCGTCCTGTTCATCGGCTCGGCGGCGCTGACGCTCCTGATCCTGCTGGCGTTCGCGCTGGGTCTCGCCGGTCTCGTGCGCGAGGACCTCAACGACGAGCGGCAGGCGTTCCAGCGCGACCTGGGGCGCGTGATGGACGTCGTCAGGGCGAGCGAGACGCGGGTGCGCATCGCCGCCGTCGGGATCGAGACCGCCTGGGAGGGCACCGGCGCCGCCGATGCCGCCGACGTGAGCGCGTTCGAGGCGCAGGACGGCCGCATCGTGTTCCCCGTCACGCCGGACTCGCGCGGCGCGCTGGTCCTGCGGCTGGCGCGCGGGCAGGGCGCCGGCGGCGAGGCGGCCGGCCATTTTCTCGCGGTGGCGCGGAGCACCGCGGGCGCGGGCAGCAGCCTGGTCAAGACCATGAACGACGCGGTCGGGCTGCCGTGGGGGCTGAGCGGCTATTTCGTGGCGCCGGCGGCCGCGCTGGTGGGCATCAGCCCGCTGCCCGACCTGGCCGGCGCGCCGCTGCCGCGCATCGCGGCCGATCCGGCCAGCCTGTCCGCCTACTACGGCGCGGGCCTCGAGCAACTCGCCTCGTGGTCCGCGGCGCCGCGCGGCGCCAGCCGGCCGCTGCGCTGGCTGCGCCCGCGGGCCGATCCGCTCACCGGGCGGCCGCGCCTGCGCGTGCTCGCGCCCATGACGGCGCACGGGCGGCCGATCGGCATCGTCGCCGGCGAGTTCAGCCCGGAGCGGCTGCTCGAGCGGCTGGAGCCGGGCTCGTTTTCCGGGGCCTACCGCGTGGCCGACGAGCGCGCCGAGGCGGTGACGGGCAGCGCGTCCGGCCCGGCGGCGCCGCCGCCGGCCGGCGCCGGGGCGGCGCAGTGCCGCGGGCCTGCCGCGCCCGGCGCCGCCGGGACCTATCGCGACGGCATGCTGCTGCTGTGCGCGCCGCTCGGCGACACCGGCTGGACGCTGGCCTACGCGGTGCCGGGCCGGGTCATCGCCGCGCGCGTGGCGCGGGACGGCGCCGCGCCGGCCATCGCCACCGGCCTGGCCATCGCGCTGCTGTGGACCTTCGTGCTGCTTTTCAACCGCAAGATCCTCGTGCCGCTGTTCGCGCGCTCCGAGCGCGTGTTCGACAGCGAGCACCTGAGCCGCACGCTGATCGAGACCGTGCCGGTCGGCCTCGCGCTCGTCAACGCGAACGACAACACCGTGCTGCTGGAAAGCGCGCACATGCAGGCGCTGGAGCGGCGCATCGGCACGACGGCCGACGGGCAGCTCGGCGACGTGCTCCGGCGGCACGCGCCGGCCGCGTTCGGCGCGCCGGGCGGCCGCGCGGCGGCGGCGCTCGACGTGGAGCTGAACCTGCCCACCGGGGACGGCGGCACCATCGACGTGGCCGCGAAGCTGGCGCCGTCGCACTACCAGGGGCAGCCGGTGGTGGTGGCGACGCTGGCGGACGTCACCACCGAGCGCCAGCTCGCGCGCCAGCTGTCCGCGGCGAAGCAGGCGGCGGACAGCGCCAACGCGGCGAAGAGCGCTTTCCTCGCGGCGATGAGCCATGAGATCCGCACTCCGCTCAACGCGATCCTGGGGCATCTCGAATTGCTCGAGCGGCTGCCGCAGGCGGCGCCCGTGGCGCCGCGCGTGCGCACCATCGCGTCGTCGTCGCGGGCATTGCTGGACATCCTCAACGACATCCTCGACTTCTCCAAGATCGAGGCCGGCGAGATGCGCTTCGAGCCGATCCGCTTCGACGTGGCGGCGCTGATCCGCGAAACGGTGGCGATGTTCATGCCGCTGGCGCAGCGCAAGGGACTCGCGCTGGAGGCGCATTTCGACGCGGCGCTGCCGCGCTGGTACACGGGAGACCCGGGCCGGGTCCGCCAGATCGTGGCGAACCTGCTGGGCAACGCCATCAAGTTCACCGAGCGGGGGCGCGTGTCGGTCGACGTCGATGCGGCAGCCGATGGCACGGATGGCGCGGACAGCGCGGCGGCGCCGCTGCGGATCCGCGTGGCCGACACCGGCATCGGCATCGCGGCTGCGCAGCAGGCGCGCATCTTCGATGCGTTCGACCAGGTCGACGTGTCGGTCACGCGCCGCTTCGGCGGAACGGGGCTGGGGCTCGCGCTGTGCCGGCGCATCGCCGGGGCAATGGGCGGCACCATCGCGGTGGCGAGCGAGCCGGGCCGCGGCAGCACCTTCACGGTGACGCTGCCGCTGCGGCCGGCCGCGGGCGGCGCGCCCGCGCATGACGACGCCTCGCCCGCGGCCGGCGACGGGCACGACGCGCGCGGCATCCACGTGCTGGTGGCCGAAGACCACGAAGTCAACCGCGAGCTGATCCGCGACCAGCTCGACGCGCTGGGCTATACCGGCGACATCGTCGAGAACGGCCTGGTCGCGCTGCGCCATTTCAACGAGCGCCACTACGATCTGGTGCTGACCGACCTGTCGATGCCGGTCATGGATGGCTACACGCTCGCCACGTGCCTGCGCAACCAGGGCGCGCGCACGCCGATCGTGGCGATCACCGCGGACGTCACGGCCGCCGATTCGCAGCGCCTGCGCGACGCGGGCATCTCCGGCGTGCTGCTCAAGCCGATGTCGCTGGCCTCCATCGACGCCGCGGCGCGGCGCTACCTGAGCCTGGCGGCCGACCCGCGCGCCGAGGCCGCCATCGAGGCGGACGCCGCGGGCGCCGATGCCGCGTTGTCCGAGATGCTGCTCGGCACGCTGGAGCAGCGCACCGCGCAGTCGCTTCAGGCGGCCGCGAGCGCGATCACGCGAGGCGACCGGGCAACCGTGTCGGCGGAGGCCCATTCCATCAAGGGCGCGTTCGCGATGCTGCATGCCACGGACGTGGTCGAGGCCTGCTCGCGGCTGGAAGCGCTGCTGGCGGACCGGCCCGACGCCGCTTCCGGCGTCACCTCCGGCGCCACCCCCGGCGAGCTCGCGCAGGCGCTCGCCGAGGTGCGCAGCCGGGCATCGTCGGCGCTCGCGCGCATGGCGCGCGATGCCGGGTTCGGGCGGGTCGATGCCGGCGGCTAGCGGTAGGTGATGACCGCGGTCATCCGGGAATGGCGCGCGGCGGCGAGCGCCGGCAGGCCGATCGACTGCGTGCGGTGCGTGAACCCGACGTGGCGCGCCGGGAGGTGGCCGGGCGTGCCGGTGAAGGCGACCTTGCCGGCGACCGGGCGCGGGCAGGCCGTGTGGAACCGCATCCGCTCGCTGTCCGCGGGATGCACGCTGAATGAACAGGGCGGCTCGACCAGCGCGCCGCTGAAGCGGATGGTCCCGCCCGTCTGCGCGCTGGCGGCGGCGCAGGAGAGGAGCAGCGCTGCGAACAGCGACGAGGCAAGGATGGTGTGAGAGACGATCGAACGGCGTGCCATGGAAACCTCCGCGAGATGAGGTGCGTCGCGGCAATCGACATGTCCGTCGGAAGACTGGCGATTAGCCGCTGCACATGGAAATCGAGATCATGCCTGGTAATTGAATGACCGGTTGAGTGACCGATTGAGTGGTTGATAGAATGGTTTAATGAATGAAAAATCGATGCGCCGGGATTTAAAGATTAATCATTGCCCGGTTGAATAAATTCTGTGCGCATCATGAAATGACCGCAAGCAGGGCAATCCCTAGGCATTCCGTGTCATAAAAAAATTGAACCAATTCGCGGTGAAAGGCGCGGCGGGCTTATGGCGATGGATCGTGGTCATGCATATCGTTCTTTTTCGCATTGGCCGACGTTGTCCTATCGCACATATCCGATTCACTGCGCCCCAATCCGGTGCGTTATGTCCGCAGTGTGTCAAACCGGCGCGCATGCCGGCGCGGTATCGCGCCATCGCGAAATCCAGTTTGCGAAAGATTCGCCGGCAGTGAGAGAATGCAGCCTGCTGCCACAGCAAGCCGCGGAGAACGGAATGACGAACATGATTGGCAATGAGAGTCAGCGTCTGGCGTACAACTCCCGGTGCCGTTGCCGGAGTGACCTGACGCATGCGGTCCTGCGGCGGCTCGGCGAGGCGGCATCGGGCCGCCTGCCCATGCAGGAGCTCGCGGCCGGCGCCGCGGCGGGCGGGCCCGCGCTGGCGGGGCCGGGGCCGGGGCCGGGGCCGGTGCCGGCGCAGGCCGCGGCGCGCCCGACGCGGCTCAGGGGCGCGCGGATCTTCGACGGCAAGTCGGACGCGCTCCTGCAGGGCCTCGACGTGATCGTCGCGGGCAACCGCATCGAGGGCCTCGTTCCGGCCGGGCAGGACGCGGGCGATGCGCAGGTGATCGACTGCGCGGGGCACGTCGTCATGCCCGGCATGATCGATGCGCACTGGCATTCGATTCTCGCCGCGGTGCCGCTGAACGTGGCGATGACGGCCGACATCACCTACATCTACCTTCTCGCGGCGCAGGAAGCCGAGCGGACCGTCCTGCGCGGCTTCACCACCGTGCGCGACGTGGGCGGGCCGTCGTTCTCGCTCAAGCAGGCGATCGACGAGCACCGCATCGCGGGCCCGCGCATCTTTCCTTCGGGCGCGATGATCTCCCAGACCTCCGGGCACGGCGACTTCCGCCGGCGCGGCGAGCTGCCGCGCACGGCGCTGTGCTCGCTGAGCGCGGCGGAAGTGGCGGGCATCTCGTCGATCGCCGACGGCGTGCCGGAGATGCTGCGGCGCGTGCGCGAGCAGCTCATGCTGGGCGCCAGCCAGATCAAGATCATGGCCGGCGGGGGTGTGTCGTCGATGTTCGATCCGCTCGACTCGGTCCAGTACACGGAGGACGAGATGCGCGCCGCCGTCGCCGCCGCGTCGGACTGGGGCACCTACGTCTGCGCCCACGTGTACACCTCGGCCGGCATCCGCAGGGCCATCGCGTGCGGCGTGAAATCGATCGAGCATGGCCAGCTCGCGGACGAAGAGACCGTGCGCCGGATCGCCGACGCCGGCGCGTGGTGGAGCCTGCAGCCGTTCCTGGCCGACGACGACGCCAACCCGAAGGCGACCGACGCGCAGCGGCTGCAGCAGAAGGCGATCGCAGAAGGCACGGTGCGCGCGTTCGAGCTTGGCCAGAAGCACGGCGTGAACATGGCGTGGGGCACCGACGTCCTGTTCAATCCCGCGGGCGCGCTGACGCAGGGCAAGCAACTGGCCAAGCTGGCCCGCTGGTTCGGTCCCGCCGACGTGCTGCGGCTCGGCACCAGCCGCAACGCCGCGCTGCTCGGCCTGTCGGGCGCCCGCAGCCCCTATCCCGGCGCGCTGGGCGTCATCGAGCCGGGCGCGTTCGCCGACATGCTGGTGATCGGCGGCAACCCGCTCGAAGACATCACGCTGATCGCGGACCCGGCCAGGAACATGAAGATCATCATGAAGGACGGCCGCATCCACAAGAACACGCTGGGCGTGCCGTACCACTAGCCGGCCAGGCGAGGGGACGCGAACGGACATGCAAGGCCGCGGCGCGGCGCGGATACGGGGCAGCCAAAGGGGGCGCATTGGAAAGCATCAATATTGCCATTGCCATGCTGGGCGCGGTGCTGGTGAGCGGCGCGGCGGTGCGGGTCATCCCGTGGCCGGTGCCGCTGCCGCTGCTCCAGATCGCGCTGGGTTTCCTGATCGCCGGCGTGTTCGAGCGCGGCGTCAGGCTCGACCCCGACGTCTTCTTCCTGCTGTTCCTGCCGCCGCTGCTGTTTCTCGACGGATGGCACATCCCCAAGGACATGCTGCGGCGGGACAAGCTGGGCATCTTCCAGCTTTCCGTGGTGCTGGTCGTCATGACCGTGGTCGGCGCCGGCTACGCCATCCACTGGATGATTCCGTCGATGCCGCTGGCCGTCGCGTTCGCGCTGGCCGCCATCATCTCGCCGACCGATCCGGTGGCGGTGGCCGGCATCACGCGCCGCCTGACCGTGCCGCGCCGCATCACCTCGATCCTCGAAGGCGAGGCGCTGTTCAACGACGCCAGCGGGCTGGTCGCGTTCCGCATCGCCATCGCGGCGGCGATGACCGGCGCGTTCTCGCTCTCGTCGGCGGTGATGTCGTTTCTCTGGGTGGCGGGCGCGGGGCTGGGGACCGGCGCGCTCGTCACGGCGGCCGTCATGCGGCTGCGCGACGGCTTCACGAAGCGCTTCGGCGAGGAGCCGCGCTCCGAGGTGCTGCTGAGCCTGCTGATCCCGTTCGCCGCGTATTTCCTTGCCGAGCACGTCGGCGCCTCGGGCATCCTGGCCGCCGTGGCCGCCGGCGTGACCATGAGCTACGCGGAGTTGTCGGGGCGCGTCAGCGCGTTCGCGCGCATGCAGCGCCAGGCGGTGTGGGACATGGTGCAGTTCGTCCTCAACGGGATCATGTTCGTGCTGCTCGGCGAGCAGTTGCCGCGGGTGTTCCGCGCGGCGGCGCGGACCGTGACGCAGGCCGGGGACGACCCGTGGCTGCTGCCGGTGTACGCGCTGCTGATCTGGCTCATGCTGGCGGCCCTGCGCCTGGCGTGCATCTTCGTCTCGGTCAGGCTGGCGCGGATCGTGCGCAATGCCACGCCGCCGCCCGAGGCGCGCGCCACGCCGCGCATCATGCTCGCGCTGTCGCTGGGCGGCGTGCGCGGCGCGGTGACGCTGGCCGGCGTCATGACGCTGCCGCTGCTGCTGCCCGGCGGCGAGGCGTTCCCCGCGCGCGACCTCGCGATCTTCCTCGCCGCGGCCGTGATCATCATCTCGCTGGTCGGCGCGAGCATCGGCATGCCGCGCCTGCTCAAGGGCATCGAGCCGGCGCGGTCCTCGCCGCACCAGCGGCAGCGGGAATTCGCGCGGCAGGCCGCGCACCGGGCGGCGGTGAACCGCATCTCGACCATCCTCGACGCGCAGCGCGAAGAGGATTCCTCGCTGGAGGCGCGCCGCTACATGGACGTGGTCGACCAGGTGCTGGCAGGGCTGCACGAGCCGCTCGGCCATGCCGCGGAGCCGGCGGGCGACGGCCACAAGCCGGTGCGGCGGGACGTCGAGCGGGCCATGCGGCGGGCCGCGATCGAGGCATCGCGCGAAGCCATCTACAAGCTCGCGCGCGAGCGCGAAATCTCGGACGAGGTGGCGCGCGACATGGTCCGGCTGCTGGACCTGGAGGAAGTGCGGCTGGCCTGACCCGCGCCGGCGCGGGCGGAGTGCGCGGTGTCGGTTGCGCGGTATCAGTCCAGCGAGAAATCGTAGTCGCGCTCGACCCGGCAGATGCGGGTCTTGTAGGCCGCGTACCAGCGCTCGCGGCCGAGCCGCTGCGCCATCAGGTGCGCGGCGTCGCGCTTCCACGCCGCGATCGCTTCGAGGCTTTCCCAGTAGGACACCGTGATGCCGATGTCCTCGCGCGCCGACTCGACGCCGAGAAAGCCGGGCTGCCGCGACGCGGAGGCTTCCATCGCCTCGGCCATCGCGCCGTAGCCGTTGTCGGCCCCGGTGCGGATGGAGGTGAAGATCACGGCGTAATAAGGGGTGGCGCGGGTCTCGGCAATGGGCATCGGGGGCCTCTCGTCGCGTGGGAAGGGGACTGGCCGGCCATCTTACCAAGGCCCCGCCGGGCCGGGTGCCATTGGCCCATGCATCGGCCGACGCATCGGCCTACGTGTCGGCCCGGTGCGCCATGAAATCGCGCGGCGCCTGTCCCAGCGCGCGCCGGAACATGGTGGAGAACGCGCCGGCATTGGCGTAGCCGGTCTCGGCCGCGACGTGCCCGAGCGGCTTGCCGCGGCTCATCAGGTCCACCGCGTGGGCCAGCCGCAACTGCTGGCGCCAGGCGGCGAAGCTGGTGTGCAGCTCGGTGCGGAACAGGCGCGCCAGCGTGCGCTCGCTGGCGCCCGTGCGCGCCGCCCACTGCGCCAGGCTCAAGGCCGAGCCGGGCGCTTCCATCAGCGCGTCGCACAGCGCCTTGAGGCGGCGGTCGGCCGGCAGCGCCAGCCCGGGCCACAGCGCGGGCGCCGCGCGCAGCTCCTCGATCAGCAGCTCGGCGCTCAACTGCCGCCGGCGCGGCGACAGGTCCGCCGCGCCGGCGAGGGCGACCAGCAGCTGCCGCATCAGCGCCGACACCTCCAGCACCGTGCAGCTCGCAAGCGACAGCGGCGCCGCGGCCGGCAGCACGTAGCAGGCATGCAGCGCGGCATCGCCGAGCGTGACGGTCTCGTGCTCCACGTCCGGCGGGATCCACACCGCGCGCATGGGCGGCACCACCCAGGTGGTGTCCCCGGCCGTCACCCGCATGCTGCCGCGCAGCGGCAGCGTGACCTGTCCCCATGCGTGGCGGTGGCGGCGGATGATGGCGTTGGGCGGCGGCAGGCGCAGGTGCACGACGACCGGCTGCGCGGCGGTCGGTTCGGTCAGCGGGATGGGCTGGTAGGTGGTGCGCGTCATCGGCGGGTGTCTCGTCGCGGGGATTCCCGGGGCAGATCCTGCGCCGGGTCCGGCGTGATTTTCGGTGCGAATTCCGGTGCGAATTCCGGTGCGATTGCCGGCGGTGGCCGGAATTCATAAGAAATTGCCCGGAAAGTGTAACTCCGCCAAACGCGCGCGGCCTAGCATGACCGGCATGCCAAGGCGCCACGGAGCCCGCCCCATGAGCAACACCATCAGCAACACCAGTCCGGCCACCGCCGCGGCCCGGCCCGCGGCCAGCCCGCCGCCCGCCGGCAAGCTTTCCGACAGCGCGCGCGCCGCGGCGGTCATCGCCGTGTGCGTGGCCGCCGTGTGGCTGGCGGGGCGCGCCGCCGGCCTGCCGGCCCCGCTGGTGACGGCCGCGGCGCTGGTGGCGTCCACCGTGTGCTGCTGGGCGCTCGGCGTGCTGCCGGAGCCCGTCACCACGCTGCTGTTCTTTCTGTGCGCGGTGCTGCTGCACGTGGCGCCGCCCGCGGTGGCGTTCTCCGGCTTCGCCTCCACCGCGTGGTGGCTGATGTTCGGCGGCGCAGTGACCGGCGTGGCCTTGCGCCACACCGGGCTGGCGCAGCGCCTGGCGGCCATCGTCTTTCGCGGGCGCACGGGCAGCTACCGGCAGGTGATCGCCACCGTGGCGCTGAGCGCGGTCGGCCTGGCCTTCCTGATGCCGTCGACCACCGGGCGCGTGCTGCTGCTGATGCCCATCGTGCTGGCGCTGGCGGACCGCCTCGGCTACGCGCCCGGCTCGAACGGGCGCATCGGCATGGTGCTGACGGTGGCGCTGGCCAGCTACATGCCGCCCACCACCATCCTGCCGGCCAACATTCCCAACAGCGTGCTGCTCGGCGCGGCCGGCTCGCTGTATGGCATCAACCTCAGCTACGGCAGCTATCTGCTGCTGCATTTCCCCATCCTCGGCGCGCTCAAGACCGTGCTGCTGGTGTGGCTGGTGTGCCGGCTGTTCCCGGAAGCGGGGCGTCCCGCCGCGCCGCCGCCGCAGGACGCGGGCGCGCCGGGCCGGCAGGAAACCGTGCTGGCGGCGATCCTGGCGCTGGCCGTGGCCGGCTTCGCCACCGACGCGCTGCACGGCATCTCGCCGGCGTGGATCTCGCTGGCGGCCTGCATCGTGTGCCTGCTGCCCGGCGTGGGGCTGGTGTCGCCGCGCATGCTGGCCGAGCAGGTGCACCTGACGCCACTGATCTACGTGGCCGGCTTCCTCGGCCTGGGCGCGGTGGTGGAGTCGACCGGGCTGGGCCTGGCGATCAGCAGGGCGCTGCTGCAATGGCTGCCGCTGGCTCCCGGGCACGACGCCGCCAACGTGGCGGCGCTCGGCGCGATGGGCGCGGCCCTGGGGCTGGTGGCCACGCTGCCCGCGCTGCCCGCCGTGCTCACGCCGCTGGCCGGGGAGCTGGCGCAGGCCACCGGCCTGCCGCTGGAAAGCGTGCTGATGCTGCAGGTGCCGGTGTTCTCCACGGTGTTCTTCCCGTACCAGTCGCCGCCCATCGTGATCGCCATGCAGCTCGGCGGCGTGGGGCTGCGCGCCGGCAGCCGGCTGTGCCTGGCGCTGGCCGCGCCGACCCTGCTGGTGCTGCTGCCGCTGGACTACTTCTGGTGGCGGCTGCTCGGCTACCTGCCCTGAGCGCGGCGATGGCCTGCAAGCTCGGGCCATCTGAGGCATGATCTCGACCTTCGATCCGTGGCTCGCCCGAATGCGGGACCGGCCCGGCTCAACCGTAGGAATGCAATCGACATGACGACAAGAGCAGACTGTGCCGCGGCAACGCAAGCCGGCCCGGTGGGCGGCGCCAGCTGGATGACGCTGCTGCTGGCCACGGCCTGCGGGCTGATCGTGGCCAACCTGTATTACGCCCAGCCGCTGATCGGCCCGATCGGCCACGCGCTGGGGCTGTCGCCGCAGGCCGCCGGGCTGATCGTGACGCTGATCCAGGCCGGCTACGGCCTGGGCCTGCTGCTGATCGTGCCGCTGGGCGACATCATCGAGAACCGCCGCCTGATCTGCACGCTGCTGGCGGCCAGCGCGGTGGCGATGGCGGTCGCGGCGCTGGCCGGCCACGCCAGCGTGTTCCTGGCCGCGGCCGTGTGCATCGGGCTGAGCTCGGTGGCGGCGCAGGTGCTGGTGCCGTTTGCGGCGCACCTGGCGCCCGAGCACGTGCGCGGCCGGGTGGTGGGCAACGTGATGAGCGGGCTGATGCTCGGCATCATGCTGGCGCGGCCGGTCTCCAGCCTGGTCACCGACCTGTTCGGCTGGCACGCCATCTTCGCCGGCTCGGCGGTCGGCATGGCCGTGCTGACCGCCGTGCTGGCGCGGCTGCTGCCCGACCGCCGCCCGGTGCCGGTGCGCTACGGCGCCTTGCTGGCATCGATGTGGGAACTGCTGCGCACCCAGCCCGTGCTGCGCCGGCGCGCGGCCTACCAGGCCTGCATGTTCGGCGCCTTCAGCCTGTTCTGGACCACCGTGCCGCTGTGGCTGGCGGGACCGGAGTTCGGCCTGAGCCAGAAGGGCATCGCCCTGTTCGCGCTGGCCGGCGTGGCCGGCGCCGTGGCCGCGCCCATCGCCGGGCGCCTGGCCGACCGCGGCCTGGGCCGCCCCACCACCGCGCTGGCGATGGCGCTGGCGGCCGGCGCCTTCCTGCTGGGCATGGCCGGCACGCCCGGCTCGATGCCGGCGCTGGCCGCGCTCACCATCGCCGCCATCACGCTCGACTTCGGCGTGGCGGCCAACCTCGTGGTCGGCCAGCGCGCCATCTTCTCGCTCGGCGGCGCCATCCGCGGGCGGCTCAACGGCGTCTTCATGGCAATCTTCTTCGCCGGTGGCGCCATTGCCTCCGCGCTGGGGGCCTGGGCCTTCGCCCACGGCGGCTGGATGCTGACCAGCTGGATCGGGTTCGGGCTGCCGGTGCTGGCGGGGCTGTATTTCGCGACGGAGCGGCGGCCGGCGGCGGCACACCGCTGAGCCGGGGCCGGATTGGTCCCGGATTGTCCGGACTGCCGCGGAATGGGCGAGGGTAGGCGCTGACTTCGTGATGGCGCCGGCGCTTTCCCGGTGCCTTCCTTTGCCCGCGCGGGGAGGGAAACAGCAAGTGGCGAGCTGATCTTGTCGAGCGCGCGAGGCCGGCCCCAAGCCGGCCTTTTTTGTTGTCCGCAGAAATTCCCCACTTTCCTGTCAACGGGAACTATTACTGTTCGTTACGAAATATTACGAGCCGGATACATTTGCCTGGCCTCCCGTCCGTCGGGAGTCCTGCCGTCTCGTAAACATCGTGTCAGATGCCGCGGACAGACAAGACCGGTTATCGGCTTAGCTGCGGAACAGGGGAGCTTCAAGCCGTGCAGGGACCAGTGTCGAGCCTTCAATGGCTCTCGGCAATCCACGCCCGTGGTTTATTCCGTGACTTCGGGCCGTTTTTCTACTTCCGCTATCTGGCGACATTGAGCGCGCTGGCGGTGTTCTGTCATCCGCAATATGGCGCGCGCTCGCGTCTCAAGCGCCTGAAACTGTTCTGCCGCTCGGCGTTCCGCTTCGCGGCGGTGCGCGCCTGGCTGCAGGCGGTGGATGCCTGCGCGCTGATGCGGTGCGTGGCGGTGGCCAGGCCGGCGCTGCTGGAGCGCCCGTACCGCCCGCTGGGTGTGTCCGGGCTGGGCTTCCGCGCGCGCATGGACACGGTGCTGGACCACTATCGCACCCTGCGCGCGCTGGTGCCGATGGCGCTGTGCGAGCGCATCTACGTGCATGGCGGGCTGGCCTGCGCGTTTGGCGAGGCGCGCTATGCGCTGCGCCTGGCCGACTCGGGGCCCAACCCCAAGGAAGGCGAACTGGCCTTCTACTGGCAGGACACCGCCAGCGGCACCTGCCTGAGCCAGCTCAGCTTCTACCTCCGGCAGGGCAAGGATGGCGCGGAGGTCTTCGTCGGCGGCCTGCAGGGCCCGATGGGCGAGCACAGCCGCGACCTGATCCGCGAATCGACCAAGGCCTGCGATGGCCTGCGCCCCAAGGACACGGTCATGGCAGCGCTGCTCGCCCTGGCGGCGGCGCTCGGCGCGCGCCGCATCGTGGGGGTATCCCGGCGCAACCACGTCGGACGCCAGCGCCATACGCCGCGCGCGATCCTGTGCGACTACGAAAGCTTCTGGGCGGAGTACGGCGGCGTGCCGCTCGGCTGCGGCAACATCGGCATGCCGGTCGACCAGCCGCGCCGCGACGTGATGGAACTGCCCTCCAGGAAGCGCGCCGCCTATCGTCGCAAGCAGGCGCAGGCCGACGGCATCCAGGCGGCCGTGCAAGGCTGGCTGACCGCACCCGACGCCATGCCGGCCACCATGCATGCGCCGGCCCTGATGCAGGTCAGGCCGGCGGAAGGCTCGTCGCCGATGGCGGCCTGAAGGCGGCATCAGGACGGCCGGCGGCGAGGCGGCGCCGCGCCGGATGCCACCAGGACGAGCGCAAAGCGCGGGAATTCTCCCGCGCTTTTTTTCGTGTCCGGCGCGGGTCCGCTAGTTAACCCTAGTAGTCTAGGTTTGTAGACCTTACTAAAGTAGCTCGCTTGCAGCCAGGCTGCGCCCGCCGCTCGCGCGGCTTGCCGAGCTTTCCGCCGCTCCTTTCGCCGCTCCTCCCGCCGAACATGCAGAACTCCGCGCTGCCCCCAGCCTTTGCCGCCTCCGGCGATCTGCTTTCGCGCAGCCGTCAGCCCGTCTACCTCCAGCTCGCCACCATCTTCCGCCGCCATATCGAGAGCGGCGAGTGGCGGCCCGGCGAGCGCATTCCCTCGCTCGAACAGCTTTGCCGCGAATTCGGCGTGGCGCGCATGACGATGCACAACGCGCTAACCCTGCTGGACGAGGAAGGCCTGCTGATCCGCGAGCGCGGCCGCGGCACCTTCGTCAAGGCCGGCTGCCGCGAGCGCCGCCCGCTGACGCTGCCGGTCAGCTGGGATCAGGCCGTGGCGGTGGGCGAGCGGCTCGGCACCGAGGCGCTCGGCGAATCCGACGGCCTGGTGCCGCTGCCCGATGAGCTCGGCCTGCCGTGCAGCGCCGCGCGCGCGCCGGGCTACCGCTTCCTGCGCCGCCTGCACCGCATCGAGCACAAGCCGTTCGCGCTGAGCGAGGTGTACATCGAGGCCGGCGTGTTCGCGCGCGAGCCGGAGGCGTTCCGCCAGGGCGCCTCGGTGCCGGTGCTGGACCGCTTCCCGCAGCTCAAGGTCACGGCCGCCCGCCAGCGCCTGTCCGTCATTGCCGCCGGCGCGGAAACCGCGGCCCGGCTGGCGCTGCCGGTCGGCGCGCCGGTGGCCGAGCTGCGCCGCCATGCCTGCGTGGACGGCGTGATCGTCTATTACGCGCGCATCGAATTCCCGAGCGAGTTCGTCTGCCTCGACTTCGACCTGCTCGCGCCCGGCGCGGGCGCCGTCCCCGCTTATCCGCCACGTCCGGCCGCGCAGCCGTGACCGCGGCGGCCGTCCCGATTCAGCACCCTCATCCTGCAACCCAACCGGAAACCAAGCCAATGCAGACAACCGAGCGCAACCAGCCGAACCACGCAGACAACGGGCAGGGCGAACTGAACGGCGCCGAAAGCCTGGTCAAGACGCTGCTGGCGTGCGGCGTGGATACTTGTTTTGCCAATCCCGGCACCAGCGAAATGCACTTCGTGGCCGCGCTCGACCGCATCCCCGGCATGCGCTGCGTGCTCGGCCTGTTCGAAGGCGTGGTGACAGGCGCGGCCGACGGCTACGCGCGCATGGCCGACAAGCCCGCGGCCACGCTGCTGCACTGCGGCCCGGGCCTGGCCAACGGCCTGGCCAACCTGCACAACGCGCGCCGCGCGCAGACGCCGGTGGTCAACATCGTCGGCGACCAGGCCACCTACCACCGCCCGTTCGACGCGCCGCTGACCACCGACACCGAAGGCTGGGCACGCCCGGTCTCGGTCTGGACCCGCACCGCCACGCACGCCGCCTCGGTCGGCGCCGATGCCGCCGCCGCGGTACAGGCCGCGCTCGGCGCGCCGGGCGGCGTGGCCAGCCTGATCCTGCCCTCCGACGTGTGCTGGGACGCCGGCGGCAAGGTCGCCGCGCCGCTGCCGCCGCTGCCGGTGCCCAAGGTCTCGCCCGACGCCGTGCAGCAGGCCGCGCGCGTGCTGCGCTCCGGCCAGCCCACGCTGATCGTGCTGGCCGGCGCCGCGCTGCGCGAAGCGCCGCTGGCCGACGCACACCGCATCGCCGCCGCCACCGACGCGCGCCTGATCACGCCGATGTCCAACGCGCGCGTGTCGCGCGGCCGCGGCCGCTTCAACGTCGACCGCGTGCCGTACTCCGGCGACGTGGCGCGCGCCAAGCTGGCCGGCATCCGCAACGTCATCCTGGTCGGCGCGCCGCCGCCCGTGACCTTCTTCGCCTATCCCGGCAAGTCGCCGCGCCCGTACCCGGAAGACGCCGACGTGCTCGTGCTCGCCCGCCCCGAGCAGGACCTCGCCGAAGCGCTCGCGCGCCTGGCCGACGAACTCGGCGCGCCCGCCGTCGCGCTGCCGGCCTCCGCTGCGTCGCACGAAATCGCCAAGGGCGCCGTGACCTCCGAAGCCGTGGCGCAGACGCTGACCGCGCTGCTGCCCGAGCAGGCCATCGTGGTGGAAGAAAGCGTGAGCTTCGGCCGCGCCTTCTATCCCGGCACCGTGCACGCCGCGCCGCACGACTGGCTGCAGCTCACCGGCGGCGCCATCGGCGACGGCCTGCCGCTGGCCACCGGCGCCGCCGTCGCCGCGCCCGGCCGCCGCGTGGTCGCGCTGCAGGCCGACGGCTCCGGCATGTACACGCTGCAATCGCTGTGGACGATGGCACGCGAAAAGCTCGACGTGACCGTGGTGGTGCTGGCCAACCGCAAATACGCGATCCTGCTCGGCGAACTCGCCGGCGTCGGCGCCAATCCCGGCAAGACCGCGCTCGACATGCTCGACATCGGCAACCCCGATCTCGACTGGGTGAAGCTGGCCAACGGCATGGGGGTGGAAGGCGCGCGCGCGGTGGATATGGAGGGGTTTGCGGCGCTGTTCGCGGCGGCCAATGCGAAGGCGGGGCCGTTCTTGATTGAGTTGGTGATTTGAGCTGTTGGCCGGCGCGCCCGATGGGGAATCCGTTGGAACAGGCATATCGTGGACTGGCCACCGTGCGGTATCGGGCCAGCCACGGCAGGCAATCGCGAAGATGGATTGTTCCAGGGAATCCGTCATGTCCTGCCACGCTGCGTTCCCGGCAGCGTGCCGGCGGAAGTATCGGATGTGATTGGATGTATTATTGGCGGCAATGATCGTCAACAGGCTGCGGCATAAAGGAAGCAGGAAGAGAAACATCCCAATGCCGCATCACCTTTCCAGTACATCGTCGACTACCACTTTGCCATCTCCTGATCGACGGGGTGGCGCTGTGGATCCAACACGTATCCTCGGTTTCGATGAAGGCCTTCCGCTTGGTTGCCGATGCGTCGGTGAGCGGCGAGAGGTCATTCGTTAGCGGAATTTGAGAAGGGAACATCCGCCGATGCTGAACCATCTTCATATCAAGAACTTCAAAGCCTGGAAAGACACGGGTCCGATTCGTCTGGCGCCATTGACGGTGATTTTCGGCGCCAACAGCGCGGGTAAAAGCAGCCTCGGGCACTTGTTGCTGGCTCTGCAGCAAACGGCGCGCTCGACAGATCGAAAACGGGCTCTGCATCTGGGAGATACCTCCTCACTCATCGATCTGGGCACCTTCGCAGACTGCCTGCACGGCCATGACTTGACGCAGTCACTGGAGTTCGAGATCGGCTGGTCTTTGCCCAGGGCGCTGGAGGTGCGCGATCCACTGCAAGCCGCGGTGCGTTACCAGGGCGACCATATGCGGCTGGCGGTGGAACTGGTTGCCGGCAAGTCCGCCCAGCCCGAGGTGCAGGCACTGAGTTATGTACTGGGCTCGGATGCGGAAGACGTTCTCGATGTGTCGCTGCGGCGAGATGACAAGCGGAAATTCACGCTGTCATCGCAGCGCTACGGGTTCAAGATGGCCGACGGCCGCAAATGGCCTCTCGAGGAGCCGGAGAAGTTCTATCGCCTGTCGGACGTCAGCAATGCGCGCTTCAAGAACGCGGGCTTCCTGGCGGACTTCGCGCTGGCCACCGAGGCCATGCTGGATAGCCTGTCCTATCTGGGGCCTCTGCGCAATCATCCCCAGCGGATCTATCAGTGGTCGGGAGATACGCCTTCGAGCGTGGGGCAGATGGGCGAGTACGCCATCGCGGCAATCCTGGCGGCACAGAGCGAAGGGCGCATGCTCAATCGTGGCCCGAAGCGGGCCAAGCAGGGATTTGCCACGTTCATTGCCGCCTGGCTGAAAGACCTGGGCGTGATACATGATTTTTCCGTCAAGCCCGTGGCAGAAGGGCGCAAGGAATACGAAGTCCTGGTCAGGACGCATGCCAAGGCGCCGGAGGTCAAGATCACCGATGTCGGGTTCGGCGTGTCGCAGGTGCTTCCGGCTTTGGTGCAGGCTTTCTATTGCCCGCCGAACTCCACGGTGTGGATGGAGCAGCCCGAGATTCATCTGCACCCGCAGGTGCAGGCCGAACTGGCGGACGTATTCATTTCGGCGACGCAGGCGCGTGAAAACGGCAGGGCGCGTCATGTTCAACTGATCGTGGAAAGCCACTCCGAGCATTTCCTCAACCGCCTGCAGCGCCGCGTGGCCGAGGGCGCCGTTGCACCCGAGGACGTGGCGGTGTACTTCTGCCGTCGTGCCGGCGCCGCCACCGAACTGGAGCCGCTGCAGTTGAACATGTTCGGCGAAATCGAGAACTGGCCGGAGCACTTCTTCGGCGACGAGATGGCCGACATCGCGGGCCGCACCCTGGCAGCGATGCAGCGCAGGCGTGAGTTGGACCAGAAGGACAGGGCAGAATGAAGGCTGTCATCGATACCAACGTCCTGCTGGTTGCGAATGGGCTGCATGCCGACGTGTCGGCCGATTGTGTCATCAAGTGCAAGTGGCGCCTGCCGGGCCGCGCGACGATGCCAGGATCGTCTTGAGACGACCCCTACCCCACCATCACCTCCCCATACCGCTGCACATGAAAATCGCTATCTCCCAGCAGCGGGTCGATCATCGTCAGCCGCTTGAAGTAGTCCCCCACCTCGAGTTCGTCCGTCATCCCCATCCCGCCGTGTAGCTGCACCGCCTGCTGGCCGACGAAGCGGCCGGCCCTGGCGACCACCACCTTGGCGCCGCTGAGCATGCGGCGGCGCTGCGCGGGGTCGGTTTCGTCCAGCGCCTGGGCGGCGACGTAGGCCATCGACAGCGCCAGTTCCTTCTGCACCAGCATGTCGGCCATGCGGTGCTGCAGCGCCTGGAACGCGGCCAGCGGCTTGCCGAACTGCTGGCGCGTGCGCAGGTATTCGCCGGTGATCTCGATCAGCCGTTCCATTGCGCCGGCGGCTTCGGCGCACAGCGCGGCGATGCCGTGGTCGATGCCGTGCGTGAGCGCGGCCAGGCCGTTGCCTTCGCTGCCGACCAGCGCGGCGGCGCCGACCGTGGCGTTGTGCAGCGTGATGTCGGCGGCGCGCAGGCCGTCCATCGTGGGATAGCCGTGCACGCTCAGGCCGGGCGTGTCCCCGGGCACCAGGAACAGCGACAGTTCGTTGCTGCCGGCGAGGCGCGCGCTGACCAGGAAGGCGTCGGCGGCTTCGCCATGCCAGGCGAGGGTCTTGGTGCCGTTGAGCTGGTAGCCGTCGCCCTTGCGCTCGGCCGCCGCGCGCGCGCTTTCGGCGCGGTAGCGCGTGGTGGGCTCGAGGTAGGCGAGGGTGACGATGCGCTCGCCGCCGGCGATGGCGGGCAGCCATGCTTCTTTCTGCGCCGCGCTGCCGTAGGCGCTCAGCACGGCGGTGGAGATGACCGCGGCGGGCGTGACCGGCTCGAGCACGAGGCCGCGGCCGAGTTCGCGCTGCACCACCAGCTGGCTGGCGGCGCTTTCGCCGAAGCCGCCGTATTCGGCGGGCACGGTCAGGCCGAGCACGCCCATCTCGGCGAGCTGGGCCCACGCGGCGCGGTCGAGGCTGTTGCCGCCGCGCGCGCTGGCGCGGCGCCGGGCGAAGGTGTATTCGGTGTCGATGAAGCGGCGCAGGCTGTCGGCCAGCATCTGCTGTTCTTCGCTGTAGTTGAAGTCCATGACTGTGCTTGTTCCTTCCGTCCCGGCGTTCAGAAACCCAGGATCATCTTGGAGATGATGTTCTTCTGCACTTCGGTGGCGCCGCCGTAGATGGAGGTCTTGCGCATGTCGAAGTAGGTGGAGGCCGCGGGCGCGGCCCAGGCCGGCGCGTGCGTCGGCAGGTCCGCCGGCGTCTCGCCGGCCTCGAGCCAGCGCGGCGAATACGGCCAGGCGCCGGGGCCGGCCACTTCCATCTGCAGCATGGCCAGGTCCTGCTGGATCTCGGAGCCGCGGATCTTGACGATGGAGGCTTCGGGGCCGGGCTGGCCGGCGGACTGCGTGGCCACGCGCAGCAGCAGCATTTCCAGCGCCATGATGTCCATCTCGATGCGCGCGATCTTGTCGCGCATGCGCACGTCGTCGATCAGCGGGCGGCCGGCGCCGTCGGTGGCCTGCGCGGCGTAGTGCTTGAGCTGGCGCAGTTCGCGGTTGCAGTGGCCGATGCCGGCGATGCCGGTGCGCTCGTGGCCGAGCAGGTACTTGGCGTAGGTCCAGCCGCGGTTCTCTTCGCCGAGCAGGTTGGCCGCCGGCACTTCCACGTCCTCGAACCACACTTCGTTGACGTCGTGGCCGCCGTCGAGCGTGACGATCGGGCGCACCGTCACGCCCGGCGTCTTCATGTCGATCAGCAGCATGGAGATGCCTTCCTGCGCCTTGGCCTCGGTGTCGGTGCGCACCAGGCAGAAGATCCAGTCGGCGAAATGCGCCATCGTGGTCCAGGTCTTCTGGCCATTGACGATGTAGCGGTCGCCGTGGCGCACCGCGCGCGTCTTGAGCGAGGCCAGGTCCGAGCCGGAGCCCGGTTCCGAATAGCCCTGGCACCAGAAATCTTCCACCGTGGGGATGCGCGGCAGGAAGCGTTCCTGGTGCTCGGGGCTGGCGTACTTCATCAGCACCGGGCCGATCATGGTCAGGCCGAACGGCAGCAGGCGCGGCGCGCCGGCGCGGAAGGTCTCGATCTCGAAGATCAGGCGCTGCAGCGGCGTCCAGCCGGTGCCGCCCCATTGCTTCGGCCATGTCGGCGCGCCCCAGCCGTGCGCGTGCAGCACGCGGTGCCAGCGCACGTAGTCGTCCTTCTCCACGCGCTGGTGGGCCAGTACCTTGTCGCGGATGTCCGCCGGCAGGCTGGCCTGCACGAAGGTCCGAACCTCTTCGCGGAACGACTGCTCCGCGGCGTTGAAACGCAAATCCATCTGCTTGTCCCCTCGGTTGGGAAGGCTGGCCGCGTCGCGGCGGCGGCATGCCGGCGCAACGCGGCTGCCTCCACGATACGGTGAGACGATTCTATGTGCGGCGCGTGGTTCGGAGTTTCCGCAATGGCAAAGCCGCACTTCGGCAGGCACAAAGCGTTGTGCGGCTGTTGTCCCCGCATTCCTGACAAGGGTTTCCCCCAGTGCGCGGATGGCGGAGCATGCCATTCACGCCAGCCTGAAGGCGGCCTTAGCCAAATCCAAATGGCGTGCCCGCGGCGGCTGGCCCAAACTGGCGCCGTGCCATCGCAGCACAAAACAGAAATCACGCCGAGGAGACAGGCGCATGTCACGCTGGACCCAACGATGCACCAGGCTGCTCGCGCTATGCGGCGGACTGCTGGCCGCCGCGAGCGCGTTCGCGGCTTATCCCGACAAGCCGGTGCGGCTGGTCGTGCCCTTTCCGCCGGGCGGCGCCACCGACCTGCTGGCGCGCGAGATCAGCCATGCGCTGTCGGTGCGGCTGGGGCAGCCGGTGGTGATCGAGAACCGGCCCGGCGCGGGCGGCAATATCGCCGCGGTGTCGGTGGCGCGCGCGCCGGCCGATGGCTACACGCTGTTCTTCGGCACCTTCGGCTCGCTGGCCGTCAACAAGAGCCTGTACGACAGGCCGGGCTACGACCCGCTCAAGGATTTCGCGCCGGTGGCGTCGGTGGCCTACCTGCCCAACGTGCTGGTGGTGCACCCGTCGGTGCCCGCGCGCAACGTGGCCGAACTGATCGCGCTGGCCAAGCGCGAGCCCGGCAAGCTGAGCTACGGCTCGTTCGGCAACGGCTCGTCCTCGCACCTGGCGGGCGAGTTGTTTACCCACATGGCGGGCGTGCGCATCGACCACGTGCCGTACAAGGGCAGCGCGCCGGCCATGACCGACCTGATCGGCGGGCGCCTGACCATGATGTTCGACAGCATTTCCACGGCGCTGCCCTATGTGCGCGACGGCCGCGTGCGCGCGCTCGGCGTGACCACCGCGAAGGCGTCGGACCAGTTGCCCGGCGTGCCCACGCTGGCCGCCGCGGGCGTGCCCGGCTACGAGCTGACCGCGTGGTTCGGCGTGGCCGCGCCGGCCAACACGCCGCCGGCGGTGGTCGACCGCCTCAATGCCGAGATCGTGGCCGCGCTGGCGCAGCCCGAGCTGGCCGCGCGGCTGGCGGCGCAGGGCACGGTGCCGTTCCCGTCCACGCCGGCGCAGTTCGGCGCCTACATGCGCAGCCAGTACCAGAAGTGGGACGGGCTGATCAAGTCGGCCGGCATCCACCTGGACCAGTAGCTTTGCCCGTGGCCGGCGCTTCGCGGCGCCGGCTTCCTCCTGTCAGCGTCATCCGCATTACATCGCCCGCATCATGCCTTCCTTCCGCCCTGAGTTCATCCACGACATCCCCAAGCACTGGGCCGAGCGCGCGCCCGACGCACCCTGCCTGCACCTGGCCGGCGGGATCCTGAGCTACGGCGCGCTGTGGCAGCGCATCGCCGCCGCGCGCGACTGGCTGGCCGCGCGCGGCGTGGGCCAGGGCGACCGCGTGATGGTGGTGGGCGAGAACTGCACCGAGATGGTGGTCATGCTGTTTGCGTGCAGCACGCTGCATGCGTGGCCGATCCAGGTCAACGCGCGGCTCTCGCCGCGCGAGATCGACGGCATCCGCGCGCATGCGGAGCCGCTGCTGACCTTCTTCACCAGCAACGTGTCCGACGTGGCCGCCGCGCACGCGGCCCGCCTCGGCGCGCAGCCGTCGGACTGCGCCGCGCTCGACCCGAACTTCACGGTGCTGTGCGCGGAGCACGCGCCGCAGCGCGTGGACGCCGCCGAGGCGCGCGACATCGCCACGCTGATCTATACCTCGGGCACCACCGGCGCGCCCAAGGGCGTGATGGTGCCGCACGCGGGCCTGACGGTGTTCGCGCGCATCTCCGCCACCTCGCGCGACCTCGGCCCGGACGACATCGCCTACGGCGCGCTGCCGCTGTCGCATATCTTCGGCATCGCCACGGTGCTGATGGCCACGCTCTATGCCGGCGCCAGCCTGGTGATGCGCCCGCGCTTCGACGCGGCCGACGTGTTCGCGGCGCTGCGCTCGCCCGGCCTCACCATGCTGCAGGGCGTGCCGACCATGTTCACGCGCATCATGGCGCTGGCGCGCGAGATGACCGCGCGCACCGGCCAGACCGGTGCCACGGCCTTCCCGCGCCTGCGCTACCTGTACACCGGCGGCGCGCCGCTGGACCCCACGCTCAAGCGCGACACCGAGGCGTGGTTCGGCCAGCCGCTGCACCACGGCTACGGCATCACGGAGTACGCCGGCTCGCTGTTCATCACGCGCAAGGACGCGCCGCGCGCGGACTGCTCGGCCGGCTACATCGTCGAAGGCGTGGAGATCGCCATCACCGACGAGCAGGGCCAGCCGATGCCGCCCGGCGAACGCGGCCAGATCCGCGTGCGCGGGCCCGGCGTGATGCGCGGTTATTTCCGCAACGCCGGGCAGACTGCCGAGGCGCTGCTGCCCGGCGGCTGGCTCAACACCGGCGACCTGGGCTATCTCGACGCGGACGGCGCGCTGTTCATCGTCGGCCGCTCGAAGGACCTGATCATCCGCTCGGGCTTCAACGTCTACCCGATCGAGGTGGAGTCGGTCATCAATGCCTTCCCCGGCGTGCGCCAGTCCGCCGTGGTGGGCCGCGCGGCCGCCGACGGCAACGAGGAAGTGGTGGCCTTTATCGAAACCCAGCCCGGCACCACGCTCGACGTGCCCGCGCTGCAGGCCTACCTGCGCGAGAGCCTGGCGCCGTACAAGCGGCCCGCGCAGGTGCGCGTGATCGAGACCATTCCCACCACCGCCAGCGGCAAGCTGCTCAAGCAGCCGCTGCGTGCCCTGGTGGAGGGCAACGCGGCGGCGGCCTGAACGCGCGCCGGCGCAAACACAAGAAGGAGGAGACACGATGAAACGATGGATGATGGCCGGCCTGCTGCTGGCCGCGGCGCACGGCGCCGCCTGGGCCGACGCCTACCCGGCGCGCCCGGTCAAGCTGCTGGTGGGCTACGCGCCCGGCGGCCCGGTCGACACCGCCGCGCGCATCTACGCCGACTACCTCGGCCGCGTGCTCAAGCAGCCGGTGGTGGTGGACAATCGCGCCGGCGCCAGCGGCGCCATCGCCGCGGACCTGACCGCGAAGTCCACGCCGGACGGCTACACGCTGTACTTCGTGGCCAGCCCGACCATGACCATGACGCCGCTGATCCAGAAGTCGGTGAACTTCAACCCCACCAAGGACTTCAGCTACATCGGCCTGATCACCGACTACACCAACGTCCTGCTGATCAACAAGGAATTCCCCGCCAAGGACGTGGGCGAGCTGGTGGACTACGCGCGCAAGCATCCCGAAGGCGTGAGCTTCGGCTCGGCCGGCGTGGGCGCCTCCAACCACCTGTCGGCGGAACTGCTGGCGGAGATGGGCGGCGTGAAGATGCTGCACGTGCCGTACAAGGGCAACTCGCCGGCGATGGCCGACGTGATCGGCGGCAAGGTGACGTTCATGTTCGACATCACCGGCACCGCCATCGGCTATATCCAGGGCGGCAAGGTGCGCGCGCTGGCGGTCACGTCGAAGGCCCGCAACGCCGCGCTGCCCAACGTGCCGACCATGATCGAGTCCGGCCTGAAGAACTACGACGTCACCGGCTGGTACGCGCTGGTGGGCCCGCCCAGGCTGCCCGCCGAGGTGGTGGACAAGCTGGTCAAGGCGCAGAAGGCGATCGGCGACGATCCGGCTTTCCAGCAGCGCATGACGCAGGGCGGCTACGACCTCAACATCACCGGGCCGAAGCCGCTGTCGGACCGTATCCAGAAGGAGCTGGCCTTGTGGGGCGGCGTGGTGAAGACGGCGAAGATCCAGGTGGAGTGAGGATGCGCTGAGTTTGTGTTGCTGGGAGGAAAGCGGCTCTGGTGGGCCGCTTTTTTTTTGCTGCCGTTTTTTATCTGGCGGGGAAGCGCGGGTTGCGGTTCGCGGTGGTGGTGACTTCGTGGCGGCGCCTGGCCCTCTCCCCCGGCCCCTCTCCCGCAGGCGGGAGAGGGGAGACAACCTGCGTAGCAGGTGATATCACGCACCACCACGCGCCCCCGCAAACCGCCAGGTCAGTCCGCCTTGATGCCAAGCCGTTCCACCAGCGCCTTCTCGCTGGCGATCTGCTGCATGGCGTAGCGCGTGTAGCTCGCGCTGTCGAGGTACATCAGGTCCTGGTCCTGCTGCCTGAGCGCGGCGAGGTGCTGCGGGTCCTCGGCGGCGCGTTTGAGCGCGGCTTCGAGGATGCGCACCACGTGCGGGTCCATGTCTTTCGGCCCGGCCACGCCGTAGGGCGAATTGGAGACGATGTCGTAGCCGAGCTCGCGCAGCGTGGGCACGCCGGGCCAGCGCGACGAGCGCTGCGCGGTCCACAGGTTGAGCCAGCGCAGCTTGCCGGCGTCCACCAGCGTGCCGGCCGAGTTGCCCGCGGCGCACAGTTGCACGTGGTTGCCCATCAGCGAGTTGATGCAGTCGGCGTCGCCCTTGAACGGTACGTGGTTGACGGCCAGGTTTTCCTTGCCGGCCAGTTCCATCATGGTGAGGTGCGGCGAGGAGAACTGGCCCGGCGAGCCGTAGCCGAGCGTGCCGGGCCGTGCGCGCGCGGCGGCGAGGAAGTCATGCCAGTCCCGCCACGGCGAATCGGCGCGCACCACCGCGCCGAAGGTATAGCCGGTGATGCGCGCGAGGTAGGTGAAGTCACGCGCCGGGTCGAAGGTGGTCTTCTGGATGAAGGGCTGGCGGAATACCGTGACCGGCATGACGGCGAGCGTGTAGCCGTCGGGCCGGGCCTGCCTGATGGCCATCGCGCCCATCGTGCCCGAGACGCCGGGCTTGTTTTCCACCATCACGTTCTGGCCGAGCGCCTGTTGCAGGGCCACGGCGAACTGGCGCGCCACCACGTCGGTGGTGCCGCCCGCCGCGTAGGGGACGATCAGCGTGACGGGCCGCGCCGGATAGGGCGGCTGCGCCCGCGCGGACGCGGCGCAGAGCACGGCGATGGCGCCGCAGACGGCGAGGCGGCGGGCGCGCCGCCCGGCCTTTCGGGATGCATGCATAGGAAGTCTCCATTTATCGTGGTTCCCCGCTGATCCCGATGTTGTATTGGTGTGCCGCGCCGGTCAGCCTGCGTCGTCCCTCCCGTCAGGCCTCCACCTCGGCCCAGGCTTCCATCGCCTGGCCGCCGGCGTCGTCGCCGGTCCACAGCGCGATCCTGCCGGGCGTGGCGGCGTCCGGTGCGCCGCCCACGGTCACGGTGTCGTGGTGGAACAGCGGCGCCAGCCCGCGGAAGCCGAAGCGGCGCACCTTGGCCGCCGGCATCTCGCGCGCCAGCAGGTCGAGCGTGAGCACGGCCTGCAGCGGGCCGTGCACCACCAGCCCGGGATAGCCTTCCACGTCGCGCACGTAGTCGTGGTCGTAGTGGATGCGGTGGCCGTTGAAGGTCAGCGCCGAGAAGCGGAACAGCATGACCGGGCCGGCCTGGAGCTGGCGCTGCCACGCTGGCGCGTGCGCCAGGCGCGGGCGCGGCGGCAGCGGCTGGCCGGGCTCGGGCATGGCGCGGTAGACCAGGTCGTGGCGCTCGGTCAGCGCGGTCTCGCCGCCGACGGTGAGCACGTGCTCCACGGTGACGAACCACAGCTCGCCGCTGCGGCCGGTCTTGTATTCGACGTTGCGCACGGTGGAGGTGCGCGTGACGGTGTCGCCCACGCGCAGCGCGCGTTTGAAGTCGAGCTCGCCGCCGGCCCACATGCGGCGCGGCAGCGGCACCGGCGGCATGAAGCCGCCCAGCGCGGGGTGGCCGTCGCGGCCGAGCTCGCGCTGCGGCGCGCGCGGCAGGAAATACAGCCAGTGCCACAGCGGCGGCAGCGGGCCGCGCACGAGCGCGTCGGCGTCGAGGTCGAGCGTGGCGGCCAGGCCGATCACGGGTTCGGGGGAAAGGGTCTCGGTGCGGCTTTCGCTGCGGCCGATCCAGGTGCGCAGGTGTTCGAGCTGGGTCATGACGGATTGGCTTGCTGGGTTTCGGGGTGGCCGGCGAGCGCGAGCAGGCGCCGGGCTTGTTCGATGACGGGGCGGTCGACCATCTTGCCGTCGACCTGCACCGCGTGGCTGCCGCTGGCGGTGGCGGCCAGCACGCGCCGCGCCCAGTCGAGCTGCTGCGCGGTGGGCAGGAACCCGGCGCGCACCGCGGCGAGCTGGGCCGGGTGGATGCACAGCTTGGCGGCGAAGCCGAGCGCGCGCGCGTGGGCCACGTCGTCGGCCAGCACGGCCTCGTCCTTGAGCGCGGTGGTGACGCCGTCCACGGGCGGCGGCAGGCCGGCCACGCGCGCGGCCAGCACGATGCGCGAGCGCGCCAGCAGCAGCGCTTCGCGCGTGTGCGCGCAGCCCAGGTCCACGGCGAAGTCGAGCGAGCCGAAGGCCAGGCGCGACACGCCCGGCGCGGCGGCCACCGCGTCGACGCCGTGCAGCCCGCGCGCGCTTTCGATGATGGCCACCATGCGGCCCTGCGGGTTGACCTGGGCCAGCGCCTGGGCGATCTCGCCGAGCGCGACCGGGTCTTCGGCCTTGGGCACCAGCAGGCCGGCCAGCGGCGTGTCCGGCGGCAGCGCGCGCAGCCAGTCCATGTCGGCGGCGAAGGCGGGCGAGCTGGCGTCGTTGATGCGCACGTAGGCGTGCGCGTGCGCGCCGCACTCGCGCAGCCACGCGGCGATGGCGCCGCGCGCGGCCGGCTTGGCGTCCGGGTGCACGGCGTCCTCGAGGTCGAGGATCAGCGCGTCGGGCGCGGCGGCGGCGGCCTTGTCGAAGCGTTCGGGCCGGTCGCCCGGCACGAACAGGTAGGTGATGGCGGTGGCGGCGGTGGAGACTGAGGACATCGGTATTTCCCGGGAAGGTGAGGCGTCAGCGCGCGAGCGGCAGCCAGCCGTTGACGTCCGGCTGCTTTTCCAGCGCCCACACGCGCGCGATGATGGCGCGCATCTCCGCCTCGCCGGCGCCGTGGCGGAAGGCGCCGAGCTGGATCGCCTTGGCTTCGAGCTCCGGGCGCGACAGCGTGTTGCCGGGGTCGCCCTTGGGCACGTCCACGCGCGCGCCGAGCGTGCGGCCATCGGTGGTCCGCACGGTGACGCGGCCGATCCACTGGCGCGGATAGGCCGCGTTGATCTCGTCGTCGAGCGCCATCTCCACCTTGTCGCGGAAGGCGGCCACCTGCGCGTCCTGCAAGGCGTGGTCCTCGAACTCGCCGAGGCCGGCATGCGCGTGCAGCGCCACCAGGCCGAGCACGGTGCCCATCGAGAACTTGGCCTGGTGGATGGTCCTGGGATCGGTCACGGGGCCGAGCACGTCGATCGCGCCCTGGTGCACGTGCGCGGTCACGGCGGCGATCTGGTCCGCGCGGATCTGCTCGCGCAGCATCAGCGCCTTGAGCGCGTCGGCCGCCGGATGCGTGTGGCGGCACGAGGCGAAGAACTTGAACGAGGTCTCGGCCGTGGCCCAGCGCGTGCCCAGGCCATCGGTCAGCGCGGCCGGGTTGGCGTCGCTCGACATGCCCGCGGCCATGCCCTGCGCGCCCTCCAGGATGCGCTTCGCGCCGGTGAAGCCCGCGCGCGCGATCCACGCCGACATCAGGCCGTCCGCCGCCGCCTTGGCCGTGTGCAACTGCTTGGAGTCCGCCGCGTCGCGCAGGAACTCCCACAAGCCGGCGGCCTGCGTGCCGGCCGAGCCGAGCGCCTGGTTGATGCCCTCGGCATCCATGCCGTACAGTTTGGCCACCGCCGCCGCCGCCGCCAGCGTGCCGACCGTGCCGGTGGTGTGGAATACGCGGTAGTGCGAGCGGCCCATGAACTCGCCGATGCGGATGCCGGCCTCATAGCCGGCGATGGAGGCCAGCAGCACGTCCGCGCCGCTCTTGCCCTCGGCCTGCGCGGCGGCGATCACCGCCGGGAATACCACCGCGGCCGGGTGCAGCACCGAGCCGTTGTGCACGTCGTCCTGCTCCACCACGTGGGAGGACGCGCCGTTGATCAGCGCGGCGAAATACGGGGAGGTGCGGCGGCGGTCGACGAAGACTTCGGAGGGGCCTTGCTGCGGGCCCATCGCCGCGGCGAATTCCTGCAGTTTGCGGATGGCGGGGGCGTCCTTGCCGGCGATGGCGGAGGCGATCCAGTCGAGGAAGAGGTCTTTGGTTTTTTCTATGACTTCCTGGGGGATTTGTTCTAGTTTCAGAGTGGCGAGGAAGTCGCAGAGTTGGCGGGTTGGGTAGGTTTGGGTGTCGGGTTGTTGGGTCATTTTTTTGCTCTGGGTTGTTCGTTTTTGGATAGTTTTTTACTTTAAAGTCAAGAGTTATTTTGGCTTAAAGTCAAAGTCAAAGTCAAAGTCAAAGTCAACTTCAAAGTCAAAGTCAAAGGCTTTCGCTCCCCCGGAGCGACCTACTTTCTTTTCCCCGAAAAGAAAGTAGGCAAAGAAAGCGGGCTGCCTGGCCGGCAGGGGCAGAAACGTTGGGGTTTCTAGTGTTTCTGGTTTCGTGGTGGGGCCTGTGGTTCTGCTGGCATCCTGCCGTTACCGGTGCGAGCGGCCACGATCTGGCTGGCGGTATGGGTTTCGGGGTCAGACCTATGATGGCCGGCACACTGCTGGTTCGGGCATCTGCCGTTACCGGTTTTGGCGGTCACGGCGTAGCACCGGCACTGGTTTCGTGGTGGGCGTGGTGGATCCAGCGCGGGTGTGTTGGGTTGCTGGAACCGGGATTGCTTTTCAACTGTTCGGCACCGCGCTCGAACAGGGGCCACCACGCCCACCACGAAACCAGCACCGTCCCTACGACGATCCCCTCCGCCCCGGTCGCGGCAGCAGCCCGAAGAGCCTGGGCCTCCGTCATCATGCAGCGCCACCACGAATCGAACACCACCCGAGAGAACGTGACCGCCAAAACCGGTACCGGCAGAACCCCAGCAGAACCACCACCCCCACCACGAAACCACCAACAACCAGCAACCCTGTTCGGCTCTGCCCCTGCCGGCCAGGCAGCCCGCTTTCTTTGCCTACTTTCTTTTCGGGGAAAAGAAAGTAGGTCGCTCCGGGGGAGCGAAAGCCTTTGACTTTGAAGTTGACTTTGAAGTTAAAGCCTCTAAAGCCATTAACTTCGAAGCCGAAGCCAACCTTGAAGCCAAACAGTGCAAATGACCAACCCACAAAACCCAAGCCGCCAGACCCACAGCCACAAGCGCATCTCCAAAACCCAAAAAAACTAAACCACCTTCCTTTCCTTCAACTCCCCAATCCTCCCCTCCGAATACCCCAATTCAGCAAGAATAGCCGCACTATGCGCGCCCAGCGCCGGTATATCCCCCATCACCGGCTCGACGCCGGAGAGATTGGCCGGCGGCAGCAGCGCCCCGATCACGCCGCCCGGACTGTTCACTTCCCGCCACCGCCCGCGCGCGGCAAGCTGCGGATGGTTCCAGACGGCTTCGATGTCGTTCATCGGCGCGTTGGCGATCTGCGCCGCGTCGAGCAGTGCTTCGACCTCGGCTACCGTCATCGCCGCGAAGCGGGCTTCGATCAGCGCGGTGAGTTCGGCGCGGTTTTTCACGCGGCCGGAGTTGGAGGTGAAGCGTTCGTCCTCGAGCAGGCCGGGCTGGTCCAGCACCTTCTCGCAGAAGGCCTGCCATTCGCGCTCGTTCTGCAGGCCGAAGATGACGCTGCCGCCGTCGCCGGTGCGGTGCACGCCGTAGGGCGCGATGGCCGGGTGCGAGGCGCCGAAGCGTGCCGGCGCCTTGCCGCCGTAGTGGCCGAAGTACAGCGCGTAGTTCATCCACTCGGTGAGCGCTTCCAGCATGGTCACTTCCACGCGCAGGCCGGTGCCGGTGCGCCCGCGCTGCAGCAGCGCGGACAGGATGCCGGTGTAGGCGTACATGCCGGCGGCGATGTCGGCGATGGAGACGCCGGCGCGCGACGGCTCGTCGGCGCCGCCGGTGATGCCGATCAGGCCGGCGGCGGCCTGGATCAGCAGGTCGTAGGCTTTCTTGTCGCGGTAGGGGCCGGCATCGCCGTAGCCGGAGATGTCGCAGACGATGAGCTTGCCGTAGCGCGGGTGCAGGGTGTCGAAGTCCAGCCCCATGCGCGCGGCGGCGCCGGGGGCGAGGTTTTGCACCAGCACGTCGGCGTCGGCCAGCAGGCGATGCAGCACGGCCTGCGCTTCGTCGTGCTTGAGGTCGAGCGTGAGGCTTTCCTTGCCGCGGTTGAGCCAGACGAAGTGCGAGGCCTGGCCGTTGACGGTCTCGTCGTAGCCGCGCGCGAAGTCGCCCACGCCGGGGCGCTCCACCTTGATCACGCGCGCGCCGAGGTCGGCGAGCTGGCGCGTGGCGAACGGCGCGGCCACGGCGTGCTCGAGCGAGACCACGCGGATGCCGTCGAGCGGGCGGATGCCCTGGTGCGAAGCGAACATGGGCGCGATCCTCAGAACGAACGCGGCAGCTCGAGCACGTGCTCGGCCACGTAGGACAGGATCAGGTTGGTGGAGATCGGCGCCACCTGGTACAGGCGCGTCTCGCGGAACTTGCGCTCGATGTCGTACTCGGCGGCGAAGCCGAAGCCGCCGTGCGTCTGCAGGCAGACGTTGGCAGCTTCCCACGAGGCGTCGGCGGCCAGCAGCTTGGAGATGTTGGCTTCCTTGCCGCAGGCCTTGCCGGCGTCGAACAGCGCGGCGGCCTTGTAGCGCATCAGGCTGGCGGCCTCCACGTTGACGTAGGCGCGCGCGATCGGGAACTGCACGCCCTGGTTCTGGCCGATCGGGCGGTCGAACACGATGCGGTCGCGCGCGTAGTTGCTGGCGCGCTCGATGAACCAGTAGCCGTCGCCGATGCACTCCGCGGCGATCAGGATGCGCTCGGCGTTGAGGCCGTCGAGGATGTACTTGAGGCCTTTGCCTTCCTCGCCGATCAGGTTCTCGGCCGGCACTTCCAGGTTGTCGAAGAACAGCTCGTTGGTCTCGTGGTTGACCATATTGCGGATCGGGCGCACGGTCAGGCCCTTGCCGATGGCTTCGCGCAGGTCCACCACGAATACCGACAGGCCCTCGGACTTGCGCTTGACCTGGTCCAGCGGCGTGGTGCGCGCCAGCAGCAGCATTAGGTCGGAGTGCTGCACGCGCGAGATCCACACCTTCTGGCCGTTGATGACGTAGCGGTCGCCCTTCTTCTCGGCCGTGGTCTTGAGCTTGGTGGTGTCGGTGCCGGTGGTCGGCTCGGTCACGGCCATCGACTGCATGCGCAGCTCGCCCGAGGCGATGCCGGGCAGCCAGCGCTGCTTCTGCTCGGCCGAGCCGTGGCGCAGCAGGCAGCCCATCACGTACATCTGGCCGTGGCAGGCGCCGGAGTTGCCGCCGGTGCGGTTGATTTCCTCCATGATGACGGAGGCCGCGGTCAGCGGCAGGCCGGAGCCGCCGTATTCCTCGGGGATCAGCGCCGACAGCCAGCCGGCCTTGGTCAATGCCTGCACGAACTCCTCGGGGAAGGCGTTCTGCTCTTCCACGCGCTGCCAGTAGGCGGAGTCGAAGCCCGTGCATAGCGCACGCACGGCTTCGCGGATGTCGGGATACGGCTGGTCGTGCGTCTGCTCTGCGAACATGAAAAATGCCCCGTTATCGGATTTAGCTTGCGGCCATTATTCCCGAGGCCCCTTCCCGCCGTAATTCGGATTTGCGAAAGAGCGGCTTAGCGCCCCCGGAAGCGGCGGCGCGGGGCGCCTTCCCGCGCCGCCGGGGCGGCGCCGGCACCACCTTCGCCGGGGCGTCCGGGGGCCCCGCCTGCCGCGCGCCCGTCGCTTTACCCCCACCCCTCGCCCCCGCTCCTTCCAGCGCGCCTTGCTCACCCTTCGGGAAATCCGTATTGCCGCTGTGGCGCTTTGCCGCCACGCTTGGCGCCACAACCAGAAAGCCGCGCGCCCGGTCCCGGGCCGACGCAGGCAAGGCCGGCCGCATCGCCGCCCCGTACCAGGCCGGCCGGACATATCAACCATAGGAGACACAGGCAATGGCACACAGCAAGGCACAACGGCAGGAATGGCGGACCGGCGGCAATGGCGGGAGCGAGGACAGGGACGAGGGCAAAGGCAAGAGCGGGGGCGGCATGGCGGGACCGGCGCCCCGGCGCGCGATGGCGCTGGCCGCGCTCGGGCTGGCGGCGGCGCTGGCGCTGCCGTGCGCGGCGCGCGCGGCCGACGCCTATCCGTCCAGGCCGATCACGATGGTGGTGCCGTTCGCCGCGGGCGGCCCGACCGACGTGGTGGCGCGCACGCTGGCCGCGGCCATGTCGAAGAACCTCGGCCAGAGCGTGGTGATCGAGAACCGGCTCGGCGCCGGCGGTACCGTTTCCGCGGCCTACGTGGCCAAGGCCGCGCCGGACGGCTACACCATCCTGATCCACCACAACGGCATGGCCACCGCGCCGGCGCTGTACAGCAAGCTGCCGTACAAGCCGCTGACGGACTTCAGCTTCGTCGGCCAGGTGGCGGACGTGCCGATGACCCTGCTGGGCCGCCACGACCTGCCGCCCAGGACCCTGCCGGAGCTGGTGGCCTACATCCGCCAGAACCAGGGCAAGCTCAACCTGGCCAACGCGGGCCTCGGCGCGGTGTCGCAACTGTGCGGCATGCTGTTCCAGAAGGCCATCGGCGTGGACCTGACCGCGATCCCGTACCAGGGCACGGCGCCCGCGCTGACGGCGCTGCTGGGCGGGCAAGTCGACATCCTGTGCGACCAGACCACGCAGACGCTGCCCCATATCAAGGCCGACAAGGTCAAGCTCTACGGCGTGACCACCACCCAGCGCATCAAGGCGCTGCCCAACACGCCCACGTTGTCCGAGGGCGGGCTCAAGGGCTTCGAGGTGAAGGTGTGGCACGGCGTCTACGCCCCGCGCGGCACCCCGCCGGCGGTGATCGACCGGCTCAACGCGGCGATGCGCGCCGGCCTCAAGGACCCGGCCGTGGCCGCCCGCCTGGCCGAGCTGGGCGCGGAGATCGTGCCCGAGGACAAGCAGACCCCGGAGGGCCTGCGCACGTGGCTGCAGTCGGAAATCGAGAAGTGGTCGCCCATCATCAAGGCGGCCGGCGTGCAGGCGGATTAAGCCAGCACGGAGCGGGCTGGCGGCGGCGCGGGGGGGCCCCCCCCCCACCACCGCGTTCGCGCTGTTCCAGGCGCTCGGC
>NZ_JBYTEL010000010.1:0-70461 GCF_058789195.1 Cupriavidus sp. FW216-B1 | reverse complement strand
TAGGGGGGGGGGGGGGGGGGGGGGGGGCCGCCGCCCGCGCCGCCGTCACCAGTTCATGCGGAAACCGACCACGCCCTGCATGCCGGCGTGGCTCTTCTCCCCGCCTTCCAGCGGGAACATACCGTCGACGTTGCCGAACACGCTGGCCTGCCTGCTGATCCTGGCGGTGATGCCCAGGCCGAGCTGGCCCCAGTGACCGCCCGCGCGGGTCTGGATGCGGTCCACGCCGCCGTAGTCCACGGTGCTGTTCGCGCCCGACAGCGTTGACCACAGGTTCGCGCGCACGTATGGCTGCAGCAGCTTGTCGCCTTGCCTGCTGGTGAACTGCAGCCGTGCGCCGAGCCGTCCGAGCACGCTGTTGCTGGTGCCCAGGCCGATGGTCGAGAAGGCGTCCGCCGTGTTGTTGAGCCTGACGCGCTGGTAGATCAGCTGCGCCTGCGGCTCCAGGCTCCAGCCGGGCCGCAGTTGCAGCGGATAGCCGCCTTCGAGCGAGGCCGCCACGCCGTAGCCGTCCACGCCGATCGCGGTGCGGCTGGTGGAGGCGGTGCCGCTGTAGGACGTGAGCTGCAGGACCGCGTCGCCGTACCAGCCGGTCGCGCCGTAGTGGGTCCAGTACGCGCCGGCGCTGGCGCCGTCGACCTTGAGGTGGCCGGTGCGCTGGCGCTCGTAGGCGGTGGCGCCGGCATTGGTGACGGTGCCGTCGACGCCGCCGCTGGCATGCGCGGCGCCGACGTAGAGGCCGGCATGGTCGCGCCGGCCGTCGTCGCGCTGGTGGTGATAGAGATCGGCGCCGACCTGGAAGCCGGCGATGGTGGCCGAAGCGGCCGGGTTGCCGAGGCCGCCGTAGCGGTCCTTGTAGGCGCTGCCGAACAGGCGGCCCCAGTGGCCGTTGCGGATCTTGCCGGTGGCCGCGACGTCCGTGGCGTTCGTAGTGTTCGTGGCGTCCGCGCGCAGGTTCTCCTGCTCGCCGGCGCGCTCGTGCAGCGTGCCCAGCGTGAGCTGGCCGATGCGCGCCGCGGTCGGCATGGCCGCGCCATAGACCGACAGCTCGGGGCCGACGATGGCCTGCGGCGACGGCTTGACCAGGCCGGGCGGCGTGCTGCCGGATTCGTCGGGGTGCTCGATGCCGCCGTACTCGAAGGTGCTGCGCAGGTACCAGTTCTCCGCCTGCGCGGCCTCGCCCTGCGCGCCGCCGCGGAACAGCCGGTAGTCGTAGGCGCCGGCGCGCACCTCGCGCGCGAGGTGGAAGGCGCCGGCGTCGGTGGTGCCGCCGCGCACCGCCTCGACCAGCAGGATGCCGCCGACGGTCTGCCCGCCCTGGCCGCCCGCGTTGCTGACGAGCACGGCGGTGCTGCCGCTGGCGCGGCCGCCGTCGATCACGAGCCTGTCGGAGGGGGAGCCGTCGCCGCCCAGCGCGGCGTGCATGGCCAGCGTGCCGCTGTTGCCGCCCGACCCGCCGCCCGGCCCGCCGGCATAGCTGCCGGCGGTCAGCGTCTTGAAGCCGCCGGCCGGATCGAAGGCGACGGTGCCGGCGCTGGCGATGCCGGCCACGGTCGAGTCGCCCGTCACGCGCCATGTGCTGCTGCCGTCCACCGTGACCTGCCCCGCGCCGATGGCGGCGCCGGCGAACAATGAGCCTGCGGCGAGGCTCACATTGGCGACAGCCGGCGCCGCGCCGATGCCGGTGACGCGGATGTCGGCGGCCAGCGCCGAACGTTCCAGGTTCAGGTTCAGCGTGCCGCTGTCCACGCGCACCCCGCCGGCGCCGCTGAGATAGGTATTGTTGCGTGCGTTGACGTCGATGGTGCCGGCCTCGATGGTCTCGACGACGTTGCCGCCGGCATCCTTCCACACGGCGTCGCCGACATGCATCAGCATGGCGCCGCTCACCGTACTGTGGCTCAGGTCGACCGTCGCCGAGCCGCCCACGGTGGCCAGCGCGATGCCATTGGGCGCATCCACCGTGCTGCCGGCCACCTCGATGGTGCCGTGCACGCCCGCCACGGTCGCCAGGCTGACCAGGCCGCCGCCGAGTTCGCTGCGCACCGTGGCGCCGGCCAGCGCCACGCGCGCAGCCTGGACGGCGAAGACGCCGTAGCTGTCTTGTCCCCGCACCAGGATGGCGGTGCCGCTGGCGCGTATCTGGGCGCCGTTGGCGGCATAGAGGCCATGCGCGTCCCGTGCCTCGGTGGTGACGCTGCCGCCGTCCATGCGGATGAGGCCGCGATAGCCGACGACGCCGGCCGCGCCGGCACCGAACGTGTGCACCGTGGTGTCGGCCAAGGTGGTGTCGGCGAGGCTGGAGGTCTGCCAGAGACCGGAGCCGTTGACGCCCCGCGTGACAATATCGGCCTGCTTCAGGCTGACCGCCGCGTGGCCGCCGACGTGCACGCCGTAGCCGTTGCTCGCATCCTGGGCGACCTCGATGCGCGTGCCCTCGATCGCCAGGCGCGCGGCCTGCGCGGACGGGTCGGGCGCCACCGTGACGCCCTTGGCATTGGCGCCGCCGGCGCTGATCGCGCCGCCCTTGATGGACAGGCTGGCGCCCGCGCCGACCGTGGCCGCCGCCGCGCCGCTGCCGTTCTGGCTGATACGCACGTCGTCCAGCGTCACGCTCGACCCGGCGCCCATGCTCTGCACGGTGGTGGCGAGGAGGGAACTGTTGCTGAGGGTGCTGCCGGTGGCGTGGATGGCGCCGCCGCCGGAGGCGGACAGGGCGATGCCGCCGGTGGCGATCGTGCCGCCGCGCACGACGGCCTCGGAGCCGGCGCCGCTGGCGCGGATGCCGTGCGCGGTGAGGCCGGCGGTGGTGACGTCGGTGTCGGTCAGGATGGCCCTGCCGCCGCCCGTGATGTTGATGCCGTGGGCGCCGTATTGCGTGGTGGCGATGCTGGCGTCCGTGAGCGTGGCCAGCGAGCCGGCGCCGTCGACCGACAGGCCGGTCAGCGCGGTGCGAAAGCCGGTGCGCGACAGCGACAGGCTGGCGCCGCCGGAGACGCTGGCGCCGATGCCGGCGCTGGTCGTCAGTTCGCTGCCGGTCATGCTCGCCCGCGAGCCGGCGCCGAGGACCTCGATGCCGGTGGCGTCGGCGCCGCCGGTTGCGACATTGGCGTGCTCCAGCACCAGGCTGGCGCCGCCCGAGACGCGCGCGCCGGGGCTGGCGTGGCCGGTGGTGACGATGCCGCTCTTGCCGGTGTTGGTGCCGGACTGCTCGTACAGGCGCACGGCGTCGCCCGGGCCCAGTTCGAGGCCGGGCGTGTGGTTGGAATTGCTGACGATCCGTGTGTCGGCCAGGTCCGCCGCCGGCGTGCCGCCCACGCACAGCGCCGCGGCGGCGCCCGCCAGCGCGCGGCGCAGCGCGCGGCCGGGCTGCGCCGGCTTGCCCTTCGACGCGGCATGTTCGGGGACCGGCACCCATGTGCCGGCGGCTTGGCTCCAGATGATGCGATAGGCGGTGTTCATGGTCTTTGCTGGTCCCGTGGGTGGCTGACCGGTACCAACGTAAATCAATCGCCTGCGCGCCGATGGGGGGTGAATTCTCAATGAGGCTGGTGAATTTTCTTAAAACTGGTTTAAATATTTTTTAAAAACAAATTTATCTAGTATTGATACGAATTTATTCAAATAAATAAATCGAATCAGATGGACGGGTGGCGGTTCCGGTGGGGAGGCCGCGCCGGCGGAGTAAGATGCGCACACTCATATCGTCTCCGGAGTTTCCCGTGTTCGAACGCGCCAGGCAGGATTTCGCCGGTCTCGTCACCCGCGCCGGGTTTCATTCGCTGCGGCTGGTCCGCGCCAGCGGCGAGCATTGCATGGTGCGGCGCGGCGTGGCCGAGCCGCCCTCGCTCACGCAGGACGTGGGCGCGATGCTGACGGTGCGGCGCGACGGCGTGGAAGCCTATGCCGCCACCAGCGACATCAGCGCGGCCGGCCTGCAGCGCGCGCTCGATGCCGCCGGCGAGCTGGCCGCCCGCATCGCCGCGCACGGCCTGGTGGACATGCGCGCGCTGCCGCCGCCGCGGGAACAGTCCCGCTACGCCTCGCCCGGCGCGCAGGATGCCTTTCCCGGCCTGGCCGAGCGTTTCGCGCTGCTGGCCGAGGTCTGCGCCGCCATGCCCGCCGACGCGCGCATCGTCAACCACACCGCGTACCTGGCGCACCAGTACCAGGAGCAGCTCTATCTCAACAGCGCGGGCGCCGAGCAGTGGCAGGCGCAGCGCTTCGTCTATCCGGGCCTGAGCGTGACCGCGTTCGACGGCAGCGACAGCCAGACGCGCACCTTCGGCGGCTTCGGCAGCGGCCAGCAGGGCGGCTTCGAGGTAGTCGCGCGGCTGGGTTTCGCCGCGGCCGCGCCACGCGTGGCGGACGAGGCCCTGCAACTGCTGCTCGCGCCCAACGTGCCCGCCGGCATCACCGACCTGCTGCTGATGCCGGACCAGATGATGCTGCAGATCCACGAATCCGTCGGCCATCCGCTGGAGCTGGACCGCATCCTCGGCGACGAGCGCAACTACGCCGGCACCAGCTTCGTCAAGCTGGAAGACTTCGGCCATTACCGGTACGGCTCGCCGCTGCTGAACATCACCTTCGATCCCGGTATTCCGCAGGAGCTCGGCAGCTACGGCCACGACGACGACGGCCAGCCGGCCGGCAAGGCTTTCCTGATCCGCGACGGCATCCTGCAGCGCCCGCTCGGCGGCGCGCTCTCGCAGTTCCGCAGCGGCCTGCCGGGCGTGGCCAACAGCCGCGCCAGCGGCTGGAACCGCGCGCCCATCGACCGCATGGCCAACCTCAACCTGGAGCCGGGCGACCACACGCTGGCGCAACTGGTGGCCGGCATCGAGCGCGGCGTGCTGATGTCCACCAACCGCTCGTGGTCCATCGACGACGCGCGCAACAAGTTCCAGTTCGGCTGCGAGTGGGGCCGCCTGATCGAGGATGGCGAGCTCAAGGGCGTGGTCAAGAACCCCAATTACCGCGGCGTCTCGGCCAACTTCTGGCGCAGCCTCGCGGCGGTCGGCGACGCCGGCACCTTCGAGGTCCACGGCACGCCGTACTGCGGCAAGGGCGAGCCCAACCAGATCGTGCGCGTGGGGCATGCCTCGCCGGCGTGCGTGTTCCGGCAAGTGGAAGTCTTCGGGGGAGCGGCGTGATGGCCGATATGGAATCGTCGTTCGCGGCGCTGGCCGACGACGTGCGCGCCGCGCTGGCGCCGGGCGAGGCGTTCACGCTGTGGTACAGCGCGGAGTCCTCGGAATTCATCCGCTTCAACCGCGCCAGGGTGCGCCAGGCCGGGCGCGTCACGCAGGCCACCGCGCGCCTGCGGCTGATCCGCGACGAGCGCCACGCCACCAGCGAGATCGCCCTGTGCGGCGATGCCGCCAGCGACCGCGCGCGCCTGGCCGAAGGGCTGGGCCGGCTGCGCGGCGCGCTCGCCCAGCTGCAGCCCGATCCCTACCTGACGCTGGAGCGCGAGCCCTGGCAGCGCCGCTTCGCCGACGACACCGCGCCGCCGGACACCGGCCACGTGCTGGCCTGCATCGACGAGGCCGCGCGCGGGCTCGACCTGGTCGGCATCCATGCCGCCGGGCCGCTGTACCGCGGCTTCGCCAGCAGCTTCGGCGCCTTCGGCTGGCACGCCGCGCAGGCCTTCCATTTCGACTGGAGCCTGTTCCACGCCAACGGCCAGGCGGTCAAGGCCGACTACGCCGGCAGCCAGTGGGACGACGGCGAGTTCGCCAGCCGCTTCGGCGCGGCGCGCGCGCAGCTCGAACACCTCGGCAAGCCGGCGCGCGCGCTCGCGCCGGGCGAGTACCGCGCCTATCTCGCGCCGGCCGCGCTCGATGACGTGGTGGGCATGCTGGGCTGGGGCGGCTTTTCGGCGCGCTCGCTGGCGCACAAGGAAAGCCCGTTGCAGCGCCTCTACGACGGCAGCGAGAGGCTGAGCGGCCTGATCGACATGGACGAGCGCGCCAGCGGTGCGCTGGCGCCGGCCTTCGGCCCCGAAGGCATTCCGCGCGGCGACGCGGCGCTGGTGTGCGCCGGCCTGCCGGCCGCGCGGCTGGTCTGCCCGCGCAGCGCCCGCGAACACGGTCTCGAGACCAACTGCGCCGACAGCGGCGAGGCGCCGCACGCGCTCGCGCTCGGCGCCGGCACGCTGGCGCAGGCCGACGTGCTGGCCGCGCTCGGCACCGGCCTCTACATCGGCAACCTCTGGTATCTCAACTGGTCCGATGCGCCGGCCGCGCGCATGACCGGCATGACCCGCTTCGCCAGCTTCTGGGTGGAAGACGGCCGCATCGCGGCGCCGCTCGGCACCATGCGCTTCGACGACAGCCTCTACAGCTTCCTCGGCGAACACCTGGAGGCGCTCACGCGCGAGCGCCAGTTGCGCGTATCGAGCAGCACCTACGGCGAGCGGCAGACCGATTCGAGCCTGCTGCCCGGCGCGCTGGCGGGACGGCTGAAGCTCACGCTCTAGGCCGGCCGCGCCGGCGCCTCACACCGGCTCCCGCGCCGCATCCTTCAGGTACTGCACCAGCGTCTCCGCGAACTGCGGCAGCTCGCGCCCGGGCCGGCGCACCAGGCGCAGGTCGCGCTTGGCCCATTCGTCTTCCAGCGGAATGAAGCGCAGCACCTTGCGGCTGGCGTAGCGGCGCGCGCAGCTGTTGGGCACGATGGCGATGCCGGCGCCGGCTTCCACCATGCGGCACACCGCGTCGAAGCTGCCGAGCTGGATGCGCAGGCTGATGCGCTTGCCCATGCCGCTGGCGATGCGGTCGAGGAACGACTGGATCGCGCTGAACTGGTTGAGGCCGACGAAGCGGCAGGTGTCGAGCAGGTCGGCGAAATGCAGGCGCGTGAACTGCGGCAGCGGGTGGTTGACCGGCGCGATCACGATCAGCTCGTCGCTGCACAACTGCATCACTTCGAGGTCGTTGGTGGCCACCTCGCCGGCCACGATGCCGAGGTCCGCCGCGCCCGCGCCGATGGAAGACACGATGGCCTGCGAGAGCTGCTCTTCCAGCTCGATGTCCACGTCCGGGTTTTCCGAGAGGAAGCGCGACAGCGCCGTGGCCAGGAAGGAGTTGGTGGCGGTGGTGTTGGCCAGCAGCCGCACGCGGCCCTTGACGCCCTTGGCATAGGGGCGCAGGTCGGCGTGCAGGCATTCGAGCTCGCGGAACACCTCGCGCGCGTGGCTGAGCAGCGCGTCGCCGGCCGGCGTCAGGCGCACGCCCTTGACCTGGCGGATCAGCAACTGGGTCTGGAAGGCCTCTTCGAGCTGCTTGATGCGCGTGCTGGCGGCGGGCAGCGACAGGAAGCTGCGCTCGGCCGCGCGGGTCAGGTTCTCCGTTTCGCCGACGTTGAGGAAGAGGCGCAGGTCGGTCAGGTCGTAATGCATGTGTTTTGCTGGGCCAAAGGCCTCTTTTGTGAATCGTGAATAGCCATGTCTCCGCCGCCAATTTATCGTATTCGGCGTGGCAATAGAACCAAAAAGGCCGGACCGCCCGCATTGCGCGGGCGGTTACCGGATAGTCCGGCGCATCGCCGCCAGGCTCACAGGAGGAAGACACATGACACAACGGCGCAGCAGCGCTCGCATGCTGGCGGCTGTGGCCGCCGCGCTCGGCCTCGCGGCAGGCCCGATGGACGCCGCGCTGGCGGCCTGGCCCGACAAGCCGGTGCGCCTGATCGTGCCCGCGGCGGCGGGCGGCACCACCGACATCGCCTCGCGGCTGGTCGGCAAGCGGCTGGGCGAAGTGCTCGGCCAGCCGGTGGTGGTGGAGAACCGCGCCGGCGGCGCCGGCATCATCGGCGCGCAGGCGCTGCGCCAGGCCGCGCCCGACGGCTACACGCTGATGATGGGCAATATCGGCCCCAATGCCATCAACTACGGCCTGTACAAGCAACTTCCCTACCGCGCCGAGGACTTCGCGCCGATCACGCTGGTGGTGTCGGTGCCCAACGTGCTGGTGGTCAACCCCAAGGTGCCGGCGAAATCGGTGGCCGAGCTGGTGGCGCTGGCCAAGGCGCAGCCGGGCAAGCTGTCGTTCGCTTCGTCGGGCACCGGGCAGTCGGTGCATCTGTCGGGCGAGCTGTTCAAGAAGCGCGCCGGCATCGACATCATCCACGTGCCCTACAAGGGCGCCGCGCCGGCCGTGGCCGACCTGGTGGCCGGGCAGGTGACCATGATGGTGGACAACCTGCCGAGTTCGATGGCGCAGATCCAGGCCGGCAAGCTGCGCCCGCTGGCCGTGACCAGCGCCACGCGCGTGCCCGAGCTGCCGGACGTGCCGACCATGAAGGAAGCCGGCTTCGACGACTTCCAGGTGACGGCGTGGTTCGGGCTGGTGGCGCCGGTGGGCACGCCGCCCGCGCTGGTGTCGCGGCTGCAGAAGGCGGTGGCGGCCATCCTCGCCGAGCCGGAGGTCAAGACGCGGCTGGCCGAGCTCGGCGGCATGCCGGGCGGCGACACGCCCGAGCATTTCGGCAATTTCATCAACGCCGAGCGCGTGCGCTGGGCCAAGGTGGTCAAGGATACCGGCATCCCGCAGCAATGACGGCGCGCACGCCGCGATCGTCACGCGTCACGACAACGAGCCGCAACGGCACCAAGGAGACAAGGCATGGACACATCGCGCGCATCCCCCCGCAGGACCTGGCTGATGGCGGCGCTGGCGGCCGGCCTGCTGTGCGCCGGCGTGCCGGCGCTGGCCGACACCTGGCCGGCCAAGCCGATCCAGTTGCTGATTCCGTATCCGCCGGGCGGCAGCGCCGACCTGCTGGCGCGCCCGGTGGCGGCCCGGCTGCAGGAGCGGCTGGGCCAGCCGGTGGTGCTCGACTACCGGCCCGGCGCGGGCGGCACCATTGCATCGCAGCAACTCGCGCGCGCCAAGCCGGACGGCTACACGCTGATCGTGGTGCTGGCCGCGCACGCGATCAACGCCAGCCTCTATCCCAGGCTGCCGTATGACACGCGCAAGGATTTCGCGCCGGTCTCGCTGGTGGCCAACCTGCCGCTGATCCTGGCCGGCAGCGCGTCGCTCAAGGCCAGGACGGTGCCCGAGCTGATCGCCCAGGCCAGGGCCGAGCCCGGCAAGCTCACCTTCGGCTCGGCCGGCAACGGCAACACCGGCCATCTCGCCGGCGAGCTGTTCGACAGCCTGGCCGGCGTCAAGATGACGCACGTGCCGTACAAGGGCAGCTCGCAGGTCGTCAACGCGATGCTGGCCGGCGAGGTGCAGCTGACCTTCGACAGCATCTCCACCACCATGCCGCACGTGCGCAGCGGCCGCCTGCACGCGCTGGCCGTGACCAGCGGCAAGCGCGCCGCGCTGGCGCCCGAGGTGCCCACGCTGGCCGAGGCCGGCGTGCCCGGCTTCGACATCAACGGCTGGTACGCGGTGCTGGCGCCGGCCGGCACGCCGCCGGCCATCGTCGAGCGGCTGAGCAAGGACATCGCCGCGGTGTTGACGCAGCCCGAGCTGCGCGCCAATCTCGCCGCCAACGGCTACGAGCCGGTCGGCTCCACGCCGGCCGCGCTGGGCGCGCACATCGACGCCGAGATCGCGCGCTGGAGCAAGGTGGTCAAGGATTCCGGCGCGCGGCTCGAATGAGCCGCGGCGCCGCCGCACCGATTTGAACGAACTAGTGAATACGCAGACAGGAGCAATGACATGAGTGGATTGATGGCAGGCAAGGTGGCGCTGGTGACCGGCGCGGGCGGCGGCATCGGGCGCGGCGTCGCGCTGGAGCTGGCCAAGGCGGGCGCGAAGGTGGTGGTCAACGACATCGGCGTGTCGCTTACCGGCGAGGGCGGCGACGCCGGCCCCGCGCAGCGCGTGGTCGACGAGATCCGCGCCGCCGGTGGCACCGCCGTGGCCAATACCGACAGCGTGTCAAGCTGGCAGGGCGCCAGCGCCATCGTGCAATGCGCGCTGGACAATTTCGGCCGCATCGACGCGGTGGTCAACAACGCCGGCAACCTGCGCGACCGCATGTTCTTCAAGATGAACGAGGAAGAATGGCGCTCGGTGATCGACGTGCACCTCAACGGCACCTTCTTCGTCAGCCGCGCCGCCGCCAACCACTTCAAGGACCAGGAAAGCGGCGCCTACGTGCACATGACCTCCACCTCGGGGCTGATCGGCAACCTGGGCCAGGCCAACTACTCGGCGGCCAAGCTCGGCATCGCCGCGCTGTCGAAGTCGATCGCGCTGGACATGGCGCGCTTCAACGTGCGCTCGAACTGCATCGCGCCGTTCGCGTGGAGCCGCATGACCAGCTCGATACCGTCGGAGACGCCGGAAGAAAAGGCGCGCGTGGCCAAGCTGCAGAAGATGGAGGCCAACAAGGTGGCGCCGATGGCGACCTTCCTCGCCAGCGACGCCGCGCACGAGGTCAACGCGCAGATCTTCGCCGTGCGCGCCAACGAGATCATGCTGATGAGCCAGCCGCGCCCGGTGCGCTCGGTGCACATGAGCGAAGGCTGGACCCCGGAGATGATCGGCGAGATCGCGATTCCCGCTATGCGCGGCAGCTTCTTCAAGCTCGAGCGCTCGCCCGACGTGATCAACTGGGACCCGATCTGACACCATGCCGCTCGACTATCAACGCATCAAGCACTGGGACTTCCCCGAGGTCGTGCAGACCTACGGCGAGAAGGACTCCATCCTGTACGCGCTCGGCCTCGGCCTGGGCGAGCAGCCCGACGACCCGCGCCAGTTGCGCTACGTCTACGAGGCGCGGCTCAAGGCCTTCCCCACGCAGGCCGTGGTGCTGGCCTATCCCGGCTTCTGGATGCAGGACCCGCGCAGCGGCATCGACTGGGTGCGCATCGTGCACGGCGAGCAGCGCCTGCGGCTGCACCGCCCGCTGCCCGCGGCCGGCACCGTGCGCGCACGCGCGCGCATCAGCCACGTGATCGACAAGGGCGCCGACAAGGGCGCGCTGGTGATCATCGAGCGCACGCTGGTCGACGACGCCAGCGGCGCGGAGCTGGCCACCGTCACGCACACCACGTTCTGCCGCGCCGACGGCGGCTTCGGCCAGGGCGACTCCCCGCCCGAGGCGCTGCCGGCCGCGCCGGCGCGCGCGCCGGACGCGGTGCGCAGCCTCGCCATCCTGCCGCAGGCGGCGCTGCTGTACCGCCTCAACGCCGATCCCAACCCGCTGCACGCCGACCCCGAAGTGGCCCGCGCCGCCGGCTTCGACAAGCCCATCCTGCACGGCCTGTGCACCTACGGCGTGGCCGCGCGCGCGCTGGTGGACACCTTTGCCGACGGCGACGGCGACCGCCTGCTCGAACTGAACGTGCGCTTCTCGCGCCCGGTCTTCCCCGGCGAGACGCTGGCAGTGCGCATGTGGCGCGACGGCAGCCACGACGGCGCGCAGCGCGTGCTGTTCGACGCGCGCATCGCGGCGCGCGACGTCACCGTGCTCAGCAACGGCGTGGCGGAGTTCCGCGCATGAGCGCCCCGATCAAAAGCGCGCTCGACGGCGTGCGCGTGCTCGACCTCTCGCGCATCCTGGCCGGGCCGTGGTGCGCGCAGAACCTCGCCGACCTCGGCGCCGAGGTCATCAAGATCGAGCGCCCCGGCGTGGGCGACGACACCCGCTCGTGGGGCCCGCCGTGGCTGCCCGGCGGCGACGGCAAGCCCACGCGCGACGCCACCTACTACGCCGGCGCCAACCGCGGCAAGCGCTCGGTCACACTCGACATCGCCAGCGCCGAAGGGCAGGCCATCGTGCGCGAGCTCGCCGCCAGGTCGCAGATCCTGCTCGAGAACTACAAGGTCGGCGACCTCAAGCGCTACGGCCTCGACTACGACAGCCTCAAGGCCATCAACCCCGCGCTGGTCTACTGCTCCATCACCGGCTATGGCCAGGAAGGCCCGAGCGCGCACAAGCCCGGCTACGACTTCATCTTCCAGGGCATCGGCGGCCTGATGAGCATCACCGGCGAGCGCGACGACCTGCCCGGCGGCGGCCCGCAGAAAGTCGGCGTGGCCGTGGTCGACATGCTCACCGGCATGTACGCCACCGTCGCCGTGCTGGCCGCGCTGCGCCACGCCGAGCGCACTGGCGAAGGCCAGCGCATCGACATGGCCCTGCTCGACGCCGTGGTCGCGGTCGGCGCCACGCCGATCATCGCCCAGCGCGTCACCGGCAAGGTGCCGGGCCGCTTCGGCAACGCCCACGCCAACATGGTGCCGTACCACGTGTTCGCCACCGCCGACGGCTACATGATCGTGGCCGCCGGCAACGACGGCCAGTGGCAAGGCTACTGCCGCGGCGTGGCACGCCCGGACCTCGCGCAGGACGAACGCTTCGTCACCGGCTCGGGGCGCATCGTCAACCGCGAAGTGCTGGTGCCGCTGCTCGAAGCGCACATGCGCACGCGCACCACCGCGCACTGGGTCGAAGCGCTGGAGCGCGAAGGGATTCCGTGCGGGCCCATCAACGATTACGCGCAAGTGCTGGAAGACCCGCAGGTGCGGCACCGTGAGTTGCAGGTCGATCTTTTGCGTAGCGATGGTGGTGTGTGTCCTACGGTGAAGAGTCCGTTGCGGCTGTCGGCTACGCCGGTGCGTTATGACGCGGCGCCGCCGCGGCTGGGGGAGCATACGGATAGTGTGCTGGGGGATGTTTTGGGGATGTCGGTGGAGAGGATTGGGGTGTTGAGGGGGAAGGGGGTGGTTTGAGGGGGAGGGGGGGTCTTGTGCTTCGAAGTCAACGGCTTCAACGGCTTAACGTCAAAGTCAACGGCTGAACGTCAAAGTCAAAGTCAAAGTCAACTTCAAAGTCAAAGGCTTTCGCTCCCCCGGAGCGACCTACTTTCTTTTCCCCGAAAAGAAAGTAGGCAAAGAAAGCGGGCTGCCTGGCCGGCAGGGGCAGAGCCGAACAGTGTTGCTGGTTGTTGGTGGTTTCGTGGTGGGGGTGGTGGTTCTGCTGGGGTTCTGCCGGTACCGGTTTTGGTGGTCGCGTTCTCTCGGGTGGTGTTCGATTCGTGGTGGCGCTGCATGATGGCGGTGGCCCAGGCCCTTCGGGCTGCTGCCGCGACCGGGGCGGAGAGGATCGTCGTAGGGGCGGTGCTGGTTTCGTGGTGGGCGTGGTGGCCCCCATTCGATCTCAGTGCCAAACGGTTTTGACTTGAGAGGCAATCCGATTCAAAGCAACCCCGCGCCCCCGCGCCGGGTCCACCACGCCCACCACGAAACCAGTGCCGATGCTATGTCGTGGCCGCCCGAGTCGGTGGCGGCAGATGTCCGAACCAGCAGTGCGCTCGCCATCATAGGTCTGACACCGAAACCCATACCGCCAGCCAGATCGTGGCCAGCCGAACCGGTACCGGCAGGATGCCAGCAGAACTACAGGCCCCACCACGAAACCAACAACAACAAGAAACCCCAACGTTTCTGCCCCTGCCGGCCAGGCAGCCCGCTTTCTTTGCCTACTTTCTTTTCGGGGAAAAGAAAGTAGGTCGCTCCGGGGGAGCGAAAGCCTTTGACTTTGAAGTTGACTTTGACTTTGAAGTTGACGTTGACTTTGACTTCGAAGTTGATTTTGACGTGGATTCTGAAGTTGAATTTGAAGCTTGAAATAACCTCCAACAACCCATCCCCTACGCCGCACACCCCATCATCTGCCGCTGCCGGTATTCCCCTGGCGCCACGCCAGTCCATTTCTTGAACGCCCGGTGAAACGTGCTCGGCTCCGAAAACCCCACCCTTAACGCCACCTGCTGCAACGGCAGGTCGGTATGTTCGAGAAAGCCGATGGCGGCGTCGCGCCGCAGGCTGTCCTTGATGCTCTGGTAGCCGCGGCCTTCGTCGCGCAGGCGGCGGCGCAGCGTCTGTGGGGTCAGGCGCAGGGTTTCGGCCATCTGTTCGAGCGAGGGGAGTTCGCCGTCGAGGTGGCCGCGCAGGTGGCGGCGGATGCGCTCGGCGAGGCAGGAGTCGTCGCGGTAGCGGGTCAGCAGGTTGCGCGGGGTGTCGCGCAGGAAGGCTTGCAGGCTGGCGGCGTCCTGCACCACGGGCAGGCGCAGCCAGGCGGCGTCGAAATGCAGCGCGGTGTGCGGCTGGCCGTAGCGGACCTGGGTGTTGAAGACGCGCTCGGTGTCGCTGCGCCGCGCGCTGCCGCGTGGCGCGGGCGGCGGCGCGGCGAGGTCGACGCCGGCCAGCGGGATGCGCCGGGCGGCGAGCCAGTTGGCCACGCCGTAGGCCTGGAAGGCGAAGGTGGATTCGGCGTAGAGGCGGCATGGCGTGGCGGGCGCGCGCGGCAGCAGCAGCAGGGTGGCGCGGCCGTCGTGCTGCTGCAGGCGGGGCACGAAGTCGTGCAGGTGCAGCCGGTATTGCTGCAGGCCGACGCGCAGCGCGTCTTCGAGCGTGGCGCAGTGGATCAGCGCGCGGCAGGCCTGGGCGAACACGCCGGGCGCCAGCGGCCGGTTCAGCAGGCCCCAGAACTCGTCGCGCGTGACGCGGCGCATGGCGCGCATCAGCGCGGCGAACTGGTCTTCGCTCACGCGCGCGCTGGGCGATTGCAGCAGCGCGGCGGGGATGCCGGCGCGGCGCAGCAGGGCGTCGATGTCGCAGCCGAGGCGGCGCGGGCCCAGCAGAATCTGCTCGACCTGGAGCACGGCGATGGTGTGGCGGGCCGACGGGCCGTGCGGCGCCGCCCGCAGCGGGCGGGAAGCGGCCGGCACCGCTGGCGGCACGGACGCGCCCGCGCCGGAAGCGACGATATGCATGGTCTCCTCGTCCTCGTTGCCGCTGCCCTGGTGGCCGGATGCTGCGGCGCGGCATGAGCGCGCGGGCTGGCGGGTCTGGCGGGATGCCGGGTCTGCGCCGGCTTATGGTGGCTTATGGCGGCTCATGGTGAGCCTGTCGCGCCAGTTAGCCCGATGCGCCGGCGCCGCGCAATCCGGATTTACCAAAGGCAGGCTTTTCCCTGAGCGATTCGGCCAATCATTTTGGGCCGAATGGTCATTGTCCACGCAGCGCAGCATCGCGCAATCTCGTTGCCTGGGCATGGGACCGGGGGAGGGAGCGGGATGCAGGCTGATCGTCGCAGGATCTTGTCGTGGCTGGGTGCGGCGCCGCTGGCGGCCGGCGGCATCGGGCCGTGCGGCCCGGCGCTGGCGCAGGGCGCGGGCGGCAACTGGCCGGGCCGGCCGGTGCGGTTGGTGGTGCCTTACCCGGCCGGTGGCGCCACCGACGTGCTGGCGCGCGCGCTCGCCGAGCCGCTGGGCAGGGCGTGGGGCAAGCCCGTGGTGGTGGAGAACCGCCCGGGCGCGAGCGGCATGATCGGCGCCGACGCGGTGGCCAAGGCCGAGCCCGACGGCCACACCGCGCTGCTGACCATCACCACGCTGGTCCAGGCGCCGAGCCTGTACGCGAAGGCGCCGTTCGACCCGGTGCGCGATTTCGCGCCGGTGTCGCAGCTCGGCACCACCAGCCTGGTGTTCGCGGTGCACAACTCGGTGCCCGCGGCCACGCTGGCGGAGTTCATCGCGCTGGTGAGGTCCCGGCCGCGCCAGTTCAGCTACGGCTCGTTCGGCACCGGCTCGAGCGGGCATCTGTACGGCGAGGTCTTCAACGACGCGGCCGGGCTCGACCTGACCCATGTCTCGTACAAGGGCGAGGCGCCGGAGCTCAACGACCTGCTCGGCGGGCAGGTACCGGCGGCCGTGATTTCCGTGATGGGCGCGCGCCCGCACGTGGCCAGCGGCCGGCTGCGCGCGCTGGCCGTGACCGGCCCGGTGCGCGCGCCGCAGTTGCCGGACGTACCGACCTTCCGCGAAGGCGGCATCGCGGGCATGGATTCGATGGGCTGGTTCGGCCTGCTGCTGCCCGCCGCGGCGCCACGCGCGGTGGTGGAGAAGTTTTCCGCCGACGTCAACCGCGTGCTGGCCGCGCCGGCCGTGCGCGGGCGCATGAGCGAGATGGGCGTGGTGCTTTCGGGCAGCACGCCGGACGCCTTCGCCGACACCATGCGCAGCGACTACGCGCGCTGGGGCCAGGTGATCCGCACCCGCAACATCCGCCTCGACTGATGCCGCGCCGGCGGCGGCCGGCGCCTTTTTCTCCTACCTGTGTTGCCATGATGCAAGCCGATTCCTCTTCCATGCCTCCCTGCCGCTCGCCGTTCTGGCCACCGGGCCTGCCGGCGCAGATCCAGGTGCCGCGCACCAGCCTGGCCTACAACGTGGAAGTCGCCGCGCGGCGCTACCCGGACAAGACCGCGATCCGGTTCTTCGGCAACGCCATCAGCTACGCCAGCCTGCAGGCGCAGATCGGGCGCATGGCGGGCTACCTGCAGCAGGCGTGCGGCGTGGCGCCGGGCGACCGCGTGCTGCTGTTCAGCCAGAACTGCCCGCAGTTCATCGTGGCCTACTACGCCATCCTGCGCGCCGGGGCGGTGGTGGTGCCGGCCAATCCGATGTGGCTGACCGCGGAGCTCGAGCATGTGGTGGCGGACAGCGGCGCGGTGGCGGCCTTTGTCGCCGCCGAGCTGTACGCGCGCATCGCGCCGCTGCACGGCGCGCGGCTGCCGCACGTGATCGCGCACCAGTACGGCGACATGCTCGCCGCCGCCGACCGTGCCGACCGCGCCGACCGGACCGACGCCGGGGTGCCGGCGTGGCTGCACGAGCGCGCGCCGCTGCCCGCCGGCGCGCCGGCCGGCGCCACGCTCGTGCCGTGGACGCAGGCCGACGCCGCCGGCCTGAGCCCCGGCCCCGACGAGGCCGGCTACGACACCTTGTGCATGCTGGCCTACACCTCCGGCACCACCGGCCATCCGAAGGGCTGCATGCATACGCACGGCACGCTGATGAGCGCGGCGGTGGGTTCGCAGCGCTGGCGCGGCGCCCTGCCGGACAGCGTGACCTTGTCGGTGGCGCCGATGTTCCACCTGCTCGGCATGCAGAACGGCATCCACGCGCCGCTCTACCTGGGCGCCACCATCGTGCTGCTGCCGCGCTGGGACCGCGCGCTGGCAGCAGACCTGATCGAGCGCTACCAGGTGACCACCTGGGGCGCGCCGCCGGCGATGCTGGTGGATTTCTTTTCCCAGCCCGGCATCGCCGGGCGCGACCTCTCCAGCCTGTCCTACCTCGGCGGCGGCGGCGCGGCCATGCCGGACGCGGTGGCGTCGATGCTGCAGGAGCGCTTCGGCCTGCCTTACGTGGAGGCCTACGGCCTGACCGAGAGCGCGGCCTTCCTGCTGTCCAACCCGCGCCACCGGCCCAAGCGCGAGTGCCTGGGCATCGCCACCTTCGGCGTGGACGCGCGCGTGATCGACCCGCACACGCTGGCCGGGCTGCCGCAGGGCGAGCTGGGCGAGATCGTCACGCACGGCGCGCAGATCATGCTGGGCTACTGGCGCAATCCGCAGGCCGACGCCGAGGCGTTCGTCGAGATCGACGGCAAGCGCTTCCTGCGCACCGGCGATCTGGGCTTCATGGACGAGGAAGGCTATTTCTTCATGCGCGACCGCCTCAAACGCATGATCAACGCCTCCGGCTTCAAGGTCTGGCCCGCCGAGGTGGAGAACCTGCTGTACGGCCATCCGGCCATCCACGAAGCCTGCGTGATCGCCGCGCGCGACGCGCGCCGCGGCGAGACCGTCAAGGCGGTGGTGGCGCTCAAGCCCGCCGCGCGCGGCACGCCCGAGGCCGGCGCCGAGCAGATCATGGCGTGGTGCCGCGAGCGGCTGGCGGCCTACAAGGTGCCGCGCATCGTCAGCTTCGTCGACGCGCTGCCCAAGTCGGCCACCGGGAAGATCCAGTGGCGGGCGCTGCAGGAGCAGGAACAGGCGGCGCCGGTCCGGCCGGCGGACTGAGACGCGCGGCAGGACAACGCACCGGAAAGCACACCAGAGCACACCAAGCGAATGGGGGAGACAACGATGAAGACAACGCGGCGAGCCTGGCTGGGCCAGGCGGCGGCACTCGGCGGCGGCGTGCTGCTGGGCGGCTGGCGGCGGCCGGCGCGGGCGCAGGGCGGCTATCCCGCCAGGCCCATCCGCATGGTGGTGCCGTACCCGGCCGGCGGCGGCACCGATACCGTGGCGCGCATGATCGGCCAGCGCCTGGCCGAGGCCTGGGGCCAGCCCGTGGTGGTGGACAACAAGCCCGGCGCCAGCGGCATGCTCGGCAACGACATCGTCGCCAAGGCGGCGCCGGACGGCTACACGGTGCTGCTCGGCATCACCGCCATGATCCAGTCGCCAAGCCTGTACAAGCGCATTCCTTACGACGTGGCGCGCGATTTCCAGCCGGTCTCGCTGCTGGCGCGCTCGTCCGACCTGTTCGTGGTGCCCAACCGGGTGCCGGCCGCCACGCTCGCCGAGTTCGTGGCGCTGGCCAGGGCCAGCCCCGGCAGGTTCAGCTACGGCTCCTACGGCAACGGCACGTCCTCGCACCTGCACGGCGAGCTGCTCAAGATGCAGGCCGGGCTGGACCTGGCGCACATCCCGTACAAGGGCGCCGCGCCGCTGATGAGCGACGTGCTGGGCGGGCAGGTGGACTCGGCCTTCGTCGATGTGACGTCCGCGAACAGCTATTTAAATAGCGGGAAATTCCGCATTCTCGCCATCACCGGAGCGCAGCGCTACAAGTCGATCGCCGCGGTGCCCACGTTCGCCGAGGCGGGTTTTCCCGGCTTCGAGCCGAGCGGCTGGTTCGCCGCGTTCCTGCCGGCGCGCACGCCGCGCGAGGTGGTGGCGCGGATGTCGGCCGAGGTCGGGCGCATCGTGCGCCAGCCGGACATCGCGCAGAAGCTGGCGGCGATGGGCCTGCAGCCGGTAGGGTCGTCGGCCGAGGAACTGGCCGCCGTCATCGCCACCGACACGCCGAAGTGGGCCCGCATCGTCCAGGACGCGCACATCCAGCTGGACTGAGCGCCGGCGCCTGCGTCAAAGAGCATCAATCGATACATCGCAGCTGCCGTGCTTCCTGCCGCGGCCGAACCCCGGCGCCGCGGGTGTTGCGGCGCAGCACCGGCGGCTTCCGCCCCGACGACATTTCCCGGAGAACACCAAGATGAAGAGCACGGACAAGAACATGGCGATGGCGGCCCGCAAGGTGCCCTGGATGAACGAGGAACTGACCCTGTTCCAGGACACCGTGCGCCGCTTCGTCGAGCGCGAGCTGGTGCCGCACGAAGCGCGCTGGGCCGAGCGCGGCTACATCGACCGCGAGGTCTGGAACCGCGCCGGCGAGGTCGGCCTGCTGTGCGCGAGCATCCCCGAAGCGTACGGCGGCGGCGGCGGGAACTTCGCGCACGAGGCCGTGATCTGTAACGAAATGGCGCGCGCCATCGCCACCAGCCTCGGCAATGGCGTGCACAGCGGCATCGTGGCCCATTACTTGCTCAACTACGGCACCGAGGCGCAGAAGCGCAAATGGCTGCCGCAGATGGCTTCCGGCGCGATGGTAGGCGCGATCGCCATGTCGGAGCCCGGCGCGGGCTCGGACCTCAAGTCGGTACGCACCCGCGCGGTGCGTGAAAAGAACCAGAACGGAGACGTCTATCGCATCAACGGTGCAAAGACCTTCATTACCAACGGCTACCACGCCGACCTGGTCTGCGTGGTGGCCAAGACCGATCCCGGGGCCGGCGCGCGCGGGGTCTCGCTCATCATGGTCGAGACCCGCGACCTGCCGGGCTTCCGGCGCGGCCGCATCCTGGAAAAAATCGGGCAGAAAGGGCAGGACACTGCCGAGCTGTTCTTTGACGACGTGTGCGTGCCGGCGGAAAACCTGCTTGGCGCCGAGGAGGGACAAGGCTTCTATCAGCTGATGCAGCAGTTGCCGCAGGAACGCATGATCATCGCGCTGGGCGCGGTGGCGAGCATGCAGCGCGCCATCGAGCTCACCACGGACTACGTGCGCGAGCGCCAGGTGTTCGGCAAACCGCTGATCGATATGCAGAACACGCGCTTCAAGCTCGCCGAGTGCAAGACCGAGGCAACCATCGCCGCGACCTTCGTCGACGACTGCATGATGCGCCTGCTCGCGGGCGAGCTCGATGCCCCCACCGCGGCGATGGCCAAGTGGTGGTGCGCGCAGAAGAACTGCGACATCATCGACGAATGCCTGCAGCTGCATGGCGGCTACGGCTACATGCTCGAATACCCGATCGCGCGGATGTACGCCAACGCCCGCGTGAGCAAGATCTACGGCGGCTCCAACGAGATCATGAAGGAGCTGGTGGCGCGCACGCTGTAGGGCGTGCGCCGCCGCGCGGATGCGTGCCGGATGCGCAGCGCGCGGCGGCCCCTCATGCCGACGCCTTAGGACGTTGGCGGTAGTGCTGTCCGCAATGCCGCGCGGGGCGTGCGTTGCAAAACCGCAAGCGTGGTTGTGGTTACAAAACCATCTATGCACGCGGCGCGGGAAAGGTGTAATGTGTGTCACAAGACATGGTCCAAATGCCCGTCGCGAGTGGGGCCTGGAGCAGCAGTACGGAGACCTGCCTGTCGTCGCGCGGTTGCACGCGCATCTGCAAGACACAGGCGTGAAGTTGGTCAACCGGCTCTTAGCCTTCGCCGTTATTTGACTATGATGAAGTAAAGGCCTCGCAACATGGCCAGCACCGCCAAGCCGGGGTGGCGGAGTTGCAAACGCTGGCGCGGGATCTTTTGATGCAGCAGATGTGCCTTCGCCTCGGACGGGAATCTGACGGGAGTGAGGTATGGACATTTTCGGCCACTACGCCACACGCTTCGAAGCTCGCAAGGAAGAGGAATACAGCATCCAGGAGTACCTGGATATCTGCAAGAAGGACCCCTCCGCCTACGCGACCGCCGCCGAGCGCATGCTCGCCGCCATCGGTCAGCCCGAACTGGTGGATACCCACCACGATCCACGGCTGTCCCGCCTGTTCTTCAACAAGGTCATCAGGATCTATCCGGCCTTCCGCGAGTTCTACGGCATGGAGGACACGATCGAGCAGATCGTCTCGTTCTTCAAGCATGCCGCGCAGGGACTCGAGGAACGCAAGCAGATCCTCTATCTGCTCGGGCCTCCCGGCGGCGGAAAGTCCTCGCTGGCGGAGAAACTCAAGGTGCTGATGGAGCAGATCCCCATCTACGCCCTGAAGGGCTCGCCCATCCACGAATCTCCGCTCGGGCTGTTCTCGCCCGAGGAAGACGGCAAGATCCTGGAAGAGGACTACGGCATCCCGGTGCGCTACATCAACACCATCGCCTCGCCGTGGGCGGTGAAGCGCCTGCACGAGTTCAACGGCGACATCACGCGCTTCCGCGTGGTCAAGCTGCGCCCCTCGGTGCTGTCGCAGATCGCCATCTCCAAGACGGAGCCGGGCGACGAGAACAACCAGGACATCTCCTCGCTGGTCGGCAAGGTCGATATCCGCAAGCTCGAGGATTTCCCGCAGGATGACCCGGACGCCTACTCGTATTCCGGCGGGCTGTGCCTGGCCAACCGCGGCCTGCTCGAGTTCGTGGAAATGTTCAAGGCGCCGATCAAGGTCCTGCACCCGCTGCTGACCGCGACGCAGGAAGGCAACTACAAGGGCACCGAGGGCTTCGGCGCGATCCCGTTCGACGGCGTCATCCTGGCGCACTCGAACGAGGCCGAGTGGCAGACCTTCAAGGCCGACAAGAACAACGAGGCTTTCCTCGACCGCATCTACATCGTCAAGGTGCCGTACTGCCTGCGCGTGTCGGACGAGGTGAAGATCTACGACAAGCTGCTGCGCAGCAGCTCGCTGGCGGCCGCGCCGTGCGCGCCCAACACGCTGAAGATGATGGCGCAGTTCGCCGTGCTCACGCGCATCAAGGAGCCGGAGAACTCGAACATCTTCTCCAAGATGCGGGTGTATGACGGCGAGAGCCTCAAGGACGTCGACCCGAAGGCCAAGTCGTACCAGGAATACCGCGACTACGCCGGCATTGACGAAGGCATGAACGGGCTGTCCACGCGCTTCGCCTTCAAAGTGCTGTCCAAGGTCTTCAACTTCGACAACACCGAGGTGGCGGCCAACCCGGTGCACCTGCTCTACGTGCTCGAGCAGCAGATCGAGCGCGAGCAGTTCCCGCCGGAGCAGGAAGCCAAGCTGCTGTCGTACATCAAGGAGTACCTGACCACGCCGTTCGTGGAGTTCATCGGCAAGGAGATCCAGACCGCCTACCTGGAGTCCTATTCCGAATATGGACAGAACATCTTCGACCGCTACGTGGTGTTTGCCGACCTGTGGATACAGGACCAGGAATATCGCGACCCGAATACCGGCGAGATTCTCGACCGCAACGCGCTCAACGACGAACTCGAGAAGGTGGAAAAGCCCGCGGGCATCTCCAACCCCAAGGACTTCCGCAACGAGATCGTCAACTTCGTGCTGCGCGCGCGGGCCAACAACGCGGGCAAGAACCCCGCGTGGACCAGCTACGAGAAGCTGCGCATGGTGATCGAGAAGCGCATGTTCTCCACCACCGAAGACCTGCTGCCCGTGATCTCGTTCAACGCCAAGTCCTCCCGCGAGGACCAGGACAAGCACGCGAACTTCGTCAACCGCATGGTTGAGAAGGGCTACACGGCGAAGCAGGTCCGCCTACTTGTGGAGTGGTACTTGCGCGTCAGAAAATCATCGTAACGGCGCCTGGACGAGGCCTCTCCAAGAGGGCAAGCATATGGCCACGGTCATCGATCGGCGCGAGAACGGCGGCAACAAGAGTGCCGTCAACCAGCAACGCTTCATCAAGCGCTACCGCGAACAGATACGCCAGGCGGTAGCGAAGGCGGTGTCCGGCCGGAAGATCATGGACATCGAGCAGAGCGGGCAGGTGTCCATTCCGGTCAAGGACATCTCCGAGCCAGCCTTCCACCACGGCCAGGGCGGCCGGCGGGAGTGGATCCACCCGGGCAACAAGAAGTTCGTGCGCGGGGACAGCTTCGACCGCCAGCAGCAGGGCGCGGGCGGAGGCGGCTCGAAGGCCAGCGACTCGGGCGAGGGCGAGGACGATTTCGTCTTCACGCTGTCGCGCGAGGATTTCCTCAATTTCTTCTTCGAGGACATGGCGCTGCCCGACATGGCCAAGCGCCACCTTGCCAAGATCGCCGAGGTCCGCAAGGTGCGCGCCGGCTTTTCCATCGACGGCACGCCTTCCAACCTTTCCATCCTGCGCACCATGCGCAGCTCGCTCGGGCGCCGCATCGCGCTGTCCAGCCCGTACCAGAAGAAGCTCACCGTGCTCGAGAAGGAGTACGGCGAGGTGCTGGAGCAGGACGGCCCGTATTCCGCGCGCGCGCTGGAACTGATGAAGGAGATGCGCCACCTGCGCGCCTGCGTGGAGCGCGTGCCCTTCATCGAGAAGCTCGACCTGCGCTACAACAACCGCGTGCTCAAGAAGCGCCCGCAGGCGCAGGCGGTGATGTTCTGCCTGATGGACGTCTCCGGCTCGATGGACGAGAGCCGCAAGGATCTCGCCAAGCGCTTCTTCATGCTCTTGTACCTGTTCCTCAAGCGCAACTACGAGCGCATCGACGTGGTGTTCATCCGCCATCACACGGTGGCCAAGGAAGTCAACGAGGAGGACTTCTTCCATTCGCGCGAGTCCGGTGGTACGGTTGTGTCCAGCGCGCTCAAGCTGATGGTCGAGGTGATCCACGACCGCTATCCCGCCAGCCAGTGGAACATCTACTGCGCGCAGGCGTCGGACGGCGACAACTGGGCGGGCGATTCGGAGTTGTGCGGGCGCCTGCTGCGCGAGTCCATCCTGCCGCTGGTGCAGTACTACGCCTACGTCGAGGTGGCCTCCGAGGAGCCGCAGAATCTCTGGGAAGAGTATCTGTTGGTAAGGGACCGGCATGAGAACTTCGCCATGCAGCGCATCATCGGCGCGGAGGAAATCTATCCCGTGCTGCATGACCTGTTCCAGAAGAAGGCGGCCTGGCCGGCGGGCGTGCGCTGAAGCGCGCGCGCCGTCGTTGCCACTGCCCGCGCGGGAGAGGCGCGCCGCGCGAGGGTTGATGAGGTCGATGAGGCTGACAAGGCCGGCAAGGCCGACGAAGCCGACAGGCAGGTTTTCGTTTCACCCGCAACGGGGGTCGTAAATGGCTTATCTCTCCACCGGCTCGGAGTGGACCTTCGAGCTGATCAACCGCTATGACCGCGAAATCGCCCGCATTGCCGGCGACTTCGGCCTCGACACCTATCCCAACCAGATCGAGATCATCACCGCCGAGCAGATGCTCGATGCCTACGCATCGTCCGGGCTGCCGGTAGGCTACAACCACTGGTCCTACGGCAAGCACTTCCTGGCCTCGGAGCGCAGCTACCAGCGCGGCCACATGGGGCTGGCCTACGAGATCGTCATCAACTCGAACCCCTGCATCGCCTACCTGATGGAGGAGAACACCATGCCCATGCAGGCGCTGACCATCGCGCACGCCTGCTACGGCCACAACTCCTTCTTCAAGGGCAACTACCTGTTCCGCACCTGGACCAACGCGGACGCCATCATCGACTACCTGCTGTTCGCCAAGAACTATGTGGCCGAATGCGAGCAGCGCTACGGCGAGCAGGAAGTGGAGCTGCTGCTCGACTCCTGCCACGCCTTGCAGAACTACGGCGTGGACCGCTACAAGCGGCCCAAGAAGCTCTCCATCGCCGAGGAGCAGGCGCGCCAGACCGAGCGCGAGAACTACCTCCAGATGCAGGTCAACGACCTGTGGCGCACGCTGCCCAAGCACCGCGCCCACGCGCTCGAGGACGACGAGGGGTTCGAGCGCGAATCGGCCTTCCCGCCCGAGCCGCAGGAAAACCTGCTGTACTTCATCGAGAAGAACGCGCCCAAGCTCGCGCCGTGGCAGCGCGAGATCGTGCGCATCGTGCGCAAGATCGCGCAGTACTTCTATCCGCAGCGCCAGACCAAGGTCATGAACGAAGGCTGGGCCACGTTCTGGCACTACACCATCCTGCACCAGCTCTACGAGGAAGGCCTGGTCAACGACGCCTTCATGATGGAGTTGCTGCAGGCGCACACCAACGTGATCTACCAGCCGCCGTACAACAGCCCGTACTACAGCGGCCTGAACCCGTACACGGTCGGGTTCCTGATGTTCCAGGACCTGCGCCGCATGTGCGAGAACCCGACCGAGGAAGACTACCGCTGGGCGCCCGAATTCGCCGGCAGCGACTGGCGCAAGACGCTCGACTTCGCCATGCGCAACTTCAAGGACGAGAGCTTCCTGCTGCAGTTCCTGTCGCCGCGCGTGATCCGCGAGCTCAAGCTGTTCTCGGTGCTCGACGATGACCGCGAAGGCAAGCTGCGCGTGACCGCGATCCACGACGACGAGGGCTACCGCAACATCCGGCAGTTGCTGGCCAACCAGTACGACCTGTCGAACATGGAGCCCAACATCCAGATCACCAACGTGGACGTCGGCGGCGACCGCTCGCTGACCTTGCGGCACCTCCAGAACGAGCGCCGCCCGCTGGCGCAGAACTTCGACGAGGTGATCCGCCACGTCACGCGGCTGTGGGGCTTCACGGTGCGGCTGGAGGTGGCCTACGAGGACGGCCGGCGCGAATCCAAGTTCGAGTGCAAGCCGGAGCGCCGGCACCGCAAGGCGGCCTGAGAAGTCGTTTCAAAAAGATCCTGGCGTCGTTGCGCGGCACGGCAAGTACTACTTGTACTGTCTGCGGCCGCGCGCCTAGCCAGGACCGCTTCGCTTCATGTTGAAACAACGTCTAAAGCGGTTTGAGATGGTGGCGGCGCCCGGGACGGATGGTCAGAACTGGTAATTGACCGACAGGTCCGCCGAGAACGTGGTGGGCCGCTGCACGACCGGGCTGTCGGCGGCGGCGCCGACCAGTTGCGAGATGCTCGCGTCGGCGGTGATGAACCAGTGCTTGTGCAGGAACCACATCGCGCTCAGCCCCGCGCCGTAGGACTTGATGCCGGCGCCGACATGGTGCTGCGCGAAGCCCGAGCGCGCCGACTGCGCCGCGCTCACGCCGAACCACGTGTCCATGTAGCGCGAATCCGCGAAGCTCACGCTGGGCCCGGCGAACCAGTAGAAGTGCTCCGAACTGCCCGGCAGCGGCAGGTAGGCGCCGAGATCGCCGATCCAGCCGTCGGACCCGCCCAGCGCGCGCCGCGCGTTGGCGCGGATCACCAGCGGGAATTCCTTCGAGACCACGTAGTCGACGAACAGCTTGGCCTCGGGCGCGAAGTTGATGTTGCCCATGCCGTGCAGGTGGGCGTGGTCGTCGGCCTCGCGCCGCCCGAGGTTGTAGGTGATGGCCAGGCCGGCGCGCAGGTGCGGCGTGCTGACCGCGTTGACGCCGATGCCCTCGCCGGTGGAGGCGAAGAACAGGTCGCGGTAGCGCACGTCGAGCGTGGCGCCCGCGAGCACGTGGTAGCTGGAGGCGCCATCGTAGCGCGGCCGGTAGATGGCCGCCGCGCCGACGCGCACGGCCCATTCCGGTATCTCGGGCTCGAACATCTTCTCCAGCGGGATGCCGGCCGAGTACTGCCACTCGGGCGCGGGCGAGGGCGTCTGCGCCCGCGCGCCGGCTGCCAGGACGGCCAGCGCCAGCAGCAGGAGGAGCAGCAGGAGGGTTCGCCGCCATGCCGCGGCACGCGCGGGCGTTGCTCGAAATGTTGACACATCAGCCTCCGTATCCCGGCCAGCGGGAGACACCGAATCCGTGGATGGGCCGCAACGGCGGCGCCGGCGCCAGGCGGCAATCAGCGCGGTGGTGAATACGCCAATGATATGCCGCCAGCCCATCCTTTCATCGTCCGGAGGCCTGCAAAATCGCCTCGAATCCCACGCGCGTGTAGGAGGAAAGCTGATTCGCACGCCGGCCCACGCCCGGACCGCGCGGTCCGGGCGTGGGCCGGGCGTGGGCTGGCGCGTCGCTACGCCACTACGCCACTACGCCGCCTCCCCGCTCCAGCGCCGCGCCAGCGCGACCGCGCCGTCGGCGGGCCCGGCGCAGACGGCTTCGCCCACCACCCGCCCCCAGTAGGTCTCGGAGCCGTCCGCCAGCCGCCACGCATGCAGGCGGCGCGTGTAGAGCTGCAGGTCGTATTCCGCGGTGATGCCGATGGCGCCGTGCACCGCGTGCGCGATGGCCGTCACCGGCGTGACCGCCTCGCTGGCGTTGAGCTTGCCGATGGCCGCGCGCAGCGGGTCCGGCTGCCAGGCGTTGAAGCGGCCGCCGCCGGCGCAGGCCAGCTGCGCGGCCATGCGCGCGGCGGCGACGTGCTCGGCCATCACGCTGATCTGGTGCTGGATCGCCTGGAACTTGCCGATGGCGCGGCCGAACTGCTGGCGGTCGTTGGCGTATTGCAGTGTGAGCTCGAACACCCGGGACATGGCGCCGGCCATCTGCGCGGCGTGCACGCAGGCGCCGATCTCGCGCAGCGCGCCGGCCGGCAGCGCGAACGCGCCGGGGCCGTCCGGCGCCGGGCGCGCCAGCGCGACGGTCAGGTCGGCCGGCACGCCGGTGGCGGACACGCGCGCCTGCGCGCGCGGCAGCAGCACGCAGCGCGTGCCGTCCTGCACCAGGAACCATGCCGCGTGCGCGCCGCCGGCGGCCAGCGCGGTTTCGGCGCCGTCGTCGAAGGCGGCCAGCGCGACCGGCTCGGCCGGCACGGCGTGGCCGGCGGCGTGCAGCAGCGCGCGCGCGAACATGGTCTGGCCCAGCGGCAGCGGCAGCGCATGGCGGCCGAGCGCGAACAGCACCGGCGCCAGCTCGGCCAGCGGCAGGCCGGCGCCGCCGGCTTCCTCGGGCAGCAGGCAGTCGGCGAAGCCGCTGTCCCGCAGGGCCTGCCACAGCGGCAGGGGATCGCCGCCGTGCTCCACGGCGCGCACCACGGCGGGCGTGCAGCAGTCGCGCAGCAGGGTGTCGAGCGCGTCGGAATAAGCGTTGTGCATGGAGGGCTCCGTGTCAGCGCAGGCCGAGGCCGCGCGCGATCATGCCGCGCAGGATCTCGCGCGTGCCGCCGCGCAGCGAATAGGACGGCGCCACCTGGCTGACGTAGGCCAGGGTGCGGTACAGCGCGCCGTCGGCGGCGAGGTGGGCGTCGTCGCCCAGCGCGGCCTCCGCCAGCGCGGGGATGGACTGCTCGAATTCGGTGCCGAGGTCCTTGACCAGCGCGGCCTCCACCACCGGGCTCTCGCCCGCGGCCAGCCGCGCCGTGACCGCCAGCGACATGGTGCGCAGCACCGCCAGCCGCGCGGCCAGCCGGCCGATGGTGGCGGTGTCGCGCCGCGCCGCCGGCGCGCGCCGCAGCGCGGCGATCCAGGCGTCGAGCAGCACCACGCTGGAGTACAGGCGCTCCGGCCCGCTGCGCTCGAAGGCCAGCTCGGCGTTGACCTGTTCCCAGCCGCTGCCCTCCTTGCCCACCAGCGCGTCGGCCGGCAGCAGCACGTCCTCGAAGCTGACCTCGGAGAAATGCGCGTCGCCGGCGAGGTCGTGGATCGGGCGCACCGTCACGCCCGGCGCGGACAGGTCCACGATCACCTGCGACAGGCCGCGCTGGCGGTCCTCGGCGGCGCCGGAGGTGCGCACCAGCGCCAGCATGTAGTGGCAGCGGTCGGCGTTGGTGGTCCAGATCTTGCGCCCGTTCAGGCGCCAGCCGCCGTCGGGCTGCGGCACCGCGCGCGTGGCCACGCTGGCCAGGTCCGAGCCGGAATTGGGCTCGCTCATGCCGATGCAGAAGAAGGCCTCGCCGCGGCAGATGCGCGGCAGGTAGAAGGTTTTCTGCGCGTCGCTGCCGTAGCGCAGGATCAGCGGCCCGCTCTGTCGGTCGGCGATCCAGTGCGCCGACACCGGCGCGCCGCAGGCCAGCAATTCCTCCACCAGCACGAAGCGCGAGAACGGATCGAGCCCGGCGCCGCCATACTGCGCTGGCAAGGTGATGCCGACCCAGCCGCGCCGCGCCAGCGCGCGGCTGAAGCCGGCGTCGAAGCCCATCCACGAGCGTGCCCGCCGCTCGGGCGGCAGCGGCGGCAGGTACTCGGCCAGGAACGCTTGCACCTCGCGCCGGAAAGCCGCCGCCCCGGGGGGCAGGGCGGTGAGCTCAAAGGTATCGATCAGGGAAGTCAAGGTCGGTCTCCGTGGATGCGCGAAGGCGGCGCCGCGCTCAGTCGAGCGTCACGCCGGAGTCCTTCACCACCTTCTGCCAGCGCTGGATCTCCTGCGCCAGGTAGCGGCCGTAGGCGTCCGCGCTGCTGCCGCGCGGCTCGGCGCCCTGCGCCGCCAGGCTGGCGCGCACGTCGGGCGCGGCCAGCGCCTTCTGCGCGGCGGCGTTGAGCTTGTGGATCACCTCGGGCGGGGTCTTGGCCGGCACCAGCATGCCTTGCCACGCGCCCACCTCGAAGCCGGGCATGACGGTCTCGGCCACGGTCGGCACGTCCGGCAACTGCGAGCTGCGCGACATGCTGGTGACGGCCAGCGCCTTCATGCGCTTGTCGCGGATGAACGGCAGCGAGGAATTGATGGTGTCGGTCATGAACTGCACCTGGCCGCCGGCGAGGTCGGTCAGCGCCGGCGCGCTGCCCTTGTACGGCGCGTGCACCGCCGACAGCCCGTTGGCCTGCAGGAACAGGAAGGCCGCCAGGTGCGTGACGTTGCCGTTGCCGGCCGAGCCGTAGGTCAGCTTGCCCGGGTTGGCCTTGAGGTAGCGGATGAACTCGTCGAGGCTGGCCGCCGGCACCTGCGCGTTGACCTCCAGCACCAGCGGCACCATCGCCGTCATCGCCACCGGCGCGAAGTCGCGCTTCACGTCGTAGGACAGCTTCTTGTACAGCGCCGGGCTCAGCGCGATCGACGAGGTGTTGTACAGCACCGTGTAGCCGTCCGCCGGCGACTTGGCCACCAGCTCGGCGGCGATGTTGCCGTTGGCGCCGGGGCGGTTGTCCACCAGCACCTGCTGGCCGAGCTCCTCCGACATCTTGCGGGCGATCACGCGCGACACCAGGTCGGTCGGCCCGCCCGGCGGGAACGGCACCACCAGCCTGACCGGGTGCGCGGGATAGCCGTCCGCCGCCCCGGCCGCGTTCGCCGCGCCGGCGGCCATGCCGAGCGCCAGCAGCGCGGCCGCCAGCGGCAGCGCCAGGCGCGCCAGCCGGTTGCGGCGCTTGTCGTGGTGGGTCTTGTGGTCTTGTTGTTGTGATTTCATCTGTCTCCTCCGGTGCGGCCGCTACCGCCCGGCCAGCAGGCGCCGGGCGGTATAGGTCATGACGCGCTCGTTGCGCTGGTTGAATACCTCGATGGTCGAGTCCACCACCGCGCGGCCGTTGCGCGAGGTGGGGCGGATGCCGTCCACGGTGACGGTGGCCCAGATCGTGTCGCCCACCACCACCGGCGCCAGGATCTTCTGCGTGAGCTCGAGCATGGCCAGCCCGGTGCCCTGGATCATGGTCTGCAGGATGAAGCCCTCGATCAGCGTGTAGGTCAGCGCGGCCGGCACGGGCCGGCCCTGGATGGCGCCGCCCTCGTAGCCTTTCTCGATGAAGATGGCCTCCAGCATGCCCGTGACCGAGACGAAGTTGACCAGGTCGGTCTCCGTCAAGGTGCGGCGGAAGGTCTGGAAGGCCTGGCCTTCCTTGATGTCCTGCCAGTAAAAGCCCTGGCCCAGGCGGGGGAGTTGGGTATGCGGCACGGCGTCTCCTGGTGATGGCCGGCGCGTATGGCCGGCATGCCTAATGTTAGAAGTGGCTGGTGTGGAAAGCAGGCAGGCGCCGTCCGGGCGGCGCCGCGGGTCCGGCGCCGGGGCGCGCCACGGCATTCACGTCCCGGTGCCCGGCGCGCAGTAGGCCGCGCCGGCCTGCGCGAGCGCGTCGATCTGCGCGTCGTCGAGGCCCGCCTCGGCCAGCAGGCCGCGCGTATGCTCGCCCAGGCGCGGCGGCATGGCCGGCCGCGCGCGCTCGCCGTCGAAGCGCACCGGCGCGCCGGCAAAGCGCAGCGTGCCCATGACCGGGTCGTCCAGCGTGGCGAAGAAGCCGGTGGCGCGCAGGTGCGGGTCGTCGACGAGGTCGGCCAGCTCGTTGACGCGCGCCACCGGGATCTGCAGCGTCTCGCACAGCGCCAGCCAGTCCTCGGTGGTGCGCGCGCGCACGATCTCGCCGGTCAACTCGTAGAGCGTCTCGATATGCCGCGTGCGCGCGGCGATGCCGTCGAAGCGCGCGTCCGCCGCCAGGTCCGGGCGGCCGGCGGCGCGGAAGAAGTCGCGCCAGTGCGCATCGGTGTACGGCATCATGCAGACGTGGCCGTTGGCGGTCTGGTAGGGCCGGCGCAGCGGCGCCAGCACGCGCGGGTAGCCGGTCGGGCCGCGCGGCGGCTCGAACTGCTGGCCGTACAGGTGCTCGACCAGGTTGAAGGCCGCCATCGACTCGAACATCGGCACTTCCACCAGCGCGCCCTTGCCGCCGTTGCGCTCGCGCCCGGCCAGCGCCGCCGCGATCGACAGCGCCGCCACCAGCCCGCTGGTCTTGTCGGCGGCGATGGTGGGGAAATAGCGCATGGTGCCGGTCTGCGCGGCCATCAGCGCGGCATTGCCGGACAGGCCCTGGATGATGTCGTCGTAGGCCGGGCGGCCGCCGTAGGGGCCGTCCTCGGCGAAGCCGAGCAGGCTCACGTAGACCAGGCGCGGATGGCGCGCCATCACGGCGGCGGGGTCCAGCCCCAGCCCGGCCAGTTTCTGCGGGCGCATGCTGTGCACCAGCACGTCGGCGCCGGCCAGCAGCCGCTCCAGCGCGGCCTGCGCGGCGGGCTGCTTGAGGTTGAGCGCCACGCTCTTCTTGCTGCGGTTGACGCCGAGGAAGATGGCCGACATGCCGTCCTCGGCGGCCGGCCCCGTGCGCCGCGTGGAGTCGCCCTCGGGCGGCTCCACCTTGATCACTTCGGCCCCGAGGTCGGCCAGCCACTGGCTGGCGTAGGGGCCCATCACGACCGTGGAAAGGTCGATCACGCGCACGCCTGAAAGGGGCAACATGCTGGGCGGTCTCCTGATCTGTCTTGTTCTGTTCTTGTATTCGCGCCGCCGGGGCGGGCCGGCAGCGGATGGCACAGAGTAGATCAGCGGGGCCTTTGCGTCTAATATTAGATTTTTAGTATCCGATATTCAGAACATATCAACGTGGATCTCCGCCAGCTACAGCAGTTCGTTGCCCTCGCCGAGACCGGCAACTTCCACCGCGCGGCCGAGCGCCTGCACATGGCGCAGCCGCCCCTGTCGATCTCGATCCGCAAGCTGGAGGATTCGCTCGGCACGCCGCTGTTCGTGCGCACCTCGCGCGGCGTGCGCCTCACGCAGGCCGGCGAGGCCGCGCTGCACGACGCGCGCCGCGCGCTGTTCCATGCCGCGCAGGCGCGCGCCGCGGCGGTGGCCGCGGCCCACGGCGAGCGCGGCGCGCTGCGCGTGGGCTTCGTCGGCTCGGCCACCTACGCGCTGCTGCCCCGACTGATTCCCGCCTTCCGCGCGGCCCATCCCGGCATCGAGCTGATCCTGCACGAGTCCACCTCGGCGTCGATCCTGGACCGGCTCGAGCGCCACCAGCTCGACGCCGGGCTGGTGCGCTTCCCGATCCTGAACGCGGGCGGCTACGCGCTGATGCCGCTGGAGACCGACGAGTTCGTCGCCGCGGTGCCGGCCGACAGCCGCTTCGCGCAGCACGACGCCATCGCCCTCAAGGCGCTGGCCGGCGAGCCCTTCATCATGCATCCGAGCGCGGACGTGCCCAACCTGCAGGCCATCGCCATGCTGCTGTGCCAGCAGGCCGGCTTCGTGCCGCGCGTGACGCAGGAGGCGGTGCAGGTGCAGACCATCATCAGCCTGGTGGAAAGCGGGCTGGGCGTGGCCCTGGTGCCCAGCGTGGCGGCACGCTACGTCAACCGCCGCGTGCGCTTCCTGCGCCTGAGCAGCCCGCGCCCGGCCGCGCGCATCGGCATCGCGCTGGCCACGCCGGCCGACAGCGACGACCGCCAGGTGCAGCGGCTGATGGCGGTGGCGCGGGAGACGGCGGGGGCGGGGACAGGAACCGGAACCGGGACAGGAATGGGCGCAGGGGCGGGCGCGGCGGCCTAGGACTGCCGCACGACCCGCTCCAGCGCCACGCCCGGCAGCAGGTGCAGCAGCCGCACCAGTTCGCTCTGGCGATGCGTGCCGGTCTTGCGCAGGATGTCGCGGATGTGCACGCGCACGGTGTGGGGCGAGACGAACTCGCGCTCGGCGATCTCGTTGAGGGTCGCGCCGGCGGCCAGCCGGATGGCGACCAGGCTCTCCTTGCGCGACAGGCCGAACAGCGAGGTCAGCACCGCGCTGTCGAGCACCGAGCGCGACTCGGAATTGCCCATCAGCACCATCGCGAACGGCAGTTGCCACGGCCCTTCCACCGGCTGGCGCGAGACCAGCGGCAGCACGATGATGGGCACCGGCTGGCCGCCCGAGGTGATGTGCATCCACGAGCCCGCCGCCGGCCCGCCGCCGTGGGGCTGCATGGCGCGCTCGAGCAGCCTGCCCAGCGTGGCGTGCAGCGCCGGCTCGCGCGCGTGGAACACGCCGTTGTCCAGCGCCAGGTGGCTGTCCGCCTGCACCAGCGCCTCGGCCCAGACGTTGGCGTAGCGCACGCGCATGTCGGCCTGCAGCACCATCACGCCGAAGTCGAGCGTGTCGAGCCCGGCCAGCCCGAGCGCGGCCAGGCCGCTGAGCTCCATGTTGCGCTGCTGCATGCGCGCCGCGCGCGCCCAGTGCGGCAGCACCCGCGCGAGGCGGCTGCGGCGGCGCGCGGCGCCGTCGGCGCTGTCGAAGCGTCCGTCCGGGCGCGGGCCGGCGCCGGCGCCGCCCATCAGCACGCACACCTCGCTGGTGTCGAGCAGCCGCACGCCGCGCTCGAGGTCGGCGCCGTGGGCGGGCACGTAGCACGACGCGCCCTGCGCGCCGCAGGCATGCGCGTCCGCGAGCGCGCGCGCGGGCCGGCTGGCCAGCACGCGCAGCGGCTCGGGCACGTAGGCGCCCTGCGCCGAGAAGCAGCCGTGCGGGGTCACGCCGAGGCGCGCCTGCCCGGCAAGCTTGTCCCAGACCAGGTAGTGCGGGCTTTCGGTGCCGGTATAGCGCGAGAACAGGCCGAGCGCCGCCGGCATGGCCGTGACGTCGAGCGCGGACTCGTAGATCGAATCGATCAGGCGGTGGAAATCCTCATCCGCCGACGGCTGTTCTCCCATGTTGTTCTCCCCGGTGGCTATTGCCAATGCGACGGATGCGTCCTGGCGCTTTATTTTTGGTTCTCCGGCAGGGCTGGCTCGTGCTGGCCGGCTCCGGTGCAATGCGGGTTGCCCGGACGGGTGCGGCCCGTTTCGCCCCGGGGTTTTCGTCCCGGGCGAAGGCTGGGCAGCCCCGCGTTACCGCGTTGCGGCATTATGCGCATCGGTGCATGACTTCGCAAACGGCGACTGTTGTTTCCCGATGCGCGGCGTGGATTTTCAGCGCTGAAATGTATCCCCGGGCGAACATCGGCGCCGCCGGCCGGGGCCATGCGTACCCGTTTCTGCGTGCCCGCGCCGGCGCGCTTCAGCCCGGCCCGGGCGCGCCCGCCGCTTCCGCTGCCCCCGCCACCACGCCCGCCGCCCCTGCCGCCCCTGCCGCGCCGGCCTGCGCGGCCCCGGCGCCGTCCGCCGGCGCGCCGCCTTCGACCTGCACCGTCACGCGCTGCGTCGCCATACTGATGCCGTTCTGGTCGAACTTGCGTTTGAGGCGCAGGTTGAACGCGCGCGTGATGTCGGCCTGCATCAGCGGCCGCGTCTTGAACTGCGCCAGCACCACCGAGCCGTTCGGGTCGAAGCGGTCCAGGCCGAGCACGTCGAGCCCGGACAGCAGGTTGCGCGCATGGCGGAAATCGCGCGCAATCTCGTTGCCGGTCTCGCGGATCAGCTCCAGCGCGCGGTCGAGATCGCTGCCGTAGGCCACGCCGATGCTGAACACCGCGTAGGCGTAGCCGCGCGACAGGTTCTTGATGGCCTTGATCTGGCTGTATGGCAGCGTGTGCAGCGCGCCCTTGCCGTCGCGCAGCTTGACGGTGCGGATGGTCATGGCTTCCACCGTGCCGGCGTGGTCGGGCAGCTCCACCGAGTCGCCGATGGCGATGGAGTCCTCGATCACGATGAACAGGCCGGTGATCAGGTCCTGCACCAGGCTTTGCGCGCCGAAGCCGATCGCCAGGCCGACCACGCCGGCGCCGGCCAGCAGCGGCGTCACGTTGACGCCGAGGTTGGCCAGCACCACGATCAGCGTGAGCACCAGCAGCGTCACGAACAGCGCGTTGCGCACCAGCGGCAGGATGGTCTTGGCGCGCAGGCTCGGCTGCGCGCCGCGGCCGTGCGCCGGCGCCAGCGTCTGTGTGATGGCGGTATCGATGATCAGCCACAGCAGCCACGCCAGTAGCACCGTGGCGGTCACGCTGAACACCGCCTCGCCGATGCGCCGGCCCAGCGGCGACGACTCCGCGATCGCCAGCAGCGAGGTGCCCCAGATGCGGCTGCCGAGCTCGAAGTACGCCACCCAGATCAGCACCCGCACCACCGCGGTGGCAAAGCGCCAGAAGCGCGCGATGTAGGCCGAGCGCTGGCGGTCGCGCAGGCGCGGCGCGCGCCGCGAGGCCTTGGGCGAGCGCCCGCTCACCAGCGTCAGCAGCAGCGCCGCCACGAACAGCGCGACCGAGGCCACGGTGCGGCGCAGGAACACGTCGGCGTTGCCGGTGGCCATGATGGTGCCTGCCACCGAGGCCAGCACCACCGCCAGCACCGGCAGGTGCCAGGTCGCGCCCACCACGCGCAGCAGGTCCATCACCGTGGGGTGCGCCTGGCGGAAGACCAGCGGCCGGTTGGCGATGATCTGCCCGACCTGGCGCCGGAAGCGCAACGCGAAGCAGCCGATCAGCAGCGCCGCGGCGATGTTGGCCACGGTGGAGACCAGCGCCGACAGGTTGGTGCCGAGCGCGCCGACCACGCGCGCGTCGTTGGCCACGTCGCCCAGCGCGGCGAGCGCGCCGGTGGCGAACAGCAGGCCACGCGAATGCCGCAGCAGGTCGCGCACCGCGTGCGCGCGGTGGGCCGAGCTGAACAGCGCGAAGATGACCTGGCACACCGCGCCCAGCACCGCGCCGGCCACCACCGAATAGGCGAGCACCATGCCGGCCACGCTGGCCGGCGAGCGCTTGAAGACGCTGATGGACAGCAGCATGGCCAGGCCGAAGGCCAGCGCCCACGGTATCACCCGGCGCAGCATGTACAGCGCCACGTCGATCCACGACGGCACCGCCGGCAGCTCGGCGCGCGGGGTGTGCTGCGCGAGCCGGTGGCGCACGCGCTTGCCGAGCTCCCACAGCAGCCAGCCGGCCACGAACCACGCGGCCAGCACGGTGGCGAATTCCCCCAGCGACCGCGAGGCCGGCCGGCTGCCGCCCACGGTCAGCGCCGTCCGCCATTCCTCGTCGGCGAAGCCGGCGCGCCAGCGCCAGTAGTGCCACGGGCCCCGGTCCTTGCGCAGCTTGTCGTCGAGATGGTCGACCACCTCGGCCAGCGCGCCCAGCAGGCCCGGCTGCGGCGCCGAGGCCGCGCTGGCCGGCGCCACGCCCTGGCGCAGCACCTGCAGCTGCTCGACCAGCGCCGTGCGGTCCTTGTCGCTCTGCAGCGTGGTGATGACCTGGTCGAGCGACTGCGCGAGCGGCTCGCTGGCCGCCGGCTGGGACGCCGGCGCGGCGGGGGTCGCCACGGCCGCCGCCAGCGCGGCCAGCGCCGGGTTTGCCGCGCCCGCCGCCGGCAGCGGCCAGGCGCACGCCAGCGCCAGCCACAGAGCCGCCAGCAGCCGTGCCGCGAGGGGGATCGACAATCGGTTCGGGAACTTCATCGCCATGGCGTGAAAGCGCATGAAAGCGCGCGGAGGCGCGGGAAGGACGAGCGGCGTTGGGGGAGCGGCGGACATGGCTGACACTGTAGCGCATTGCCCCGCCGGCATGCCTTGCCGCCTGGGCCGCCGGCGTCACACCGGGCCGGCGTCAACGCAAGTGCCGCGCGGGCCGTTGAGTGGGGTATCGCGCATGGCCGGGCCATGCGCCGGACCATGCGCCGGGTTATGGCCGCGTGCCGTCTTCCGTGCAGTCGCCGCTTCGTTGTCCGCTTCGCTGTCGTTTTGCCGTCGTTTCCGCTGTTCCCAATGGCATTGTCATCGCAGGAGCCCGTCATGTCCGCCACGAAAGCCAGGAAGTCCGCCGTCGCCGTTCCCGCCCGCGCAGCGCGGCAAGCGCTGCTCATGCGCCTGGGCCTGCCCATGCTGCTGGCCGCCGCCTTCTGCGTTTCCGTGCCGCTGCTGGCGCGCGCGCAGGCGCCGGCCGGGCAGGCGCCCACCGGCGTGTGCAAGGACGGCAGCAATTATTTCGGCGCCAGCAAGAAGGGCGCCTGCGCCGGCCACGGCGGCGTGAAGGAATGGCACGGCCCGGCTGCCGCCAGCGCGCCGGTGGCGGCAGCGCCCGCGCCGGCCGCCGCGCCCGCGCCTGCGCCCGCACCCGCGCCCGCCGCGGCCAGGCCGGCGCCGCCCGCCGCCGCCGCTCCGGCCGGCGCGGCCGGTCAGGTCTGGGTCAACAAGAGCTCCAAGACCTATCACTGCGCCGGCTCGCGCTGGTACGGCAAGACCAAGAACGGCGCCTACATGAGCGAGTCGCAGGCCACCGCGCAAGGCTTCCACGCCGACCACGGCAAGGCATGCGGCTGACGCCGCGGGAGCCGGGGCCATGCATCTGATCTGGGTCGTCCTGATCGGCTTTCTCGCCGGGCTGGCGGCGCGCATCCTCACGCCCGGGCGCGGGCCGCGCGGCTTCATCCTGACCGCCGTGCTCGGCATCGTCGGCTCGCTTGCCGCGACCCTCCTCGGCCAGGCGCTCGGCTGGTACCGGCCGGGCCAGTCGGCGGGCTTCGTCGGCGCCGTGCTCGGCGCCGTCATCCTGCTCGCGCTCTACCACCTCGCCACCAGGCGCGACTGACGCCGCCGCGAGGCGCGCACCACGCATCTACGCATCCACGCATCCACGCATCCACGCATCCACGCATCCGCGCATTCGTCGCTTCCGACGATGCGTGCGATGCCGTCATCCCCGAATCTCCATACCACGCCGCGCGGGCCGCATCGCCGCTCGCCGGGCCGATGCTTGCGCGCCGCCGCGCAAGCCTTTCGCAGGACAGCAGACAACGTGGAGACGAGATGGAACTCGATGCATCGGTAACGGCAGTGATCACGGGCGGCGCTTCGGGCCTGGGCGAGGCGACCGCGCGCGCGCTGGCCGCGCAGGGCGTGCGCGTGGCGCTGTTCGACCTCAACGCGGAAAAGGGCGAGGCGCTCGCGCGCGAGCTGGGCGGCGTGTTCTGCCAGGTCAACGTGACCTCGGAGTCCGAGGTCGAAGCCGGTTTCGCCAGGGCGCGCGCCGCGCTCGGGCAGGAGCGCATCCTGGTCAACTGCGCCGGCATCGGCAACGCCATCAAGACCGCCTCGCGCGCCAAGGAAGCGCCGGACCAGATCCGGTTTTTTCCGTCCGATGCGTTCGAGCGCATCATCCAGATCAACCTGATCGGCTCGTTCCGCTGCCTGGCGCGCTCGGCCGCCGGCATGCTCACGCTCGACGCACGCGACGGCGACCGCGGCGTCATCATCAACACCGCCTCGGTGGCGGCGCAGGACGGCCAGATGGGGCAGGCCGCGTATTCCGCGTCGAAGGCCGGCGTGGTCGGCATGACGCTGCCCATCGCGCGCGACCTGGCCGGCGAAGGCATCCGCGTCAACACCATCCTGCCCGGCATCTTCAACACGCCGCTGCTGCAAGGCGCGCAGGAGCACGTCAAGGCCGCGCTGGCCGCCTCGGTGCCGTTCCCCAAGCGGCTCGGCCAGCCCGCGGAATTCGCCTCGCTGGCGCTGGAGATGTGCCGCAACAGCTATTTCAACGGCGAGTCGGTCCGGCTCGACGGCGCCATCCGCATGGCGCCGCGCTGAGCGGCCGCGCGCCACGAGAAAAAAACCGGAAGCGCACGCCGCTGGCGGCAACGGCGCGCGCGCCCGGCAAGACCGGGAGAAGGAGACGCCGATGGACTTCAGTCATCTGAGCACCCTGCCGCACGCCGTGCGCCATTTCGCGCGGCGGCGGCCGGACGCGGTGGCCTATGCGTTCGAAGGCCGGCTGACCACCTACGCCGAGTTCGAGCGCCACACCGACAGCGTGGCGCAGGCGCTGATCGCGGCCGGCGTCGTCCCGGGCGAGCGCATCGGCTACGTCGGCAAGAACAGCGACCACTACTTCGAGTTGCTGCTCGGCGCGGCCAAGGCCGGCGCGGTGATGGCGCCGGCGAGCTGGCGCCTGGCGCCGCCCGAGGTGGAATACATCGTCGGCCACGCCGATGCCGTGCTGCTGTTCGTGGGGCCGGAGTCGGCGCCGATGATGCGCCAGCTGCTGCCGTCGCTGCCGCTGGTGCGCGGCGTGATCGCGATGGAAGGCGGCGAGCCCGGCTGGCCGGCCTACCCGGACTGGCGCGACGCGCACGCGCCCGTGCCGGTGGCGCACCGGCCCGCCGCGCACGACGTGGTGCTGCAGCTCTATACCTCAGGCACCACGGGCCGTCCCAAGGGCGCCATGCTGACCCACCGCAACCTCACCTACGGCACCGAGGCCAGCGAGCGCGCCGGCCTCGCGTGGTCATGCTGGACCGACGACGACGTTTCGCTGGTGGCGATGCCGGTGGCGCACATCGGCGGCTCCGGCTGGGGCCTGCGCAACCTGCTCGCGGGCGCGCGCGGCGTGGTGGCGCGCGAGTTCGATCCCGCCGCGGTGCTCGATTTCTTCGAGCGCGAGCGCATCAGCAAGCTGTTCCTGGTGCCCGCCGCGATGCAGTTCGTGCTGCGCGACCCGCGCGCGCGCAGCGTCGACTACGCGCGCCTCAAGACGCTGCTGTACGGCGCCGCGCCGATCCCCGCCGCGCTGCTGCGCGAAGGCATCGCAGTGTTCGGCTGCGGCTTCGCGCAGCAGTACGGCATGACCGAGACCACCGGCACCGTGGTGGCGCTGCCGCCCGAGGACCACACCACCGACGACGTGCCGCGCATGCGCGCCGCCGGCAAGCCGCTGCCCGGCGTGGAAGTGGCGGTGGTGGACTGGGAAGGCCGCCGCCTGCCGCCCGGCGAGGTGGGCGAGCTGATGATCCGCTCGCCGCAGAACATGGCCGGCTACTGGAAGCAGCCCGACGAGACCGCCCGCACCATCGACGCCGACGGCTGGCTGCGCACCGGCGACGCCGGTTATCTCGACGCCGACGGCTACGTCTACATCCACGACCGGGTCAAGGACATGATCATCAGCGGCGGCGAGAACGTCTACCCGGCCGAGGTGGAAAGCGCCATCTACGGCCACCCGCAGGTGGCCGACGTGGCCGTGATCGGCGTGCCCGACGAGAAATGGGGCGAGGCGGTCAAGGCCATCGTCGTGCCGCGCGCGGGCGTGGCGCCCGAGCGCGACAGCATCGTGGCGTGGGCGCGCGAGCGGCTGGCCGGCTTCAAGGTGCCCAAGAGCATCGAGTTCGTCGACGCGCTGCCGCGCAATCCGTCCGGCAAGCTGCTGCGCCGCAAGCTGCGCGAGCCCTACTGGGAAGGCTACAGCCGCCGCGTCAACTGAAGCCGCCGGCGCCGGGAGTGACGTACCGCTCCCATTTCGCGCCGCGCAGACCCGGCATCGGCGGAACACGTTACGTAACGCGTAACGCCGCGCGCGTGCCGGCCGGCCCGTGGCGCCCATGCCGGCGCCGCGCGCCGGATCTCCCCCATCCCCGCAATGCCTTGCCCGTGGCCGCGCGCCGGCCATCCCGCGCGCGCGCCGCGGGGCGCCCGCGCATGGGCCGGCCGTTGGCACACCGCTTGCAGAATCAGCTTCCGGCAGCGCCGCCGCAAATATCGGTTCAACCGGAATGGCCCGCTGCTTTCAACGGAAGCAGATGAAAGCGGAAACCATGATGAGCGGCAATGACCGGGGCGGCATGACCGCCTTGCTGATGGAAGACAACCCGCTGTTGCGGCTGGGCCTGCAGCGCACGCTCGGCAACGTCGCGGCGCTGGGCGAGGTGATCTGCGTCGAGCCGGCGGAGCTCGCGCTGCTGCCCCGGCGGCTCGACGACATCGCGCTGGTGGTGCTGGGCATGCCGCCGGACCCAGAGCGCGCGCACGCGCTGCTCAGGACCGCGCGCGCGGCGGTCTCGGCGCAGCGCCTGCTGCTGCTCGGCGACGGCGCGCTGCCGCGGCAGGCGCCGCCGCCGACGCAGGACTGGGGCATGTGCGGCTGGCTCGCGCGCACGGCCACGCCGGCCGCGGTGGAGGCGGCCGTGAGCCAGATGCTGGCCGGCGTGCCCGGGCCGCCGGCGGCCCGGCCGGAACCATCCGCTGCCGCGGCGCTGCGCCCGGGCTTGCGCGAGGCGCGGCTGCGCGAGGCGCGCATGCTGCACCTCACGCCGCGGCAGTACGAAGTGCTGGTGTTGCTGTCGCGCGGCTATCCGCTCAAGACGGTGGGGCGGCTGCTCGACATCTCGGTGACTACCGTCAAGAGCCACGTGGCGCTGCTGTACCAGCGTCTGCAGGTCAGCAGCAAGGCCGAAGCGATCCACGCCGCGCGCGAGCGCGGCGCCCGCTTCCCGGCCCTGCGGGGCAGAACCGGCCAGGGCCACCGGCCGGCCCATTGAGGAGAGCCGCATGCGCAACCACATCGTCCGGGACGCGGACATCGCCGCCGCCATCGACGCCACCCTGCTGCGCCGCCGCCAGCAGTTCGACGGCCAGCCCGCCGCCTGGCACGTGCTGTGCGAAGCGGCCCACGTCGCCACGCTGGACGAGCGCGCGCGGCGCGCCTTCGTCGCGCGCGTGGCGGCCAGCCGCGGCGCCGACATCGCCCTGCGCCTGCTGATCAAGGCCGAATCGATCCGGGCGGCGGTGATCGACGCGCTGGAGGCCGGCGCCGAGGTGGAGGGCGGCCAGCCCGCCGCGCCGTTCGCCGAATGCGCCGGCTGCACCGACTGCGAAGACCGGCCGGCGCCCGCCGCCGCCACGCACCTGCCGCCGGGCACCGTGCTGCACTGAACGGCGCTGGCCGCCACTCGCGGCGGCCTGTCTTGCCGCACCGCACCACCGCGTTCGCCGCCGGTTTGTTCATCCCTGGTCTGCTGCTGGTTCTGCGCCGGTTCGTCGCTTCCGACGATGCCCGCGCGGCGCGCCTGTCCCGACAATGGCGCAGCCATGCCGTGCCGCGCGGTCCCACCGCGCCGGGCCGGCCGTCACGACAGCCAGGAGGGACAAGCCATGCATCCGTACGTCCACGCGCAGCGCTCGCCGGACAAGCCGGCCGTCATCATGAGCGGCGGCGCCGTGCTCACCTACCGCGAGCTCGACGAGCGCTCCAACCAGGTGGCGCGGCTGTTCCGCGACCACGGCCTGCGGCCCGGCGACCGGGTCGCCTTCCTGCTGGAGAACCACGCGCGCCTGTTCGAGCTGTGCTGGGGCGCGCAGCGCTCCGGCCTGGTCTACGTGTGCATCAGCACCCGGCTCAACGTTGAGGACGCGGCTTACATCGTCAACGACAGCGGCGCGCGCCTGCTGGTCAGCTCGCGCGCGCAGGCCGAGGTGGCGCAGGGCGTGGCGGCGCGGGCCCCGGCGCTCGGCGCGCGCCTGATGATGGACGGCGCCGCGCCCGGCTTCGCCGCCTACGAGACCACGCTGGCGCAATATCCCGGCTGGCGCATCGACGACGAATGCGCCGGCACCGACATGCTGTACTCGTCCGGCACCACCGGCCGCCCCAAGGGCGTGTTCACGCCGCCGGCCGGCCAGCCGATCGACGCGCCGGGCTCGCTGGTGCCGGTGTGCCAGTCGCTCTACGGCTTCGGCCCCGACATGCGCTACCTCTCGCCCGCGCCGCTCTATCACGCCGCGCCGCTGCGCTACAACATGGCCGTGCAGCAGATCGGCGGCACCTCGGTGGTGATGACGCATTTCGACGCGGAGGCGTTCCTCGCGCTGGTGGCCCGGCACCGCATCACCCACACGCAGGTGGTGCCAACCATGTTCTCGCGCCTGCTCAAGCTGCCCGAGGCGGTGCGCCGCGCCCACGACGTCTCGTCGCTGCGCTTCGCCGTGCATGCCGCCGCGCCGTGCCCGGTCGCGGTCAAGGAACAGATGATCGACTGGTGGGGACCCATCATCTGGGAGTACTACGCCGGCACCGAAGGCAACGGCTCCACCGCGGTCGGCTCGCCCGACTGGATCGCCCACAAGGGCACCGTGGGCCGCGCCTCGCTCGGCGAGCTGCGCATCTGCGACGACAGCGGCGCGCTGCTGCCGCCGGGCCAGCCCGGCACCATCTACTTCGCCGGCGGGCGCCGGTTCGTCTATCACAACGACCCCGGCAAGACCGCGCAGTCGCGCCACCCGCAGCACGACGACTGGACCACGCTCGGCGACATCGGTTACGTGGACGAGGAAGGCTATCTCTACCTGACCGACCGCAAGGCCAACATGATCATCTCCGGCGGCGTCAACATCTACCCGCAGGAAGCGGAGAACCTGCTGATGACCCATCCCAAGGTGATGGACGTGGCCGTGATCGGCGTGCCGAACGAGGATTTCGGCGAGGAGGTCAAGGCGGTGGTGCAGCCGCTCGACATGCGCCTGGCCGGCCCGGCGCTGGCCGAGGAACTGATGGCTTTCTGCCGGGAGCACCTGTCGGGCATCAAGTGCCCGCGCTCGGTGGACTTCGCCCATGAACTGCCGCGCCTGCCTACCGGCAAGCTGCTCAAGCGCCTGCTGCGCGAGCGCTATTGGGCGGGGCGGGAGAACAAGCTGGTGTAGCGGTGCAAGCGGAGCCAACGGTGTTGTCCCGCGTAGCGGCCGGAAACGAAGCCGATGGTTTTTTCCGGCACGCCAGCATTCGCAGGCCTCCGCCCTCTCCCCCAACCCCTCTCCCGCAAGCGGGAGAGGGGAGAAAACCCGGGGCGATGAACGAAGCCGCCGGGATGCACCCCCTTTCCCGCAAGCGAGAGAGAGGAGCGCGCGCGTCGGCACGCATGGGCCTTGCCCGCGTTTACGCCATAATCAGCCGTTCGATCCACGGCGCATGCGGCGCCGGCAGCCGGCAACCATAAGCCGGAGCGGATCGCGCGGCGTCCGCCTGCGCGGATGCCGCCGCCAACAGGATGACACGGCGAATGGCCACAATCGAGGAGACCAGCGCGGGGCGGCAAGGCGCGGCCCGTGCCGCCACACTGGTGGCGAAGCTGCGCCCGCCCATGCTGACGCCGTTCCAGGTGGAGCGGCGCATGATCTGCGACGCGGTGTGCGCGGCCGGCTTCGTCAAGCTGGTGCTGGTGCGCGCGCCGGCCGGCTTCGGCAAGACCACCGCCATGCTGCAGTGCCGGGCGCGGCTCGATGCCGACGGCGTCGCCACCGCGTGGCTGACGCTGGACCGCGCCGACAACGACGCCACGCGCTTTCTCGGCTCGCTCGAGGCGGCCTTCGCGCAGGTGCTGCGCAAGCGCGGCGAGGCACCGGCCGGGGCGCCGGCCGCGCCGCGCTCGCCGGGCGAGCACGCGCTGGCGCTGATCGACCGCATGGCCGCGCACGACCGGCCTTTCACGCTGTTCCTGGATGACTTCGAGGCGGTGCAGAACGCCGCCGTGGCGGGGCTGGTGTGGCAGGTGGTGGAGCACCTGCCGCCGGGCGGCCGCCTGGTGATCGGCACGCGCTGGGTGCCCGAGTCCGGCCTGGCGCGGCTGCGCGCGCGCGGCGAGCTGCTGGAGATCGAGCCCGCGCAGCTGCGCTTCACCGCCGAGGAGACCGAGGCCTTCCTGCGCGGCGCGCGCGGGCTGTCGCTGCAGCCGGCGGCGGTGTCCACGCTGCACCGGCGCACCGAGGGCTGGGCCACCGCGCTGTGGCTGGCCTCGGTGGCGCTGGAGCGGCGCGGCCAGCCGGATGCCTTCATCGCCGGCTTCTCGGGCTCCGACGCGGCCATCGCCGACTACCTGGTCGAAGACGTCTACCTGCACCTGCCCGAGGCCGTGCGCGTCTTCCTGCTGCGCACCTCCATCCTCGACCAGCTTGGCGGGCCGCTGTGCGATGCCGTGCGCGGCGCCGCCGACAGCGAGGAGATCCTGGCCTGGCTGGAGCGCGCCAACCTGTTCCTGATGCCGCTCGATGGCGAGCGGCACGGTGAGCGCCACGGCGGCGCGGACGGCGCGGCCCATGCCGGCGCGCGCTGGTATCGCTATCACAGCCTGTTCTCCAGCTTCCTGCGCGCGCAGCTCCAGCAGGCCATGCCGGCCGAGGTGCCGGCGCTGCAGATGGCCGCCTCGCGCTGGTACGAGGCGCAGGGCCGGCCCGTGCCCGCCATCGAGCACGCGCTGGCCGCCGGCGCGGTGGCGCACGCGCTGCCGCTGCTGGCCGCGAGCGTGGACGACCTGCTGGCGCAGGGCCGCATGCGCCTGCTCACGCGCTGGCTGGACGCGGTGCCGCCGGCGGAGATGGCGGCCTGGCCCAAGCTGCAGATCGCCCACGTGTGGGCGCTGTCCTTCACGCGCGGCCCGGCCGACGCCATCGCGCTGCTGCAGACCATCCCGCTGGACGGCGCCGAGGGCGACCTGCGCGCCCACGTGCGCGCGCTGCGCCATATGCTGCTCAACATGATGGACCGCTTCGAGGACGCGCGCGCGGCCAGCCGCGACGACCCGCTGCCGCTGCCGATGGGCTATCCGTTTCCGGATTCCATCCTCGCCACCTCGATGGCGCGCATGGCCGCGGTCACCGGCGACTACCGCGAGGCGAGGCGCCTGCTGGGGCTGGCGCGCCAGGTGGTGCGCCGCCCGGACAGCAACTTCAACAAGATCTTCTCCGAGTCGGTGGAGGGGCTGATCGACCTGCGCCAGGGGCGCCTGCAGCAGGCGCTGGCGCGCTTTCGCATCGCCGCCAGCACCATGTTGCCCAACCGCTACGGCCCCACCAACGGCAACGCGATGGCCTGCATCCTGCTGGCCGACGCGCTCTACGAGACCGACGAGCGCGAGCGCGCCGAGCGCCTGCTCAACGTCTACGTGCCGCTGGCGCGCGACCTGGGCCTGCCGGACCAGATCATCAGCGGCCATGTCGTGCTGGCGCGCATCGCCTGCGAGCGCGGCGACGTCGACGGCGCCCACGAATGGCTGGCCGCGCTGGAGCACCTCGGCCACCACCGCGGCCTGCCGCGCCTGGTGCAGGGCGCCATGCTCGAGCGCGCGCGCATCGCCCTGCTGCAAGGCAACGGCCACGCCGCCGGCGAGGCGATCCAGCATGCCGCCGACCCGGCGCTGTGGCGCAGCCGTCCCGGTGCGGGCACCGTCAGTTCCTTCGCCAACGACGTCGAGGACGTGGCCGTGGGCCGCCTGCGTCTGGCCGCCTTCGCCGAGCCCGCCGCGGCGACGCGCGCGGCCATTGCCGCGGAGCTGGCCGCGGCCGGGCAGGCGCAACTGATGCGGCGCGCGCTCAAGCTGCGCATCCTGCTGGCGCTGGCCTGCCAGCGCGCCGGCGAGGCCGCGCAGGCCCAGCAGGTCATGGCCGAGGCGCTGCGCTTCGGCGCGGCCGAGGGGTTCGTGCGCATCTTCGCCGACGAAGGCGCGCAGGCCCGCCGCCTGGCGGCGGAGACCGCCGCGCGCCTGGGCGGCGCGCTGCCGGCGGCCTACCTGGAGCGGCTGCTGCGCGCCTGCGGCGGCGCGCCCGAGACCGGCGCTGCCGGTCGGCCGGCGCGCGGCGACATCCTCGAGCCGCTCACGCCGAAGGAGCACAAGGTGCTGCAGCTGCTGGCCGAGGGCTTCTCCAACGTGGCGATGGCCGAGCGCCTGTTCGTCTCGGAAACCACGGTGCGCACGCATCTGCGCAACATCAGCGCCAAGCTGCGCGCCAGCAACCGCACGCAGGCGGTGGCCATCGCCCGGCAACTGGGCCTGCTGTAGCGGCTTGCTGCGGCGGCCCGCCGTGGCGGCCCGCTGTCGCGCGCCGGCCTCACCGGGCGACACCCCACTTCGCGGCACGCCACGGCCGCGGCCGGCGCCGTTACACTATGCGGCGCCCCCCCGCGCCGCCCGCTCGCGTCGGTGCCCGGCGGGCCGCGCAGCACGGGGAAGGCTCGTGTACCACCGGCGTGTGGGCGGGCAGCATCCCGGCAGAAAAACAACAGACAAAACAAACAAAACAAAGAAAGGAGAAAGGGATGTCCCCAGACCTCAGCGCGGACGCGCTCGCGGGGCAGGTGCGCACGCCGTTCCTGTCCAAGGAGCGGATCGTCGCCGCCCCCGGCTTCAACCGCTGGCTGGTGCCCCCCGCGGCGCTGGCGATCCACCTCTGCATCGGCATGGCCTACGGCTTCTCGGTGTTCTGGCTGCCGCTGTCGCGCGCCATCGGCATCGCCGAGCCGCTGCGCTGCGGCGCCGACGTCGGCTTCCTGCAGGAACTGTTCGTCACCGGCTGCGACTGGAAGGTCTCCACGCTGGGCTGGATGTACACGCTGTTCTTCGTGCTGCTGGGCAGCTCCGCGGCGATCTGGGGCGGCTGGCTGGAACGCGCCGGCCCGCGCAAGGCCGGCGTGGTCAGCGCGCTGTGCTGGTGCGGCGGCATGCTGATCTCCGCGCTCGGCATCCAGATGCACCAGTTCTGGCTGATGCTGCTGGGCTCGGGCGTGATCGGCGGCATCGGCCTCGGGCTGGGCTACATCTCGCCGGTCAGCACGCTGATCAAATGGTTCCCGGACAAGCGCGGCATGGCCACCGGCATGGCCATCATGGGCTTCGGCGGCGGCGCCATGATCGGCTCGCCGCTGGCGGCCGAGCTGATGGCGAAGTTCGCCTCGCCCACCAGCGTGGGCGTGGCGCAGACCTTCACCGTGATGGCGGTGGTCTACTTCGTGTTCATGATGGGCGGCGCGCTGGCCTACCGCGTGCCGCCCACCGGCTGGACGCCGGCCGGCTGGACCGCGCCGGCCAGCCGCGCCAACGTCATGATCACCCCGCACCACGTGCATGTGAAGCGCGTGTGGGGCATCCCGCAGTTCTGGCTGGTGTGGATGGTGCTGTGCATGAACGTGTCGGCCGGCATCGGCGTGATCGGCATGGCCAGCCCGATGCTGCAGGAAGTCTTCGGTGGCAGCCTGATCGGCGTGTCCGCGCGCTTCGGCGAGCTCGGCAAGAGCCAGCTCGCCGCCATCGCCGTGGTCGCGGCGGGCTTCACCGCGCTGCTGAGCCTGTTCAACATCGGCGGGCGCTTCGTCTGGGCCAGCCTGTCCGACAGGCTCGGCCGCAAGATGACCTACATGGTGTTCTTCGTGCTCGGCGGCCTGCTGTACGCCAGCATCCCGACGCTGGCGGCCAGCGGCCAGAAGCTGCTGTTCGTGGGCGCGGTCTGCGTCATCGTCAGCATGTACGGCGGCGGCTTCGCCACGGTGCCGGCCTACCTGGCCGATCTGTTCGGCACGCAGATGGTCGGCGCCATCCACGGCCGCCTGCTGACCGCGTGGGCCACGGCGGGCATCCTCGGCCCGGTGGTGGTCAACTACATGCGCGACTACCAGCTCGGCCTCGGCCTGCCGCGCGAGCAGGTCTACAACCAGACCATGTACATCCTGGTCGGCATGCTGGCCATCGGCCTGGTGTGCAACCTGCTGGTGCGCCCGGTGGACGCCAGGTACTTCATGACCGAGGCCGAGCTGGCCGAGGAAAAGCGCCTCGCCCATGACCGCGCCGCGGCCGGCAGCGCAACCGCGTCGGCACGCAGCGGCGGCCAGGCTGGCGGTGTCGTGACGTGGCTGGCCTGGGCCGCGGTGTGCGTGCCGCTGGCGTGGGGCATCTACCGCACCGCGCTGAGCGTGGCGACGTTCTTCCATTGAACGGCCGGGCGCGGCGCCTCCGGCAGGGAGCGCCGCGCCGCCGTCAGATCCCCATGAACTGCGCGAACTCGGCCAGCGGCGCGCGCGCCGCGCGCAACCGGTTGGCCGGCGCTTCGGGGTCTTCGTGGCCGATGGCCATGCCGCTGAACAGCATGCGCTGTTCGGGCAGCGAGAGGAATTCGCCGATGGTCCGCGGGTACATCGCCCAGCATTCCTGCGCGCAACTGTGCAGGCCATGCTCGCGCAGCAGCAGCATCACGGTCTGCAGGTACATGCCGAGGTCCGACCACTGCGGCGGGCCCATGCGGCGGTCCACGCTGCAGAACAGCGCCAGCGGCGCGCCGAAGAAGGTGAAGTTGCTGGCGAACTGCGTGATGCGCGCGCGCTTGTCCTCGCGCGGGATGCCGAGGCAGCGGTAGAGGTCTTCGCCGACCTGGAAGCGGCGCTCGCGGTAGGGCGAGACCAGCTCGCGCGGGTAGATGTCGTACTCGGTGCCTTCGCCGCCGGGCTGGCTGGCGATGCGCTCGCGCATGGTGGCCTTGAGCCGCGCGAGCGGCTCGCCGCCCACCACGTGGATATGCCACGGCTGCAGGTTGCCGCCCGAGGGCGCCCGCGCGGCCTGCTCCAGCACCTCGCGGATGATGCCCGGGTCCACCGGCGTGGCAAGGAAGCCGCGCACCGATCTGCGGGTCTGGACTGCGGTACTGACGTTCACGCTGGACTCCCGTGGAATGTGGATGGCGCGCGTGGATGGCGCGCGTGGCGCGTTTCAGATGAAGGGCGGCTCGCTGCCCCAGTCGTAGAAGTCCGGCATGTCGCGCGAGACGCGCTCGGGGAAGCTGGCCGGGCGCTTTTCCAGGAAGGCGTCGACGCCTTCCTTGACGTCGGCCGACTGCCCGCGCGACTGGATCGCGCGGCTGTCGAGCCTGTGCGCTTCCATCGGGTGGCTGGCGCCGGCCATGCGCCAGATCATCTGGCGCGAGATCGCCACCGAGACCGGCGCGGCGTTGTCGGCGATCTCGCGCGCCAGCGCGCGGGCGGCCGGCAGCAGGTCCTCGGGCGCGTGCAGCGAGCGCACCAGCCCGCGCTCGAGCGCTTCCTGCGCGCCGAACACGCGGCCGGTGTAGCACCATTCCAGCGCGGTGGAGATGCCCACCACGCGCGACAGGAACCATGACGAAGCCGCTTCCGGCGTGATGCCGCGGCGCGCGAACACGAAGCCGAAGCGCGCGTCGGTCGAGGCCAGGCGGATGTCCATCGGCAACTGCATGGTCACGCCGATCCCGACCGCCGCGCCGTTGACGGCGGCGATCACCGGCTTGAGGCTGCGAAAGATGCGCAGCGTCACGCGCCCGCCGCCGTCGCGGTGCGCGCTGCCCTTGCCGGTGCCGTAGCGCTTCTCGTAGTCGAAGGTGGCGCCGCCCGAGGCCAGGTCGGCGCCGGCGCAGAAGGCGCGCCCGGAGCCGGTCACGATGACGGCGCGCACGTCGTCGTCGGCGTCGGTGGCGTCGAAGGCGGCGATCAGCTCCTCCATCATCCTGGGGGTGAAGGCGTTGAGCCGGTCGGGGCGGTGCAGGGTGATGGTGGCGACGCCTTGCTCGACGGCGTATTGCAGGGTCTCGAAGCTGGGAACGGGAGTGCTCATGGCTGGCCTTGGCTGCGCCTGGTTGTGCTGGTTGCGCGGAAGGGTTGGTGGAAGTGGCGGGTGAATTGGCTGCTGAACTGGCTGCTGACAAGGTAGTGCAGAATCATGTGCCTGCAATCGTCGCATCCGACGAGGCGGGCCGCGGCCCGGCGCCGTAGACTGGCGCCAGGTCGCCTGGCGGCATCGGCGGCGCACGCATGACGCGCCGGGCCGGACGCCGGCAACGACGGGGAAACAGGAAACGAGAAGGAAGACAGAGACATCATGAAGACGCGCATCACCGAATTGCTGGGCACCCGCTACCCGATCATCCAGGGCGGCATGCAGTGGGTAGGCTACGCCGAAATGGCCGCCGCCGTGTCGAACGCGGGCGGCCTTGGCGTGCTCACCGCGCTGACCCAGCCCACGCCGGAGGCGCTGGCCGCCGAGATCCGCCGCTGCCGCGAGCTGACCGACCAGCCGTTCGGCGTCAACCTGACGCTGCTGCCGTCGATCAACCCGCCGCCGTATGCGCGCTACCTCGACGTGGTGATCGAGAGCGGCGTCAAGGTGCTGGAGACCGCCGGCAACAACCCGAAGGAGCACATCGCGCGGGCCAAGGCGGCGGGCATCAAGGTGATCCACAAGTGCGTGGCGATCCGCCACGCGCTGTCGGCCGAGCGGCTGGGCGTGGACGCGGTGTCGATCGACGGCTTCGAGTGCGCGGGCCATCCCGGCGAGGACGACGTGCCCGGCATGGTGCTGATCCCGCTGGCGGCGCGCCGGCTCGGCATCCCGGTGATCGCCTCGGGCGGCATCGCCGACGGGCGCGGCATGGCGGCGGCGCTGGTGCTGGGCGCCGAGGGCGTGAACATGGGCACGCGCTTCTGCGCCACGCGCGAGGCGCCGATCCACCACAACATCAAGCAGGCCCTGGTGGAGGCGACCGAGAGCGATACCAACCTGATCTTCCGCACGCTGCACAACACCGCGCGCGTGCTCAAGAACGCCGTCTCCGACGAGGTGGTGACGATCGAGCGCCAGCCCGGCGGCGCGCAGTTCGAGGACGTCAGGCACCTGGTGGCGGGGACGCGCGGCAAGGCGGCGCTGGCCGCCGGCGAGACCGACGGCGGCATCATCAGCGCGGGCCAGTGCGTGGGGCTGATCGACGACATCCCGAGCTGCGCCGAGCTGATCGAGCGCATGGTGGCCGAATGCCGCGAGCGGCTCGGCGTGGCGTCGCGCTATTTCACGGCCTGAGCGGGAGCATTCATGGCAGAGGCCAACGAACCCGCCGACGACGATGCGGCAGCGGTGCCGCCCGGCTTTGTCGCATTGCGCGGCGCCAGCGGCTATCTCGAACACTTCGGCCAGATCTACGTGGACCGCGCGCGCCGCGTGGTCGCCGTGCGCATCGGGCCGCAGCACCTGAACCCGCTCGGCATCCCGCACGGCGGCATGCTGGCGACGCTGGCCGACACCGCCATCGGCATGATGATGATGCTCGAGGCCGGGCGCCAGCATCCGGCGGTGACGGCCAGCCTCAGCCTCGACTACTTCGACGCCGCGCGCGTGGGCGACTGGGTGGAGGCGCACGTGACCTTCGACAAGATGGGCTCGCGGCTGCGCTTCGGCAGTTGCCGCCTGCTGGCGGGCGAGCGCTGCCTGCTGCGCGCCACGGCGATCTTTTCGGTGCTGCCGCCGCGCGCCTGACTCCGCGTTCACCGCGTGATCGTCGCGTGATCGCCGCGCAATCGTCGCTTCCGACGACGCCACGCTCCTGCCTCCCGCGCCAGAATCCGCCTCAGGATAAACAGGGTTTGCCTGTAACGACAAGAGGAGAGCACATGGCAGAGGCATACATCGTGGCGGCCGCGCGCACCGCGGGCGGGCGCAAGGGCGGCAGGCTGGCGGGCTGGCATCCGGCGGACCTCGCCGCGCAGGTGCTGGACGCGCTGGTCGCGCGCAGCGGCGCCGATCCCGCGCTGGTCGACGACGTCATCATGGGCTGCGTCGGCCAGGCCGGCGAGCAGTCCGGCAACGTGGCGCGCAACGCCGTGCTGGCCTCGCGCCTGCCCGAGAGCGTGCCCGGCACCTCGGTGGACCGCCAGTGCGGCTCCTCGCAGCAGGCGCTGCACTTCGCCGCGCAGGCGGTGATGTCCGGCGCGATGGACATCGTCATCGCGGCCGGCGTGGAAAGCATGACGCGCGTGCCGATGGGCCTGCCCGGCTCGCTGGCGGCCAAGAACGGTTTCGGCACCTCGATGAGCCCGGCCATGCAGGAGCGCTATCCCGGCGTGAAGTTCAGCCAGTTCACCGGCGCCGAGATGATGTCGCGCAAGTACGGCCTCACGCGCGGCGACCTCGACCGCTACGCGCTGGCAAGCCACCGCCGCGCCATCGCCGCGACCCAGGCCGGCCGCTTCAGCCAGGAGATCGTGCCGGTCGCCGTGCGCGCCGCCGACGGCCGCGCCAGCGGCGAGCTGCACACGGTGGACGAAGGCATCCGCTTCGAGGCCAGCCTGGAGTCGATCGGCAGCGTCAAGCTGATCGAGGAAGGCGGCACCGTCACCGCCGCCAGCGCCAGCCAGATCTGCGACGGCGCCGCCGGCCTGATGGTGGTCAACGAAGCCGGCCTGAAAAAGCTCGGCGCCAGGCCGCTCGCGCGCATTCACCACATGTCGGTGCTGGGGCACGATCCCGTCATCATGCTCGAAGCGCCGCTGCCCGCCACGCTGCGCGCGCTGGAGAAGGCCGGCATGAAGATCGGCGACATCGACCTGTTCGAGATCAACGAGGCGTTCGCGCCGGTGCCGCTGGCATGGCTGCAGGCCACCGGCGCCGATCCGGCGCGCATGAACGTGCACGGCGGCGCGATCGCGCTGGGCCATCCGCTCGGCGGCTCGGGCGCGAAGCTGATGACCACGCTGGTGCATGCGCTGCACGCGCATGGCAAGCGCTATGGCCTGCAGACCATGTGCGAAGGCGGCGGCATGGCCAACGTGACCATCGTCGAGCGGCTGTAGGAGACGCGGCATGGCACGGTGCCCGCGCGGCGCCGTGCGCCGCTACGCGAACGTGATCGCCTGCCGCCGGTCCGCGCGCTCCAGGTGCGGCAGGCTGTTGAAGCTCAGCAGCCGCTGCGTGCCGCGCCCGGCGATGATCTCGCAGAAGGCGGTGTTGCGGAACTGCAGGTTCAGCTCGATGGCGGTCTGCGCCGGCGCGCCGAGCAGGTCCGCCACGGCGCGCCCGATGGCGCCGCCCGAACTCACCACCAGCAGCGCGTCCTCGCGCGTGGCGCCTTCGGTGGCGTGCGCGAGGCCCGCGCGGATGCGCCCGCCGAAATCGCGCCACGACTCGGGCATGCCGGCGAGCTGGTCCAGCGTCCAGGCCTGGTAGGCCGCGCGGAAGGTGCGCCAGTAATCGTTGTAGTCCTCGTTCTGGTGGGCGCGGTGGTCGCGTCCGGCGGTATGGCTGCGGTAGAGCGCCTCGCCGTCGTATTCGTTGAGGCCGGGGTGGGTTTCCACGCGCGCCCTGGGCGCTTCCTCCGCTACCGTGGCTAGCGCTTCGGCGGGTGCCCGCGGCGCGGTGCCGGGCGGCACGCCGGGCGTGCCCATGCCGGCCAGGATTTCCAGCGCGGTGTCCTGCTGGCGCACCAGCGAGCCGGCGATCACGCGCGTGAAGGCGACGCCGCGGTCGCGGAAATACTCGCCGAGCCAGCGCGCCTGCTGGCGGCCGGTGGCGGAGAGGCAGTCGTAGTTGGCGGCGCCGAAGGACGCCTGGCCGTGCCGTACCAGGAAAAGCGTTGCCATGAGATGCGGTGAGTGATGCGGCGAGGCGCAGGTGGGGCGGGAATGGGCACGCGGCGCGCCGGGCGCCGCATGGGTTGCAGCCATTGTATGGACGGGGCCGGCGGCGGCCAAGGCATGCCGCACCGGATTCATAGCGGTCATTTCCGCGCTGCATGCCGCGGCGGCTGCGCCACCGCGCCGGGTTGCCCGCGCCCGCGCGGGGTCAGGCCGGCTGCGCCAGGTAGGCGGCCACCATGCGCGTCATCTCGCCGGGCAGCCGTTCGTCGTCCAGCGACAGCGGGCCGGACTCGTTGAGGATGGCGTTGACCACGATGCTGAACACGGACTGCATGGCGAAACGCACGCGCAGCTCGGCCTGCGCCGGCGGCAGCGGCAGGCGCGGCACCAGCAGCGCCACCATGCGCTCGACCACCGCCTCGCCGCTTTCGCGGTGCGGCAGCCATTCCTCGGGGCGGATCGAGGCGTGCTTGAGCGACGCCCTGATCACGCCGCGGTTGGCGTGGCAGCCCAGCACCACGAAGCGCATCGCCTTTTCCAGCAGCACGTCGGTCGGCACGTCGTCCCAGCGCTCCACGCGCAGATAGCGCGAGATGGACTCGCCGGTCTCCTGCATCACCAGCGTGCGCAGTGACTCGAAGAACGCTTGCTTGTCGCGGAAGCGCCCGTAGAAAGCCCCGACCGACACTTCGCACGCCGAGGCGATCTGCGCCACCGACACGGCGGAGAAGTCGCGCTGCGCGAGCAGTTCGCGGCCGGCTTCGAGCAGGGCCTGCTCGGTCTCGCGGGCGCGGCGCTGGCGCGGCGGATGGAGGATCGAAGGGGTCGCCACGGTGGGGAACGCGGAGGTCCCCTTGGTGGGCTTGCCGGCGGGCGCGGCAGAAGATGACGCGGGCATGATGTCTCCGTTTTCGAATTTGTATTCGGTTTCGTGAACCATATGGGCACCACGGTGTTTCGTCAAGCGTGGAACCGCGCGCGGCAGTTGCTGCCGGTGCCGCGTCCGGCTCGCCGCCCGATACCCCCGGGATCGACCCGTTCGTTGCCGGCGCGGCCATTGCCCCGCGCGCCGGGAGCCTCCCGCCAGCCCTTGTTGTATCCGGCATACGATTGCGGCGCGGGGCCGCCCACGGTGCTGCGCCGCGCACTTGCCGCCGATGGCCGGCCTTCCGCGCCATAGCTCGCGATACGGGCGGCGGGGCAGGCGGCGGGCGCGGGGCGGACGCGCCCGCCGGCCAGGCATCGGTGCACGTGCCGCTGTTCAAGGCGGGGCAATTGCCCTATCGTGACGTCCTTCCCCTGCCGAACCGGCGCGGGTTGCGCCGCCGGGCCGCATGCCAAGCGGTCTTGCATGTTGTGGTCATCCCGTTGCTGCCCCGTTCCGCCCCCGTTGCCTCCATGTTCCGCTCTCTCTCAAGCGTGGCCCGCCGCCTGTGGCCGCTGGTACACGGTTTTCCCGCGCTGCGGCTGGCGCTGGCGGTGATGCTGGCGGCCGTGCCGCGGCCCGCGCAGGCGGCCGCGGAGCAAGGCACGCAGCCAGACGCGCGGCACGGCGCCGCGGCCAAGCGCCCGCGCGTGTGCCTGGTGCTGTCCGGCGGCGGCGCGCGCGGCTACGCGCATATCGGCGCGATCAAGGCGCTCGAGCAGATGCACGTGCCGATCGACTGCCTGGCCGCGACCAGCATGGGCGCGGTGGTGGGCGGGCTGTACGCCAGCGGGCTGCCGGCCGGCGAGCTGGAGGCGCGCCTGTCGCACATCAACCTGAGCGACATCGCCTTCGACCGCAACGAGCGCGCCGAGCTGCCGCAGGCGCAGCGCGAGGACGACCTGCAATACCCGATCGGCATCTCGGCCGGCTACGGCGGCGGCAAGCTCAAGCTGCCCACCGGACTGGTGCAGGGCAACCGCCTGCTGGCGCTGCTGCAGAACTGGACCGCGCAGTTGCCGGCCGACGCTTCGTTCGACAAGCTGCCGACGCCGTTCCGCACCATCGCCACCGACCTCGGCACCGGCAAGCCGGTGATCCTGGACCACGGCTCGCTGCCGCGCGCGATCCGCGCCAGCGTGGCGGTGCCGGGCCTGTTCGCGCCGATCGACGTGGGCGGGCGCGTGCTGGTCGACGGCGGGCTGGTCAGCAACCTGCCGGTGCAACTGGCGCGGGACATGGGCGCGGACGTGATCATCGCGGTCAACGTGGGCTCGCCGCTGGACGATCCCGCCACGCTGGATTCGCCGGCGGCGGTGACGCAGCAGATGGTCACCATCCTGATGAACCAGAACGTGGACGCGCAGAAGGCGCGGCTCAAGCCCGGCGACGTGCTGATCGAGCCGCAACTGGGCGACCTGTCGTTTACGGATTTCTCGCGCGCCAGCGACGGCATCCAGGGCGGCGCGGCGGCGGTGCGCGCGGCGGCGCCCGCGCTGGCGGCGCTGGCGCTGCCCGACGGCGCCTGGCAGACCTACCTGGCGGCGCGCCAGGGCAGCCGCACGGTGGCCGGGCCGGCGCGCATCGACGCCATCCAGATCGACTCGAAGGGCCGCATCCCGGCCAGCTTCGTGCGCAAGTACCTGGGCGTGAAGGAGGGCGACACCTACGACGCGGTGGCGCTCAACCGCGAGATGGCGCAGTTGTCCACCTCGGGCGATTTCGAGAGCGTGACGCAGGAGCTGGTCAGCGAGAACGGCGCCAACGTGCTGAAGGTGCAGGCGCAGCAGAAATCGTGGGGGCCGCAGTTCCTGCTGTTCGGCTTCGGCGTGTCCAACACCTTCAACGGGCAGGGCGGCTTCAACCTGAACCTGGGGCACCGCTATCCGTGGATCACGCCGGGCGGGCTGGAGTGGCGCAACGACATCGTGCTCGGCAGCAACCAGGCCCGGCTGCACACCGAGCTGCGCCAGCCGGTGTTCGACCGGCTCGGCTTCTACGTGGCGCCCTACGCGGAGTATGGCCGCAAGCGTGTGGACCTCTACGGCGACAGCGCGCCCAACCGCAACACCACGCCGCTCACCGCCTACCAGATCGACACCGCGGTGGCGGGGCTGGACCTGGGCGTGCCGCTGGGCCGGCTGGGCGAGTTCCGCACCGGCATCAACTACCAGCAGGTCAACTACTCGGCGGCCTACAACCTGCCGGTGGGCAGCGGGCGGCTGTTCCCGCACGGGCGCGTGCGCCAGCCCACGGTGCGCTCGCAGCTCACCATCGACCAGCTCGACGACCCGCTGTTCCCGCGCACCGGCTATTACCTGCTGGCCACCAACGAGCTGGCCTTCGGCGGCGCCGACAACCGCTTCAACGATGCCCACGCCAAGGCGCTGTGGGCCACCAGCTACGGCCGCCACACGCTGAACCTGGCCGCCGAGGCGGCCACCACCTACGGCGACCACCGCAGCGACAACAGCGTCAGCGGCGGGCTGGGCTTCACGCTGGGCGGCTTCCAGCATCTTTCGGCCTACGCGCAGGACCAGTTCTCCGGCAACTACCTGCTGTACGGCCGCGTGACCTACCTGAACGACCTGCGCGAGTTCATCCTGCCGGGGCTGCGCAGCACGGTGGTGGGCGCGAGCCTGGAGGCCGGCGACGTGTGGCTGCGGCGCAGGAATTTCGGCAACGGGCCGTACAAGTCCAGCGCCAGCCTGTTCATCGGCGGCAACAGCGCGATCGGTCCCCTGTACTTCGGTTTCGCCGCGGCGCCGCAGGGGGTGTGGAACCTGTACCTGCAACTGGGCCGGGTGTTCTAGGCGCGCGGGCCGGCCCGCGCGCCGCGCCGCTCACTGCGCGGCGGCCGGGGCGTCGGCGGCGATCGCGCCGGCGCGGCGGAACGTGACCGCCGCGATGCGGCCGTTGCGCAGGCGCAGGGTCTGCGTGCCGCGGCTGTGGCGCGGCACGCCTTCCATCACCGAGCTGGCCTCCAGGTCGATCTCGACGCTGGCGCCGTCGATGCGCGGCGGCGCGCCGACGGCGACGCGCACGGTCTTGCCCGCGAGCGCGTCGAGCCGGGCGAACATGGCGATCACCGCGTCGCGGTCGTCGTAGCTGCCCGCCAGCGGCGGCTCACCGTGGTGGCGCCAGCGCACGCCGGGCTCGAGCAGCGGGAAGATCGCCTCGAAGTGGCCGCTGGTGAGCGCCTGCAGGTATTCGCCGACCACCGCGGCGACGGCTTCCCCGCTCATCGGCACTTCCACGGTGGCGCGCGCGCGGCGGCGCGCGCGCTCGGGATCGAAGCCGAGGAAGGCCAGCACGCTGGCAACCACCTCTTCGCGGTCGTTGTCGACGCAGATCATGTGGTAGCTGTTCTCCACCACCACCTTGCGCACGTCCGGCACGGTGGCTTCGAGGAAGTCGGCCGAGCGCACGCTGGTGAGCTCGTCCTCGCGCGCGTGCACCACCAGCGTGGGGCAGGCGATGCGGCCGGCGCCGCGCAGCACCCAGCCGCGCAGCCGGTCCACCTGGTGGATGCAGGACAGCGGCACCCAGCGGTAGTGGAAGTTGTCGCCGCGCTCGAACTTGGCCTTGACGATGGCGCGCACCAGGTCGTTCTTGATGCCGAACGGCTCGTCCTCGTCCACGCGCATGCGCGCGGGCAGCATGGGGATGCGGTAGACCACGTGGCGCAGCGCGCGGTACCACGGCGTGGACCAGCCGTCGATGTAGACCGGCGCGGCCAGCATCACCAGGCGGCCCTTGCGGTGCTGGCGGCGCTCGCACACGGCCAGCGCCAGCAGCGCGCCCATGCACATGCCCAGCACGTGGAAGGTCTCGTATTGCGGCGCCAGCTCGTCGTAGGCCTGCGCGACCGCGTCGAGCCATTGCTCGGCGCGCACCGGCACCAGGTCCTCGGGGCTGCCGGCGTGGCCGGGCAGCGTCACGGCGTGGGTCTCCACCCCGGCGCGCCGCAGGGCCTTGTGCATCGGGCCGAGGTCGAACTGGGTGCCGCCCAGGCCGTGGATGAGCAGCGCGCCGGTGCCGCCGCCCGCGGGTGCCGTCATGCTGCGTCGCGCTCCTCGAGCACGTCGGCGGGCTGCAGGCGCCACGCGCCGGCGATCACCGCGACCGACTCGTCGCCGTCGAGCAGCGGGCCGCTCATGTCCAGCACCAGGGTGCTGCTGCCGGCCGGCAGCATCAGCTTGAACAGCATGTCGGTGCGCTGCTCGCCGTCGCTCTCGCGCAGCCAGCGCCCGCGCACCTGCGCGCGGTCGTCGTCGTGCACGTGGGCCAGCACGTCGTCGAGGTTGCGGAAGGCGTCCTCGCGCACGCCCAGCAGGCCGGCGAGGTCGCCGCTCCAGCGCAGCGTGCCGCTGCGCGGGTCGAGGCAGTAGACCAGCTGCGCGCTGGCGGCCAGCGCCAGCTTGACGTCGTTCTGGCTGCGCGCCGATTGCGCCAGCAGCTGCTCGCGGCTGGTGCGCAGCGTGCTGATCAGCAGCGTGAGCAGCGCGGCCACGGCCAGGTAGAGCTGCGCCTCCAGCAGCGAGCGGCCGTGGTTGAGCGAGCGCTCGGCGAACGGGCCGTCGCCCTGGCTGGTGTTGTAGAGCACGAACAGCGCCAGGATGGCCACCGCCACCGAGCCGCCCCGGCCGCCCCACAGCAGCGTCACCACGGCGGCGAGGAACAGCGGGATATAGGTCAGCGCGAAGGCCACGCCGCTTTGGACCGGCAGCAGGATGCGGTGGTCGAAGATGAAGAAGGCGGTCAGCGCCAGCGCCGCGAAGGCGCCCAGGCCGGAGAGGAAGTCGGCGCGGCTCATGCCGCCCGAGCGCGCGGCGCGGAAGCGCGACCAGCCCGCCAGCACCGGCAGCACGATCAGCACGCCGACCAGGTCGGCCGCGGCCCACACGCGCCAGGTGCGCCAGAACGGCACGTCCTGCAGCAGCAGGAACCACGCCGCGCCCACCGCCGCGCTGGCCGCGCTGCTGGCCACGCCGGCGATCAGCAGCGCGCGCACGAACACCAGCCCCTCGAGCGAGAACTGCGCGCGCCGCACCAGCGCCACGCCGAGCGCGGCAAAGCCGATCTCGTCGAGCGAGAACAGGACCAGGCGCAGCGTGTCGCGCCCCTCGACCCAGCCCAGCAGCAGTTGCGCGGCGAAGAAGGCCAGCCCGACCGGCAGCCAGCGCGGCATCGGCCGCAGCATGAACGCGGCCGTGGTCACGCCGGCCGGCAGCCAGATGTAGCCGGTGGCGTAGAACGGCCCGTTGAGCTGGTGCGAGACGTAGCCCGAGCAGAAATAGAGTGCCGCCCACAGGAACAGGATGACGGCGCGGTTGCTTGCATTCACGTTGGCTTTCCTTGGCTTTGGCCCGGGCACCGATGGGGGGATGCCGACAGGGGAGCGGGGCCGGCCGGACTGGCGCCGCCGTGCCCTGCACGGCGGCCTGCCGCTACCTGAACGCGCCAGGCGCGCGGATGGCTGACGCGCCCGCGCATCCGCCGGGCGGTTCATCGGGCCGGAATGCACTGTCGGGACCGGCGGATTGTCATAAAATCGTCACATTAGCGGGCGGGCGCTGCCCGGGAGGGGCGGCGCCCGCCGCGCTTTTTCGCGCCGTTCCGGCGCAGGCACAGGCTGACAGACCGAGGCCGAAATATAAACGAGGAGAAACGACAAAATGGCAAAATTCGCGGCAAAACCACGATTCCTGTCCCATAGGTTGGCGCTGCCTGTTCTACTGCCTGTCCTGCTGGCTGGCGCGCTGGCCGCGGCGCCGGCCGCGGCCGCGTGGCCGGACAAGCCGATCCGGCTGGTGGTGGGCTTCCCGCCCGGCGGGCCGGTCGACACCCATGCCCGCATCCTGGCCGAGAAGCTCCAGCCCATCCTGGGCCAGTCGGTGGTGCTGGACTACAAGGCCGGCGCGGCCGGCAACCTCGGCTCGGACGCCGTGGCCAAGGCGGCGCCGGACGGCTACACGCTGCTGCTGGCCAATACCGGCCAGATGGCCATCAACGGCTCGCTCTACCCGAAGCTGCCCTACGCCATGCCGCGCGACTTCGCCCCGGTGGCGCGCACCGCGCTGATCCCGCTGGTGATGGTGGTCAACAACAACGTGCCGGCGCGCAACCTGAAGGAGTTCATCGCCTACGCGCGCGCCAACCCGGGCAAGCTCAACTTCGCCTCGGGCGGCAACGGCGGCATCTCGCACCTGATGCCGGAGATGTTCAAGCAGGCCTCCGGCACCTTCATCGTCCATATCCCGTACAAGGGCAGCGCGCCGGCGCTGACCGACGTGATGGGCGGCCAGGCGCAGATGATGGCCGACTCGATCCCGCTGTTCACGCCGTACATCAAGGCCGGCAAGGTGCGCGCGCTGGCGGTGACGTCGCGGCAGCGCTCGCCCGCGCTGCCAGACGTGCCGACGATGGACGAGGCCGGCCTGAAGAACTTCGAGGTGGTCGGCTTCTACGGCATGCTGGCGCCGGCCGGCACGCCGAAGGAGGTGGTGGCGAAGATTTCCGGCGCGCTGCAGACCGTGCTGGCCGATGCCGACACCCGCGCCAAGCTCGAGCAGCAGGGCGCGGAGCCGGCCTGGCAGGGGCCGGAAGCCTTCGGCCAGACCATCGCCGCCGAGCAGAAGCGCTGGGGGCAGGCGGTCAAGGCCTCGGGCGCGAAGATCGACTGAGCCGCGTCACCACGCGGCGGCCGCGCTGCCGAGCGCGCCGGCCGGGCGCGCCCAGTGCACCGGGGCGCCCGCCACCGTCACCGGCGGCCGGACGCGCCGCGCCGGGCCCCAGGAGGTGGCTTCCACCTGCCCGGCCATGTCGGCCTCGCTTTCCGGGGCCAGCGGCGCGGTGTCGCGCGCCAGCCCGGCGTTCGACAGCAGCAGTTGGGCGGTGCGCGCCAGCGAGGCGCGCACCTGGCAGCCGGCGCCCGTGGCCAGCCGCCGCGACAGCCCGCGCACGGCCGCGGTGGCCAGCAGGTAGCCGGTGGCATGGTCGATGGCCTGCACCGGCAGCGGGCCCGGGCGGTCCAGGCCGCGCTGGCGCATGCCGGCCTCGGCGATGCCGCTGCTCATCTGCACCAGGCTGTCGAAGCCGCGCCGGTGCTGCCACGGGCCGCTCCAGCCGTAGGCGTCCAGCGAGATGTCGACCAGTCCCGGGTTGAGCTCGCGCCGCCGCCGCGCGTCGAGCCCCAGGCGGGCCAGCGCGTCGGCGCGGTAGCCGTGCACCATCACGTCGGCCTGGCGCAACAGGCCTTCCAGGATTTGCAGGTCTTCGCCGCGCTTGAGGTCGAGGCGCGCGCAGCGCTTGCCGAGCACCACCTCGGGCACGGTGTTGGGTTCCTCCCAGCCGGGCGGGTCGATGCGCAGCACGTCGGCGCCGAAGCCGGCCAGGAAGCGCGTGGCGACCGGGCCGGCCAGGATGCGGGTCAGGTCCAGCACGCGGATGCCCTGCAGCGGGCGCTCGCGCGTGAACGCGTGTTGGCGCGCGGCGCCGGCGTCGAAGTCGGTCCAGTGCAGCAGCGGCTCTTGGCTAATCGCCAGCCCCTGCGGGTGCGTGGCCCAGTCCGCGGCGGAACGCATGGCCGCGGCGCAGCCGCCGTTGCCGACCACCGCCGCTTCGAGCGCGTTCGCTTCCCAGCCGGCCACGGCCTTCGCCACCGCCGCCTTGTCGGCGGGCACGCCGAGCACGCCCAGCGCCGCCGCGCGGTGGTGCGGCGCGTTGGTGTGCAGGCGGATCCAGCCGTCCGCGGCACGGTAGTCGCCGGCCACGGTATCCCATTGCGGCGGCACTTCCCAGCCTTGCGGGCGCAGCGAGGTGCCGAACCACAGCGAAGCCAGGCGCTGGTCGACGCCGGCCCGCGGCGCCTGCCCGCTGGCCGCGTGGATCAGTTCGGCCACCGCGAGGCTGGCGGCGCCGGCGGTGGCGGCGGCCAGTTCGGTGACCGGGAAGACCGACGGCAGGCTGCCGCCGCCGCTCCAGTCCAGCCGCTCCAGCCAGGCGGGGTCGCCGTGCACGCCGGCCCAGGTCTCGCGCAGGATGGCGGCGGCGGCCGGGCCGGGGGCAAGGTTGGAAGAGGTGGAAGAAAGCGCGGCGGAAGTTGCTGCGGCGGGCGCGGCAGGTGCGTGTGAAGACATGACGGGAGTCACTCTGATGGATCGTTGCGGATCGTTGATCGGGCTGGCGGCCAGTGCCTTGCAGGATAGGCCGCTTGTTTTAATAGTCAATATTGATTAACTTAATCAAGTCATTGTCCATCGCCGCCCGTTCACCCCCCATTCACCCCCATTCACCCCCGTTCACGCGCCACATGTCCCGCTACCTCTCCTCGGCCGAGGCCGCCGCCCGGCTCGGCGTGTCCCGCCAGACGCTCTACGCCTACGTCAGCCGCGGCCTGCTGCACGCGCACGACGGCGAGACCCCGCGCGAAAGCCGCTACCTGGCGGCGGACGTGGAGCAACTGGCCGGCCAGCGCACGCGCGGGCGCAAACCGCGCGAGGTGGCCAAGGCCACGCTGAGCTGGGGTTTGCCGGTGTTGGAGTCGGGCATCACGCTGATCGAGGACGGCTGCCTGTATTACCGCGGCTGCGATGCCGCGGCGCTGTCGGAGTCGGTCACGCTGGAGGCGCTGGGCGCGCTGCTGTGGCAGTGCCCGGAGCCGGCCGCCTTCGGTGCCGCCGCGCCGGCCGCGCCCGCGCATCTCGCCGCGCTGCGGGCGGCCTTCGCCGGGCACCGCAGCGAGGAAGCGCTGCTGCCGCTGTTTACCGTCGCCAGCCATGACGACGACACCGCGCAATGGCAGAGGTCGCCGGCGCGGCTGGCCGCGGGCTGCGGCGCGCTGGTGCGGCTGCTGGCGGCGTGCCTGCTGGGCACCGCGCCGGCCGCCACGCCGGTGCACCGGCAATGCGCGAGCGCCTGGGGCGTGGACGAGGCCGGCGCCGACCTGATCCGCATGGCGTTGGTGCTGTGCGCGGACCATGAGCTGAATGCGTCGAGCTTCACCGCGCGCTGCGTGGCCTCGACCGGCGCCAGCCTGCGCGCGTCGGTGGTGGGCGGGCTGGCCGCGCTGACCGGCGGCCGGCACGGCGGCGCCACCGCGCGCGTGGAGGCGCTGTGGGACGAACTGGCCGGCGCGCCGCCCGAGGCCCGGCTGCGCGAGCGGCTGGCGCGCGGCGAGGACCTGCCGGGCTTCGGCCACCATCTCTATCCCGCCGGCGACGTGCGCGCGTTCGGCCTGCTCGCGCGCACGCTGGCGCATCACCCCGAATGGCAGGAGATCATCGACGTGGCCTACGGCCTGTCCGGCCAGCGGCCCTCGGTGGACTTCGCGCTGGTGGCCGTGCGCCGGCATCTGCGGCTGCCGCCCGGCGCCGCGTTCGGCATGTTCGCGCTGGGCCGCTCGGTCGGCTGGATCGCGCACGCGCTGGAGCAGCGCGCCGGCGATGCGCTGATCCGCCCGCGCGCGGCCTATGTGGGGCCGCGCCCGGAAGCCGCCAGCTAGACGGCGGTGGACCGGATGCGCCGGCCCGGCGTGCGAGGGGCGCGGGCGTTCAGGTGCCGGCCGATTTCCTGGCCAGCTCCGCGCAGCGGCCGATGGCGGCGGTGAGGCAGCAGGCATTGCCGGACCAGTCGCCGCCGATGACGAGGCCGTTCGGGCCGGCGATCAGGCGGCGCTGGCACTGGCCGGGCCGCGGCACCGGCTCGGGCGAGGCGGGCACGCGGGCGTCGCGCGGGCCGCTCCCGGGCGGGTGCGGCGGCGGCACTTCCTCGGTCCACAGGTAGGCGGTGCCGCCGGGCACCGCCTGCACGGACTGTGGCGGGCCCCACTGTTCCTTGGCCTGCTCGATCGGCGCGGACTGCCAGGAATCCAGCATGCGCTGCATGGCCGCTTGCTCGAGGCTGGCGCAGGCGCCCAGCGCGAGCGCCGCGAAAGCCGCGAGGGCCGCGCCGGAACGCGCCGCCGGGCGGCGGGGCAAGGGTGGGGCAAGGGCGCGGCGGACGGCGGGCATGGCGGCTCCACGGGGGCAGGCGTGTCCCCCCGTTGCGCAGACTAGCGCAGCGCCGTGCCCGCCGGCAAGCGGGCGCGCGCGCGTTATGCGGGCTTGCCCACAGTCGGCGCCAGCATGGCCCGGACGGGCTCGGCCGGCGGCTCGTGCTCGCTGTCGCCGCCACCGGCCTGGCCCAGGTCGATGCCGCTGGTTTCCGGCAGCAGCAGCGCGGCGCCCATCACCAGCGCGTAGCCCACCCCCGCCACGATGGCGATGGCCAGCGGCAGCGAGGTGCGGCCGGTGCTGAGCCAGCCGACCGACAGCGGGAACAGCGAGCCGATCACGCGCCCGACGTTGTACGAGACGCCGTAGCCGGTGGCGCGGATATCGTTGGGATAGGACTCGGAGATGGTGGCGCCGATGCCGGCGAACACGCCCTGCATCAGCACGCCGAGCGGGAAGCCGAGGAACAGCATCGAGGTGTTCGAGACCGGGATCACCATGTAGACCAGCGCCATGACGAAGGCGCCCGCGGCGAAGGCCACGTAGGTGGTGCGGCGGCCCCAGCGGTCGGTGGCATAGGCGCCGGCCACGTAGCCCACCAGCGAGCCGAAGATGGTCATGGCCAGGTAGGAGCTGGTGCCGAACACCGACAGGCCGCGCTCGGTCTTGAGGAAGGTCGGCAGCCAGGTGGCGATGGCGTAGTAGGCGCCCAGCATGCCGCCCGACAGCAGGCTGCACAGGATGGTCTTGCCCAGCAGCGGCCGGCGGCCCAGCCGCGCGAGCTGCTGCCATGCCGACGGGGCGTCGTGCGCGGCGCGCTCGGCCTGGCTCTTGACGAAGATTTCCGGCTCTTCCAGGTTGCGCCGCAGGTAGATCACCACCAGCGCCGGCAGGATGCCGAGGAAGAAGCAGACGCGCCAGGCGGTCTCGGCCGGGAACAGGCTGAAGGTGACGGCGTAGGCGATGGCCGCCGCGCCCCAGCCGAACGAATAGCTGCTGGCCGCGAAGCCGGAGTATTTGCCGCGGTGCGCCGGGTTGCGGATCATCTCCGTCACCAGCACCATGCACAGCGAGGATTCGCCGCCGAAGCCCAGGCCCTGCAGCATGCGGAAGAGCATCAGCTGCTCGGGCGAATTGGCCAGCCCGCACAGGAAGCAGGCCAGCGCGAACACCACGATGGTCCAGCGCAGCACGCGCACGCGGCCGTAGCGGTCGGCCAGGATGCCCGCGCCGATGGCGCCCACCAGCGACGACACCAGCGTCCAGGTGACGATGGCGCCGGCCGTGGACTTGCTCATGCCCCACTGCGCGAGCAGCGTCGAGATGAGGAAGGAATAGATCATGAAGTCGAACACGTCGACTGCATGGCCGAGGAACGCGCCGTAGAAACCCTTGCGCTCCATCTTGGATAGATCCTTGAACCAGTCCAGCATGCTCGCTCCTTGTCTGTGCCTGTCTTTGCTTATTGGTGGATGGGGGTCGTCAGTCTTGTCGCGCCGGAGCGCGCGGCACCGTGCCGGAATGCGCCGGCGGCGACCGGAAGGCGAAACCCGCCGCTTCGAGCAGCCGGGCGAAACGCAGCGAGGTCAGGTCGGCGAAGCGCCCGGCCACGATCTGCACGCCTACCGGCAGGCCGCTGCTGCCCGGGCCGATCGGGGCCACTGTCGACGGCAGGCCGCACAGGCCGGAATGGCCGGCCCAGAACAACTGGCTGGTGAGCGGCAGCGCGCGGCCGTTGACCTGGAGCGTGCGCTGCCACGGCTCGCCGGCCTCGTCCAGCGCGAAGGCGGTGGTGGCGGCGGCCGGGCACAGCAGCACGTCGAAATCGTCGAAGAAACGCTGCCAGGCCTGGGCGAAGCCGGCGCGCGCCTGCTGCAGCTGCAGCCACTGGCGGTGGCGGATGCCGGCGCCGGTGAATTGCAGCGTGGCGTAGTCGTGGTTGTCCGGCGCGCTGGAGGTCACGGCGGCGGCGCGGGCCAGCGCGGCGTCGAAGGCGGCGTCGTCCATGTGGACCGAGGTGGTGGCGCGCAGCATCAGCACGTAGGTGTGCCACAGGGCGGCGGCGTCGAAATCGGGACGCACGTTCCAGCGCACGTGGGCGCCTTGCGCCTCCAGCCAGCGGCCCAGCGTCTCGATCTGGCCGCTGACTTCGGCATCGGCCTCGCACAGCGGATGGCTGGGCAGCACGGCGACGCGGAAATCGGCCAGCGCGCGCTTGTCGCAGGGCGGCAGGCTGAGCCGGTAGGCCAGCGCCTCGCTGCCGTCGGGGCCGGCCAGCGCGTGCAGCAGCAGTTCCAGGTCGCGCGCGCTGCGCGCCAGCGGCCCGGCCACGTTGATGTCCTGCTCGCCATAGGTGCGGCCGATGCCGTGGCCGCGCAGCGGAATCAGGCCGTGGCTGCTCTTGTGCGAGAACACGCCGCAGTAGTGCGCCGGGTTGCGCAGCGAGGAGCCGATGTCCGAGCCCACGTCGAAGAAGCTCATGCCGGCGCAGACCGCGGCGGCGCTGCCGCCCGAGGAGCCGCCCGGCGTGCGGGCGGGGTCGTGCGGGTTGCGCGTGGTGCCGTAGATGGCGTTGTAGCTCTGCCAGTCGCGCAGGCCGATCGGCACGTTGGTCTTGCCCAGCAGCACGGCGCCGGCCGCGCGCAGGCGCTCGACCACGGCGGCGTCGCCGGTGGCGATGTTGCCGCGCTGGGCGGGGCTGCCGCAGGTGGTCGGCCAGCCGGCCACGTCGAAGGATTCCTTGACCGAGAACGGGATGCCGTCCAGCGCGCCGAGCGCGCGGCCCTCGCGGCGGCGCTGGTCGCTGGCCCGCGCCGCGGCCCGCGCGGCGGGAAAGTCCGTCAGCACGATGGCGTTGATGCCGGCATGCCAGGCCTCGTAGGCGGCCTCGCACGCGTCGACCAGGTCCTCGGCGCTGGCCTGGCCGCCGGCCAGCAGCTCGGCTGCCCGCCAGGCCGGCAGGAAGCGGAGGTCCGCCGGGTCGGGGTCGATGCTCGCAATGTCTTGCCGCGTCACGCTGTACTCCGTCTTGTAGACCCGCGGATGGCTGGCGCGGGTTGGGGGCTTGGGGAGGTTATGGCGAAAATCGGTATACTATATTCACAGAAATGCGAAGCGCAAGACGAATGTGGAATGCGGCGGAACGGGCCGCGTTTTGGTGCAATGCGGGATCTGGCGGCACAAAAACGGGGTTGGATGCGCGCGTGCAGGCCATCGCATGCCCCGCGATTGGGCGCGATTTCGGCTTATTTGGTATACCGTTTGACTGTGAGGTCAGCGCGGCCAGATCGGCCGGCGCCGGCACCGCAACCGCGCGGGGCGGCCGTCGTGCGTTGCCGGGCTACTACTTATTGTTCGGGGAAGGACAGGGTTTGCTGGTCCGGGCTGGCCAGTTTGCGGCGGCGCGGGCCGGCCGCCGGCGCGGTGCCGCGGTCGGAGGAGATCCGTGCCGGCGGCGCGGGCGGCTCCAGCGTGAATTGCCGCACGGGCTCCAGCGCGATGGCGCCGGCCAGCAGGTCCGCCAGCCTTGGCGCCAGGATCTGGTAGGTATCGAGGTCGAAGCGGGCCGGCCCGGCCAGCAGCGCGGGCGCTTCTTCGAGCGTGGATACCGAGCCGAGATAACACCAGTTCTCCAGGACATGCCACCAGGAGCGCGCGCTGTCCTGCTCGCGCCATGCCACCGCGCCGGCAAACGGCCAGGGTTGCAGCGCGAGGCCGGCGAGCGCGGTCGCCATCCGTTCGCGATGGTCCGCCAGCGCTTCCTCGCCGGTGCACGCGCCGCGGCAGCGGTGGAGCTGGCGGGCGAAGCAAGGCAGGCCGCGCCGGGCCGGTTTTTCCAGCGTCAGCGCCGCCTGGCAGAGTTCGTGGTCCTGCGCCAGTTCGGTCAGGCGCGCCTCGGCGCCGGCGCGGCTGGCGAACGCGCCATACAGATTGGGGTGGCGGGCGAAGTCGGTATCGCGGTCCGAGCGCAGCAGCGGCGCGCTCAGGCCCGGCGGCAGTTCCCAGGCGAACAGCGCGGTGTTCTGGCGCAGCATGCGATTGTGCAGCGGCTGCATCTGCTTGATGAGCCGGGCTTCGAGCAGCAGCGCCCCGGTTTCGTCGCCGGTCTCGCGCCATTCGACGCGCCGCACCGCGCGGGCCAGGCGCATTTCCAGCGCGGCGCGGTGGTCGCCCGAAAAATGCGCGCCGATGCGCTGGCGCAGGTGGATGCTCTTCCCTATATAGAGCGGCAGGTCCTGGTCGCCGTAGAAGAGATAGACGCCGGGGGTGTCGGGCACGTCGTCCAGCGCGGTTTCCTCCAGGCCGGCGGGCAGGCTCGCGCGCTTGACCAGCGAGCGCACGGCGGACTCGACCAGCGCCACGCTGTACAGGCCGTGGATCTTCTGCCAGAACTGCCACAGCAGTTCGGCATCGGCCAGCGCGCGGTGGCGGCCCTTGGGTTCCAGGCCGAAGCGGGCGATCAGCGCATCGAGGCCGTGGCGCGTCACCGACGGGAACAGCGAGCGCGACAGGCGCAGCGTGCACAGCACGTCGGCGCGGAAGGTGATGCCGGCGCGGCGGAACTCGTTCTTCAGGAAGCCATAGTCGAAGCGCGCGTTGTGGGCGACGAAGAGCTTGCCCTGCAACCGCTCCGCCAGGTCTTCCGCGAGATCCTCGAAGCGCGGCTGGCCCTGCACCATGACGTCGGTGATGCCGGTGAGCTGCTGGATGAAGGGCGGAATGCCGACGCCGGGCGCGACCAGCGTATCCCACTCGACAATGCCATCCGGCCCGACCTCGACCACGCCGATCTCGGTGATGCGGTCGCGGGTGGCGTCCGCGCCCGTGGTCTCCAGGTCGACGAAGACGATGGGACGGGAGAGGGCGGCGGCCAGGGCCTGCGCATCCAGGTGCTGCGGCGTGCCGGCCGGCTGGTCTGGCGGTTCGGAGGAGGAAAGGGCTTGCATCCGGCGATTCTAATGGAAGGGGCTGCGCGGCAGCGCCCGGGCCGGCGGCCGGCACTTCGGCACTTCATCACGGCGTCACAAAGAATCTTGTGGAATTTGCAGAAAACGCTTGCCAAGGCTCGATTGGGGCCTTAATATTCGCTCCCTCGCAACACGAAGCTTGTCTGCAAAGGCAGACGGGACAAGGGCTGCGGGGGAATGGGT
>NZ_JBYTEL010000009.1:10275-259325 GCF_058789195.1 Cupriavidus sp. FW216-B1 | reverse complement strand
TTGCCGCGGTTCGCTTTGCTTACCGCGTCGCTGCTTCGTTGTCAGCAGCAGAGAAACGAGATTATGAAGAACTTTCTGCGTTTCGTCAACAGGTTTCGCAATCTTTTTTTGCTTCGATCAGCCGCGCCATCCGCGCCACCAACCTCACCCATTCCCCCGCAGCCCTTGTCCCGTCTGCCTTTGCAGACAAGCTTCGTGTTGCGAGGGAGCGAATATTAAGGCCACCCATCCGCCTTGGCAAGCGTTTTCTGCGAGGATTTCTCTGCGGCCCGAAAAGAGACTCATCGAATACAAATTTGCGCCGGCGCGAAGGCTCCGCAAATCAGACCCGTCTCACTCCCATTCGCGTGCGGATGCCACATACTTTCTCTTCCATCACATCCATATATAGAGGAGACACGGCAATGGCGATCCGGATCGTGAGGCTGGGTTCACCGCGCGCGCCCGACGAGGGGCTTCGCATCGGCACCGTGCGCCGGCCGCCGCGCGGCGTACCCAAGGCGGAGTTCGCTTCGCGCGACTATTACGACGTCTGGTACCCGGAGCTCTCGCCTTCGGCGGACCTCGTCGCGCAAGCGCTGGCGATACAGGAAGACGACGACGAGAAAGGCTGGCGCGAGTTCGAGCGTCACTTCCGCGCGGAAATGGCGCGCCCCGAAGCCAGCCGCACGCTGGACCTGCTGGCCGCCCTGTCGCGGCAGACGAACTTTTCGCTTGGCTGCTATTGCGAGCAGGAGCGGCGCTGCCACCGTTCCATCCTGCGGTCCCTGCTGGAGAAAAGAGGCGCCGCGATGGCTTGACCGCCGCGCAGGCGGGAGATTCCCGTCAGACGGTCTTTTGCGTGCCGGAGCCGGAGCGGTGGAACAGCGCGCGCAGTGCGCTCCACTGGATGGGCAGGAGCGGCGTGCTGTGGCGCACGGCGTCGCGCCGGGCGTAGTGGGCCAGCAGCTGCTCGCCGACCGACTGCCGGAAATAGGAAGGCGTCGGGTAGTTCATGGTCATTCCCTATTGTGGTTCATCGGAAACGATAGTATACCAAATTTTGGTGCGTCGCGTCATAACAGGGCACGCCCATGCCTCGCAACGGTGCATTTCCGTTGCGGAAATGCCCAATAAAATCAAAGGCCGGGACGTTCCTCACGTCCCGGCCTTTGATCGTGCTGCTTTCAGCACATCGTATACCGAATACCTTCCAGACGCCCCGACGCCTGCCTGCGGCTCCGCGCTAGCCGGCGCTCGCGGCAGTGCGGCCGCCTCGCTTGGCCGGGCTGCCAGTGCGGGTGGTTTCTCCGCCGCTCGGGGTCGTCTCCGCCAGTTCCTCGGCCGCCTTGGCCGCACTGTAGACATGGCGGGTCGCCAGCAGCGCGGCCAGATCGGCATCGCCGGCAATGACCGCCTGCAGGATCTGTGCGTGCTCTTCCCAGTTCTGCCGCGCGCGCGGCACGTTGGCCGGCGCGAACAGCAATCCGGTGCGCTCCCGCAGCGTCCGCACCATGTCCTGCAGCACGCTGTTGGCGGCGATATTGCCCAGCACTTCATGGAAGCGGGAGTTGAGCTCGACGAAGCGCTCGGTCCGGCCGCTGGCGGCCGCCTCGGTGCCCTGGCGCAGGACGTCGTCGAGCTCGGAGAGCAGGCGCGGATCGCGCCGCTGCGCGGCCAGCTTGGCGTTGAGCCCTTCCAGGGTGGCCCGTACCTCGACCATTTCCTTGGCGATGTTGGGCGACAGCGTCGCCACCGACGCGCCACGCCGCGGCTCGATGCGCACCAGGCCTTCCGCGGCCAGCGCGCGCAGCGCTTCCCGCACCGGAATCCGCGACACGCCGAGCTCGGTGGAAAGCTTGTTCTCCACCAGGCGGTCTCCCTGGTTGTACTCGCCCGCCAGGATGCGCTGCCGCAGGGTGTCGGTCACGAGCGCGAACAGGGGGGAATGCTGGGCGCCAAGGCTGGTGCCGGCGGAATCCGAAGCTGCGTGAGCGCGTTCGGTACCAGGGGCGTCGGACATAGGTTCTGGCTTCGGTCGGCAAGACACCGTCGCCGGGCGAGCCGCGCAGGCACGCCGTCGCGGACGGTAGTCAAAGGGATCTGGGACCGCCGCGCTGCCCCGAAGGGCAATGCCGCGACGGCGATATTGTTCGCATTGTATACCGGCGCGAGGCCATTTTTGCGCGCCGCCATGCACCCGGCCCTTGCGCGGGGTCAAGCGCCGCGCGGCCGGCGCGCGCGCGGCCCGGGCGCCCCATCCGGCACGCTATGATGCGCGAAGCTGAATCTCTCCAAACCCCGGCGCATCGATGGCACTGAATATCGTCTGGCTGTCTTTTTTCCTGCTTGCCTTCATCGTCGCCTGCGTGCGCCTGGCGCTCGGCGACACCGCGGTGTTCCCCGCCATGCTGGCCAGCCTGTTCGACAACGCCCGCACCGCGTTCGAGATCTCGCTGGGGCTGGCCGGCATGATGAGCCTGTGGCTCGGCATCATGCGGATCGGGGAGCGGGCCGGCGTGGTGGACGTCTTCGCGCGCGCCGTCAGCCCCCTGCTGCGCCATTTCTTCCCCGGCGTGCCGCAGGGCCATCCGGCACAGGGCGCCATGATGATGAACGTCTCGGCGAACATGCTCGGGCTGGACAACGCGGCCACCCCGCTCGGCCTGAACGCCATGCGGGAACTGCAGTCGCTGAACACGCGCCCGGATACGGCCAGCAACGCGCAGATCATGTTCATCGTGCTGAACACGGCCGGACTGACCCTGATTCCGACCTCGGTGATCGCCATGCGCCAGGCCATCGCCATCAAGCAGGGCCTGCCTGGCTTCAACGCGGCCGACATCTTCCTGCCTACCTTGCTGGCCACCTGCGTCTCGTGCGTGGCCGGCCTGCTGGCCGTGGCCTGGGCGCAGCGGCTCAACCTGCTCAAGCCCGCCGTGCTGGCCGCCTTCGGCCTGCTGGCCGCCGCCGTGGGCGGACTGTTCCTGTGGCTGCGCTATGCCCCGCCCGAACAGGTCAGCACGATCACGGCGCTGGCCGGCAGCGGATTCATCGTCACCCTGATCGTGGTGTTCCTGGTCTGCGGGGCCGTGCGCCGCGTCAACGTCTACGATGCGTTCGTCGACGGCGCCAAGGACGGCTTCGGCGTGGCCGTGCAGATCATTCCCTACCTGGTGGCGATCCTGGTGGCGATCGGCCTGTTCCGCGTGACCGGCTGCATGGACGTGCTGATGAAAGGGCTCGCCGCCGGCGTTGCCTGGCTGGGGCTGGACACCGCGTTCGTGCCCGCGCTGCCGGTCGGCCTGATGAAGATCCTATCGGGCGCGGGCGCGCGCGGCCTGATGATCGATGTGATGAATACCTATGGCGTGGCCTCGTTCCAGGGCAAGCTCGCCGCCATCATCCAGGGTTCGACCGAAACCACCTTCTATGTGCTGGCCGTCTATTTCGGCAGCGTCAACATCCGCAATACGCGGCACGCGCTCGCCTGCGCCTTGTTCGCCGACTTTGCCGGCCTCTGCGCGGCGGTGGCCATTGCCTACCTGTTCTTCACCTGAATTCCCGACTCCCAGCGGCCGAAGGCCGCAGGCATCGAGCGAAAAATCCAGCCTCTGTATTGCCAGCCCCTGTTTCGTTGTGAAAAAGCAACATGTTTGTGGAGCAGTACACGCTTGAATAACGTCGCGCTTGGTGCGTCGCAACAAATCGTATATAGTGGAGTCTGTCTCCTCCACCACCTCGGTGGATTCCAACCCGCGCATGAACTGCGCGGGTTTTTTTTGCCCGAAATTCGGCCCTGCGGCGGCAATTCGCGCTCAAACGCCGATGTACCGGCGTCTGGAGACCAGCCTGCCCCATGCGGGCGCGGCGCGCGTATTTTGCGCACCGCAGCAAGGCAGGCTCGCACCAAGGCGGTGCGAAACATGACGGGGGGCGCGATATGTTGCGTCGCAACATGCCCGTGCCTTAGAGTCGATCCATCGTTCGTATCCCCACCGGCGCCCCCGCCCCGCTTTCGTCGACATGTTTTCCGCGCTGCACCTGCCCCGCCCCGACACCCCGATGCTGCAACGGGGGCTGGTCTACGCCTTCTCGTTCCTGGCCCTGGCCGGCATCGGCTGGCTGACCGGCCAGCCGGGCTACCTGTGGGCGGCCACGGCCTCGCTCTGGACCTGCCTCGCGGACCGCGCCGGCACCGCCAGCGACCGCCTCTCGGCCCTCGGCTCGGTCGGCGTGGGCGGCACGGCCGCATGTGCCCTGGGCGCGGCGGTGGCCGCTTCCCCGCTGGCCGCGCTGGCCGTGGTTGCCGCCGCCGGGCTGGCCGCGGGCCTGGCGGAAACGCGCGGGCCCGGGCCGGCCCTGTCGGCCAAGCTGCTCTACGTGATCCTGATCGCCGCCTGCCTGCAGCCGGTCGACGATGCCACACTGGCCGTGCGCGTGTTCGAGCGCAGCCAGGAATTCCTGCTCGGCGGCGTATTCGCCTGCCTGATGTGCCTGGTGTTGATCCGTTCCGCGCCCGACCGGCGCCCGCGCGCGGAGGTGATGGCGGTCTTCGACGCGCTGCTGCGCTTTGCCACCGAGCTTGCCGGCGACGGCCCGGTCGGCGACGCGGCGGCCTGCAAGCGCGACATCCGGGAAAGGATCGAGGCGGCGCATCTCGCGATCGGCGCGCGCCGCGGCCTGGGCGACCCGCTCGCGCGGATGCGCTATGCCTACGTCGTCAGCCTGGCCGACGCGATCTTCGCGCTGCTGATCGTCGCCGCCGAACTGCGCGGCCGCATGGACACCGCGCTCCCGGCCCCCGCCGGCAAGGTCGGCGCCACCGCCCTGCCGCTGCAGCACCTGCAGCGCTGCGTCGCCGACCTGCGCCTGCAGGTGGAGGAAGCGCTGGCCCGCAGCACGCCCGACCTGCTTGCGCTGTGCGCGGCGCTGGCCCACGAGCTGCGGCGCCTGCACGCGCCGCTGGTCAACGCCGCCGCGCCGGCCCTCTACCAGTCGGCGCTGGCCGCCCTGGCCCGCTACCCGGCCTTTGCCGCCTGGCACGGCGCGCATCGGCGGCCGCGCCGGGCCTTCCGCCAGCGCTGGCAGCGCTGGCGCGCCACCCTGGCCGAGCACACCGCGCGCGACGCACGCGTGGCGCGCCACGCCGTGCGGCTGGCGCTGGCCGGCAGCCTGAGCCTGCTGCCCGCGCAACTGCTGCGCGTGGATCACGGCTACTGGGTGGCCGTCACCGTCATCATGGTGCTGAGCCCGCAGTTGCAGACCACGCGCCGGATTTCGTTCCTGCGCTTCGCGGGCTCGCTGGCGGGCGCGCTGATGGCCTGCGCGATCGGCCTGGCCCATCCGGCGGCACCGCTGGCGCTGGCGATCAGCGCGGCGTGCCTGGCCGCCGCCTACATCTTCCGGCTCGCCGGCAGCCCGGCGCTGTTCGCCTTCTTTCTGACGCCGGCGGTCATCCTGTTTTCGTGGGTGGGGGCGCCGGCGGAAGACAGCAGCCACTTCGCGGCGCTGCGCGGCATCGACACGGCGCTCGGCTGCCTGATCGCGCTGGCCAGCTACTACGTGCTGGCGCCGCGCGCCGAGTTGTCGCGGGTGCGCCGGCACGGCCTCGAGGCGCTCGCCGCCAACGCGACGTACCTGCGCGCGGCATTTGCCGGCGCCGTGGCCTTCACCACCTCGCCCACGCGCTCGCCCGCGCCCACGCCCGCCCGCCTGGAAAGCCTGCGCATCGCCGCGGGCCGCACCTCGGCGCGGGCCGAGCTCACGCTGCAACAGGCTGAGGGCGAACTCCTTCCCGAACTGGCGGCGGCTTATGCCGGGCTGCACCTGACCGCGCGGCGCATGGCCGCGCTGGCTGGCGTGGTGCGCGCTGGGCTGGAGGCGGAAGCCGGCGCGGGCGCGCCGCTGCCCGCCACGCAGGGGGTGTTGCAGACGCTGGCGGGCCGGCTCTCGGCGCTGGCCGCGCATCCCGGCCAAGGCGGGCCGGCGCGCGCGGCCGCGGCGCCGCCGGCCGGCCGCGCGGCGGTGCCGGCGCTGGACCGCTTCCTGCTCGAGCAGGCCGCCTTCGCCGCCGCCCAGGCGGACGCGGCCGACGCGGCGGTCGCCACGGCGGGCCGGCTGGCGGCCGGCATTGCCGCGGCAGGCGGCCGGCGCGTGCCCCATCCTGGCTGACGGCGCGGTTGGCGGTAGGATTGACGGCAATCAAGCACGCCCGCCCCGGCACGGCATCGCCCGGCGGCGCGATCTCCTAGAATGGTGGCATCCTTCAGCGACCGTTGTGAGGCGCGCCATGCCCGAGATCTCGTTTCCCCGCAGCGTTCCCGCCTATTGCGCGGCCAGCCTGACGCTTTCCTGCCCCGCCACGGTAAACGGCAAGCCCACGCTCTACTCGATCACGGCCGAAGCGCTCGAGACGCATTTCGGCGCGCGCTCGCCGCGCGAGGAGGATCTCGTGCACGCCTTCACCAGTAACCGGCAGCGCATCGAGCACATTGCCCAGGGCCTGTTCGAACTGACCCAGGCCAGGGAGATCGTGCTGCGCAGCGGCCATATCCGCTTCGCCGGATAAGCCGGACAGGCGAGATACGCTGGGCAGGCACGGCGGCGCGGGCGGCCTGCCCGCGTGCCGCCGCTGCTAGCCTTCCGCCGCCTGGCCCCGCACCAGCAGGACCGGCACGGTGGCCTGGCGGATCACCGACTCCGCCACGCTGCCCAGCACCAGCCGGCGCACGCCGCGCCGGCCGTGAGTGCCGATCACGATCACGTCCGCGCCCCACTGGGCCGCGGCTTCGTTGATGGACCCGGCGATGTCGCCGAGCGAGGTCTGCGGCTCCACCAGACGCACTTCGTGCTTCACCTTTTGCGCTTCGAGCCGCTTGGCGGCCGCGGCGAGCGCGCGTTCGCCGCTCTCGGTCAGCGCCTGCTGAATGGGCGCCGGATCGTAGTAGGCGGCATCGAACAGCATCTGGCTGTTGTCCACCGCGTACAAGGCAAGCACCTCCGCCTCGCCGCTGACCGCCAGGCGGATCGCTTCGGTCAGCGCCAGGTCCGAGGTGGCGCTGCCGTCCACCGCCACCACGATCTTCTTGTATGCCGCATTCGTCATTGCCGTTCGCTCCTTGGGAATTCGCTGGAAGTGATGCCGGCGCCAGTGCGCCGGCCGCCATCGATACTACTCGCCTCGCAGCGCACTTGTCTGCGCATCCGGCGCGCGCATGCCCGAATCGACGATGACGAGGTAGCGGCCCGGGCGCGATACCGGCATGCGGTCCGGCGCGAGCACCCGGAGCGAGTCGCCGCGGTTCACGGCGTCGAGATAATCGGCGCATCTTAGACCCGCATGCCGCGCACGCCATCGCCGCGCACGCCGAACTCGTTGCTGGCGCCGGCGGGCCGGGGCAGGAACGCCAGCGCGGCCAGCACGAGCCACACCGCGAGCCAGGCGAGGCGGCGGCACAGCCTGGCGCCGCGGTACCTGTCAGGGAAAGCGCATTGCATAATTGCCTCCTTGCTCAAGATGCCGCCGCCGCGGCCTCCCTCCGTCCGCTGCCCGCGCCCGGCCCTGTTTCCCTCCAGGGCATCGGCGGCGCGGGCGCGGTAGGGCCGGCGTGGCGCAGCGGCCTTCCATGTTTAGACTGCCGCCGCGGCCGTGATTTCCCGACGCCGCCCGGCCAAAGCGTTTGCCAATGGACCAGACTCAAGTCATCAACCAAGCCCGCCGTTCCCTCGCCGCGGGGGATTTCGCCGGCGCCCGCGCGGGGCTCGAAGCGCTGCTGGCGCACCAGCCCGGCCACGGCGGCGCCCTCGAACTGCTGGGGCTGGCCGCGGGCAACCAGGGCGATTTCCGCGCCGCGGCGGCGCATCTCGAAAGCGCCGCGCAGGCCGGCGCGGCGTCGCCCGAGCTGCACTACAACCTGGCGGTGGCGCGCCAGAAGCTGGGCGAGCACGACGCGGCCATCGCCGCCTTCTCGCAGGCGCTGGCGTTGCGGCCGTACTTCTTCGAGGCCCATCACGATCTCGGCCTGTCCCTGGCCGCGCGCGGCGACGGAACGGCCGCCGTGGCCGCCTTCGACGCGGCCCTGAAGCTGCGCCCGGACAGCTTCGAGGCGCTGTACAACAAGGGCAAGGCACTCGGCGAGATCGACCGCTTCGAGGAAGAGATCGCGTGCTACCAGCGCGCCATCCAGCTGCGCCCCGATTTCTCCGGCGGCTACGTCAACCTGGGCGTGGCGCTGCGCGACCTGCACCGCTTCGACGAAGCCATGCGCCACTTCAAGAAGGCCGTCACGCTGAACGCCAACGACGCGCTGGCGCGCTGCAACCGCGCCCAGACCAACCTGCTGACGGGCGTCTTCGAGCACGGCTGGCGCGAGTACGAATGGCGCTGGCTGGACGGCAGCCCCGTGCACCGCCTGCCCGGCAAGCCGTGGCTGGGCGAAGGCAGCCTGGCGGGCAAGACCATCGTGCTGCACAACGAGCAGGGCTTCGGCGACACCATCCAGTTCGTCCGCTACGTGCCGGCCGTGGCGGCCCTGGGCGCGCGCGTGATCCTGCAGGTGCAGCCGGCGCTGGTGCCGCTGCTGCAGGGCTTTCCCGGCGTCGCCGAGCTGGTCGCCGAGGGCGATCCGCTGCCGGCGTTCGACTGCCATTGCCCGCTGATGAGCCTGCCGCTCGCCTTCCGCACCAGCCTCGCGACCATTCCGCCGGCGCCCTACCTGCGCGCGGACCCGGAACGCAGCGCGGCGTGGCGCGCGCGGCTGGATGCCAGCCCCGCCGGCGGCCGCCGGCCGCGCATCGGCGTGGCCTGGTCGGGCAGCACCTGGCACCGCAACGACCGCAACCGCTCGCTGAAACTGGAGCAGCTGGGGCCGCTGCTGGCCGGCGACGCCAGCTTCGTCTGCCTGCAGAAAGACCTGCGCGAGGCCGACCGCGCCGCGCTCGCGGCGCTGCCGCAACTGCTGGACGTCTCGGGCGAGCTCGCCAGCTTCGCCGACACCGCCGCCCTCATCGACAACCTCGACCTCGTCATCAGCGTCGACACCGCCGTCGCCCACCTGGCCGGCGCGCTCGGCAAGCCGGTCTGGCTGCTGCTGCCGTACTCGCCCGACTGGCGCTGGCTGCTCGGGCGCGCGGACTCGCCGTGGTATCCGGGCATGCGCCTGTTCCGCCAGCCCGCGATGCGCGACTGGGGCGGCGCGCTGGCCGAGCTCGGCGCGGCGCTCGCGGCCCTGCTGCGGGACGCGCCGCGCGGCTAGGTGGGCGAGGACGAGAACAACGCGCGGCTCCCGTGCCCGCCACGTCCTCGCCGGCCGCGCGGCGGCGGCCCGCGCGGGAACGCCCGGCCGTGCGGGCGCACACGCACGCGTGATCAAAATGGAAGCAGCCGCGCCGCGCATCCATATACAATCACGCCATGCAATATATCCATGTCGTCAACGGTGACGTAGCGGGCAATACGCTGCGGCAAGCTCTGGCCCAGGCCGCCCGGCCCGACCCGGTCGTCGTGCTGCGCGACGACCTCGCCGTCGGCCCGATCGCCGACGTCGACGGCAGCGGCCTCATCCGCTCCGGCTTCTGGCAGCGCGTGGCGCCGCGCAGCGACATCGACTTCGCCGCCGAGATGCAGCAGGCGCTGGACCAATTGCATGCCCTGCGCAAGGAAGAGACCGAGATCGCCATCTGGCATGGCCAGAGCGCCTCGGACCAGTTGATGCTGCGCCGGGTGGTGTTCCATCTGTACCAGTCGCCGCAGCGCATCAACGAGGTGGCGATGGACCTGCGCGAGCTCGAGACACCCGCGCACGGCAACCTGGCCTCCATCGGCATGTATCCCGCGGCCCGCCTGGCGCGGCGCTTTTCCACCATCGCGCCGGTCTCGGTGCTGCGCCTGGGCCGGCTGGGCTACGAGTGGCAGCAGAACGTCAAGGAAAACGCCGACGTGCGGCTGTGGAAGGGCAACACGCTGGTGCCCGCCGCCTACCACTCGGTGGACGACGTGATCCTGGAGCGCGCCCCGCAGGAATGGGCGCCGGCCGCGCAGGTGGTGGACGCCGTGATGGGCGCCATCGAAGGCCTGCTGGCCAGCGACTGGTTCGTGTTCTGGCGCTGCCGCGAGCTGATCGGCGCCGGGCAGCTGGTGCTGCGCGGCAATGCCGATTCGCTGCAGACCTGCGAGCTGCGCCGCAATCCGTCCGCCGGCGGCGAATAAGGCCGCAAGCCCCCGAGCCGACCACAAGCCCAAGACACAAGCGGATACAAGCGGACGTTTACATGGCCCGTACCAAGGCACCCGATTTCGAGGCGCAGCGCGAGCAGATACTGGACCTGGCCGCCGCCGCGTTTGCCGCCAGCAGCTACCCCAGCACCTCGATGGCCGACCTGGCCGCCGCCTGCGGCACCTCCAAGGCGCGCCTGTACCACTACTACGAGAGCAAGGAAGCGATCCTGTTCGACCTGCTCGACCGCTACACGCGCCGGCTGATGCTGATCGTGGCCGAGGTGGAAGCCGAGGCCGGACGCCGCGGCAGCAGCGAGCAGGAAACCTTCGCCAGCCTGATCCGCGCGTTCCTGGCCGAGTACGAGACCTCGCAAACCCGCCACGTCGCGCTCGTCAACGACGTCAAGTTCCTGGCCGACGAACAGCGCGACCAGATCCTCAAGCGCGAGCGCGACGTGGTGGCCGCCTTCTCGCGCCAGTTGCGCCGCGCCTACCCGGAGCGCGTCAACCGCGACAACCAGGCGGCGCTGACCATGACGGTGTTCGGCATGATCAACTGGACCTTCACCTGGCTCAAGCCGGGCGGCAAGCTGTCCTACGCCGACTTCGCCGAGATGGTGATCGACCTGCTCGCGGGCGGCCTGCCGGGCGCGCCGCGCGGGGCCGCCTAGCGCGCGGCGCGCCCGCCGGCCCGTCACCAGTCAGGACCAGTCCTCTTCCTCCCGGCGCCGGCGCTGGTCGCGGTCCTGGCGGAACATTTCCTCGAGCTCGTCGCGCGCCTGGCGCGCCAGCGAGACCAGCTTCTTCTGGTCGGTGTAGTGCGGGTAGAAGCGTTCGATGGCGGCGATGTTGTGGCGGCGGAAGCGGAGCGCCACCGAGCGCGCCTCGACCGGGTCGTAGCCCAGCCCCTCCAGCACGCTGCGGCCGAGCCGCAGCGATCCCTCGAACATCTCGCGCTCGAACAGCTCCACGCCGCGATCCTTGAGCTGGTAGACGTGCGAGACGTGGCGCGCCCGCGCGTAGATGCGCAGGTGCGGGAAGCGCTTGCGCACGTTGTCGATCAGCGCCAGGCTGTCCTCCATGCCGTCGATGGCCACCACCAGGATGCGCGCGCGCTCGGCGCCGGCGGACTCGAGCAGGTCCATGCGCGTGGCGTCGCCGTAGAACACCTTGAAGTCGTAGCGGCGCAGGAACTCGATCTGGTCGGGATCGTGGTCCAGCACGGTGACGCCGATGCCCTGCGCGTAGAGCAGGCGGCCGATGATCTGGCCGAAGCGGCCGAAGCCGGCGATCAGCACCGGGTTGTCCTGCGGCTCGATCACGTCGTCCGGGCGCCGCGCCAGGCGCGCCAGGTGCGGCGCCACCAGCCGGTCGTAGCCCAGCAGCAGCAGCGGCGTGGCCACCATCGACAGCGCCACCACCAGCACCAGCAGCGCCTCGGTGCGCGGCGGCAGCAGGCCGGCGCCGCCGGCCACGCCGAACACCACGAAGGCGAACTCGCCGCCCTGCGAGATCAGCAGCGCGAACAGCAGCCGCTGGCCGCGCGCAATGCCGAAGCGCGGCGCCAGCAAGGTCAGCATGGCGGTCTTGAGCACCACCAGCCCGGCCACCAGCGCCGCCACCATGACCGGCGCCTGCATCAGCACGCCGAAATCGATCGACATGCCGACCGCCATGAAGAACAGCCCCAGCAGCAGGCCCTTGAACGGCTCCAGGTCGGCCTCGAGCGCGTGCCGGTACTCGGAGTCCGCCAGCAGCACGCCGGCCAGGAAGGTGCCCAGCGCCATCGACAGGCCCACCGCGTCCATCATCAGCGCGATGCCCACCACCAGCAGCAGCGCGAAGGCGGTGAACATCTCGCGCATGTCGGTGCGCGCGATGAAGTTCAGCGCCGGGCGCACCAGGTAGCGCCCGCCCACCACCACGGCGCCGATCACGCCGACCGCCTTGGCCGCGCCGAGCCAGCCCGCCGCGCCCGCCGCCGCGGCGGTGCCGGCCTGCGCGCCCTGCGCCGCGAGCAGCGGCAGCAGCGCGATCATCGGGATCGCGGCGATGTCCTGGAACAGCAGGATGCCGAAGCCGGCGGCGCCGGCCGGGGTGCCGAACAGGTTGCGCTCGGTCAGCGTGGCCAGCGCGATGGCGGTGGACGACAGCGCCAGCCCGAGCCCCGCCACCAGCGCCACCTGCCACGGCGCGCCCACCAGCGTCGCGGCGCCGCCGATCAGCACCGCGCAGGCCGCCATCTGCGCGCCGCCGTAGCCGAAGATCACGCGGCGCAGTTCCCACAGCTTCTTCGGCTCCAGCTCCAGGCCGATCACGAACATCATCAGCACCACGCCGAACTCGGAGAAATGCAGGATGGCCTCGACGTTGGTGACGAGGCGCAGCGCCCACGGGCCGATCGCCACGCCGGCCAGCAGGTAGCCCAGCACCGCGCCCAGCCCGAAGCGGCGGGCCAGCGGCACCGCCACCACCGCGGCGACCAGGAAGACCACCAGGGCCACCAGGAAATCGTGTTGTTCCACGGCGCCCCCTCAGCCGGCGATGGCGCCGGCGGCGCCGAGCACGCCGGACACGCGGGCGATATGCCCGGCCAGCGCGTCCTGGTCCACCTGGTTGGCGTCATGCAGCACCAGCGGCGCCAGCCAGTTCATGCCGCACAGCACGGCGGTCTGCGCCAGCGGCAGCATGTATTCGTCGATGCCGTGGCCGTGCGTGCCCTCGGGCCCGTAGGAATCGGCGTGGCCGCCGGTGCTGGCCACCACCAGCAGGGACTTGCCGCGCAGCGCGGTGCCGCCCGGTCCGTAGGCCCAGCCGCTCTCCAGCACCTCGTCCATCCAGAGCTTGAGCAGCGCCGGCATGCTGTACCACTGCACCGGGAACTGCAGCACCAGCGTGGCGGCGCGCGCCAGCGCGCGCTGCTCCGCGACCACGTCGATGTCGTAATCGGTATAGCGGAGGTAGAGATCGTGCACGGTGACGGCGGGCAGGGCCTGCAAGGCCGAGGCCAGCGGCCGGTTGACGCGCGACAGGCGCGGCCTGGGGTGGGCATAGATGACGAGAATCGGGGGCTCGGCCTTTGGGTCCACGAAAAATCCTGGAAAACGTGCGGCGCGCGGTCCGGAACCGCGGCATCGCCGGCATTGAAGAGAACAGAGACTCACATGCGGCCGCGCCCGGGACCCTCCCCGGGCCGCGGCATCGGCGCCGCCGCCGGGCGGCGATGTGGACACGGCATTATGCGGCGTTGCAACAAATCCACATGCCCGGCACCCTGCGGCATCATGAAGCACACGTCAAGTCTTTGATTTCATTGGAGATACACAAAAATTACAAAATACAACCAATTGGATCGCCCCCAAACCTTACGTCAGGCTGACAATTCCACTACAATACTTTTTGCAATGCAGCAAGATAGTGTTTGCCCTTGGGCCAGGCTTTTCGGGCTTTTTTGCCCGCCTTGCCCGGCCCGGCGCCGAAAGTGCGTGGCCTGACACCTGCTGAGTGCTATTTTTATACCTGAATACGTCGCAAGGAAAACAAAGTGAATCCGCTCGAACTGAGCAAGGCCGTCGGGGCCGTATCCGACGAAGATCTCCGCCGCGCATCCGCAGCCGCGCACGCCTCGCATCGCCCCACCACGCTGGTGCGCGAGCTGGCTGCGCATCACCGCTCGCGTCTGCTCAAGCATTTCCTCGCCCTGGGCGAGGAGGATCGCCTGCTCCGTTTTGGCCAGTCGGTTGGCGACCATGTGATCGAGGCCTATGTCGACAGCATCGACTTCGACCACGACACCGTGTTCGGTGTCTACGACGAGCACCTCGAACTGATCGGCGTGGGCCACTTCGCCAACCTGCGCGACAACAGCCAGGGCCGCGTGGCCGAGTTCGGCGTGTCGGTGTCGCAGAGCGCGCGCGGGCGCGGCATCGGCAGCGCGCTGTTCGAGCGCGCCGCCATGCACGGCCGCAACAGCAACGTGCGCACGCTGTACATGCACTGCCTGTCGCGCAACGCCGCCATGATGCACATCGCCAAGAAGGCCGGCATGAAGGTGCAGTACGCCTACGGCGAGGCCGATGCCTACCTGGAACTGCCGCCCGCCGACACCGTCAGCCGCCTGACCGAGGCGCTCGACGAGCAGGTGGCCGACCTCGACTACATGGTCCGCCGCAACCTGCGCGACGCGCGCCGCTTCGGCCTGCGCTTCTGGCGCTCGATGCTGCCGCAAAAGCGCACGGCCTGACGCCGCTGCCGCCCCGGCCCCGATGGCGCGCCCGCCCGGCGCGCCATTTTCATTGGTGCCGCGCCGATCGCACCAACCGCATCGACCGCACCGCGTGACCGGCGCCGCGGCGCCCGATTGTGCTCAGTTACGCTCAGTTGCCCGCCACCGGCAGCGCGGTGGTGTCCTTGATGCATTCCAGCGCAAAGCTCGAGCGCACGTCGATCACCGCCGGATGCGCCAGCAGGTGGTCCTTCATGAAGCGCGCGAAGTGCTCCATGTCTTCCACGTAGACCTTCAGCAGCAGGTCCATCTCCCCGGTCATCGCGTGGCACGCGGCCACCTCCGGCCAGATCGCGATGGCGGCGCGGAACAGGTCCAGCGGCGCCTTGCCCTTGGGCGCGCCGCCGTGCTTCTCCAGCCGCACGTTGATGTAGGCCAGCAGCCCCAGCCCGATCCTGCCCGGCTCCAGCAGCGCCGCGTACTGGCGGATCACGCCGATCTCCTCCAGCCGCCGGATGCGTCTCAGGCAAGGGCTCGGCGACAGGTTCACGCGCTCGGCCACTTCCAGGTTGGTCAGTCTCCCGTTGGTCTGCAATACCTCCAGGATCTTCCTGTCGATCTTGTCCAGTTCCACCTTGCTCACGATATTGTTGCTCCGCAATATGTTTGACGGCAATTTTTTTGCGCAAATTTAGCAAGCTGTGCACAAGTATGCAATTTTTTGTGTGCTTCCGGACCTTGTGCCTGCCGTCATTCTCCCCCCTCGCCGCGCCGCGCCCCTCCCGCGCGGCGGCCACAACCCTCCATTCCGATCGCTGGCGCCCCGCCTCCCGGCACCGGCGCGGTGGCCTTCCGGGTGCAGGATGCCGCCGCGGCGCGCCGCCGTGCACTGGAACTGGGCGCCCGGGGCGCGAGCGTTGGGAAGGCAAGGATGGTGCCAAGGCCGCCAGCGCCGGGGCCGGCACCACGAAAAAAAGCGCGGCCCCGAAGGGTCGCGCTTTCCCGTGCCCGCGGCGCCGGAGCGCCGCGGGATCGCCGCCGGGGCCGGATCAGCCGCCGCGGCTCGACGGGGCCGAGGCGCCGCCGCGGTTGCCGTGCTGGCGCCATTGGTCGTGCATCTTCTGCATGGCGGCGCGGATCTCGTCCATCGTCAGCTTGCCGTCGTGATTGGCGTCGAGCTGGTCGAAGCGCCGCGCCAGGCGCGGGAAGCCGGCCTGGACCTCGGCCTTGGTCAGGGCGCCGTCGCCGTTCTTGTCGGCCGCCTTGAAGCGGGCCTCGAAGTCCGCCTGCATCGCCGCGCGGCGCTGTTCCATCCCGGCCTTGTGGTAGGCCGCCAGCTCGCTCTTGTCGAGCTTGCCGTCGTGGTTGGTGTCGATCTTGTCGAACAGCGCGTCGGCCTCCGCCTTGGAGATGGCGCCGTCGCCGTCGGTGTCGATCGACTTCATCCACATGCCGCCGTGCTCCATGTGGTGGCGCATGCCGCCTTGCATGGCCGGCGCGCCCGGGGCCGGCGCCGCCGGCGCGGGTGCCGCGGTCTGGGCGAAAGCCGTGCCGCCCATCGCCAGGAACACCGCCGAAGCGGCCATGAAATTCCGGATCGAACGCGTCTTGAGATTGCCTTGCATGTCTTTGCTCCTTTTTCGTCTCAGGTGGACTGGTAACGATTAGAACGCATGACGGGGGCGAAAGTTGGATCCTCTAATACGTTGTTACGCGGCTCACAGTTGGGTGGCGTTCCCGTAAACCGCTGAAAGCATTGGTAAATAATCGGCCGCGGCTCAGTCTTTCGCGGAAGCCGGCTCGCCCGGCACGCCGGCGGGCTGGGCGGACTGCGGCGGCGGCGCGGGAGCCGGCATCGGCGCGGGCACCGCCGGCACCGGCATCGGCGTGGACAGCGGCGCCGCGGCGCCGGCCGGCAGCGCCGGCTGGGCGGGCGCCGCCGGGCCGCGCGTGACGATGGCCGGCACCGGCAGCGCGATCTCCTGGCGCACGCCGTTGCGCTCGATCACCACGCCGCGGTCGCGGATCTCCACCAGCCGCAGTTGCGGCGACAGCGCGGTGCCCGCGCGCACGGCCTTGGGCGGGCCGCCGTCGAGCGAGAGGATCGCCGCGCCGCCGTTGCCGACGTTGGCACTGCCGCCGCCGATCTCGGCGACCACGCCGATCAGCTGCACGTCGCGCACGCCCGACTGCGCCGCGCCGCCGAACAGCGTGCCGGCGGCGCCGGTCTCCACCGCCTCGGTCTGCGCCACGCGCGCGGTGCGCGGCACGGCGATGGTCTTCATCGCGCTGAAGGTCAGGACCCAGCGCGTGGCCAGCGCGCACAGCGCGACGAACAGCACGAGCGCCGCCAGGCGCGGCAGCCAGAGTCCGGCCGGGTCGAAACGAAAGGCGGGCCGCATGGAAAGTTGCACGGGATGGGGCTGCAAGGACGGGAAAGCGCCAAGCCTACCAGAGCCGCATGACAACTGTCTGCCCCTCGCCCGCGCGGCGCCCTGGCGACCGGCCCGCGCATGCCCGCACCGGGCCGTCCGTGCGAGCATGCGCTCACAAAGCCGTCATCAAGTGGCGGTTATACTGTCCGGCCAGCCGCAGCGCCCCCGCGTTCGAGGTCCGGGACGCTGCACCAGATATTCCAAATAGGCTATCCATGATGCGTAGGTTCGCTGCCAGTTTCTCCGATTCTTTCCGCCGCCCGTCCCGTTGCCCTTCCCGCCGCCAGGCGCGCGGCTTCACCCTGATCGAAATCATGGTCGTGATCGTGATCCTCGGCGTGCTGGCCGCGCTGGTGGTGCCGAAGATCATGAGCCGCCCCGACGAGGCCCGCATCGTCGCCGCGCGCCAGGACATCTCCTCGATCATGCAGGCGCTCAAGCTGTACCGCCTCGACAACAGCCGCTATCCCACCACCGAGCAGGGCCTGGCCGCGCTGGTGGCCCGCCCCACCACCGAGCCCATCCCCAACAACTGGAAGGGCGGCGGCTACCTGGAAAAGCTGCCCAAGGATCCCTGGGGCCATCCCTACCAGTACCTGAACCCGGGCGTGCGCGGCGAGATCGACGTGTTCAGCTTCGGCGCCGACGGCCAGGCCGGCGGCAGCGCCAACGACGCCGACATCGGCAACTGGGAATAAGGACGCATCGTCCATGAACGCGGCAGGCGTGCAGCCATGACCCCCAGGCCGCAAGGCCGCCGGCGCCAGCCCGGCAGCCACGGCTTCACGCTGCTGGAATTGCTGGTGGTGATGGTGATCGCCGGCATCGTGATCTCGCTGGTGGCCGTCAACGCCTCGCCCAACGAGCGCGGCCGCGTGCTCGACGACGGCCAGCGCATCGCGCGCCTGTTCGAGCTGGCGCAGGAGGAAGCGCAACTGCGCGCGCGCCCGATCGCCTGGGAGGCCGACGTCACCGGCTGGCACTTCCTGCAGGCCACGCCGGCCGGCTGGACGCCGCTCGCCACCGATGTGTTCGCCCCCACCAGCTGGCGCCTGCGCCTGGACAACGTGGCCGTGACCGAAGGCGGCCGCGGCAACAACGGCACGCGCCTGGTATTCGGGCGCGAGCTGATCGACGGTCCCCAGCACGTGGTGCTGGTGCGCGGCGACACCCGCGTGGACGTGACCGGCGACGGCACCGGCCGCTATTTCGCCAGCACGCCATGACGCCCCGCTCCACCCGCCGCCCGCGCCGCGCCCGGCGCGGCTTCACCCTGATCGAAGTGCTGGTCGCGCTGACCATCCTGGCCGTGGCGCTGACCGCCGCCATGCGCGCGATGGGCTCGATGATCGAGGCCGGCAGCGCGCTGCAGACGCGCATGCTGGCCGAGTGGAGCGCCGAGAACCACCTCGCCACGCTGCGCCTGTCCAAGACCTGGCCCGAACCGGGCACGCGCGGCTACGCCTGCCCGCAGGGCGGCGTGCTGCTGTACTGCGAGGAAACCGTCTCGGGCACGCCCAACCCGTCGTTCCGCCGCGTCGAGATCGCGGTCTATCCGTCGGACGCCGACAAATCCGTGCGCCTGGCCTGGCTCGTCACCATCGTCCCCAATGAAACGCGCAACCTGCTCTGAACGGCGGCCCCGGCCGTGCCCGCGCGCGGGCACGCGCGGCTTCACGCTGCTGGAAATGCTGGTGGCCATCACCCTGCTGGCGGTGATCGCCGTCATCGCCTGGCGCGGCCTGGACGCCATGACGCGCAGCCGCGAGCGCCTGACCGACCACGACCAGCGCCTCAACACGCTCAAGCTGCTGTACGGGCAGTTCCAGTCCGACTGCGAGCATCTCTCCAGCCCGGTGCTGCTGCAGCGCAGCCCGGTCGAGATCGGCACCGGCCAGTTGCTGATGGTGCGCGACCGCCGCGACGAAGGCCGCCCCACCGAGTGGCAGGTGGTGGCCTACCGCCTCGACGGCGACACCGTGGTGCGCGCGGCCAGCCCGCCGGCGGACAGCCGCGGCGCGGTGCAGGCCGCGCTGCAGGCGCTGCGCCAGCCCGGCGGCGGCGGCAACCTGATGCGTCCGCTGGTCGGCGACGCCGACGGCCTGACCGCGCGCGCGTGGGTCGAGCCGGGCGGCTGGCAGTCGGAGAACGGCCGCATCGCCGCGGCCCTGCTCAGCGGCAATGCCAGCGCCAGCGCGGCGGCCGCCTCCGCTGCCGGCGCCAGCCTCGGCGTGGCCGCCACGGCGGTGCGCGCCATCGAGCTGAGCCTCTCGGCGCGCATGGGCGACGGCGACGCGCCGCGCTATTTCCAGAAGATCTGCATGACCGGCCTATGAGCAAGCGCCCGCCCTTTCCCGTCCGCCGCCGCGCGCCGCGCCGCCAGCGCGGCGCGGCCGTGGTCACGGCGCTGCTGGTGGTGACGCTGGCGGTGGTGATCGTGTCCGGCATGCTGTGGCGCCAGCAGGTGCAGATCCGCTCGATCGAGAACCAGCGCCTGCTGGCCCAGGCCACCTGGATCGAGCGCGCCGCGGTCGACTGGGCCCGCCTGATCCTGCGCGACGACCAGCGCCGCACCAGCGTGGACCAGCTCGGCGAGCCCTGGGCCGTGCCCATCGCCGAGACCCGGCTGTCGGATTTCCTCGGTGCCGCGCTGCGCACCGACCAGGAAGGCGAGACCTCCTTCCTCTCGGGCCGCATCCAGGACGCCCAGGCCCGCTTCAACCTCAGCAACCTGGTGCTGTGGAGCACCAGCGAGTCGCAGGGCCGCATCGCCACCATCGACCCCTCCGGCGTGGCGGTCTACCGCCGCCTGCTGCAGACGCTCGGCCTGAACGCCGCGCTGGCCGATCCCACCGCGCGCTACCTGGCCAGCGCGGCGATGGGCAGCGGCAGCAGCGGCGGCGATGGTGACGGCGGCGGCCGGCCGGGCCTGCGCGCGCCCGACGGCATCGACGACCTGCTCGCCATCCCGGGCTACACGCCGAACATCGTGGCCGCGCTCGAGCCCTTCGTCGACCTGCTGCCCGAACGCACGCTGGTCAACGGCAACACCGCCGAGGCCGAGGTGCTGTCCGCGGTGATCGACAAGCTGCCGCTGGACCGCGCGCGTGAACTGGTGCGCCAGCGCGACCGCGCCTATTTCAACAACATCACCGACCTGCAATCGCAGTTGCGCACGCTGGCGCCGCAGGCCGACCCCAACAGCGCCACCAGCACGCTCGACGTGCGCACCCACTATTTCCTGGTCTACGGCCTGATCCGCCACGAGCGCGCCACCCGCATGCAGGTGTCGCTGGTCTACCGCGGCGAAGTAATGGGCAATGCCAACACCACGCGGGTGGTGTGGGTGCGCGACCTCGACCGCATGCCGGAGCAGCGCTGAGTCCGCCGCGGGAGGGTGCCGGAGGGGTACTGAAAAACGGCAGGAAAGGGGGCCAGAAGGGGGACCAGAAAGGCCCCGCAGGGAGGCCCGCCAACTGCCGCCAAAGGCGCCTGCAGCCGGGGCTGGCGGGCGTTTGAGAGCGGCCGTCATACAGATACGTATTGACGCCAATTCGTCACACAGGCAAGGTATGCTCCGGCCCGGCGGAAGCGGTAGTCCAAGGTCTTGCGCTTCTTCGCCTGTCCAGTGCCGCCGGCAGCATCGCAGCCGGCGTCTTTCGCGCAGCGGAGCGCTCCGCCGCGCGGGCCGCCTGTTCCCCCGCCATCGTTCATTGACGCCGTTGCTGGCGCTGTAGCAAGGAAATCTTGAGCACCACCCTGTACGTCCGCCTGCCGCACAGGCCGCACGATCAGCCGCAACCCTGGCACTTCGGCTCGCTGCCGTTCGCGCTGGTGCGCGCGGCCGCCACCGGCCGTGGCCGCCGCCAGGGCGTCCAGGCGGCGCCGCAGTTGTTGCGCGAAGGCCACGCTCCCATCGCCGAATTGCCCGCCGCCGAGCGCCTGGTCCTGATCATGGCCGCCAGCGACGTATTGCTCACCCCGGCCACGGTGCCGCCGCTGGCGCCGGCGCGCCTCAAGCTGGCGCTGCCCAACCTGGTGGAAGACGTGCTGGCCGCCGACGCCCAGCTCAGCCACATCGCGGTCGGCCCGGCGCTGGACGCGCCCGTCGCCAAGGCCGCCGCCGGCGCCCGCAAGCGCCTGCTGATGGTGGCCGACCGCGCCTGGCTGCGCGCGGTGATGGACGCCTTCGCCGGGCACCGCCACCGCCGCCGCCACGTGCTGCCGGCGCAGTTGTGCCTGCCGCTGCCGGCGCCGCTGCCGCAGGACGAAGACGACGCCGAAAGCGCCGCCGCCGCGCCAATGGCCGCGCTGGCGCTCGAAGCCGCCACCCTGACCAGCGCCTCGCCCCTGTTCGAAGCCGAAGGCGCGCCGGCCGTGCCCGCGCCCGCGCCGGCCTCCCGCTTCTGGCAACTGACCGTGCGCAGCGGCGAGCACGCCGGCTACGGCCTGCTGCTCGGCGACGACGCGCTCGGCGCCTGGCAGGCGCTGGCGCCGGCGGGCGACTGGTACGCCGCGCCGGAAGCGCTCGCCCAGGCCGCGCCGCCGGGCGCGCGCGCGCTCGGCTGGCCGGTGTGGATCGCGGGCGCGCAGGCCAGCCTGCTCGACCCCACGCTCGACCTGGCCCAGTTCGAATTCGCCCAGGGCCGCGCCGACCGCTGGAACCTGCTGGCCTGGCGCCTGCCGCTGGCGCTGGCCGCCGGCCTGCTGCTGGTGCAGCTGGTCGGCATGAACGCGCAGTGGCTGATGCTCGGCCAGGAAGAAAAGCGCCTGCTGGCAGGCCAGGAACAGGCGCTGCGCAACGCCTTCCCGCAGATCCCGGTGGTGATCGACCCGCCGCTGCAGATGCGCCGCCAGGTCGACCAGCTGCGCCTGGCCAGCGGCCGCAGCACGCCCGACGACTTCCTGCCGCTGGCCGACCGCTTCGGCCAGGCCGCCCGCCAGCTCGCGCCGGACGCCCTGCTGGCGCTCGAATACCGCGGCCGCACCCTGTTCGCCACCCTCAAGCCCGGCACCAACACCGAGGCGCTGCGCAGCGCGGCGCGCCAGTCCGGGCTGGCGATGGAGCCGGACGACAGCCAGCCCGACGCCGCGCGCGGCAACGCGCCGGCCGGCACGCGCTGGTCGATCAAGCCCAGCCTGTGAGCGCGCCCCGCCAAGTGAACCCGATGAAACAGACCGCATCCCAGCCCGCCGCCGCCCGCCGCCGCACCGCCGAACGGCTGGCGCGCCTGCGTCCGCGCGTGCCGCAGCGCTGGCAGGAGCGCTTCCAGGCGTTCTGGTCGGCGCGCAATCCGCGCGAGCAGGCCATCCTCGCCGCCGGCAGCGCCGTGCTGGCGCTGGTGATCGGCTACACCGTGCTGTGGGAGCCTGCCGCCGACGGCCGCGCCCGGCTGCAGCGCAGCCTGCCGCAGTTGCGCACCGACCTCGCCGAGATGGAGACGCTGGCGCAGGAAGCGCGCAGCCTGTCCGCCAGCCCGGCGCCGTCGCTGCGCGGCGAGGCGCTCTCGCAGGCGCTGCAGGACAGCCTGGCCCAGCACGGCCTCAAGGCCACGCGGCTGGCCAGCACCGGCGACAGCGGCGTGCAGCTCCAGCTCGACAAGGTGCCGTTCGGCGCGGTGGCGGGCTGGCTGCAGGACGTGCGCCAGCAGCAGCGGCTCAAGATCACCGAAACCCGCATCGTCTACGTGGGCGCCACCGCGCTGGTGAACGTCACGGCCACCCTGCAAGGTCCGGCCGCCAGCCCCGGCGGGCGCGGCTGATGGCGCGCCTCGAGGCCCTCCGGCTGGCCCGCCGCGGCGTGCGCCGCCCGCGCGGCTGGCGCAGCGTGGGCTGGCTCGCGCTGGGCCTGGCCACGGTCGCGCTGACTGTGCTGGCGGCGTTTCCGGCGGCCTGGATCGCCGACGGCATCGCCAGCCGGAGCCAGCGCCGCGTGCTGCTGGCCGACGCCGAGGGCTCGCTGTGGCACGGCAGCGCCACGCTGGCGCTGTCCGCCGGCGCCGGCAGCGAGACCGCCACCGTGCTGCCCGGACGGCTGCAATGGTCGGTGGCGTTCTGGCCGCTGCTCGGCGGCACCCTGCGCCTGGCGGTGACGCACTCGGAGGCGATGAGCAGCCCGGTCGGCGTGGCCGTCACGCCGCTGGGCTGGAGCGCGCAGGCCGGCGCCATCCGGCTGCCGGCGTCGCTGCTCGAAGGCGTGGGCGCGCCGTTCAACACGCTGCGCCCGGACGGCCGGATGCGGCTCGACTGGTCCATGCTGCAGGGCCGCTTCTTCCGCGGCGCGGGCCAGGGCGGCGGCGGCCTGAACGGCCACCTGACGCTGCGCCTCGAGCAAGTATCATCGGCCGTCAGCCGGGTGCGCCCGCTGGGCAGCTACCGGGCCGAGATCGACTGGGCCGGCGCCGCCGGCAAGCTGGAACTGACAACCCTTGCCGGGCCGCTGCACCTGCGAGGCAGCGGCACCCTGGGCCGCCAGGCGCGCTTCGAGGGCACGGCCAATGCCGACCCCGACGCCGCCGCGCAATTGGTGGGCCTGTTGAGCCTGCTGGGACGACGTGAGGACAATGTGACACGGCTGCGCTTCTGACCCAGGCGGCCGGTGCGCCTGTGCGCACCGCCCCCGCAGCCCGGAACCGATTATGAAAACCCAAGCCCTACGACCTTCGTTCAAGACCTGCTGCGCCCGCGCGACCGCGCTGCTGTGCGGCCTCTCCCTGCTGGCGCCGGCGCCGCTGTGGGCCCAGCAACCGGTCCCCGCGTCCGCGCAGCCGGCCCAGCCCGGCCAGCCGCCGGACCTGACCCCGCGCAACCGCGACCAGGTCGTGCTCAACTTCGTCAACGCCGATCTCGAATCGGTGGTGAAGGCGGTCGGGCAGGCCACCGGCAAGAACTTCGTGATCGACCCGCGCGTGAAGGGCTCGGTGAACCTGGTGACGGAGCAGCCGGTGTCGCGCTCGCAGGCGCTGGAGACGCTCGGCTCGGTGCTGCGCATGCAGGGCTACGCGATGGTCGAGAGCAACGGCTTCACCAAGGTGGTGCCGGAAGCCGACGCCAAGCTGCAGGGCTCGCCGATCGTGGTCAGCGGCGGCCGCTCGCGCGGCGACCAGGTGGTGACCCAGGTGTTCCGCCTCAACTACGAGTCGGCCAACAACCTGGTGCCGGTGCTGCGGCCGATGATCGCGCCCAACAACACCATCACCGCCTATCCGGGCAACAACACGCTGGTCATCACCGACTACGCCGAGAACCTGCAGCGCCTGGCCCGCATCATCGCCGCCATCGACGCGCCGGCCTCGGGCGAGGTCGAGCTGGTGCCGCTCAAGAACGCCATCGCCAGCGACACCGCGCTGGTGCTGCAGAAGCTGATGGACCCGGCCGCCGCGGGCGGCACCGCGGGCGGCGCGCCGGGCGTGGACGCCAGCCTGCGCACCACCGTGGTGGCCGAGCCGCGCAGCAACTCGCTGATGGTCCGCGCGCCCAGCCGCGCGCGCCTGCAGCAGGCGCGCCAGCTCATCGAGAAGCTCGACCAGCCCTATGCGCGGCCCGGCAACATCTGGGTGGTGCCGCTCAAGAACGCCGACGCCACCAAGCTGGCGCAGACGCTGCGCGCCATCGTCGCCGCCGACAGCTCGTTCAGCACCAGCCAGCAGGGCGCGGGCGGCACGGGCAGCACGGGCGCCGGCGGCCTGCTCAACACCTCCACGTCCACCAGCGGCCAGTACAGCGGCGGCACCACGGGCTCGCGCAGCAGCGGCAGCAGCAGCTACGGGTCCGGCTCGGGATCGGGCTTCGGCTCGGGCGGCGGCTCGGCCTTCTCGGCCTCGTTCGCCACCAACAACCTGCCGACCACCGGCGGCATCATCCAGGCCGACCCGTCCACCAACTCGCTCATCATCACCGCCAGCGAGCCGGTCTACCGCAACCTGCGCGCCGTGATCGACGACCTCGACCTGCGCCGCGCGCAGGTCTACATCGAATCGATGATCGTGGAGGTGTCGTCCACCCAGACCGGGCAGCTCGGCATCCAGTGGCAGGGCCTGCTCAGCTCCAGCGGCAACAACACCAACGTGTTCGCCGGCACCAACTTCGGCACCGGCGGCCAGAACATCATCAACCTGACCGGCGCCGTGGCCGGCATCGCCGCCAACGGCACCTCGGCGATCGCCTCGGCGTCGGGACTGGTGCCGGACCTGGCCGGCCTGAATCTCGGCATCGTCAACAAGGCCGTCGGCCTGGGCGCGCTGCTGCGCGCGCTGGGCACCGACGGCAGCGTCAACCTGCTGTCCACGCCGAACCTGATCACGCTGGAGAACGAGGAAGCCAAGATCCTGATCGGCCAGAACATCCCGATCACCACCGGCTCCTACGCGCAGACCGGCAGCTCGGCCTCGGTCACGCCGTTCCAGACCTTCGACCGCAAGGACGTCGGCATCACGCTGCGGGTCAAGCCGCAGATCACCGACGGCGGGCTGGTCAAGATGCAGATCTACCAGGAGTCGTCCTCGGTGGTGGCGGGCACCGCCACCCTGACGCAGGGCCCGACCACCAACGTGCGCTCGATCGAGACCAACGTGCTGGTGGACGACGGCCAGATCATCGTGCTCGGCGGCCTGATCGAGGACACCTACGGCGACGGCGTGCAGAAGGTGCCCGGCCTGGGCGACCTGCCGTGGATCGGCGGCCTGTTCCGCTACGAGAACAAGAACCGCGGCAAGACCAACCTGCTGGTGTTCCTGCGCCCCTACGTGATGCGCACCGCCGGCGCCACCGACCGCCTCACGCAGGACCGCTACGACTACATCCGCGGGCTGCAGCAGGGCTACGTCTCGCCCAACACCATGACGCGCGACACCAACACGCCGGTGCTGCCGCCGGCCGACGCGCCGGCCGCGCCGTTCGTCGACCCGCGTTCGCGCGGCCCAGTGCCGGGCCCGCTGCCGCTGGAGCAGACGCTGCCGCTCACGCGCCAGCAGCCCGTGCCGGGCGCGTCCGACAATGCCGGCGCGCGGGGCCAGGCCAGCGCCGCCGGCGCGGCCGGTGGTGCGCCCGACGCTACCCCGCTGCCGCCGGGCATCCATCTCGGCAACGCGACGGTGGACGCCGCGCGCGGGGCGAACTGAGACACGCCATGCCAACTAGCACCGCCCCTGCCGCGCCGCCGGAGCCGCCCTCGACCCTGGCCGCGCGCCTGGTGCCCTACGGCTTCGCGCGCGAGGCGCGCCTGCTGATCGCGCACCAGCGCGCCGACGGGTTGGAAGTGTGGGTCAGCAGCGGCACCTCGCCGGCGGCGCTGGCCGAGCTCACGCGCGTGCACGGGCCGCTGCGCCTGCGCGTGCTGACGCCCGAGGCGCTCGAGCTGGCCATGTCCGAGGCCTACAACCGCCAGGACAGCGGCAGCGCCGCGCAGGTGGTGGGCGAGGTGGAAGGCGAGGTCGACCTGTCGCGCCTGATGCAGGACATCCCGGCCGTGGAAGACCTGCTCGAGTCCGAGGACGACGCGCCCATCATCCGCATGATCAACGCGCTGCTCACACAGGCCGCGCGCGAAGGCGCCTCCGACATCCACATCGAGCCGTTCGAGTCGTCCTCGGTGGTGCGCTTCCGCGTGGACGGCACGCTGCGCGACGTGGTGCGCCCGAAGAAGGCGCTGCACGGCGCGCTGATCTCGCGCATCAAGATCATGGCCCAGCTCGACATCGCCGAGAAGCGCCTGCCGCAGGACGGCCGCATCACGCTGCGCGTGGGCGGCCGCCCGGTGGACGTGCGCGTCTCCACGCTGCCCACCGGCCACGGCGAGCGCGCGGTGCTGCGCCTGCTGGACAAGGAAGCGGGCCGCCTCGACCTGGCCAAGCTCGGCATGGCGCCGGGCACGCTGCGCGGCTTCGACGACCTGATCCGCCAGCCGCACGGCATCGTGCTGGTCACGGGCCCGACCGGCTCGGGCAAGACCACCACGCTGTATGCCGCGCTGTCGCGGCTCGATTCGCGCACCACCAACATCATGACGGTGGAGGACCCGATCGAGTACGACCTCGACGGCATCGGCCAGACCCAGGTCAACCCGCGCATCGACATGACCTTCGGCAAGGCGCTGCGGGCCATCCTGCGCCAGGACCCGGACGTGGTGATGATCGGCGAGATCCGCGACCTCGAGACCGCGCAGATCGCGGTGCAGGCCTCGCTCACCGGCCACCTCGTGCTGGCCACGCTGCACACCAACGATTCGGCTTCCGCGGTGACGCGGCTGGTCGACATGGGCATCGAGCCGTTCCTGCTGTCGTCGTCGCTGCTCGGCGTGCTGGCGCAGCGGCTGGTACGCCGCCTGTGCGCGCACTGCAAGCGCGAGGAAGTGATCGAAGTCACGCCCGAGGAAGCCGGCGCCCTGCTCGCGCAGGGCAAGCCGCTGCAGCGCGTGTGGCACGCGGTGGGCTGCGACAAGTGCGGCCACTCCGGCTACCAGGGCCGCATGGGCGTGTACGAGCTGCTCACCGTCGACGACGAGATCCGCACCATGATCCACCGCCAGTCGCCCGAATCCGAGATCAAGCAGGTGGCGCTGGCGCGCGGCATGCACACCATGCGCGGCGACGCGCAGCGCTGGATCGACAGCGGCGCCACCGCGCTGGAAGAAGTCCTGCGCGTGACGCGCGACTAGCCCGGACACGGAAACCAGCCATGCCCGCCTACCGTTACGAGGCCGTCGACGCCGCCGGCAAGACCGACCGCGGCGTGATCGAGGCCGACAGCCCCAAGCAGGCGCGCGGCCAGCTGCGCGCGCGCGGCCTCACGCCGCTCAACGTGGATCCGCTGGCCGGCGCGGGCGGCGTGCAGAAAAGCAGCACGGCGTCCTTCGTGCGGCGCCTGTCCACCCAGGAGCAGGCGCTGTTCACGCGCCAGCTCGCCAGCCTGATCGTGGCCGGCCTGCCGCTCGACGAAGCGCTGGCCGCGCTGGCCGACCAGGCCGAGCGCCGCTACGTGCACGAGCTGCTGGCCGGCATCCGCGCCGAGGTGATGGGCGGCAGTTCGCTGTCGCTGGCGCTGCAGCAGCATCCGCGCGACTTCCCCGACATCTACCGCGCGCTGGTCTCGGCCGGCGAGCACTCCGGCCACCTCGGCCTGGTGCTGGAAAAGCTGGCCGACTACATCGAGACGCGCAACACGCTGACCGCCAAGATCCGGCTGGCCTTCACCTACCCGGCCATCGTCACCGTGGTGGCCTTCGCCATCGTGATCTTCCTGCTCTCCTACGTGGTGCCGCAGGTGGTGAGCGTGTTCGCCAACACCAAGCAGAAGCTGCCCACGCTGACCATCATCATGCTGGCGCTGTCGGATTTCGTGCGCAACTGGTGGTGGGCCGCGCTGGCCTTCATCGTCGCGGTGTCGCTCGGCATCCGCAGCCTGCTGCGCCAGCCCGGCGTGCGGCTGTCGTGGCACCGCTGGCTGCTGACCGCGCCGCTGGTGGGCAAGCTGATCCGCGGCTACGACACCGCGCGCTTCGCCAGCACGCTGGCCATCCTGGTGTCGGCCGGCGTGCCCATCCTGCGCAGCCTGCAGGCCGCCGGCGAGACGCTGACCAACGTGGCGCTCAAGGACAACGTGGACGACGCCACCACGCGCGTGCGCGAAGGCGCCTCGCTGGCGCGCGCGCTGGCCGCGCAGAACCAGTTCCCGCCGGTGCTGGTGCACCTGATCCGCTCGGGCGAGGCCACCGGCAACCTGCCGATCATGCTCGAGCGCGCGGCCGAGGGCGAAGGCCAGGAACTGGAGCGGCGCACGATGTTCCTCACCAGCCTGCTGGAGCCGCTGCTGATCCTGAGCATGGGCGTGGTGGTGCTGCTGATCGTGCTGGCGGTGCTGATGCCGATCATCGAGATCAACCAGCTGGTGCGGTAGCGGGCCGGCCTTGTCCACAACGTAGAACGGCGCCTTGCGGCGCCGTTTTTTCCGACAGGGGTGGTGCGGGACCGCTTATTCGGCGGCCTTGGCGGTCTTCTTCGGTGCGCGCTTGGCCGGGGCCTTCTTGGCTGCCGGTTCGGCGGCTTTCTTGGCGGCCGTCTTGGCGGGCGCGGCCTTCTTCGCAGCCGGCGCCTTCTTGGCGGGCGCGGCGGCCTTCTTGGCCGGTGCCTTGGGCTTGGCTTTGGCCTTGGGCTTGGCCTTCGGTTCGGCCGCCGGCGCTTCTTCGGCGGCTTCTTCGACGGCTTCCCCGGCTTCGGCAACCTGTGCCGCGGCGGCGGGTTGCGCCACCGGCGCCGCTGCCACGGCCGCCACCTCTTCGACCTCCTCGACCGCCTCGGCCCGCGGCGCCGGCGCGGCTGCCTCGGCCTCGCGGCTCACTTCGACGGGCTCGGCCGACCGGACCGGCCGGACCGGCTCGATCACCGCGACCGGCTCCTCGACCACGGGCGCGATCACCGTGGCGGCGGGCGCGACGAAGATCGAGCGGTCCATCGGCCACGGGGTTTCGCTCAGCGTGACCTCGGGACGGGGCGGCTTGCGGCGGCGCGCGCCGTCGGCAGCGGCGTCGGCGTCGGCGTCCGCCTGCGGGTCGGCATCGTCGAAATCGTCATCCGCCATGCCGAGCGCGTCCAGCGGATCGACCACGAACGACGGGACTTCGTCTTCCTCGTGCTCCTCGGCGGCGAAGCCGGGCCGCGGCGCGGGCTGGATCGGCAGCGCGGGCTGCTGCTGCGCCTGCGCCGGCCGGGCGCCGTGCGGCTGCTGGGCACCCTGGCGGCCTTCGCCGCGCCGGTTGTCGCCACGGCGGCCTTCGCGTCCGTCGCGGTTGTCGCGCGCTTCGCGGTTGTCACGGTTATCGCGATTGTCGCGGCCCTCGCCCTGGCGGCCCTCGCGGTTTTCACGATTCTCGCGATTCTCGCGATGGTCGCGGTTCTCGCCCTGGCGCGCTTCGCCGCGGTTTTCACGGTTGTCCCGGTTTTCTCGGTTCTCCCGGTTTTCCACCGGGCGATTCTCCGCCGGGCGGCTTTCCGGCTGGCGATTTTCCGGCTGGCGGTTCTCGCCCTGGCGGTTGTCCCGGCCTTCACGGCTTTCGCGATTGTCCCGGTTATCCCGGTTGTCGCGGTGCTCCCGATTGTCACGCCCTTCGGCCGGGCGGCCGTCCTGGCGGTTCTCCGGCTGGCGCGCCTCCGCCGGGCGGTTCTCGGCGGGGCGGTTCTCGCCCTCGCCCGCCTTCGCGCGGCGCTTGAGGCGCACCCACAGCGTCTTGTTGTTGCCGCCGTTGCGCGTCTCGACCTCGAACAGGCCGGTGGCCGCCACCAGCTCGGAGAGCTTGCCGTAACCGTAGTTGCGCGAGTCGAATTCCGGCGCCTGCTTGGCGATGTGGGTGCCCATGCTGCCCAGGGTGGACCAGCCTTCTTCGTCGGACACGGCCTGCGCGGCGTTCTGCAGCAGACGCACCAGGCGCGAGTCCTGGCGCAGCTCGCCGCTGTTGCGCTTGCGCGCGGGCGCGGCCACGCCGTCGGCTTCCGCGTCGGTGTCGGCATCGCTGTCGGCGGCGCGCAGCACGTCGGCGAAGATGAACTTGTCGCAGGCGGTGACGAAGGGCTTGGGCGTCTTGCGCTCGCCGAAGCCGTACACGGTCAGGCCCTGCTCGCGGATGCGCGAGGCCAGGCGGGTGAAGTCGCTGTCGCTGGAGACGATGCAGAAGCCGTCGAAGCGGCCCGTGTACAGCAGGTCCATCGCGTCGATGATCATCGCGCTGTCGGTGGCGTTCTTGCCCACCGTGTAGCGGAACTGCTGGATCGGCTGGATCGAGTGCGAGAGCAGGCGCTCCTTCCAGCCGGCGAGGTTGGGCTTGGTCCAGTCGCCGTAGATGCGCTTGACGGCGGCCACGCCGTACTTGGCGACTTCGGCCAGCAGGCCTTCTACGATGGCGGGCGCCGCGTTGTCGGCGTCGATCAGCACGGCCAGGGTCGCGGTGCCCTGGCGGGAGGAAATGGTCATTTAGGGTCCTGGAGGCCGGTCGGCCTCGGGTGGGGCGGCTGCACCGCGGCGCGCTCCCGCAGGATATGGCGCACGATCCGCATCTGCCCGTTCGTTGTGCAAGCTGTTTGCAGCGCAGTGTACACGCGAAGCCGTGACGGCACCGCAAAGCGCGCCGGCGACGGGCGCATTTTTTGCTGCGACGCAAGGTGCCGCGCCTTTTGGGCCGGTGCTACCATGCTGCGAAGAGACACGGTCGTTCCACGCCTTCACAAGAGGCGGCGGGCGGCCGCCCACAACTGAAGTGAGTCGGCGATCCCGACTGCATTCCCCATAGAGGAGCACCCATGAATGCCCCCTTGACTCCGCCGGTCAGCGACGCCATCCGCCGCGCGCTCGAGAACGTTTCCCTGGACGACAAATACACGCTGGAAAGCGGCCGCATCTACATCAGCGGCACGCAGGCGCTGGTGCGCCTGCCGATGCTCCAGCGCGAACGCGACCGCGCCGCCGGCCTCAATACCGCCGGCTTCATCTCGGGCTACCGCGGCTCGCCGCTGGGCGCGCTGGACCAGTCGCTGTGGAAGGCCAAGGCGCACCTGGCCGCGCACGACATCGTGTTCCAGGCCGGCCTGAACGAAGACCTCGCGGCCACCTCGGTGTGGGGCTCGCAGCAGGTCAACATGTACCCGGACGCGAAGTTCGACGGCGTGTTCGGCATGTGGTACGGCAAGGGGCCGGGCGTGGACCGCACCGGCGACGTGTTCAAGCACGCCAACTCGGCCGGCTCCTCGAAGCACGGCGGCGTGCTGGTGCTGGCGGGCGACGACCACGCCGCCAAGTCCTCCACGCTGGCGCACCAGTCCGAGCACATCTTCAAGGCCTGCGGCCTGCCGGTGCTGTATCCGTCCAACGTGCAGGAATACCTCGACTACGGCCTGCACGGCTGGGCCATGAGCCGCTACTCGGGGCTATGGGTGGCCATGAAATGCGTGACCGACGTGGTGGAATCGTCGGCCTCGGTGGCGCTCGACCCGCACCGCGTGCGCATCGTGCTGCCCGAGGATTTCGCGCTGCCGCCGGGCGGCCTCAACATCCGCTGGCCGGACCCGCCGCTGGAACAGGAAGCGCGCCTGCTCGACTACAAGTGGTACGCCGGGCTGGCCTACGTGCGCGCCAACCGGATCGACCGCATCGAGATCGATTCGCCGCACGCGCGCTTCGGCATCATGACCGCCGGCAAGGCCTACCTCGACACGCGCCAGGCGCTGTGCGACCTGGGCCTGGACGAGCAGACCTGCGCGCGCATCGGCATCCGCCTGTACAAGGTGGGCTGCGTGTGGCCGCTCGAGGCGCACGGCGCGCGCGCGTTCGCCGAGGGGCTGCAGGAAATCCTGGTGGTCGAGGAAAAGCGCCAGATCATGGAGTACGCGCTCAAGGAAGAGCTGTACAACTGGCGCGACGACGTGCGCCCCAAGGTCTACGGCAAGTTCGACGAGAAGGACAACGCCGGCGGCGAATGGTCGATCCCGCAGAGCAACTGGCTGCTGCCGGCGCACTACGAGCTGTCGCCGGCCATCATCGCGCGCGCCATCGCCACGCGGCTCGACAAGTTCGAGCTGCCGTCCGACGTGCGCGCGCGCATCGCCGCGCGCATCGCGGTGATCGACGCCAAGGAAAAGAGCCTGGCGGTGCCGCGCGTGGCGGCCGAGCGCAAGCCGTGGTTCTGCTCGGGCTGCCCGCACAACACCTCGACCAACGTGCCCGAAGGCTCGCGCGCGATGGCCGGCATCGGCTGCCACTACATGACGGTGTGGATGGACCGCAACACCAGCACCTTCAGCCAGATGGGCGGCGAGGGCGCGGCGTGGATCGGGCAGATGCCGTTCGCCGGCGACAAGCACGTGTTCGCCAACCTCGGCGACGGCACCTACTTCCACTCCGGCCTGCTGGCGATCCGCGCGGCGATCGCGGCCAACGTCAACATCACCTACAAGATCCTCTACAACGACGCGGTCGCCATGACCGGCGGCCAGCCCATCGACGGCAAGCTGTCGGTGCAGGACGTGGCCAACCAGGTCGCGGCCGAAGGCGCCAGGAAGATCGTCATCGTCACCGACGAGCCGGAAAAATACACCGGCGCCATCCGGCTGCCGCAAGGCGTGGAAGTGCACCACCGCGACGCGCTCGACAAGATCCAGCGCGAGCTGCGCGAAGTGCCCGGCTGCACGATCCTGATCTACGACCAGACCTGCGCCACCGAGAAGCGCCGCCGCCGCAAGCGCGGCACCTATCCCGACCCGGCGAAGCGCGCGTTCATCAACGACGCGGTGTGCGAAGGCTGCGGCGACTGCTCGGTCAAGTCCAACTGCCTGTCGGTGGAGCCGCTGGAGACGGAGTTCGGCACCAAGCGGCAGATCAACCAGTCGTCGTGCAACAAGGACTTTTCCTGCGTCAACGGCTTCTGCCCGAGCTTCGTCACGGCCGAGGGCGCGCAGGTCAAGAAGCCCGAGCGCCACGGCGTGTCGATGGACAACCTGCCGGCGCTGCCGCAGCCGGCGCTGCCCGGCCTCGGCCATCCCTACGGCGTGCTGGTCACGGGCGTGGGCGGCACCGGCGTGGTCACGATCGGCGGCCTGCTCGGCATGGCCGCGCACCTGGAGAACAAGGGCGTGACCGTGCTCGACATGGCGGGGCTGGCGCAGAAAGGCGGCGCCGTGCTCTCGCACGTGCAGATCGCCGCGCGCCCCGAGGAGCTGCACGCCACCCGCATCGCGATGGGCGAGGCGGACCTGGTGATCGGCTGCGACGCCATCGTCAGCGCCACCGACGACGTCATCTCCAAGACCCAGGCCGGCCGCACGCGCGCCATCGTCAACACCGCGCAGACGCCCACCGCCGAGTTCATCAAGAACCCGAAGTGGCAGTTCCCGGGCCTGTCCGCCGAGCAGGACATCCGCAACGCGGTGGGCGACGCCTGCGACTTCATCAACGCCAGCGGCCTGGCCGTGGCGCTGCTCGGCGACACCATCTACACCAACCCGCTGGTGCTCGGCTACGCCTGGCAGAAAGGCTGGCTGCCGCTGTCGCTGGACGCGCTGGTGCGCGCCATCGAGCTCAACGGCGTGCAGGTGGACAAGAACAAGGCCGCCTTCGACTGGGGCCGTCACATGGCGCACGACCCCGAGCACGTGCTGTCGCTCACCGGCAAGCTGCAGAGCACCGCCGAAGGCGCCGACGTGGTCAGGCTGCCCACGTCGTCGGGCGCGCTGCTGGAGAAGCTGATCGCGCGCCGCGCCGACCATCTCGCCGCGTACCAGGACGCCGCCTACGCGCAGGCCTTCCGCGACGCCGTGAACCGCGTGCGCGCGAAGGAGAGCGAGATCGCCGGCAGCGGCAAACCCCTGCCGCTGACCGAGGCGGTGGCACGCAACCTGTCCAGGCTGATGGCCTACAAGGACGAATACGAGGTCGCGCGCCTCTACACCGATCCGGTCTTCCTCGACAAGCTGCGCAGCCAGTTCGAAGGCGAACCCGGGCGCGACTACCAGTTGAAGTTCTGGCTGGCGCCGCCGCTGCTGGCCAGGCGCGACGAACAGGGCCACCTGGTCAAGCGCGCGTTCGGCCCGTCCACCATGACCCTGTTCCGCCTGCTGGCGAAGCTCAAGGGCCTGCGCGGCGGCCCGCTCGACGTGTTCGGCAGGAGCGCCGAGCGCCGCACCGAGCGCGCGCTGATCGGCGAGTACCGCGCGCTGCTGGACGAGCTGACGCGCGACCTGAGCGCGGCCAACCACGCGGTCGCGGTCGCGCTGGCGAACCTGCCCGACGACATCCGCGGCTTCGGCCACGTCAAGGACGCCAACCTCGCCAAGGTGCGCGCGCGCTGGGCGGCGCTGCTGGGACAGTTCCGGCACCCGGAGACGGCGCAGCGGGTGGCTTGAGGTGTAGGGGGAAAAAACGCCGATGCTCCTCTCCCCTCGCCCGCTCCGCGGGCGAGGGGCCGGGGGGAGGGGACAGGGCCGGCGCCCGCCAGCCCGATCGTCACGCCCTCACGCCCTCACGCCGGCTGCGCCAGCGTCGTCTCGTTTTCCTTCACGTACATCGAGTTGCGCGGCCGCGCGAACACGCGCCGCACCATCGGCTCGAAGAACGACAGCGGCAGGTTGTCGTAGTCGCGCATGAAGGCGGCGCCGTCGTATCTGGCGCAGAACTCGGCGGTGCGCGCGAACAGCTCGGGCTGGTCGCGGAACTGCTCGCGCAGGTTGCGGTCCAGGCCCAGGTGGTGGAAGAAGTAGTAGCCCTGGAACACGCCGTGCTTCTCCACCATCCACAGGTTCTCGGGGCTGACGAAGGGCTTGAGGATGGCCGCGGCGATGTCCGGATGGTTGAAGCTGCCGAGTGTGTCGCCGATGTCGTGCAACAGCGCGCACACCACGTATTCCTCGTCGCGGCCGTCGCGGTGCGCCAGCGTGGCGGTCTGCAGGCTGTGGGCGAGGCGGTCGATGGGGAAGCCGCCGCAGTCGCCGTCGAGCAGCTTGAGATGGGCGAGCACGCGGTCGGCCAGGTTCTGCGCGAACGGCATGAACTCGGCGGAAATGGCGGCCCAGTCCTCGCGCGTGCCGTTTTCCATATGGCTGAAGGTGGCGCGGGCGGGCGCGGCGGTTTCACTCATGGGGTTGTCTCCTTTGCGGGTTGGTCCCGTCGTCTTGATATGGGTGAAGCCGATTCTGGCACAGGATTCGCGGCTACACTGTCAAGGATCCAACATTGCCGCCGCCGCGCGCGGCACAGCCAGCAGCATGCAGATCCGCCCCTACCGGCCCGCCGACGAGGCCGACATCGTTTCCCTGTGGCAAACCTGCGGCCTGACCCGGCCGTGGAACGACCCGAAGAAAGACATCGCCCGCAAGCTCACCGAACAGCCGGAGCTGTTCCTGGTCGGCGAGGTGGACGGCCGCCCGATGGCCTCGGCCATGATCGGCTTCGACGGCCACCGCGGCTGGGTCTACTACCTGGCCGTGCATCCCGAGCACCAGCGCCGCGACCACGGCCGCCGCCTGATGGCGCACGCCGAGCAGTTGCTGATCGAGCGCGGCTGCCCCAAGATCAACCTGCTGGTGCGCACCGGCAACCATCAGGTCATCGATTTCTACCGCAGCCTCGGGTACGCGCAGGACGAGGCGGTCAGCCTCGGCAAGCGGCTGATCCCGGATCTGTAGGCACATCGCGCCATCGGCAGGCCATCATGTTCCGCATCCTCGCCATCGATCACCTGGTCCTGCGCAGCGCCGACGTGCCCGCGCTGCGGCGCTTCTACGTGGACGTGCTGGGCTGCAGCGTGGAGCGCGAGCAGCCCGCCTTCGGCCTGACCCAGCTGCGCGCCGGCAGCGGCCTGATCGACCTGGTCACGCTGGACGGCCCGCTCGGGCGCGCCGGCGGCGCGGGGCCGGGCGCCGAAGGCCGCAACCTCGACCATTTCTGCCTGCGCCTCGACCCGTTCGACGCCGACGCCCTGGGCGCCCATCTGCGCGCGCATGGCGTGGCGCCGGGGCCGGTGGAGATGCGCTTCGGCGCCGAGGGCAAGGGGCCGTCGATCTACGTGCGCGATCCGGACGGCAACGTGGTCGAGCTGAAAGGGCCGCCAACGCAGGCATGACCATGCATGAGAAGGCATGAGGAGGCATGACGGGTGACGCGAACTAGGCATGCGGCCCGCTTCCCCCTACAATTCCCGCTTCCCCCGCCGCCGCGCCAGGCGCGCCATGACACCTCAAGACGCTGCTCCCGGCCCGGCGCCCCGCCCGGCTTCCACCGCTGCCGACTCTGCTGCCTCGGGCCGCCCGCCCATCTCGCCGCGCCAGCTGGTCTGGACCCTCGGCGTCACCGAGACCATCTCCTGGGGCACGCTGTATTTCGCCTTCACCGTCTTCATCGGGCCGATGAGCGCGGCGCTGGGCTACTCCAAGCCCTTCCTCGCCGGCGGCTACTCGCTGGGCCTGCTGGTGTGGGCGATGTGCTCGTTCGCGGTGGGCCGCCTGCTGGACCGCGTGCCGGCGCGCGTGGTCATGGCCAGCGGCTCCGCGCTGGCCGGCGCCGGGCTGCTGCTGTGGGCGTGGAGCCCGGGCCCGGCGGTCTTCCTGCTGATGTGGATACCGCTCGGGCTGGCCATGTCCACCACGCTGTACGAGCCGGCCTTCGTGGTGCTGCGCCAGGCCTTCGGCGACGGCTACCAGAAGTCCATCATGACGGTGACGCTGATGGCCGGCTTCGCCAGCACGGTGTTCGTGCCGCTGGCGCAATGGCTGGTGCTGCACCTGGGCTGGCGCGAGACGCTGGTGTGCTTCGCCGCGCTCAACCTGCTGGTCTGCGCGCCGCTGCACGCGCGCCTGCGCTACGTGGCGCATGCCAGCTACGCCGCCGCGCCGGCGCCGGTGCCGCAGGCCGGCGCGGCGCCGCCCGGCATCGCGCGCGTGGCGCTGCGCCAGCCGGTGTTCTGGGCGGTGGTGCTGGCCTTCACGGCGCTGGCCGTGATCGCCTCGCTGCTGGGCGCGCACCTGATCCCGATGCTGACCGAGAAGGGCCTGCCGCTGGGCGAGCAGTTGATCGTGGCGGCGCTGATCGGCCCGGCGCAGGTGCTGGGGCGGCTGGTGATGATGCGCTTCCCGGTGCGCCATCCGCTGCGCCTGTCGCTGCCGGTCTACGCGGTGATGAGCGTGGGCCTGCTGTGCTTCGCGCTCGGCTACGGCAAGTGGCTGATGGCGGCGGCGCTGCTGTACGGCTGCGCCAACGGCATCAACACCATGCTGCGCGCGATGGCCATGCCGGAGCTGATCTCGCGCCACCACTACGCCACGCTCAACGGCCTGATGATGACGCCGGTGCTGCTGATGCAGGCCGCCGCGCCGTGGCTGGGCGCGCTGCTGTGGCGCGCCGCCGGCGGCTACTGGCTGATGCTGTGGGTGATGGTGGCGCTGGCGCTGGCCGCGCTGGGCGCCTTTGCCTTCGCGCTGCAGCAACGCGGCCTGCTGCGCGCGGCCGATGCCGCGCTGGCGTAACGTGCTGGCGTGAAACACGCATGCCGCCGGGATGAAACCGGAACGATGCCGGCGTAGTCCGGCCGGCCGCGCGCGTCATGCGCGCGTCATGCGCGCGACCGGCCGATGTGCGACGATGCGGGGCTCGAACATTCCGCAGCGCTCCCCGGGGCACGGCGCGCCACACCGGCGCGGCTGTCCGCGCCCTTCGCCAACATGCCTGATTCCTCCCCCGCCGGCCTGACCCGCCCGCCCGCTTCCCTTCCCTCCGCCGCCACGCACAGCGCGCGCCGCGTGGAGCACGCCGCGCGCGCCACGATGGCGCTGTTCTTCGTCAACGGCGCCACCTTCGCCACCTGGGGCGTCCATATCCCGACCATCAAGGCGCGCTTCGGGCTGTCCGACGCGGTGCTGTCGCTGGCCATGCTGGCGGTGGCCGGCGGCGCCATCGCGGCGATGGGCCCGGTGGGCCGCTGGGTGGCGCGCGTGGGCAGCGCCCGCGCCTCGCGCCTGAGCGGGCTGGTGTACGCGGTGGCCACGACCGCCATCCTCGCCATGCCGTCGTTCGCGCTACTGATTCCGGCGCTGATCGCGTTCGGCATGGCCAACGCGGCCTTCGACGTCGGCATGAACGCGCAGGCCGCCACGGTGGAGAACAGCCGCGCGCGGCCGGTGATGTCGGCGCTGCACGGCATGTTCAGCCTGGGCGGCATGGCCGGCGCGGCCGCCGGCGGGCTGCTGATGGGGCTGGGCGTGCCGCCGCTGGCGCACGCCGCCGGCATGGCGCTGCTGACCGCGGCCGTCACCGCCGGCGTGGCGCCGTGGCTGCTGGCCGACCATCCGGTGCAGCCGCCGTCCGCGCACCACCGCGACCACGCCGTGAAGGCGCTCTGGCTGCTGGGCGTGATGGCCTTTCTCGGGCTGGTCGGCGAAGGCGCCATGTACGACTGGACCAGCGTCTACATGCGCGACGTGGCGCTGGCGCCGGCGGCGTGGATCAGCGCCGGCTACGCCGCCTTCTCGGCCGGCATGGCCTGCGGCCGCTTCGGCGGGGACCGCCTGCGCGCGCGCTGGACGGATGCGCGCACGCTCAGGATCAGCGCCTGGGTGGCCTTCGCCGGCATCGCGCTGGCGCTGCTGTGGCCGGTGCCGCTGGCGGCGCTGGCGGGCTTCACGCTGATGGGGCTGGGCGCGGCCAACATGGTGCCGGTGTTCTTCGTGGCGGCGTCGCGCCTGCCGGGCGTGGCGCCGGCCGAGGCGATCGCGCGGGTGGCGCGCTTCGCCTACATCGGCCTGCTGCTCGGCCCGGTCATCATCGGCGGTGTGGCCCACGCCAGCAGCCTGCGCTACGGGCTCGGGGTGGTGGCGCTCACGATGGGCTGGATCGCGCTGGCGGGCGCGCGCCTGGCGCGGCCCTACCTCGGCGCCCGCAATACCCGCGACACCGGCGAATAGCGCGCCGGGCCGCAGATGGCGCGGTTCAGGCCGCGGCGCCGAGCGCCGCCGGCATGCGCGCGCCCAGCCCCTCGAAGACGAAGGTATCCATCGCCAGCACGCCGTAGGTGACGTCGTCGGCCACGCGCGCCACGGCGGCGGGCTGCGGCGCCGCCGCGGCATCGCACGGCCCCAGCGCGGCGCCGAGCGCCACGAAGAACGGCAGCAGGTGCTCGTCGGTCGGATGCGCGCGGCGCGCGTAGGGCGCCTGCGCGCGGTAGTCGGCGATGCGGCTGGTGTCGCCGCTGGCGAGCGCCTCGCCGAGCGCATCGACCATCCAGCCGCGGAAGGCGTCCACGTACGGCTCGGCCGGCCCGCCGTGCTGCTCGCGCCGCCCGCCCGCGCCGAACACTTCCTGCAGGTTGTGGGTGAAGCTGCCCGAAGCCATCACCAGCACGCCGTCGCCGCGCAGCGGCGCGAGCGCGCGGCCGATCTCGATCTGCGCCGCCGGCGGCAGGTACGGGTTGAGCGCGAGCTGCACCACCGGCACATCGGCGGCCGGGAACAGGCGCCGCAGCGGCATCCACGCGCCGTGATCCAGCGGGCGATCTTCGTCCTCCAGCACCACCGCGGCGCCGGGCACGCGCGCGGCCTCGACCAGCGCCTTGACGCGGCCGGCCAGCGCCGGCGAGCCGGGCGCGTCGTAGCGCAGTTCATAGAGCGCGCGCGGGAAGCCGCCGAAGTCGTGCCAGGCCTCCTGCTGCTCGCGCGTGCCGACCACCAGCGTGCTGTAGATCCAGTGCGCCGAGATCACCAGCACCGCGCGCGGGCGGCGCGCGCGCAGTTGTTCGCCGAGCGCGTCGAGCGCGGCGCCGCTGGGGCCGGGCTCGAGCGCGAGCATCGGCGAGCCGTGGGACACATAGATGGCGGGAAGCATGATGTCTGCCTTCTGATTCATGGATACGCACCAGTGTGGCAAAGCCCGGCGCCGCTGGCGGCGGCCATTTGCGGATACCTCCGTCAAAAATCTTGAAGCCGGCGCGCCCCGTGCCGGCGCATGAGCGTGGGGTGGCCCACACAACGCTTCAAACAGTCCGGCATGCCCCTGGCAATCGGCTTATGATGGCAGGCATGGGGCGCGGTCCCGCACCGGCCTGCCCCGCAACCCAAGGTGACGACGCGCGCCCCGGCGCGTCCGGTCCGGAGAACATCGTGGTCAAGCGCACCGCCCGCAGCCCGAGACTGCCCCATGCGAATTGGTGGCGGCCCGGCGTGTATGCCAGCGGACCGGCCGTGCTCCTGTGGATCGCGGCGCGCCTGCCGGCGCCGTGGCTGGCCGACCTGTTCAACCTGCCGAACGTCGCCGCGCTGCTCAACCACGGCGGCGACACGGTATTCGTGGCCGGCTGGCTGGCCAGCGCCGCGTGGCTGTGGTTCACGCGCCGGCGCGACGCCGCGCCGCAGGACCCGAGGCAATCGCAGGCGGACGCCGCCGCCGAGCCCCACGACCACACCCCGCACCGCGCCGGCTGAAGGCGCCGCGCCGGCGTCCCGCCGGCACTCCTGCAGCGCTGCTGCGCGTCCGCCTGCCCGCTTTGCCCCGCTGCATGCCCGTGTCATACGGGTGTAATCTGGCAGGCACAAGCGGGGGACGCCGCGCCACCCGGAGGCCTCCTGGATGTCTCCCCGAAGGCGCCCACGCGGGGCATGGCCGGCGAATCCTTTACCATGCTGCCTTTCCGTCCGCCCCGGCGCCCGCGCCGGGCGTGGACCGCAATCCTTTCCCATCGCACCAAAAGCATCATGCAAGCCAACGCTGCCACCTCCCGGATTCCGGACATTTCCAAAGCCCAGCGACGAAGGGCCATCCTGGCCGCCACCATCGGCAACGGCCTCGAGTGGTTCGACTTCACCGTCTACAGCTTCTTCGCGCTCATCATCGCCAAGCTGTTCTTCCCCACCGGCAACGACCTCACCTCGTTCCTGCTGACCGTCGCCACCTTCGGCGTGGGCTTCTTCATGCGCCCGGTCGGCGCCATCGTGCTCGGCGTCTACGCCGACCGCGTGGGCCGCAAGGCGGCGCTGACGCTGACCATCCTGATGATGGCGCTCGGCACCGCCATCATCGGCCTGGCCCCCACCTACGCGTCGATCGGCCTGTGGGCGCCGGCGCTGATCGTGCTGGCCCGCCTGATCCAGGGCTTCTCGGCCGGCGGCGAGGTCGGCGGCGCCACCGCGTTCCTGATCGAGCACGCGCCCGACGAAGAGCGCGGCGTCTACGCGAGCTGGCAGCAGGCCAGCCAGGGTATCTCCTTCATGCTCGGCGCGGCGATGGGCGCGCTGGTGATCAACGGCCTGGCGCCCGAGCAGGTCGACGCCTGGGGCTGGCGCATCCCGTTCCTGTTCGGCCTGCTGATCGGCCCGGTCGGCATGTACATCCGCTCCCACCTCGAGGAGCCGCCCGCGTTCGAGGCGCGCCGCGCCGAACGCAAGGCCAGCAAGGTCAAGTTCTCGCCGCTGACGCAGGTGCTGCGCGACCACCCGCGCGAAGTGCTGGCCGGCCTCGGCGTGACCATCCTGTGGACGGTCTGCACCTACGTGCTGGTGTTCTACATGCCGTCCTACGCCAAGCAGCAGCTCGGCCTGCCGCTGGGCGCCACGTTCCAGTCGACCGCCATCTGCGGCGCCATCATCCTGGTGCTGTGCCCGCTGATGGGCATGCTGTCCGACCGCGTCGGCCGCAAGCGCATGCTGGGCACCGTGGCGCTGGCCATCGGCGTGCTGGCCTATCCGCTGTTCCACTGGCTCAACGTCTCGCCGACCACGCAGACGCTGCTGGAGGTGCAGATCGTGCTGGGCATCCTGCTGGCGGCCTTCACCGGCCCGGCGCCCGCGGTGCTGGCCGAGCAGTTCCCGACCGAAGTGCGCTCCACCGGCCTGTCGCTCGCCTACAACTTCGCGGTGACGATCTTCGGCGGCTTCGCCCCGCTGATCGTGACCTGGCTGATCACCTCGAGCGGCAGCAAGCTGGCGCCGGCCTACTACGTGATCGCCGCCGCCGCGGTGAGCTTCATCGCGCTGCTGTTCATGCACGACCGCACCGGCAAGCCGCTGCAGTGACGCGGCGGGCCGGCACGCAGGTCCGCCGGCGCACGCTGACACAAAAAAGGCCAACCGCGCGGTTGGCCTTTTTGCTTTCGCGGCGGCGTGGCGCTCGCGCCTTTGCCGGCTACGCCTCGTTGTCGTCTTCGTCGTCGCCGTGGATGTTGATGACGTGCCGCGCCGCGAACCACAGCGGCATGCCGGGCGCCATCTCGTCGGTGCAATAGGGCTGGTTGTCGAGCTCGCCGCGGTAGAGATCGCCCTCGCGGCCGGTGACGACCACCCACATGCGCTCCACGTGCTGCTCGTCGCGGTCCTGCTCGTCGGTGGTCAGGATGCGGAAGATCAGCTTGACGGCCTGGCCCGGCTGCAGCGCCTGGCGCACTTCGGGCGGCGGGACCCAGAAGGTCTCGGGATAGGCCTCGGCGATGGCTTCGCCGTCGTCGAGCTGCCAGCCGTCGTCTTCCAGGGTGGCGAGTCGTGGTTCCATGTCGATGTTCACAAGTTGAGGGGTCGGGCGCGCACGCCGCTGGCACGCATCGTATCAAAATGCCCGTGCCGCGGCGCGCACACGACAGCGCCGCCGCGCCGCCTTAAGATGGCGCATTCATGCCGAGAAGAGAAACCCGACGATGCCTGCCAGGAAGCAAGCCACCCCGCCGGAACGCCAGCGCTGCGGCTGGTGCGGAACGCTGGAAGACTACTGCCACTACCACGACCACGAATGGGGCTTCCCCGTCGACGACGACCGCCGCCTGTTCGAGAAGCTCTGCCTGGAAGGCTTCCAGGCCGGCCTGAGCTGGCTGACCATCCTGCGCAAGCGCGAAGCGTTCCGGCGCGCCTTCGCCAATTTCGACATCGAGAAAATGGCGCGCTTCGGCGAGAAGGACATCCAGCGCCTGCTCGGCGATGCCGGCATCGTGCGCCACCGCGGCAAGATCGAGGCGGCCATCAACAACGCGCAGCGCGCCCGCGAGCTGCTGGAAACCGAGTCCTCGCTGGCCGCCTATTTCTGGCGCTTCGAGCCCGACCCGGCCAGCCGGCCCACGGTGCTGACGCCCGCAGTCCTGCGCACGATGGCGATCTCACCCGAATCCACGGCGCTGTCCAAAGACCTCAAGAAACGCGGCTGGCGCTTCGTCGGGCCCACCACCATGTACGCGCTGATGCAGGCGATGGGACTCGTCAACGACCACCAGGACGGCTGCACCACGCGCGAGGAAGTCTTGCGGGCGCGCAAGGCATTCAAGGTTCCGCGCTGAACGGACGTAAACAGAAACAGGCGGGCAAGGGGTACATATGTGCCGCGCTGCTTCGTTTACGTCCGTTCCCGGCAATGGTCGCCTTATGTCTTTCTGTATTGTTTACGTATACATAGATAGTAGTAGTAGGTAAACAGGGCCTTCCCGCGTGGATAAGCCGGTTTTTCCCTTTCCAGTCAGTGACTTGCGGAAAAGATAAGTCACTAGGGAATACCCTTAGGCGCGGGGATATCTCGAAACGTATACCTGGGCGGCTTCCGCCGCCGCGAAGTTGTACGTATACGTCCCACAGCCCGCCCCCAGCCGGGACACAGCTTTCCGGCACGCTTATCCCCAGGCGGCGGCGCAGTTATCCACAATCGGCATGCTGGCTGGTCGAGACGTCTGCATTCCGTGTCAGGCGCCGGATGCACGGCGGTGCGTGTCCATGCGGACACAATTGTCCTGTGCCCAAGTGCGCGAACGCCTACACTGAAAGAGCCCAAGCTGCCGGTGGAGAACGATGTGATGCGCGTGCCTTGCATTTCCGCCCTGCTCGCCTTGCCCCTGCTGGGGCTGGCCGGCCCGGCCCATGCCCAGCCGACGATGCCCACCGCAGCCAGCGCCGCGGTGAGCGACGCCATCTCCAGCGCGGTGCAGCGCGGCGAGACACCCTATCGCATGCCACCCGCCGCGGCCGGCGAAGACAGCGAATCCGTGCGCGCCGCGTGCGAAGCGCTGCTGCAGAGAGTGCGCGCCGCGCAGGCACAGCAGTCGCTGGTCGGCACCCGGCGCACCATCGAGGCCATCCCCGGGCTGACCAGCCCCAGCGCAGCCCGCGAGTCGGCGGCGCATGCGCTGGAGGCGGATTACCGCAGCCGCTGCGCGCAGGGGCGTGAGGGCGGGTGATGTGGGTACGCGCTTGTGCGCAATGGCGGGCGCGCAATGAAAAAGGCCAACCGCTTGCGGTTGGCCTTTGACTTTGAATCCTGGTGGACCGAAGGAGGATCGAACTCCCGACCTCTGCATTGCGAACGCAGCGCTCTCCCAGCTGAGCTATCGGCCCGTAAGCGGAGATTGTAGCGTAGTTTTCACCGCCGCATCAATCACCTGTGCATCATGCCGCCATGCCGGCGTTGCCTTCCATGCCACGCACCGTCGGCAGGTTCAGCGGCCGGGCCGTGACCTCGCCGCGCGCGCGCAGCCACTGGGCCATCAGGTCCCAGATTGGCGGGCTGCCGGCGTGGCGGGCCTCTTCCGAGACGGGTGCCCAGCCGGCGACCTTGTAGGTGCGGGCGGCGTCGACGGGCTGGCCCTTGAGGCGCATGTCGGTGATGCGGCGGCCCATGCCGGCGTTGGGGTCGATGGTGTATTGCAGGCCGCCCACGCGCACCATGTCGCCGCCTTGCTGGTAGTAGGGATCGGGGTTGAACAGGTTGTCCGCCACGTCTTCCAGGATGGTCTTGATGGTTTCGCCCGTCATGGCGGCGACGGTGGTGTGCGGATAGGTGATGGCGGTCTGGTCCATCAGGCTTTCCATCGTGATGGCTTCGCCGGGCAGCAGCGTGGTGCCCCAGCGGAAGCCGGGCGAGAAGGCGATCTCGGCGCCCTGCACGTCCATCAGGCCGTCGAGGATGAGCTGGTCGAAGGTGCCGTTGAAGTTGCCGCGGCGGTACAGCAGGCCGGTGTTGCGCGCGAGCACTTCGCCGAGCTGTTGTTCATAGGGGGCGCGCACGCGGGCGATGAGCGCGTCCATGCCGGGGTCGGCGGCGAGGTAGTTGGCGAACACGGGCAGCAGGCGGTAGCGGAAGTCGCGCGCCTTGCCGTCCTTGACGTCGAAGTCGAGCACGCCGAGGAACTTGCCGTTGGAGCCGGCGTTGGTGACGAGCGTGGTGCCGCCGGCGTTCTTCACGGCCACCGGCGCGGGCATGCCGTCGTGGGTGTGGCCGCCGAGGATGGCGTCGAGCCCGCGCACGCGCGAGGCGAGCTTGAGGTCGACGTCCATGCCGTTGTGCGACAGCAGCACGACCACCTGCGCGCCCCTGGCGCGCGCCTGCTCGATGACCTGCTGGAGGTTCTCCTCCTGGATGCCGAAGGTCCAGTCGGGCACGAAGTAGCGCGGGTTGGCGATGGGCGTGTAGGGAAAGGCCTGGCCGACGATGGCGACCGGCACGCCGTTCATCTCGCGGATCACGAACGGGTCGAAGACAGGGTCGCCGAAGTCGGCGGTCTTGATGTTCTGGGCGAGGAAGGCGACCTTGCCCTTGAAGTCGCGCTCGACGATCTCGGTGACGCGCTCGGCGCCGAGCGTCATTTCCCAGTGCGGCGTCATCACGTCGACGCCGAGCGCGAGCGCGGCATCGACCATGTCCTGGCCGCGCGTCCACAGCGCGGTGGCGGAGCCTTGCCAGGTGTCGCCGCCGTCGAGCAGCAGCGCGCCGGGCCGGCCGGCCTTGAGCTGCCGCACCAGCGTGGCGAGGTGGGCGAAGCCGCCGACCTTGCCGTAGCGGCGCGCGGCCTCGGTGAAGTCGAGGTACGTGAACGCATGCGCCTGCGCGCTGCCGGGCGCGATGCCGTAGTGGCGCAGCAGCGCCTGGCCGACCAGGTGCGGCGGCTTGCCGGCGTAGTCGCCCACGCCGAGGTTGACGCTGGGCTCGCGGAAATGGAGCGGGCGCAGCTGGGCGTGGCAGTCGGTGAAATGCAGCAGGTGCACGTTGCCGAAGCGCGGCACGTCGTAGAGCTTGCCGGCAGCCTGCGCGGCCTGGGCGTCGGTGGCGGGAAAGGCCATGCCGCCGGCGCCGGCGATGGCCAGCACCTGCAGGAACTCGCGTCGGTTCATTGTCTCTTCCTGTGGTCTGCGCGCGCCGGTGCCGGCCGCGGCCCGGCGTCGGGTGCTCGCTTCATCGCCAGCGTCATCGCCGGCTAGTTCGCGTAGCGGGCCAGCGCGGCGACGTCTTCCTCCAGCATCTCGCCGACTTCCTTCTGCACCACTTTGCCGCCGGCGTCGATCACGTACAGCTCGGGCAGGCCGCGCCGCTTGCCGAGCACGGCGCGCAGCGCGGGCGTATCCATCGTGGCGGGGAAGGTGTAGCCATGCTTGGCCATGTAGGCGCCGGCTTCCTTCGGGTCCTTGTCGATGCTGACCGCCAGCACCTGCAGGCCGCCCCGGGCGCCGCCGATGCTGTCGTAGAGCTTCTGCAGGCGCGGGTTCTGCAAGGCGCAGAACGGGCACCACGACGCCCACACTTCCAGCACCAGCGGCTTGCCGGCCCACTGCGCCGGCGCCACCGTGCGGCCGTCGAGCAGCTGCACCGGCGGCAGGTGCACGGTGTCGCCGACTTCGAGCGCGGCGGCCGCGCCGCTCCAGGCCAGCGCGGCGAGCAGCAGCGCGGCGCCGGTGCGGCGCGCCAGGCGGGCGGCGGTCATGGCTGCGCCTTTACTGGTTGACCGGCGAGGCCGGGTCGAGCAGCAGCGCCATCACGTCGCGGATCTGCTGCTCGGTGAGGATGCCCTTGTGGCCGAAGCGCGGCATGTTGGAGCAGGCGGTGTACGCGCTGGAATCCCAGATCTTGCCCCAGGTGTACCTGACCACCGCTTCGGAGTTGCCGCGCAGCTTGCCGTACTGGTACAGCGAGGGGCCGATGTTGCCGAACGAGATCTCAGCCTTGGTCATCTGGTGGCAGGCGTAGCAGTTGGCGCCGTTGACGCCGCCGACGGGGTCGGAGAACTGCATGCCGCGCCCGTTCTGCGCGGTCTTCTCGCCTTCCTTCCAGTCGCCGAGGTAGTGGCCGTCGGCCGGGTACTTGACCTGCTTGAGCTCGGCGGCCTCGATCTTCTTCGCCACGGCCGCCGGCACCTTGGTGCGGTCCGGGTAGTCGCTGCACGCTTCCTGCATGGCGTCGCGCTCGAGCACGCCGGCCAGGGTGGCGGGGCCCTTGGACGAGAAGGAGCTCTCGATCAGCTTGCGCATGTCGGCGTCGCTGGTGCCGGCGTCGGCGCCGGCGGCCGCCTTGGCGGCCAAGGTGGCCGGTCTGCCCCTGGCGGGCTTCGCGCTGTCCTGCGCATGGGCCGCGCCCGCGCCGGCCAGCATGGCGAAGGCGGTGGCGAGCGTGGCGAGTGTCGCTTGATTGGTCTGTTTCATCTGTGCTCTCTCCCGCTCAGCGCTTGAGCGCCGGACCGTCGTAGGTGCCGCCGTTGGCGTTCTTCGCCAGGAACAGGCTCAGCGCGGTGATCACGTCGGAACCATAGGCGGGCTCGGGAAAGCGCTGCTGGCGCAGGCAGTCGTAGAGGCGGTGCTGCATGGTGCGTACCTCGCCCTGCGAGACCCGGTAGGCCGGCCACGTGGTGTAGGCCGCCTGCGCGCCCTGCTGCGTCAGCAGGTTAGGCAGGTCCTGCAGGCGGATGCGCTGGCCGTCCACGGCGTGGCAGGTGGCGCAGGCGAAGTCGTAGGCGCCGCCGCGGTAGAAGAACATCTTCTGGCCGAGCGCGTAGACGCGCTTTTCCTCCGGGGTGTCGAGCTGCACGTTCATCTTCACGCCGCGCGACTCGCCGGCCAGGAACGAGACCAGGCGCTCGATGTCGGACGGCTTGCCGGTGGAGGCGAACGGGTTCCTGGTCGCCTCTTCCTGCGTCAGGCCCTGCAGCGTCACGCGGCAGTAGGCCAGGCGCTGCTCCAGGTCCATCACGCGGCCGGTGTCCTTGAACAGGCGCGGCAATTCCGCGTACGCGCCCTTGGTCACGCCGGGACCCTTGCCGAGGTCGCACTGCTCGAGCGAGACGTTCTTCGGGCCGGCCGGCTTTTTCCACAGTTCCTCGCCGGCGGCTTCCCACAGTTCGGCGGGATTGCCCTCGGCCAGCATCTGCCGGTACTTGGCGATTTCCTCGGCGGTGCTGCCCTGGGCATGCACGGCCGCGCCGGCCAGCGCCAGGGTGCCGGCCAACGCCAGCGCGGCGCCGGCATGGCGGCGTCTGATGGTCTTCATGGGGCTCTTCTCCTCAGGGCCTGGCGAGCCCCGCGCGCTGGCACGCCGGGCCGAGGCCGTCTTATTGCTTGTCTTCCCGCCGGGCCGGCGGCTCCGGCCCGCTCGCCGTCAGGGCTTGATGTACGCGTAGTCTTCCTCGAACTGCAGGCGGGCCACCTCGACCACGCCGGCCTGCACCACCTTGGCTTCCATCGACAGGCTGGATTCGGGAATCTTGCGCGCCGCCAGCGTGTTGCGGCATACGCGGAACTCCACGCCGGAACTGGCCAGCGAGGCGATGGCCGCCTCGAAGGTATTGCCGCGCGCGTCGCGCGCGCCTTCGACAATGAAGTCCACGCCGTAGCCGAAGGCCACCACCACGATCTTGGTGTCGGGCGCGGCATTGAGGTGGTTGCGCAGGTTGGCCATCGCGCGCACCGCCTGGTCCGTGCCTTCGGACAACTGGTAGACCACCTTGACGCGCCCGCCCTTGCCGCTCTTGCCGCCGGCCGCCGCCGGGGCCGGAGCCGCCTGCGCCGCCGCCTTGGCCGACAGGCCGATGGCGGCCAGCGCCGCCGTTGCCCGAATAAATGCTCGCCGCATGATTGCTTATCCTTCCGGTCTGGCCCCCGCGCGCCACATGCGCCGGCCCGGGCCCGACATTCGCCCTGAACCATAGCAGAGGATGCCGCGGGCCGCTTGGCCGGTGGGCGGCGTCAGGAAATGGTGGCTTCGTCGGTGCGCTTGTCGCCGCGGTTGTCGACCCAGGTCACGGTGACCTTGTCGCCCTTGGCGCCGCCCTTGAACTTGAAATTCAGGAACGGGTCCTTGGAAACCGCCGTGCCGAACTGGGCCTGGAACACTTCCTTGCCGTTGCACACGACGGTCACGTTCTGGATGTGCCAGGCCGGGATGGTCTTGCCGTTCGCGTCCTTGCGCTGGCCGGTTTCCATGTCGTGCTTCATCAGGATTTTGACGTCGACCACGCCGCCATTCTCGGCGGCTCGTACGCGCATCGGGTCTGCCATGTTCTGTGCTCTCTCGGTGAGGTTGGGGCTGGGGGATGTGGGCGATCGCGGGGCGGGGCTTCAGCCGCCGCAGCCGCCGAGCGTCACCTTGATTTCCTTGGACGCCACATACCATTTGCCGCCGGCCTTGACGGCGGCGTGCACCACCGAGGTCTGGCCCATCTTCACGCGGGTGGAGACGAAGGGCTCGGTGCCCGCCGGGATGGTGAAGTCGGCCGCCAGCGTGTAGGGGTTCTTTTCCACCAGGATGGCGATCTGCTCGGTGCCGGGAATGTTGCTGGTCACGGAGACCGGCACCACGGCGCCGTTCTCGGCGATGTCGGGGGCATTGAAGACGATGGCGCTGCTCTTCTCGGTGCCGCTGCCGCCGAGCGCCTTGATCACGTCCGCCACGCTCTTGCCGTCGAAGGCGGTCTTGTTCCACTCGGCAGCCTGGGCTTCGCTGATGAGGCCGGTGGCGGCCATCAGGGCCAGCACCGAGGTGAGCCGCAGCACATCTCTTCGTTTCGGATTCATTTGTCTACCTTTTTCCTGCGTTTTCCGTTCCGGCCCGGTGCGCCGGCGGGGGGGGGGGGGGGGCGGCTCCCCGCCGGCGGCCGCGGGCGGCGCCTGCCCGCCCGCGGCCGGTCCGGGCAATGCCTTACTTCGAGGGGGCGCCGGCCAGCACCCACTCCACGACCGTCTTCAGGTCGGCGTCGCTCAGGCCCGCGTTGGCCGGCATCGGCACCGGACCCCACACGCCCGAGCCGCCGCCCTTGACCTTCTTGGTCAGCGTCGCCAGGGCGTTCTTGTCGCCCTTGTACTTGGCGGCCACGTCCTTGTAGGCCGGGCCGACGAGCTTCTTGTCGATCTGGTGGCAACCCATGCAGGCGTTCTTGTTGGCGATTTCCTGGGCCTTGGCGGCATCGACGGCCGCGTTGGCCGAGGCCGCGCAGGCCAGCATCAGGGCTGCAATGACAAACTGCTTCATGTTGTTCGCTCCGAATCCATGTGAGCCGTGGGGACGGCGATGTGCCGCGCCCGGGGGCGCGGGGGGCATGCCGGCCGCCCCACCGGGCACGGAAGCGGCCAGCCCGCTATTTTGCCTCAAGATCCGGTCGGCCACGGTGCGCGGCGCGCAACGGGGGATGCCGCGCCGGCCGGCGGGCGCGGAGCCGGCAACTGGCGCGGCGGGCGGGACGACGGGCGGGGTAGCGGATGAAGCCGCGGATGGGGCGGCGGACGCGCTCAGGCGAGCATGTCGCGCCAGATCGCGTCGGCCCACGCCTGCGCGTAGCTGCCTTCGAGCGCGCTGGGCGCCGGCGACAGCCCGCCCGAGCCGGGCACCGTGAGCATGGTGCGCTGCGCCGCGTCGTAGCGGTGCACGCTAGCGATGTGGATGGCCTCGCGCGCCGAGGTGAAGCTGTAGCAGGTGTTGTTGTAGAGCGGCTCGGGGTCGGGCTCGCGCCCGGCCAGCAGCGCGACGATGGCGGCGGCGGCCACCTTGCCGTGCTGGTTGGCCATGTGGCCGGACTTGGGCATCAGCGGCGCGATCTGGATGGCGTCGCCGAGCACGTGGATGTTGGCCGCGGCCTTGGCCTCGAAGGTGAGGAAATCCACTTCGCACCATTTGCCGTTGGCGGTGGCCAGGCCGCTGGCCACGGCGATCGCGCCGGCGCGCTGCGGCGGCAGCAGGTTGATGACGTCGGCGCGCTCGTCGTCCTGCACGTCGAACTTGAGCGTGCGCGTGGCGGGGTCGACGTCGACGGTGTTGTACTGCGGCCGGTACTCGATCATGCCCGGGTAGCGCGCGGCCCAGGCCTGCCTGAACAGCGCGCCCTTGGAGGTGATGTCCGGGTTGGCGTCGAGGATCAGCACCTTGCTGCGCGGCTTGGCGCGCAGGAAATAGTCGGCCACCAGGCAGGCGCGCTCGTAGGGGCCCGGCGGGCAGCGGTACGGCGCCAGCGGGATGGTGATGGCGAAGGTGCCGCCGTCGCGCATGGCCTCGAGCTGGCGGCGCAGCGCCACGGTCTGCGCGCCGGCCTTCCAGGCATGCAGGATGTGCTCGCCGCCGGGCTGCGCGAGGCCCGGGATCTCGCCGGACAGCACTTCCACGCCCGGCGACAGCACCAGCCGGTCGTACGGCAACGTGGCGCCGCCGCCGAGCCGCACCACGCGGCGCGCCGCGTCGATGGCGCCGACGTGGTCGCGCACCACCTTCACGCCGTGGCGCGCGGCCAGCGCATCGTAGGACAGCGTGATGTCGCCGATGGCCTTGCCGCCGCCCAGCACGTGGTTGGACAGCGGGCACGAGACGAAGCTGGCCTCGGGCTCGACCAGCGTGACCTCGATGCCGTGCCCGCTCCATTCGCGCAGGTAGCGCGCGGCGGTGGCGCCGCCGTAGCCGCCGCCGACCACCACCACTTTCGCCGCGCGCGTGGCGGCCGCGGCCCGCGCGGCCTGCGCGCCGAGCAGCGCCGTGCCGGCGAGCGCGCCGAGGAATTCGCGTCTTTGCATGGTTGTTCTCCTGGCGGGAAGGGGTGGGAGCGCGCGGCTCAGCGCACGCCGGCGAACCAGCCGGCGATGGCTTCGATCTGCGCGTCGCTGTAGCCCCTGGCGATCTGCTGCATGACGGTTGCCTCGCGCCTGCCCTGCTTGAAGTCCTGCATCAGGCCGACCAGCTCGGACTGGCCGCGGCCGGCCAGCGCCGGCACCGGGCTGCCCGCGGGCGCGCGCCCGGCGGGGCCGTGGCAGCCGGCGCAGGCGGCGGCCCAGTTGCGCGCCCGCAGCGCGCTGGCGCTGGCGCTGGCGGTATCGGCAGCGCCAGCGCCAGCGGCGGGCGCCTGCGCGCGCGCGGCGCCGGCCGCGATGAGCAGCGCCAGCGCTGCGAAGATGGCTCGTGCGGTGGTGGTCATGGGTGGGCTCCGGGGGGCGCCGCGAGGCGTGCCAAACCCTATCACATCGCGCGCGCGGATGTGATGCGCAATACGCAGATCGATCTGCGCCGGCTGCGCGGCACGGAGGATGCCGGGGCCGGCGCCGCAACGGGTACGCGCCGGCCCCGGCGAAGGCGGCCGGCGCGTACCCGCCGCTGCGTCAGGGCAGGTTGCGGCCCGGCGGCAAGGCCACCGGCGACGAGACCGGCGCGGTGACGGGGCTGGCCGTGGCGCCCGGCGCGGTGGTGTCGGGCGGCGACAGCGGCGCCGGCTGTGCCGGCACGTTGCTGCCGCTTTCGCCCGGGGGCGGGTTCTGCGAGCTCGCGGCGGCGTCCAGCCGCGCGCGCTCGGCCTCGCTGATGTAGTCGAAGGTCTTGACCACCTTGACCACGCCGCCGGCATTGCGCGCCACGTCGGTGGCGCGGTCGCCCTCGGCCGGCGTGACCACGCCCATCAGGTAGACCACGCCCTTCTCGGTGACGACCTTGATCGAGTTGGACGGAATGCCCTCGGTGGTGATCAGCAGGGTCTTGACCTTGCTGGTGATGTAGGTGTCCTGGCTCTGCGTGGCGAACGACGGCGACGACACGATCTCCAGCTCGTCGATCACCTCGCGCGCATTGGGCAGGCCGCGCACGTATTGCTCCACCTGCTGCCTGACCTCGTTGTTCCTGGCCTCGCCGGTCAGCAGCACCTTGCGGTTGTAGACCGTGACGCTGACGCGCGCCTGGCCGTTGTAGCGCGAGTTCAGGGTGTTCTCGGCCTCGAGCTGCAGGCCGCGGTCGATGGCCTGGGTGCCGGTGGGCCGGCGGTCGGTGGCCAGGGTCACGCCGCCGGCCATCGCGCCGGCGAGCACCGGGAAGCAGCCGGCAAGCTGGGTGGCGGCCACGGTCAGCGCCGCCACCGTGGTGGCGGTGCGGGCCAGGCGGGAGAGACCTCGGAGGCGTCCGGAAAAGCGTCCGGCGGGACGGACGGTGCGGGATTCACGCGGGTTGGGCAGAGTCGTCATGCGGTCCTTGCTGGAAGCGGTGGGGCGGAAATGCGCCATGAAGCACGGTTGCGGAAAAGCGGCGGCGCCGGGCGGGCTCAGCCTTCGCCCAGCAGCGCCTCGTCGATGCCGTCGCACAGGCAATGCAGGGTCAGCAGGTGGACTTCCTGGATGCGCGCGGTGCGCTCGCTGGGCACGCACAGGCTGACGTCGAATTCGTCGAGCAGGCCGGCGACCTCGCCGCCGCCCTTGCCGGTCAGCGCCACCACGCACATGTCGCGCTGCTTGGCGGCGGCCACCGCGGCCACCACGTTGGCGGAGTTGCCGGAGGTGGAGATCGCCAGCAGCACGTCGCCGGGCTGGCCGAGCGCCTGCACCTGGCGGGAGAACACCACGCTGAAATCGTAATCGTTGCCGACCGCGCTCAGGATGGAGCTGTCGGTGGTCAGCGCGATCGCGGCCAGGCCGGGCCGCTCGCGCTCGAAGCGGCCGATCAGCTCGGCGGCGAAGTGCTGGGCGTCGGCCGCCGAGCCGCCGTTGCCGCAGGCGAGGATCTTGTTGCCGCTGGTGAGCGCGACCACCATGCGCTCGATCGCCGCGGCGATGTGGGGCGCCATCACCTGCGCGGCCTCGCGCTTGGTGTCGGCGCTGTCGAAGAAATGTTGCTGGATGCTGTCGATATGCATGGCTCGATCGGCCTTGTCTGAATCCCTGCCTGTGTTGCCGCGCGGCGCGCGCCGCGCGATACCGCGCATTATGACGCAGGCGCCCGCGCCCGCCGGCGCGCTAGCCGCCGTCCGCGTCGAACGCGCCGCGGATCCATTCGAGCCGGCCCGGCTCCAGCGCCACCACGTCGAGCCGGCAGGCCTCCGCCGGCGCGCCGCCGGCCTGCCGCGCGGCCAGGAAGTGCGCCGCCGCCAGCAGGATGCGGCGCTGCTTGGCCGGCGTGACGCTGGCCGCGGCGCCGCCGAACGCGCGGCTGGCGCGCTCGCGCACTTCGACGAACACCAGCGTGCCGTCGGCCTCGCGCATGACCAGGTCGATCTCGCCGCCTTTGCAGCGATAATTGCGAACCACGAGCGCCAGGCCCCGCCCTTGCAGGTAAGCCAGCGCGCGCGCCTCGGCCCGGGCTCCCCGCGCCTGCGTGGTGGATTTGAATGATGGATTCAACGGAAGTTCTCAAGCATGACTGACTGGATCTCCCTGGCGGCCGGCCAGTCCTACCCGTCCGGCACCCTGTACGTGGTGGCCACGCCGATCGGCAACCTGGCCGATCTCTCGCTGCGGGCCCTGCACGTGCTCGGCCTGGCCGACGCCATTGCCTGCGAGGACACCCGCAACACCGGCCAGCTGCTCACGCGCGTGGGCCTGCACCGGCCGCTGCTGGCCGTGCACGAGCACAACGAGCGCGAGGCGGCGCAGCGCATCAACGCGCGCCTGGCCGCCGGCGAGCGCATCGCCTACGTCTCGGACGCCGGCACGCCCGGCATCTCCGACCCCGGCGCGCGGCTGGTCGAGGCGGCGCGCGCGGCCGGCCACAAGGTGGTGCCGCTGCCGGGCCCGAGCGCGGCGGTGGCGGCGCTGTCGGTGGCCGGCGAGCTGCTGGACAGCGGCGGCGGGCGCTTCACCTTCGCCGGCTTCCTGCCGCCCAAGGCGCGCGCGCGCGCCGAGGCCATCGCCGCGCTGGCCACGCTCGACCACGCCTGGGTGGTCTACGAGGCGCCGCACCGCATCGCCGACACGCTGGCCGCGCTGGCCGCCGCGCTGCCGGCCGGACGGCGCCTGCTGGTCGGCCGCGAGCTGACCAAGCTGTTCGAGGAAATCCCGGTGATGCCGGTGGGCGACGCGCCGGCCTGGCTGGCCGCCGACCCGTCGCGCGCCAAGGGCGAGTTCGTGCTGGTGGTGGAAGGCGCGGCGCCGGCCGCGCCGGACGCCGGCCTGCCCGACGCGCGCGCGCAGCAGGTGCTGGCGCTGCTGCTGGCCGAGCTGCCGGCCAAGCGCGCGGCCAAGCTGGCCGCCGCCATCACCGGCGCGCCGACCGACGCGCTGTACCGGCTGGCGCTGGCGCAGCGCGCCGGGGACGACGGCGAGGACAGGGAAGACTAGCGGCGGACCGCCGCGGGCGCCGGCCGGAGCAGGAATCGGGATACCGGCCACCGCGCGAGCGGCGAGGCTGACAGCGCGGGCGTGCCGGGTCCACATCACGCCGCCGGCGCCGTCAGCGCTGCTTGCGCCGCACGGCCGGCTTGCGCGCCTTGCGGGCCGCGCGCGGCGGCGGATCGGCGACGAGCGCGTCGGCAAGGTCGCCGCCACCGGCGTCGCCGCCATCGCCGCTGTCGTCGTCCGGCCCGGTGGTCTGCGGGCCCAGCGCGGCGACCTCGCTGCGCGACAGGCGGCGGATCTCGACCTGGGTCGAGCCGTGGCTGGTGAAGCCGAGGCGCCGCGCCGCGCCGTATGACACATCGAGCACACGGTTGCTGTGGTACGGGCCGCGGTCGTTGATGCGCACCACCGCCACCTTGCCGTTGCGCAGGTTGCGCACCAGCACCCAGCTATCGAGCGGCAGCGACGGATGGGCGGCGGTCATGGCGCGCATGTCGAAGCGCTCGCCGTTGGCGGTGCGGCGGCCGTGAAAGCCCTTGCCGTACCAGGAAGCCATGCCGCGCTGCTCGAACGAGCCGAGGTCGGGACGCAGGCCTTCGAACGAGCCCGGGCCGGTATCGGCCAGGCCTTCGTTGTTGCCCCAGCGGAACAGGCCCCAGCCGTTTGTGGCGTCCTTGCCGGCGTCCTTCGCGCCATCCTTGCCGGCCTCCTTCTGGACCGGCTCCTGCGCGCCCGGCTTCGCGCCGGCGGGCTTGACGGCCTTGGCCGGTTTGGCTGGTTTGGGGGTGGTGGCGACCGGCGCGCTCTCCTGCTCGTCGCCCGCCGGAGGCAAGGCGCAGGCGGCAAGCGCCAGCGCGCATGTGGCGTGCACGCACAGACGGGCGATCCGCCCGGGGCGGGAAAGATAGGGGGGGAACCGAAACATCGCGCGAGTCTAGCATCAGGCAGTTGGGCGTATGGTCTTGATTTTGTTACGAATTGTCTGTAACAAAGCTGAAAAACGGCGAAAACGCCGGCTACCGGCGCGTACCCGTGGCCGCGTGGCGCCGGCGCCAGCCCAGGCCTGGCAAGGCTTTGCGGTGTGACGCGGGCACGGCTTCGCGCGTGCCCGGCGCCGGCGCGCCGCGCATCCGGCCGCGCGCCAGACGCTACAATGCACGGCACCGCGCGTGCCGGCGGCGAAGGCCGGCAACGGAAATTGGCAACGAAGCCGGCAACGAATGCCGGCCACCGGGGCACGCGCCCGCAGAACCCACATTCCACGTCCCTCCCCGCCCGCCCATGCAAGTCCTCCTGATTCCCGTGACGCCCTTCCAGCAGAACTGCGCGCTGCTGATCGACGAGACCACCGGCCGGGCCGCGGTGACGGATCCCGGCGGCGACCTCGAGCGCATCCACGCGGCGGTCAAGGAGCGCGGCGTGACGCTGGAGAAGATCTTCCTCACCCACGGCCACCTCGACCACTGCGCGGGCGCGGCGGCGCTGGCGCGCGAGCTGGGCATCCCGATCGAGGGGCCGCACGAGGACGAGCGCTTCTGGATCGACCAGTTGCCGGAGCAGACCACCCGCTTCGGCTTCAGCCATGCCGAGGCGTTCGAGCCGCAGCGCTGGCTCGATACCGGCGACACCGTGCAGTTCGGCAGCGAGACGCTGGAGGTCTACCACTGCCCCGGCCACACGCCGGGCCACGTGGTGTTCTTCTCGCGCGCGCACCGGCTGGCCATCGTCGGCGACGTGCTGTTCGCCGGCTCGATCGGCCGCACCGACTTCCCGCGCGGCAACCATGCCGACCTGATCCGCTCGATCCGCACGCACCTGTGGCCGCTGGGCGAGGACGTCACCTTCGTGCCGGGCCACGGTCCGGTCTCAACCTTCGGCGACGAGCGCAGGAACAATCCCTACGTGGCCGACCACCTGATCGACGTGGGCTGAGCGCCGCCACGCCCCGCGCCCCGCGCCCCGTTCTCCCAGTCATGGCAAAGAAACAGGCACCCGACACCCGCCCCGAGATCTACGTGAGCACCGACGTGGAGGCCGACGGCCCGATCCCCGGGCCGCACTCCATGCTGTCGTTCGCCTCGGCGGCGATGCTGGCCGACAAGACCGTGCTCGGCACGTTCTCGGCCAACCTGGAGACGCTGCCGGGCGCCGCCGGCCACCCGGCGCAGATGCAGTGGTGGCTGACCCAGCCCGAGGCCTGGGCGGCCTGCCGCCGCGACCTGGAGCCGCCGGCGCAGGCCATGACGCGCTACGTGGAGTGGGTGGAAAGCCTGCCCGGCAAGCCGGTCTTCGTGGCCTTTCCGGCCGGCTTCGATTTCACCTGGATGTTCTGGTACATGATGCGCTTCGCCGGCCGCTCGCCGTTCGGCTGGGCCGCGCTCGACATCAAGACGCTGGGCTTCGCCATGACCGGCCTGCCCTACCGCAAGACGGTCAAGCCGGCGCTGCCGGACGCCTGGAAGGACCCGCTGCCGCATACCCACGTGGCGCTGGACGACGCGCTGGAGCAGGGCGCGCTGTTCTGCAACATGCTGGCCGAGCTGCGCGCGCGCGAGGCGGCGGCGGCAACAGCGACGGCGGCATCGACACCCGCGGAAGCGGCCCCGGGCGACACGGCGACCTGAAGCGCCCGCCGGCGCGCGCCACATCGCCGCATCGCCGCCGCGGGCCATGTCACGCGAAGCTCGCATCTTGCGCCGCGCGGCCTATAGTTAAGTCGTATATGGCCCGAACCCGCGAGTTCAGGGCTGCCGCGCCGCCAAGCCATATACGCATGCCGTCATGCACGCCATCGTGCACGCCCTGCGCGGCTTCCGGCATGCCCGGCCGGCGCGCGCCATGCCCAGGAGGTGTCGCCCATGCGTTTCCATCCCGACCTGCACCTCAGGCAGATGGCCGGCCGGCTGCACTGGCCGCATTCATCGCACTCGCCGCGCGCGCCGCATCCCCCGCGGGAAACGAGCGGAGCCCGCGAGGCAACCCGCGAGACATCCGCGCCGCGCGACACGCGCGGCGACGCCCACTGGCATTCCCTGCAGGAAGACGCCGAGGTCGCCAAGGCCACGCTCTACGTCAGCGCCGTGACGCTGGTGATCCTGCTGGTGGTGCTGGCGGCAATCGCTTTCGGTCAGGAGGCCATGCACTGGCTGGGTGTTCAATAGACGACTCGCCTGAAGCAGCCGCGTCTGTCTGACCGGGCCGGCCCCCGCCATGCGGGGGCCGGTTTTGTCTGGGGCCGCGCCAGGCTCAGGCCAGCAGCGGCGCCACGTTCTCGGGCGGGCGCGCGATCACGGCGCGGCGGTTGCGCACCACCACCGGACGCTGCAGCAGGATCGGATTGTCGGCCACCGCGCCCAGCACCTCGGCATCGGTCAGGCCGGGATCGTCGAGGCCCAGCTCCTTGTAGGGCGCCTCGTTGGCGCGCACCATCTCGCGCACCGGCACGCCCAGCATGGTGTGAAGCTGCTTGAGGGTGGACAGCGTGGGCGGTGTCTTCAGGTATTCCACGATGTCGACCGGCTCGCCCAGCCGCGCCGCGGCGGTCTCCACCAGCGCCAGCGCTTCGCGCGACTTCGAGCAGCGGGGATTGTGATAGATGGTGATCATGGCGGTCCTCCTCGTCCGGACGCGCCCGCGGGCGCGCAAATCCGCACTATACAAGCGCGCCGGCGCCGGCGCAGCCGCTTCTGGCCGCCGCAGGCGGCTTCAGGCGGCGTCAGGCCGCGCCGTCCGGCGCCGGCGCGAGCGCGCGCAGGGCCGCCACGGTGGCGCGCAGGCCGGCGCGCAGCGGCTTGTCGTGGCGCAGCACCAGCGCCAGCGTGCGCGCCAGCGGCGGCGCCAGCGGCCGCACCGCGATGCGCGCGCGCGGCTGGCCCGGCGGCAGGGCCATGCCCGGCAGCACCGAATAGCCGAGCCCGGCGCCGACCAGCTCCTTGATGGCCTCCACGCTGTCGAGCTCCATCACCGGGCGCGCGCCGACGCCGGCGCGCAGGAACCACTCGTCCACCAGCCGGCGCGTGTTGCCGCCGGGCGAGAACAGCACCAGCGGCAGGCCGGCGAGGTCGGCCGGCGCCACCGTGGCCGGCAGCGGCGCGCCGTCGGCCGGGCCGATGGCGACGAAGGCGTCCGGCAGCACCGGCGTGATGTCCAGCATGCGGCCCGCGGCCGGCAGCGTGACGAAGGCGAGGTCGAGCGCGTTGTCTTCCACCGCCTTGAGCGCTTCGCCGGTATTGAGCGTGCTGACCACGATCTCCAGCGCCGGCATGGCGCGGCGCAGTTCGCGCAGCGCCGCCGGCAGCAGGTAGATGCAGGCGGTGGCGCCGGTGCCCAGCCGCACCCGCCCGACCGCGCCGCCGGCGTGGCGCGCCATGCTGTCGTCGGCCGCGGCCAGCGCGCCGGCCACGCCGCGCGCGTGGGCCAGCAGGTCTTCTCCCGCAGCGGTAGGTACGGCATGGCGGCCCACGCGCTCCAGCAGGCGCAGGCCGTAGCGCTGCTCGAGCTGGCGCACCTGGAGGCTGACCGCCGGCTGGCTCAGGCCGAGGCGCTGCGCCGCCGCCGAGAAGCTGCCGAGCTCGCAGACCAGCGCGAAGGCTTGCAGGAAGTCGGGATTGAGCTGGCGCATGGCAAAGAAATGCTTATGCCGGGCATAAGTTGGCGAAGCTTCCTTTATAGCATCGCGGCGGGGTAAGGTAGCGCCATCGTCGATATGACAACACCAATGCCGCCCGGCCCCGCCGGGTTCCGACTCCGCCCCGCAGACCAGCCCGCACCATGAAGACCCCGCTCGCCACGCTCTCCGCCGCCTCCGCCACCCCGCTGGCCGTGGCCAACGCCACCGCCGCCGTGCAGGGCAGCGCCGGCCTCGCCGTGCGCGACGCCGGCGCCGCCGACATTCCCGCCATCCAGGCCATCTACGCGCACCACGTGCGCCACGGCCGCGCCTCGTTCGAGGAGGTGGAACCCGGCGTGGACGACATGCGCCTGCGCCACGCGGAGGTCAGGCGCCAGGGCCTGCCCTACCTGGTGGCCGAGCGCGGCGGCGAGGTGCTCGGCTACGCCTATGCCTCGGCCTACCGCACGCGCAGCGCCTACCGCTTCGCCATCGAGGATTCGGTCTATATCGACGACCGCCACCGCGGCCAGGGCCTCGGCCTGGCGCTGCTGGCGGCGCTGGTGTCGCGCTGCGAGAACGGCCCGTGGCGGCAGATGATCGCGGTGGTGGCGTGCACCGCCAGTGGCGAGGGCGCCGGCTCGCTGGCGCTGCACGAACGCGTGGGCTTTCGCACCATCGGCCGGCTGCAGTCGGTCGGCTTCAAGCACGGCCAGTGGATCGACACCGTGCTGATGCAGCGCGCGCTCGGCGACGGCGACGAGCGCCTGCCCGGCGCGCCGGCGGCGTGATGGCGGCGTGAACGCCGCTCAGCGGCCGCGCAGCGCCTGAACCACGCTTGGCTTGCCCGGGAACCAGTGCCCGAGCGCGCAGCCGAGCCCGACGGCCAGCATGCACGCGACCCGCGCCGGCCGCCGTCCTCAGGCGGCCGCGCGCGGCTGCGCCGGCGCCGGCGGCGAGAAGCGCAGGCTCACGGCGATGCGGTTCCATGCGTTGATGTTGGCGATGGCCGCGGTGAGATGGGCCAGCTCGGCGGGCGGGAACTGCGTACTCACCGCTGCGTAGACGGCGTCGGAGGCGCTGTCGTGGCCCAGCAGCGTCAGCGCCTCGGTCCACGCCAGCGCGGCCTGCTCGCGCTCGGTGTAGATGCCGGCGTCGCGCCAGGCGGCGAGCAGGTCCAGCTTGCGCGCGTCCACGCCGGCGGCGCGCGCCAGGTTGAGGTGGAACTGCAGGCAGAACGCGCAGCCGTTGATCTGCGAGGCGCGCAGCTTGAGCAGTTCGGTCAGCGGCTTTTCCAGTCCGGCGTCGTCGACGGCCTTGGTCAGCGCGCGCAGCGCGGCGGCCACGCCGGGTGCGATGCCGGTGAAATCGGTGAACTCCATGCGGGAATGGTTCGACATGCTGGCTTGCTCCTTTGCGGTCCGGTGGCCGGGATGGCGGCCGGCTATATCAGGGTTCGAACATAATATAAGAGCACTGATATAAAGAGCAAGCGGCAGACGCCGCGGAGACATCGCTCCGGGCTGGAACTATATGCGGGAGAATTTGATGCTGCGATTTTTTTGATGCCGATCATTCGTCCAGAGAATGATCGGCATCATGCAGCAGGGAAAGGAAACCCGGCGGGAATGCCCGGGTCCCGGGCCGGCGCCATGCGGGCCCCGGCGCGCCGGCCCGGAACGTGGGCAACCTTGCGGACCACCTCGCCGGCAAGCGGGCGGCGCGCCGTGGCGCCACCCGCTGCGCGCCTGAAACGATTTCAGCCCAGCAGGTCCGACAGCGCCAGCGCCACCACCTTGGTAGCGCGGTTCAGGTCGTTCAGGCGCAGGTTCTCGTCCGAGTTGTGGCCGCGCGCTTCCATCAGCGTGCGCGGGCCGGCGCCGTACAGCACGGTCGGGATGCCGCGCGCGGTGTAGTGGCGCGCGTCGGTGTAGAGCGGCACGCCGTGCACGGGGATCTCCACGCCGAACACTTCCTCGGCGCGGCACTTGAGCGCGCCGATCAGCTTTTCCACGCCGGGCAGTTCCGACAGCGGCTCGGCCAGGATGATGCGCTCGACCTTGACCTCGATGCCCGGGCGCTCGGCCGCGGCCTTCTCCACCACGGCGCGGATCTCGCCCTCGGCGTCGAAGCCGATTTCCTCGGGGATCATGCGGCGGTCGACGCGGAACGTCACCAGGTCCGGCACCACGTTGGTGTTGATGCCGCCCTTGATCAGGCCGACGTTGAGCGTGGCGGTGTCGATGCCCGGCGTCTTCGACTTGCGCGTGGCCAACTCGGCGCGCAGGCCGTAGATGGCCTGCAGGATGTGGGTGGCGGCCTCGATCGCGTCCACGCCGGTGTGCGGCATGGCGGCATGGCCCTGCTTGCCCCTGACCGTGACTTCCACGTGCAGGCAGCCGTTGTGGGCCGAGGTGATGCCGTAGGAGAAGCCCGCCGAGATGGCGTAGTCGGGCTTGCTCAGGCCCTGGTCGAGCAGGAACTTCGGGCCGATGTCGCCGCCGGTTTCCTCGTCGTAGGTGAACTGCAGCTCGACCGTGCCGTTGAGCTGCGCGCCCTGCTGCTCGGCCGCCATCAGCGCCAGCAGGGCGTAGGTGTAGGTGGCGAAGTCGGACTTGGACACCGCCACGCCGCGGCCGTACATGACCGGGCCGTGCTCGCTGTCGCCGGTCTCGGCGCCGTAGGGGTCCCGGGTCCAGCCCAGGCCCGGCGGCACCACGTCGCCGTGCGCGTTCAGGGCAACGGTGGAGCCGCCGCTGCCGAAGGTCTTGCGCACCACCAGGTTGGTGGCGCTGATCATGCCGGCGGCCTTGACCAGCGCGTCGGGCACCTTGTGCGCCTCGACCTGGAAGCCCAGTCCCTTGAGCAGCGCCGCGGCGCGCCGGCCGTGCGCGTCGCAGTCGCCGGGCGGGTTGTCGGAGGGCACCTTGACCAGTTCGGCCAGGAAGGCTTCCTGCGCGGGGCGCTGCGCGTCGATGTAGCCGGTCAGGGTGGTCTGCAGCGGGTTCACGTTGTCTCGTGCGGTCATGTCTGGTCTCTGATCTTTGCGTGTCTGGGAAATGCGGGGGAATGCGGCGTGCCTTATCGCTGCGGCGCGAAGTGCTCGACGAAGTCGCTGAACACCGCCGCCGCGCTGGCCGCGTCGGCGGCGGTCATGGTTTCGGTGGGATGGTGGCTGATGCCGCCGTTGCCGCAGCGCACGAACAGCATCGCCACGTCGGCGATGGCGGAGATCGCCATCGCGTCGTGGCCGGCGCCGGACGGCAGGTGGCGCACCGGCAGGCCCTGGCGCGCGATGGCATCGGCCCACTGCGCCTGCAGCCACGGCGCGCACGGCACGCTCGCGGCCTCGTGCGTCTTGCGGATCTGCGCGCGCACGTTGCGGCGCGCGCACACGCGCTCGATCTCGGCCAGCACGTCGTCCACCGCGGCCCGTCGCACCGCGTCCTCGCCGGCGCGGATGTCGATCGAGAACACCGCGCGGCCCGGCACCACGTTGGTGGCGCCGTTGGGCACGTCGAACTGGCCCACCGTGCCGACCAGCCCGGGCAGGCCGCCGCAGCGGCGCTCGATGAACAGGCCGATCTCGGCGCCGGCCATCGCCGCGTCGCGGCGCATGTCCATCGGCACCGTGCCGGCGTGACCGGCGAGGCCTTCCAGCTCGACGATGAAACGGGTGGCACCCGAGATCGCCGTCACCACGCCCAGCGGCAGCCCTTCGTTGAGCAGCACCGGACCCTGCTCGATATGCACTTCCACGAAAGCCAGCACCTGCGCGCGCGGATGCGCGGCGGCGGGCAGGCCGGCCGGGTCGAAGCCGGCCTCGCGCATCGCCTCGCGCATGGTCTTGCCGGCCTCGTCCACGTTGTCGAGCACGTTGGTGTCGAAGGTGCCGGCGATGGCGCGGCTGCCCAGCAGCGTGGCCTTGAAGCGCACGCCCTCTTCCTCGGCGAAGCCCACCACCTCGATGGCGAACGGGAAGCGCCTGCCCTGCCGGCGCCACCCGGCCACGCAGGCGATCGGCAGGATCACGCCGAGGTTGCCGTCGTAGCGGCCGGCGTCGCGCACGGTGTCGAAGTGCGAGCCGGTGAGCAGCGCCGGCGCGCCGGGCGCAGTGCCCTCGTAGCGGCCGATCACGTTGCCGGCGGCGTCGCGCCGCACCGTCATGCCGGCCTCGCGCATCCACGCGGCCAGTTGCGCCGCGGCGCCGTGGTGGGCGCCGGTCAGGTAGGTGCGGGTGAGCAGGCCGGGCTGCTCGGTGTGGACGGCGAGGTCGTCGGCCCAGGCCATGATGCGCGCGCCGGTCTCGGCGCTGCCGGGGGCGGGCGTGAGGGTTGCTGCCATGCGTGTCTCCTGCTGGAAGTGCGCGAATGCGGTGTGGCGCCGCCACATGCAAGCCCCGCGCCAGCGCCGCCGGGGCTGGCCGGGCCGGTCTCGCCGGCGCCGCGGCTCTCGCGGCGAGAGCGCTATTCTGTGCGATGCATGGTAGCACAGTGAATTCAAAAATTGCATACAAAAATGATATGCACTATATTGACCGGCACGTTCCGACAATGCGCCGCCGACAATCCCGTCCGGACAACGCATTGCGCGGGTTCCGCTCCAACAGGAGGGCCTCCCGCGCGCGCCGCCGCCCGCACCCGGCGCGGCGCACGGCACGCCAGGCCGGCGTCGCGCGCCGGCATTCCTGCTGCTTTCGACAGGTCGCGCCAGCCTTCGCATGGACGCGCCGCATGGAGACAACGATGCACCCAGCAGTCCAGCCAGGGCAGGCTTCCGGCCGCCCGCAGTCCGCTCCGCAATCCCCGCTCGCGCGCTTCGCGCGCTCGCTGTTCGGCCAGGTCCTGATCGCCCTGCTGCTGGGCACGCTGCTCGGCCTGTTCTTCCCCGAGTTCGCCGCGCAGCTCAAACCGCTCGGCGACGCCTTCATCAAGCTGATCAAGATGCTGATCGGCCCGATCGTGTTCTGCGTGGTGGTGGCCGGCATCTGCGGCGCGGGCGAACTGAAGAAAGTGGGCCGCGTCGGCATCAAGGCGGTGTTCTATTTCGAGGTGGTCACCACCATCGCGCTGGCGCTGGGCATCGCGCTGGCCTACCTGTTCCATCCTGGCACCGGCATGAACGTCAACCCGGCCTCGCTCGACGCCTCGGCGATGGCGGCCTACGTCGACAGCGCCGGCAAGATCAAGAGCGCGGGCACGGCGGATTTCCTGCTCAAGCTGATCCCCAACACGGTGATGGGCGCATTCGCCAGCGGCGACGTGCTGCAGGTGCTGCTGGTGTCGATCCTGTTCGGCTGCGCGCTGTCGCTGGTGGGCGAGCGCGGCCGCCCACTGGTGGGCATCATCGACACGTTCTCGCACACGCTGTTCAAGATGATGGGCTTCATCATCAAGCTCGCGCCGCTGGGCGTGCTCGGCGCGGTGGCGTTCACGGTGGGCAAGTACGGCATCGGCTCGCTCAAGCAGCTCGGCTACCTGGTGGTGGTGTTCTACGGCGCGGTGGCGCTGTTCGTGCTGGTGGTGCTGGGCACGGTGATGCGCCTGTGCGGCTTCTCGGTGCTCAAGCTGATCCGCTACCTGCGCGCCGAGCTGGTGGTGGTACTGGGCACCGCGTCGTCGGACAGCGTGCTGCCGCAGGTGATGAAGAAGCTCGAATTCCTGGGCATCAAGAAGTCGGTGGTGGGGCTGGTGATCCCGACCGGCTACTCGTTCAACCTCGACGCGTTCTCGATCTACCTGACGCTGGCCGCGGTGTTCATCGCCCAGGCCACCAACACGCCGCTGGCGCTGGGCGACCTGCTCGGCATCCTGGCGGTGGCGCTGGTCACGTCCAAGGGCGCGCATGGCATTCCCGGCTCGGCCATCGTGATCCTGGCGGCCACGCTGTCGGCGCACCCGGCGATTCCCGCCATCGGCCTGGTGCTGGTGCTGTCGGTGGACTGGTTCATCGGCATCGCGCGCGCGGTCGGCAACCTGATCGGCAACTGCGTGGCGACCGTGGTGGTGGCCGCCTGGGAGAAGGACATCGACCGCGTGCGCGCGCACGACGTGCTCGACGGCCGCATCGACGCGGCCGAGCTCGACGCCGGCCTCGCTCCGGCCCCGCACGAAGCAGACCAGGCCACTCCCGGGACGGCCCCGCTGCCCGGCGCGGCCGCGGGGCGCTAGAATCTCGGCATTCCTGATCACGAGAGGCCGCCCCGGCGCGCCACCATGCCCGAGCACATCGACCCCGCCATGACCTCCGAAGCGATCGCCGACGACATCGTCGCGGCCATCGTTTCGCACCGGCTGCCGCCCGGCACCAAGCTGCGCGAGGAGGCGCTGGCCAGCGTCTACCGCGTCAGCCGCACCAAGGTGCGCGCCGCGCTGCTGATGCTGTCCAAGGACAAGGTCATCCAGATCGTGCCGGACAAGGGCGCCTTCGTGGCCAAGCCCAGCGCGGAGGAAGCGCGCGAGGTCTTCGCGGTGCGCCGCATCCTGGAGGCGGCGCTGGCGCGCGAGTTCGTGGCGCGCGCGGGCGCGGCCGACTACAAGCGCATCGACCGCCATCTGGCCGCCGAGAAAAAGGCGCTGGCCGGCAGCGACGCGCAGCTGCGCACGCGCCTGCTGGGCGACTTCCACATCCTGCTGGCCGAGGTGGTCGGCAACGGCGTGCTGACCGGCATGCTGCAGGAGCTGTCGATGCGCAGCGCCGTGATCACCATGCTTTACCAGTCGCGCCGCGATGCCGCCTGCTCGTCCGACGAGCACCGCGAGTTCATCGAGGCCGCGCGCGCCGGCGACGCCGAGCGCGCGGTGACGCTGATGGTGGCGCATCTGAACCACGTCGAGGCGGCCCTGCATTTCGAGGAGCTGCCCGCCGCGCGCGGCAAGGACCTGGTCACGGCGCTGCTGGCCTGAGCGGCGCGCCGGCCTTTTGACCGAGGTCAATGCGCGCGGGGCCGGACTGCCCCAATATTCAAACCGTCATGAAGCTGCGGGGGCGCGCTTCATGACACTGGGCGGTCCCCCTGTGGACCCCCGCCCGCACGCCGGCCTGGGTGCGGGCTTTTTCGTTTACGCGGCCGGTTTTGCGCGGCGCGTCCCGCTCCGCTCCCTGTCCCGCTCCCTGCCCTGCTCTCCATTCTTTCCCCAGGTTTACCCCTGCCCGCTTGTTGCGCGCCATGCGCACCCCTGTTGCCTGAGATGCGCGTGATCGAATCGCGGCATCGGAGTAGCATGTCGGAGGCCCGGACCAGGCGCCGGCCGGCCCCGCCCGGCACCACAGAAAAAAGCAGAAGACAGGAGACAGACATGACCCGTTCAGCCTCGCCCGCCGCGCACCGCCGCGGCTGAAGCGGCGGCCCGCCCATCCGGCGCCGGGCCTCACCCGATTTCCACCCGTCCGACCCGCGACGGCGGCCGCAAGCCCGGCGCCGCCCCGGCCGGCGCGCGGCATCCGTCCGCCGTGCCCGGCAGGCCGGCCCGAACCGTTTCTCTTCGTTCCAACCGACAAGGATGCCAGCATGACCTCTCCCGTGCTCTACCACGCCGCCGAAGGCGTCGCCACCATCACCCTGAATCGCCCCGACGTGCTCAACGCGCTCAACGCCGAACTGTTGGCCGAGCTGCGCGCCGCGGTGGAGCGCGCCGCGCAGGACGACGCCGTGCGCGCGCTGGTGCTCACCGGCAATGGCCGCGGCTTCTGCGCCGGCGCCGACCTGGCCGGGCGCCAGGGCGAGATGAAGGATTCCGGCACGCTGCTGCGCGAGCGCTACCACCCGATCGTCCTGGCGCTGCGCAGCATGCCCAAGCCCGTCGTCACCTCGGTCAACGGCGTGGCCGCCGGCGCCGGCATGAGCCTGGCGCTGGCCGGCGACGTGGTGCTGGCCGGCCGCTCGGCCTCGTTCCTGCAGGCGTTCTCCAAGATCGGCCTGGTGCCCGACGCCGGCAGCACCTACTTCCTGCCGCGCTACGCCGGCGAGATGCGCGCCCGCGCGCTGGCCATCCTGGCCGAGAAGATCGACGCCGAGGAAGCGCACCGCATCGGCCTAGTGTGGAAGGTCCACGCGGACGACGCGCTGGCCGCCGAAACCGCCAGGCTCGCCGCGCACCTCGCGCAGATGCCCACGTTCGCCTACGGCCTCATCAAGGAAGCGCTCAACGCCAGCTTCGACAGCAACCTGCCCGACCAGCTCGAGCGCGAAGCCTCGCTGCAGACGCGCGCCTCGGGCAGCCAGGACTTCAAGGAGGGCGTGGCGGCGTTCCTGGAAAAGCGCAAGCCGCAGTTCAAGGGGCGTTGAGCCGCCGCGCGGACACCCGCGTGGACGATGATGCGCCGGTGGTTTGCCCCCCCTCCCGCGAGCGGGAAAGGGGAGCAAGCAGGCGGCGGAGAGGGCAAGTGCCGACGCTTGCCCGCGCGCGACAGTACCGCACAGACCACACACCAGACACCAGACACGGAAGCCCACAACGATGACCGACCCCGCACACGGCGCGCAGCGCATCGCCCTCACCATCGACCGCGGCGTGGCCGAGGTCCGGCTCAACCGCCCCGACAAGATGAACGCGCTCGACCCCGCCATGTTCGACGCGCTGATCGAGACCGGCCAGCGCCTCATGAACGAGCCGGACCTGCGCGCGGTGGTGCTGTCCGGCGAAGGCCGCGCGTTCTGCGCGGGGCTCGACATGCAGAGCATGGCCGGCATTGCCGATGGCGCCGGCGGCGGCATCGCCGCGGGCCGGCTGGCCGCGCGCACGCACGGCATCTCCAACCGGCCGCAATATGCCTGCATGGTGTGGCGCGAGCTGCCGGCGCCGGTGATTGCCGCGGTGCACGGCGTGGCCTTCGGCGGCGGGCTGCAGGTGGCGCTCGGCGCCGACCTGCGCTACGTCGGCGCGGACACGCGCATGTCGGTGATGGAGATCAAGTGGGGACTGGTGCCGGACATGGCCGGCATGCTGCTGATGCGCGGCCTGGTGCGCCCGGACCGGCTGCGCGAGCTGGTCTACAGCGGCCGCATCGTCGGCGCCGAGGAAGCCTGCGCGCTCGGTCTGGCCACCGCGCTGGTGGACGACCCGCGCGCCGCCGCGCTGGCCGCCGCGCGCGAGATCGCCGGCCGCAGCCCCGACGCCATCCGCGCGGCCAAGCGGCTGCTGCGCGCCGGCGAGGACGGCGAGGGCCACGACGGCGCCGCCATCCTGCGGGCGGAATCGGTCGAGCAGGACCGCCTGATCGGCACCGCCAACCAGCGCGAGGCGGTGCTCGCCAACCTGGAAAAACGCGCGCCGGTGTTCAAGCCGGCCGCCTAGCGCTCACGCGCGCCGGCCGCGCCGCCGGCGCCACAGCACCGCGTAGACCGCCGCGTTGAGCAGCAGCACCAGCGCGCCCAGCCCAAACTGCGCGTGGCGCGTGAGGCCGTCCGGATAGATCAGCGGCATGACGTAGTGCTGCACGAAATCGCCGCCGTAGGCCTGCTGCCCGGCGCGCTCGCGCAGCGCATTCTCCAGCGGCGTGAGCGGGCAGATCCAGCCGCTCCACTCCACCGCCACGCCCCACGCCGCCGCCGGCAGGTGCAGCCACGCCAGCCGCGGCCAGCGCAGCACCAGCACGCCGCCGAACGTCACGAACAGGATGAAGGCCAGATGCGCCAGCACCACCGCGTCGGCCAGCCACGCCGCCATCATGGCGCGTGCCGTCCGGTCCAGTAGCCCGGCGCCGCGAAGGCGGCCTTGAGGTGCTCGATGAAGAAACGGATCTTGGCCGGCACCGGGCGCTGCTGCGGGTACACCGCGAGGATGTCGTAGTCCGGCAGCGCGTAGTCGTCCAGCACCGTGATCAGCTCGCCGCTCTCCAGCTGCGGCAGGATCTCCCAGGTGGAGCGCCAGCCCAGCCCCAAGCCCTCGCCGGTCCAGCGGTGCAGCAGCTCGCCGTCGTTGCAGTCCAGGTTGCCGTTCACGCGCACCGTCACCGTCCTGCCGTCCTGCTGGAAATACCAGCCGCGCTGCTGGCCGCCCTGCAGGTTGAACGCCAGGCAGTTGTGCTGCGCGAGGTCGTCCAGCGTGTGCGGCACGCCGTGGCGCGCGAAGTAGGCCGGCGTGCCGCACACCACGCGCTTGTTGGTGGCCAGCCTGATGGCGACGAAGTTCGGGTCGATGGCGCCGCCGATGCGGATGCCCACGTCATACCCCTCGCGCACCAGGTCCACCACGCGGTCGGTCAGGTTGAAGGAAATCTGCACCTCCGGGTTGGCCGCCAGGAACGCCGGCGCATGCGGCGCCACGTGCTTGCGCCCGAACGCCGCCGGCGCCGACACGATCAGGTGGCCGGTGGCCTTGTGCTTGCCCTCGGCGATCAGCATCTCGGCACGGTCCAGGTCCGCCAGCGCCTTCTTGCACTGCTCCATGAACGCCGCACCCTGCTCCGTCACCACGATGCGGCGCGTCGAGCGGTGCAGCAGCTTCACGCCGATGCGCGCCTCCAGCGCATTGATGCGCCGCCCGATCATCACCGGCGTCACGCCCTGCGTGAGCGCCGCCGCGGCCATGCTGCCGTGTTCCACCACGGCGATGAACGCCTCGATCTGTTTGAGTTTGTCCATGCTCGTCCGTCTCCTGCCCGCCATTGTGGCGCATTTGGCGCAGGCGGCGCGCGCAGGGGTCAGCGCGGCTTGGAGCGGAACGGCTCGATGACGTATTTTTCGCCGTGCGCGGCGCAGTCGTCGGCGATGGAATGCCATCTCGCGTGCGTGACCAGATAGGTGCTGCCGTTGATGTCGTCCACCGTTTCCACGGTGTCCCGGCCGAGCTTGAGGTTGCGGCGCGCGGTGGTCAGTCCTGCCTCGCGCATGTCCCGGTATTCGCTTCCGTCCCAGAGGATGTTGGTCTTCTCCTCTTTCCAGTTCACCCACACCTGAAGATTGCCATCGGGCCATTCGTAACCGACGACGCAGAAGTGGTTGGTGACGCGATTCTTTCCGTCAATGGCGACGCGGTTGCGCATCGCGCGCTCGGGCCCGAGAAAGTATGGGTTCCGCGAAACGACGAACCGGCCCCTGGGCGGGCTGCCGAACGTATCGGGCAGGTCCGCGCCGGCGCAGGCCGGCAGCGGTGCGGAAAGGACGACCGCCACCAGGCCGATGCAAGCGATGCGCGCGCCGGTCATCTACCGGGTCCGCCTGAATGGCTTGATGGTGTACTTCTCCCCATTCGCCATGCAGTCGTCGGCGATCGCGTGCCACCACGCGTGCGTCTCCAGATAGGTGCTGCCGTTGAGGTCGTCCTGCGTCGCCACCGTATCCTTGCCCAGACGCAGGTTGCGGCGTGCCATCGTCAATTGCTTCTCGCGCGTGTCCTTGTAGATACTGCCGTCCCACAGGATGTTGGTCTTCTGCTCGCGCCAGTTGACCCAGACCTGCAGATTTCCGTTCGGCCATTCGTAACCGACGACGCAGAAGTGGTTGGTGACGCGATTCTTTCCGTCAATGGCGACGCGGTTGCGGATCGCGCGCTCGGGCTCGAGGAAGTACGGATTCTGCGAAACGACAAAACGCCCCTTGGGCGGGCTGCCGAATGCGTCGGGCAGCGCGTCGCCTGCCATCGACGGTGCGGAGGCAAGCAGCAGGGCCAGCAGCAAGCCGGATAGTCCCATCTTGGTTGCGATCGTCCTCATTTCCGGTCCTTCATCAATGGGTCGCGGAGGAACTCTTGGGTGAGCGTGTAGAAATCATTGCCGCTCTCCGTCGCAAACTTCACGAAGTTCCGGCCGGGAGATTTCGCTTCGGCGGTCTTCCAGGCGTACAAGCCTGTGGGACACGGATCGCTACCTGGCTTGGTGCCTTTGGCTACCTTGATCGCATCCTTCACGAATTCCCGGGTGGCGATGTGGCGTGAATCGGTTGCGTCGTTGGCAATCCTCGCCAGGTCCTGCAAATTCCTGTTCAGGTTGCCCGCAAGGGTCGGATATTGCTCAAACCCCTCCACCTGATTCGGCGCCACGATCAGCGCGGCCAGCGTGCCCGCGTTGCCGGCGCCGAAGAACCTGGGCCCGAACTTGAGCCGGTTGAGCAGCACATGCCGCATCCATTGCATCGACAGCAGCGTGCGCGACTGGGAAACGAAGCCCGGCTGGCCGGGGCCTTTGGCCTCGGCCAGCAGCAGGCGCGCCAGCATGCCGGTTTCGTCGCCGGCGGGCGGCAGGGCCAGCGCCGGTTCGAGCTGGATCTCGACGCCCTGCGTGGCGTGATCCGGCGCCCCGCCCTGCGTATGCGCGGTCAATGTCGCGCGCGTTGCGATGCGGACGTCGCCGATGTCGAGCTTGAGCTTTTGCTCGACGTTGCTGTCGCGCGCCGACACCACCGACACGCGCACCGCCGGCGACGAGCTGGCGATGCGCAGGTGCTTGCGGTCGGGTCCGAGTCCCGACACCTTGAACCACAGGGTATTGCCGCCGATCAGGGTCATCCGGGCGGGCAGGCTGCTGCCGTCCATCCTGAGAAAACGTGCCATTCATTCTCCTGAAGTGCCGTGAAGTCGACACCGCGGATCAGGCTAGCGCGCACCGCGCGCCCGCTTGCTCAGGCCTTTCCCAACGCTGTTGCGGATATTTCCGTAATGCGCGCCATCTTGCGCGTCGTCTCGCCTCTTATCGCTTCTGATCGCGTGCTGGCAACGGCGAAGGCGAGTCCGGCGGCTGCATGGCGCGCAGCTCCGGTTACGACTTCAACGATCAGGGGCCGCTGCCGGATGCGGTTGGCGCGGACCTATCTGGTGGCCTGATCGTCGACCTGCCCGGTGGCTTGATCGATGGCCGGTCCGTCGACGTGATCGATGGCCTGGCTGGCGGCCTGATCCGGCGACGCCGGGCCTTCCTCCTGGCGGTCCAGACTGTCCAGACCGTCCACGCTGTCCGGCGGCACCGGCGCCGGCGACGGCACGGCGGTCCGGACCGCTGCAACGGGTACGCCGCGCGCCGTCGCGGCGCCTGCCGGCACCGCGGCGCGGCCGAGCTGGGCGCTGATCTCCGCGGCTTCCGCCAGCACGTAGGCCAGCCGCCGCAGCGGCCGCGCCACCTGCAACTGCAGGAACACCACCAGCGCGGCGCCGGCCACGAAGGCCACGCCGTACAGCGACAGCAGCGGCACCAGGCTCGCGCCCTTGCGCGGCAGCTCCAGCAGGCCGGTGACGAGCATCAGCGCCAGCGGACTCACCGCCACCAGCAGCGCCGCGATCTTCGCCATGCCTTCCCACATGCGCAGATGCAGCTCGACGCGGCGGCCGCGCGCGCGCAGCGCCTGCGCCGGGATGCGCGCGAGCGCGCGCAGCAGCGCGCTTTCCGCGTCGTCGGGGCGGTCGATCTGCTCGGCCAGCGGCCCGAGCGGGTCGCGCAGCCGGCGCGCCAGCGCGGGCGCGTGGCTGAGCAGCACGCCGCCGAGCCCGGCCACGCTGCCGGCCAGCAGGCAGTAGAGCAGGCGCAGCAGCCACGGCGCGGGCGCCTGGTGCTGCGCGCGGGCGTAGAGCACCGCGCCGGCCACCAGCAGCGCCGCCAGCGAGCAGCCCCAGAACAGGCCGAACAGGCCGCGCTGCAGCCGCGCCGGATCGAGGCCGGCGTGGCGCGGGGCGGGAGTGTCGGACGGGGATGAAGGCTTGCGCTTGAGCGCGTCGAGCAGCTCGCGGGTGGTGGGGAGCCTGGTCAGCATGGCAATTCGGTTTGCGGTGAGTCATTTCCGCGCGCGGCGCCGGTGGCGCGCGCGCGTGCGCACATTGTCGCCATTTGGCGCGCGCGCAGGGATGCGCGGTGGCGCGGCGCGGGGCTTTTCCCGCAAATTCGGACGTATCGTTGCCGTCACACAACGTGCGGTAATCCCCCGTTGCGCGGCAGCGCAAATCACGTCCCGCGGCGCGATTCCATACTCGGAGTATCGAATCAACTGATCCCGCTTCCCTTTATCCCGCCCCGCCCGCGGGCATAGCATGGCCTCCAACAGTGAATCACCGCCATTCCCAGCATCCCGGCATTGCCCGGAACACATTGCAGGCACATTGGAGACAGACATGCCCAAGATGAGAGCAGTCGACGCGGCCATCGCCGTACTGGAAAAAGAAGGCATCACCACCGCGTTCGGCGTGCCCGGCGCCGCCATCAATCCGTTCTACTCGGCCATGCGCCGCGCCGGCACCATCGACCACTTCCTGGCGCGCCACGTCGAGGGCGCCTCGCACATGGCGGAAGGCTACACGCGCGCCGAGGCCGGCAACATCGGCGTGTGCATCGGCACCTCGGGCCCGGCCGGCACCGACATGATCACCGGCCTGTACTCGGCGTGGGCGGACTCGATTCCCATCCTGTGCATCACCGGCCAGGCGCCGCGCGCGCGGCTCTACAAGGAAGACTTCCAGGCGGTGGACATCGAGTCGATCGCCAAGCCCGTGACCAAGTGGGCCGTGACCGTGCGCGAGCCGGCGCTGGTGCCGCAGGTGTTCCAGCAGGCCTTCCACCTGATGCGCTCGGGCCGCCCGGGGCCGGTGCTGATCGACCTGCCGTTCGACGTGCAGGTCGCCGAGATCGAGTTCGACCCGGCCACCTACCAGCCGCTGCAGCCGTACAAGCCGAGCGCCTCGCGCGCGCAGATTGAAAAGGCCATCGCCATGCTCAACGCGGCCGAGCGCCCGCTGATCGTGTGCGGCGGCGGCGTCATCAACGCCGACGCGGCCGATTTGCTGGTCGAGTTCGCCGAGCTGGTCAACGTGCCGGTGGTGCCGACGCTGATGGGCTGGGGCGTGCTGGCCGACGACCATCCGCTGCAGGCCGGCATGGTGGGCCTGCAGACCTCGCACCGCTACGGCAACGCGACCCTGCTGGCGTCGGACTTCGTGCTCGGCGTCGGCAACCGCTGGGCCAACCGCCACACCGGCAGCGTCGACGTCTACACGAAGGGCCGCAAGTTCGTGCACGTGGACATCGAGCCGACGCAGATCGGCCGCGTGTTCGGCCCGGACCTGGGCATCGTGTCCGACGCGAAGGCCGCGCTGGCACTGTTCGTCGAGATCGCGCGCGAGATGAAGATGGCCGGCCGCCTGCCGTGCCGCAAGCGCTGGGTGGTGGACGTGCAGAAGCGCCGCCGCACCATGCTGCGCAAGAGCGATTTCGACAACGTGCCGGTCAAGCCGCAGCGCGTGTACCGCGAGATGAACCGGTATTTCCCGCGCGACGTGCGCTACGTCTCCACCATCGGCCTGTCGCAGATCGCCGCGGCGCAGTTCCTCTCGGTCAACCAGCCGCGCCACTGGATCAACTGCGGCCAGGCCGGCCCGCTGGGCTGGACCATTCCCGCCGCCATCGGCGTCAAGGTGGCCGCGCCGGAATCCGACGTGGTGGCCATCTCGGGCGACTACGACTTCCAGTTCATGATCGAGGAACTGGCCGTGGCCGCGCAGTTCAAGGTGCCCTACATCCACCTCGTGGTGAACAACTCCTACCTCGGCCTGATCCGCCAGGCGCAGCGCAATTTCGACATGGACTACTGCGTGCAGCTCGCGTTCGACAACGTCAACGCGCCCGAGCTCGACGGCTACGGCGTGGACCACGTGAAGGTGGTCGAAGGGCTGGGCTGCAAGGCGCTGCGCGTGTTCAGGCCGGAGGACATCGCGCCGGCCTTCGCGCGGGCGCGCGAGCTGATGGCCGAGTTCTCCGTGCCGGTGGTGGTGGAAGTCATCCTCGAGCGCGTGACCAATATCGCGATGGGCACCGAGATCGACAACATCAACGAGTTCGAGCCGGTCGAAGACATCGAGGAAGCCGTCCTCGGCGAAGAGGCCGAAACGGCCTGACCCGCAACGCAAGCACACGGCGCGCGCTTGCGGGCGCGCGCGGATGCCATTTTTCCGGAGAGAAGACATGCCAAGACTGGCCGCCAACCTGACCATGCTGTTTACCGAAACGGGCTTCCTCGACCGCTTCGAAGCCGCCGCGCGCGCGGGCTTCCGCGGCGTGGAGTTCCTGTTTCCCTACGCCTTCCACGCCGACCAGATCGCGGACCGGCTCAACCGCTTCCAGCTCGACCTCGTGCTGCACAACCTGCCGGCCGGCAAGTGGGACGCGGGCGAGCGCGGCATTGCCTGCCACCCCGACCGCGTCGGCGAGTTCCAGGACGGCGTGGGCGAGGCGCTCCGGTACGCCAGGGTGCTGGGCGTGCGCCAGTTGAATTGCCTGGTCGGCATCCAGCCGCAGAACGTCAGGCAGGAACAGGCGCAGGAAACGCTGGTGGAAAACCTGCGCTTCGCCGCGCAGGCGCTCGCGGCCGAGCAGATCGACCTGCTGGTCGAGCCGATCAACACCTTCGACATTCCCGGCTTCTTCCTGTCGGGCACGCGCCAGGCGCTGGACCTGATCGCGCAGGTCAACGCGCCCAACCTCTACGTGCAGTACGACATCTATCACATGCAGCGCATGGAGGGCGAGATCGCCGCCACGCTCAAGGCCAACCTGCCGAAGATCAGGCACGTGCAGCTGGCCGACAACCCGGGCCGCAACGAGCCGGGCACCGGCGAGCTGAACTACCGCTTCCTGTTCCAGTGGCTCGACCAGATCGGCTACGACGGCTGGGTCGGCTGCGAGTACAAGCCGAAGACGACCACGGTCGACGGGCTGGGGTGGCGCGCGGAGCTTGGCGTGCAGTAAAGACTGCCCGCCGCTTGTTTGCTCCCCTCCCCCGGAGAGGATGCAGACCGCGCTTGTTTGCTCCCCTCTCCCGCTCGCGGGAGAGGGGCCGGGGGAGAGGGCTGGTGCTTGCGAATGCCGCCGTGCGGGAAAAAACCATCGGCTTCATTTTTGGCCTCCATGCTGGACAACACCGCTGGCCCCGCTTGATGTGGCTCCTAGTCAAACCGCCCCTCTCCCCGGCCCTCTCCCCGTGGGGGGAGAGGGGGAACACCTTGCCTGGGCTGGCTCTGGCGGCTTGGGCCCACTCAAAAAAACCGCTGGCTTCATTTCATTTTTTCGCTCCAAGGAGACAACACATGGCAAACCAACGCAACGTCGGCTTCATCGGCCTGGGCATCATGGGCGCGCCGATGGCGGGCCACCTGCGCGCGGCCGGGCACACGCTGTTCGTGCATGACGTCAATCCCGCGCCGCAGGCGCTCGTCGAGGCCGGCGTCACGGTCTGCACCAGCGCCGAGGAAGTGGCCAAGCGCGCCGACATCATCGTCATCATGGTGCCGGACACCCCGCACGTCGAAGCGGTGCTGTTCGCCGACAAGGGCGTGGCCGCCGCGCTCAAGGCCGCGGGCAAGGAAGCCGCGCACGGCAAGATCGTGGTGGACATGAGCTCGATCTCGCCGATCGCCACCAAGGACTTCGCCGCGCGCATCAACAAGCTGGGCGCGGCCTACCTGGACGCGCCGGTGTCGGGCGGCGAGGTGGGCGCCAAGGCGGCCTCGCTGACCATCATGGTGGGCGGCCCGCAGGAAGCGTTCGACGAGGTGCGCCCGCTGTTCGAGCTGATGGGCAAGAACATCACGCTGGTGGGCGGCAACGGCGACGGCCAGACCACCAAGGTGGCCAACCAGATCATCGTGGCGCTGAACATCCAGGCGGTGTCGGAGGCGCTGCTGTTCGCGTCGAAGGCCGGCGCCGATCCGGCGCGCGTGCGCCAGGCGCTGATGGGCGGCTTCGCCAGCTCGCGCATCCTGGAAGTGCATGGCGAGCGCATGGTCAAGCGCACCTTCGAGCCGGGCTTCCGCATCGAGCTGCACCAGAAGGACCTGAACCTCGCGCTGCAGGGCGCCAGGACGCTCGGCGTGGCGCTGCCCAACACCGCCACCGCGCAGGAGCTGTTCAACACCTGCGCGGCCAACGGGCTGGGCAAGCAGGATCACTCGGCGCTGTGCCGCGCGATCGAGATCATGTCGAACCACGAGATCGCCAAGGGCGGCAAGTAAGCACGCCAGCGCGGCCTGCCGCGCCGGCAGGCCAGTACCGCTCCCCGGCGGCGCCGGGGAGACCGCATTTCCGGACCCATCCATGTACGCCACCGATTCCTACTCCGCCCTGCTGGCGCCGCGCCCGGCCGGCCTCGGCGATCCCCGCGCGCTGCTGCGCGACCTGTTCGACACGGCCGTGGCGTCCGTCAGCGCCAGCCACTGCCTGCCGCCGCGGCTGCCGGCGCCGCCCAGGGGGCGCACCGTGGTGATCGGCGCGGGCAAGGCCGCCGCCGCGATGGCGCAGGCGGTGGAGCGGCACTGGCAGGGCGAGCTGTCCGGGCTGGTGGTCACGCGCTACGGCCACGGCGCGCCGTGCAGCAGGATCGAGGTCGTCGAAGCCGCGCACCCGGTGCCCGACGAAGCCGGCCAGCAGGCGGCCCGGCGCATGGTCGAACTGGTCGGCGGCCTGGGCGCCGACGACCTCGTGCTGTGCCTGATCTCGGGCGGCGGCTCGGCGCTGCTGGCCGCGCCCGCGCCCGGCATCACGCTGGCCGACAAGCAGGCGGTGAACCGCGCGCTGCTCAGGAGCGGCGCCGACATCGGCGAGATCAACTGCGTGCGCAAGCACCTGTCGGCGCTCAAGGGCGGCCGGCTGGCGCTGCACTGCGCGCCGGCGCGCGTGGAGACGCTGCTGATCTCCGACATCCCCGGCGACGACCCCACGCTGATCGCCAGCGGCCCGACCCTGCCCGACGCCACCACCTGCGCCGACGCGCTGGCGGTGATCGCCAGGTACGGCATCGACCTGCCGGCCCGCGTGCGCGCGCACCTGGAAAGCGGCGCCGGCGAGACCCCCAAGCCCGGCGACGCCCGCTTCGCCGGCCACCGCGCCGTCACGCTGGCCACCGCGCAGCAGGCGCTGGAAGCGGCCGCGGCGCGCGCGCGCGCGCTCGGCGTGGAGGCCCACATCCTGTCCGACAGCGTCGAGGGCGAGGCGCGCGAGGTGGCGCTGGTGCACGCGGCGATCGCCCGGCAGATCGCGCAGCACGGCCAGCCGTTGCGCAAACCGTGCGTGCTGCTGTCCGGCGGCGAGACCACCGTGACCGTGCGCGGCCGCGGCCGCGGCGGGCGCAATGCCGAATTCCTGCTGGCGCTGGCGGCGGCGCTCGACGGCCAGCCCGGCGTGCACGCGATCGCCTGCGACACCGACGGCATCGACGGCTCCGAGGACAACGCCGGCGCGCTGCTGTCGCCGGACACGCTGGCGCGCGCCGGGGCGCGCGGCCTGTCGGCGCTCGCGCACCTGGCCGACAACGACGGCTACGGTTTCTTCGACGGCCTCGGCGACCTGATCGTGACCGGCCCGACCCGCACCAACGTGAACGATTTCCGCGCGATCCTGATCGTGTAGGCAACGCGCATGAACCCAGGCGCGCCCGCCGCGGCGCGCCGCCCGAGAATGGAAGAGGAGACCACATGAGACGCCAGCGCAAAGCCAAGATCGTTGCCACGCTCGGCCCGGCCAGCACCGACATCGAGGTGATCCGGCAATTGTTCGAGGCCGGGGCCGACGTGTTCCGCCTGAACTTCAGCCACGGCTCGCACGAGGACCACCGCCGCCGCTACGACGCGGTGCGCCAGGTGGAGGCCGAGACCGGCCGGCCCATCGCCGTGCTGGCGGACCTGCAGGGCCCGAAGCTGCGCATCGGCACCTTCGCCGCCGGCAAGGTGGCGGTGCGGGCCGGCGACGTGTTCGTGCTCGACAGCGACCCCGGCCCCGGCGACGCCACCCGCGTGCACCTGCCGCACCCGGAACTGTTCCGCGCGGCCGCGCCGGGGCAGTCGCTGCTGATCGACGACGGCAAGGTGCAGCTGAAGATCGAGTCGGTGGCCAGCGGCAGCATCGTCACGCGCGTGGTCAACCACGGCACGCTGTCCGACCGCAAGGGCGTCAACGTGCCCGACGCGGTGATCCCGATCCCGGCGCTGACCGAGAAGGACCGCAAGGACCTCGACTTCGCGCTGGCGCTGGGCGCGGACTGGATCGCGCTGTCGTTCGTGCAGCGTCCGGCCGACATCGTCGAGGCGCGCGAGATCATCGGCACGCGCGCCGGCGTGCTGTCCAAGATCGAGAAGCCGGCTGCGCTGCAGCAGCTGGAGGAGATCGTGCGCGTGTCCGACGCGGTGATGGTGGCGCGCGGCGACCTCGGCGTGGAGCTGCCGCCCGAGCGCGTGCCGGGCGTGCAGAAGCGCATCCTGCGCGTGTGCCGCCAGCACGGCAAACCCATCGTCATCGCCACGCAGATGCTGGAATCGATGATCGACTCGCCGGTGCCCACGCGCGCCGAGGCTTCGGACGTGGCCAGCGCGATCTACGACGGCGCCGACGCGGTGATGCTGTCGGCCGAGTCGGCCAACGGCCGCCACCCGGTGGCGGCGGTGGCCATCATGGACCGCATCATCGCCGAGGTGGAACGCGACCCGCTCTACCGCAACCTGCTCGACGCGCAGCACGAGGCGCCGCTGTCCACGCGCCAGGATGCGATCTGCGCGGCGCTGCGCGAGGTCACGCAGATCATCGGCGCGGTGGCCACCGTCACCTATACGTCGTCCGGCGCCACCGCGCTGCGCGCCGCGCGCGAGCGGCCGTGCGCGCCGATCGTCAGCATCACGCCGAACCTGGAGATCGCGCGCCGGCTGGCCATCGCGTGGGGCGTGCATTCCACCGTGAGCCCGGACGTGCAGAGCGTGGACGAGATGGTGAACGCGGCCACCGGCGCGGCGCTGGCCGAGGGCTACGCGCAGGCCGGCGACCAGATCACCATCGCGGCGGGCATGCCGTTCGGCCAGGGCGGCACCACCAACCTGCTGCGCGTGGCCGAAGTCACGGGCGCCGCGCCGGCGCGCGCGCCGCTGGCGGCCGCGGCGGCGGTTACGGCCTGATACATCACTCCCGTTCGCTGGCTGCACCGCCGTTGCTATACTGACCGGCACGCCGTGGCGCACTGCGCGCCGCGGCCACCGGACAGCCAGACAAGCCACACCAGCAACGCGGAGCCACCATGCGTCTCGATGACGAAGCCGAAAGCCAGAACGTAGAAGACCGCCGCGGAGGCGGAGGCGGATTCGGGGGCTTCGGCGCGGGGCCGAGGACGATCGGCATCGGCACCATCATCGTGGCGCTGGCGGCCTCCTATTTCTTCGGCATCGACCCCACCGTCATCATGCAGGGCGCCTCGGTGCTGCAGGGGCAGCAGCCGCAGACCCAGCAGCACGTGCCCAGCCATGCGCCCGCCAACGACCAGATGACGGTGTTCGTGCGCAAGGTGCTCGGCAACACCGAGCGCACCTGGTCGCACATCTTCGAGACCGACCTCAACCGACGCTACGCGCCGCCCACGCTGGTGCTGTTTACCGGCGCCACGCCCACCGCGTGCGGCACCGGGCAGTCGGCGATGGGGCCGTTCTACTGCCCCGGCGACCAGAAGGTCTACATCGACCTGGCGTTCTACGACGAACTGCGCAAGCGCTTCGGCGCCGGCGGTGACTTCGCCCAGGCCTACGTGATCGCGCACGAAGTGGGCCATCACGTGCAGAACCTGCTGGGCGTGTCCGGCAAGGTGGACGCGGCGCGCCGCCGCATGGGCGAGGCGCAGGCCAACCAGCTCTCGGTGCGCGTGGAGCTGCAGGCCGACTGCCTGGCCGGCGTGTGGGCGGCCACCGCCGAGCGCATGAACCAGCAACTGCTCGAACCCGGCGACATCGAGGAAGGCCTGAAAGCCGCCGCCGCCATCGGCGACGACCGCCTGCAGCGCCAGGCGCAGGGCTACGTGGTGCCGGAAGCCTTCACCCACGGCACCAGCGACCAGCGCGTGCGCTGGCTGCGCCAGGGCCTCGACAGCGGCGACATCCGCAAGTGCGACACCTTCGCCGCCAAGCAGCTCTGATGTCGCGCGCGAATGCGCGCACGAACGGCATCGACCGCGTTCAGGCGGGACGGGGCAGGGCTGCGGGGAGATGAAACCGGGAACGGCGCGGAGGACAGCGGGACAGCAGGACAGCGGGGAAAAATCACCCGCCCGGCGGGAGAGAGAAGGAGGAGGAGGTCAGCCGGGCGGGTGGGAGATAAAACGGTAGGACGGGGCGGCGGGCCCCTGACGCGAGACGGTCACCGAAGTGACCGCCAGGCGACACGGCGCATCGGGTCAGACCCGGTAGCCGTAGAGCGAGCCGTCGCCGGAACGCGCGTTATCGAGCGAGGACGCCGCGATTTCGCCACCGGCCGCGCGCGCGCCTTCACTGAACGAATCGAACTTGCCCTGGCGGGCGCCGTCGGTGAACGGATCGAACTTGCCTTGGCGCAGGCCGTCGGTGAACGGGTCGAACTTGTCTTTCTTGGCGCCTTCCGTGTACACGTCGAACTTGCGCAGCGCGTCCGCATAGACTTCGAACTTGCCGACCTTGCTGCCGGCGGGAGCGGCCAGCGCCGCGGCCGACGAGGCCAGGATCAATACGCCTAAGGCGCTGCCAAGGATACGTTTGGCATTCATTTGGGACTCCTTCAACTGATCTATGTATTTTTTTGTCTGCCTTGCCATCGGCCGCGGCAATCTATGTTGCGCTGCGAGCACGAACTGAAGATTAGTGGTTCGGCCTGCAACGAGAAATACCGCTGCGACGAATGGTGCGTTGCGAGTCGTGAAACGCTGGAAGTCCGGACGAACGGCGCCTTTGCAGCGCGAACGGCGTGCGCGAGAAGCGAACGGCGGCGGCGAGCGGGTGGCGCAAGGGCCTCCCGGAAATGGCGCGCGATGGTGGCCGGCCGAGGCCGGAGGCGGGCTGGCGGGGATCGGGGGAAGCGCGCGAAGGGACCTCCGCGCCGCCGGCGCGACGCGGGCGGCGCGGGCCGGGAACCCCTGCCGGGGGCGTTCCCGTATCTGCGGAATGGCTCTGGAATGCGGCTGTTGCGCCGCCCGCGGGACTACAGCGTGAACTGGCCGTTGGCCTCGGGCTGGAACGACAGTTCGATGACCGTCACGCTCTGCTCGCGCCCGTCCGGCAGGCGATAGCTCACGGTCTGGCCGGCGCGCGCGCCCAGCAGCGCCTGCCCCACCGGCGACAGCACCGAGAGCCGGCCGGCGTCGAAATCGGCGGTGTCCGGATAGGCCAGCGTCCAGCGGCGCGGCGCCGCCTCGCCTTCCAGCGCGCACATCAGGCTGGAGTTCATCGTCACCACGTCCTTCGGAATGGCCTCGGCCGGCACGATGGCGGCGCGCGCGAGGATGCTGTCGAGCATCTCGGCCAGCGGCGCCGCGCCGGCGCGGCTGGCGATGCGCTCGAGGCGGGTGACGTCGAGCTCGGTCAGATAAAGGGTCGGTTGCTGCTTGGATGAAGCCGTCATGGTGGATCCTCGCTAGGTGTCGGTGCGTGGACCCGGCCCGCGGGCGCGATCCGCGCGGGATCGGCCCGGCGCTGCCAGGTCAGGGAACAAGTCGGGCCGTCGGATGCGACGGGAAAACCGCGAACAGGGTGTGGCTCGGCCCGGTTCGGCGCTTACCTGCGTGCTGGGGAGACGTCAGGCGGTGAACCGGGCGGGATCAGGCGGTGCGCTGACCCGGCGGCAGGCGGTGGCCTGTTTGGCTTGCGCGCGCCGTGCCGGCGCCGCCCACGCGCGCGCGCCGGCCTGCCCGGTACGGGCAGGCGTGGCGGCGGTCGGGACAAGGCGGCAGGGCATCATGCGTGCGGCAAAAGTGGGTGGGCAGTCCGGAGCGAGAACGGCAAAACAACGACGAAACAACGGGGGAAACAGCGGCAAGAACAACCGCGAAACAGCGCGCTTCCCCGAACCGGCGTGGCGCGCGGCGAGAGCGATGGCTCACTCGGCCGCCGCGGACCGGCTCGCCGGCACGCCGCATCCGCCGCTTTTCACCAGCGTGGTGCGCGGCGGACAAAGGGGATCGTAGCACAGGCGCCGCCGTCTCTTAAGAAGGCGCCGGAGACGCCGGCAGGCGTCAATGATGGCCCTGGGGATGCGGATGGCATTCGCAGGCGGCGCCGGCCGCGGCCTGCTGGAGGTTCTGCAGGATGCCGCATTCGCTGGCGGGATGCTGCTGGCCGCCGCAGGTATGGCGCAGCGCCCGCAACTGGCCTTCCAGCGCCTCGAGCGCCACGCGCTGGGCGTGGATCTGCTCGATCTGGCGGTCCAGCAGCGCGTTGATGTCGTCGCAGGCGAGCGTGGGATCGCGCTCGAAGTCGCGCAGCCGCCGCACGTCCGACAGGCTCATGCCCAGCGAGCGGCAGTGCCGCACGAAATTGAGCTGCAGCAGGTGGCCGTCGCCATAGCGGCGGTAGCCGTTGTCTTCGCGCTGGGGCGCGTCGAGCAGGCCCTCGCGCTCGTAGTAGCGGATGGTTTCCACGTCGCAGCCGCTGTGGCGGGACAGTTCACCGATTCTCATGCCGACTCCGGGTGATGCCTGCATCAGGCAAAAGACCCTGTAGTCGTTACAGGGTTGCCTTGAGTCTAGTCCATCGCGCCCGGTCCTGCCAGCGCGGCTCACGCCACGGCGGGGCCGCGCGCCTCGTCGCGCACGTGCAGCGCGCGCGGCGCGAAGGCCGCGCGCAGCGCCTCCACCGCCAGCGCCGGCCGGGCCGCGCCGCACATGAACACGTCCACCGCGGCGAAGCCATATTCCGGCCAGGTGTGGATGCTGATGTGCGACTCGCGCAGCAGCAGCACGCCGGTCACGCCCAGGCCCGGCCCGAAATGGCGGAAGCGCGCGTCCACCACGGTGGCGCCGGCGGCCTGCGCGGCCTGGTACAGCACGCGCTCGACCAGCGCGGCGTCGGCCAGCAGTTCGGCCGCCACGCCTTGCAGGTCGGCCAGCAGGTGGTGGCCGAGCACGGCCGGGCACGGCAGGGCCGGGGCGTTCATGACTGCGCGCTCCGCCGGCTCATTTGTGGCCGCCGCCGGAGGACCAGCCGCTCGAGCCGGACGAGCCGCCGCCCCAGCCGCGCCCGCCCGAGTAGCCGGACGAGCCCGAGGAGCCGGAGCCCGCGCGGCCGGTGTCGCCGAGGTTGAAGAAGGTCGTGCCGAACAGCACGATGATGCCGTAGACGAGGTAAAGCAGACGCACGCTGACTCAGTCCTTTCCGGCCCAGCGCCGGACCAGCCAGATCGGCGCCCACAGCAGCAGGAAGCCGATCACGAGGGTGAACCAGCCCCGGCCCGTGACCAGGGCCACGGGCACGTTGAGGATGGCGAGAAGAATGGCGTAGACCTTGGCGCTCTTGCGGCAGAAGGCCAGGTCCGCGCTGCTGTCCGCGGGCCGCGCCGCCGGCAGCGCGCGCGCGGCCTGCGCCAGCCCGGGGCTGGACTTGAACCACTGCGCCACCTGCGCGCGCGCCACGGTGGTCGACAGGGTCCAGACGATCTCGGTGGCCGAGGTCTCGCGCGTGAGGCGCCGCGCCCGCTTGCCGTACTCGGTCAGGCGCGTGGTGTCGCCGGCCTGCACGCGCCAGTTGAAGGTGCCGGCCGCGTACAGCACCTCGCTCTGGTAGTCGTAGCCCTGCCGGAAGGTCTGGCCCTGGTAGCTCACGGCATCGCCGGACACCGTGCGCGGCCAGGTGTCCAGCACCTCGACGCGGTCCCAGCCATCCGCCTGCTCGACCAGCCACAGCAGGCCGCGCTGCTCGCTGAACAGCAGGTACTCGACCCAGGTGGAGGCTTCGTCCTCGTCGCGGTCGGTGCACTGCATCAGGCCCAGCACGGTGTACGGCGTGCCGTCGATGGTGCCGGTGTCGCCGGGCGCGAGGCTGGTCTGGAGCGCGTCGAGTTCGCGCTGCTTTTCCAGCACCAGCGCGGTCGAGGTGGTGCAGTCGATCTGGCTGTGGCAGCTCGGGCAGACCACGAAGCTGGCCACGCCGGCGCGGTAGGCGATCGGGCCGCCGCAGCCCGGGCAGGCCAGCGGCACGGCCTTGCCGCGGTAGCGGTCGGCGCTGCCGGCGATCTGCTCCTTGTCGCGCAGCAACTGGCACTTGAGCTGGTCCAGCGTGACCGCCGCGCCGGTGTAGACCGCGGGCGGGTAGCCGTCGGCGTAGTCGAGCGTGACGAAGCGGCCCTCGTCGCGGAAGTCCGCCACCTGCGCGGTCCAGCCCGCGCCGACCGCGAACGGCAGCTCGCCCTGGCCGCCGGTGCAGCGCGCGCTGCGCACGTCGCTGGCGAGGTAGCGGTGCTTGTCGAAGAACAGGCTCGCGCCCGGCGCGAGATGCTCGTACCGCGGCAGCGGCGCGCCGTCGAGCTGGGCTGCATCGAGCTGGGCTGCGCCGGCCTGCGCGCCGGCGGCATGGCGCCGCGTCAGCATGTACTGCCCGGAGGCGTCGGCCAGCCAGCCGTCGCTGCCGTCGTCGAACAGCAGGTACCACTCGTTCCACAGCCCGGCGTCGTAGCGCAACTGGATACGCCCGACCAGCGTGAAGCCCTGGCCGTCCCATTGCCCGCCGGTGCCGAGCTGCAGCGGCGTGTAGTCCTCCAGCACGGCGGACATCTTGCCGATGTCCCTGACCGTGTCCGCATCCTTGAGCAGCGTGCTGTGGCAGTACTCGCACACCACCATCACGGCGGCCGACGAGCGGAACGCCGCCGGCGCGCCGCAGCTTGGGCAGTTGATCTCTTGCATGCGCCGCGCGTCAGCCGACCAGTTTCTTCAGGATCTCGGCCTTGGCGTTGTCGAAGTCGGCCTGCGAGATCAGGCCCTTGTCGAGCAGGTCCTTGAGCTTCTGCAGGCGCGCGGCGGGGTCGTCGGCCGCCGGCGCAGCAGCCGCAGCAGCCGCCGGCGCGGCGGGAGGCACGGCCGGCGCGGGCGCGGCGGCGCCGAGCCCGCCCGCCATCGCCTGGCCCATCACGGCGCCGGCCGCGAGGCTCGCGCCCAGGCCCGCCACGCCGCCTTCGTTCTGCGCGGCCAGCGGGATCGAGCTGGCCACCTGGTACTGCGTGTACTTGGCCATATCGCCCATCATGCCCATCGAGATGCGCGTGTCGATGGCCTTCTGCAGTTCTTCCGGCAGCGACACGTTCGTCACCGCGAAATTGTCCAGCGCCACGCCGTAGCGCTCGAACTCGGGCGCGAGCCGCTCGCGGATGGTCTGCGACATCAGCGCCTGGTTGGCGGCCATGTCGAGGAACGGCACCGCGGCGCCGCCGAGCGTGGCGGTCATGGTGGCGACCAGCAGGTTGCGCAGCTGCTCCTCCACCTCGTCGCGCGTGTACTCGGCGCGCGTGCCGCTGATCTCGGTGTAGAACTTCGCCACGTCGGCGATCTTGTACGAGTACAGGCCGAACGCGCGCAGCCGCACCATGCCGAAATCGGCGTCGCGGATGGTGACGGGCTGCGCCGTGCCCCACTTGCGGCCGATCTGCAGGCGCGTGCTGAAGAAATACACGTCCGACTTGAAGGGCGACTCGAACAGCTTGTCCCAGTTCTTCAGGTAGGTCAGCACCGGCAGCGTCTGCGTGGTGAGCTTGTACATGCCGGGCCCGAACACGTCGGCGATCTTGCCTTCGTTGACGAACACCGCCATCTGCGACTCGCGCACGGTCAGGCTGCCGCCGTACTGGATTTCCATGTCCTCCATCGGGTGGCGCCAGGCCAGCACGCCATCGCTGTCCTCGGTCCACTGGATGATGTCGATGAACTGCTTCTTGATGAACGATCCGATGCTCATGGCAATCCCCAGGTTGCGCGATGTTTCAGGACAGGCAGGCGGCGTTGATGGCGCCGACCGTGACCGAGATGGCGCCCATCAGCCCGCCCATGCCGACGTTGTTCGATTCGATGGCCGCGTCCATGTCGGGCAGCGCGCGCGCCAGCCCGGCATAGGCCAGCGCCTGCACCAGCATGGCCCCGACCGCCCACAGCACGAACATCAGGAAGGTGTCGTTGTGCTGGATGCTGGACGACAGCGTGAAGCAGAAGCCGATCATCGCGCCCGACAGCGACAACGCCGCCGCGAGGTTGCCCTGGCGGATCAGCGCGAACTCGCGGAACGGCGTGATCCTGGTGTAGACTCCGACGAACACGGCCAGCAGCGCCAGGCCGGCCAGCAGGTGCAGCACGTAAGCGTAGATGCCTTGCATCATCGATGTTCTCCGGCGGGTTCCGTGGCGCCGCGGCAAGCCGTCCGTTCAGCACGCATGATCCGTACAGGATGATGAGGACGGCCGCGCGGCGGCATGTAGCGCTCAAGTATGTGGCGCTCAAGTATGTGGCGCTCAAGTATATCGTCGTCCATTTACGTACATCGCAACAATTTGCAATCCGGCGGGCGCCATGCCGCCGGCCCGCGCCGGGCCGCCGCGCCGGCCCTCCCGTCCCTTCCCGTCCTTCTTCTCGCCTCTTGCCCGCTTCCCGCCCCCGCAACGCACCCGAACCGATGCGCGACCGTACCCTTGTTCTTTCGGTGTTGATCGTGGCGTCCTGCGGGCTCGGCTACGAGCTGATCGCCGGCGCCCTGTCCAGCTACCTGCTGGGCGACTCCATCCTCCAGTTCTCCTCGATCATCGGCTGCTACCTGTTCGCGATGGGCGTGGGTTCGTGGCTGTCGCGCTACGTGAAGGACGAGGACGTGCTGGCGCGCTTCATCGACATCGAGATCCTGATCGGCCTGCTCGGCGGCGTCTCGGCGGCGCTGCTGTTCGTGGTGTTCGCGTGGCTGTCGGCGCCGTTCCGCACCGCGCTCTACGCGCTGGTGTTCGTGCTCGGCGTGCTGGTCGGCATGGAGATCCCGCTGGTGATGCGCGTGCTCAACGCGCGCCGCAACGCCTTCAGCGAGCTGGTCAGCCGCGTGCTGACGTTCGACTACCTTGGCGCGCTGGCGGTGTCGCTGGTGTTCCCGCTGGTGCTGGCGCCGCGCCTGGGGCTGTCGCGCACGGGCTTCCTGTTCGGCATGCTCAACGCCGGCGTGGCGCTGGTCACGATCCACATCTTCCGCGCCGAGCTCAAGGCGGTGGTGCCGCGCCTGCTGCGCGCCTCGCTGGTGCTCGCGCTGTTGGCCGGCGGCTTCCTCGGCTCGGGGCAACTCACGCACTGGGCCGAGCGCGGCATGTTCGGCGACGAGATCATCCACAGCCAAAGCACGCCGTACCAGCGGCTGGTGATCACGCGCTGGAAGGACGACCTGCGCCTGTACATCAACGGCAACCTGCAGTTCTCCTCGCGCGACGAGCACCGCTACCACGAGGCGCTGGTGCACCCGCTGCTGCAGGCGCTCCCGTGGGCGCGCCGCGTGCTGGTGATCGGCGGCGGCGACGGCCTGGCCGCGCGCGAGATCCTCAAGCACCGCAACATCGAGCACGTCACGCTGGTGGACCTCGACCCCGCCATGACCACGCTGTTCTCGCGCAGCGCGCCGCTGGTGGCGCTGAACCGGGGCTCGCTCACCGACGCGCGCGTGCGCGTGGTCAACGCCGACGCCGCGCAATGGCTGGAGCAGCACGACGACATGTTCGACGCCATCGTGGTCGACCTGCCCGACCCGTCCAACTTCGGCCTCGGCAAGCTGTACTCGGTGCCGATGTACAAGCTGCTCGCGCACCATCTGGCCGAGAAGGGCTATGCGGTGGTGCAGTCCACCTCGCCGTACTTCGCGCCGCGCTCGTTCTGGGACATCGACGCCACGCTGCGCGAGGCCGGCCTGCATACCTGGCCCTATCACGCCTACGTGCCGTCGTTCGGCGAATGGGGCTTCATCCTGGCCGGCAAGCGCGCCGACTACACGCCGCCCACGCACTATGACGTGCCGATGAAATTCCTCGACGCCGACAGCACCGCGCTGATGTTCCGCTTCCCGGCCGACATGGCGCCGCGCGAGGCGCGCGCGAACCGGCTCAACGAGCAGACGCTGGTGCATGACTTCGAGCAGGACTGGCGCAATGTCATTCGCTAGCGCCGCGGCATCGACCGGCAGGAACACGGGCACGGAGCCGGCATGGACCGCCGCCGCTTCCTGATCGCGGCGGCGGGTACGGCGGGCACCGGCCTGCTGGCCGGCTGCGACCGGCTCGGCGACGAGGCGCGCCGCTTCCTGGCCGGCGTCGGCCTGCGCGAGCCGTGGCCCGCGGTGCTGCGCCCGGGCATGGCCGAGGGCCACGCGCTGCGCGACGCCGCGTCGTGGCCGGCGCCGCAGGACGAAATCGTGACCGAGGTCGCCATCCTCGGCGGCGGCGTGGCCGGCCTCAGCGCGGCGTGGCAACTGGCGCGCGCCGGCCTGCGCGACTTCCTGCTGGTCGAAGGCCCCGAGTTCGGCGGCAACGCGGCGGCGGGCCGCTTCGGCGAACTCGGCTTTCCGCGCGGCGCGCACTACCTGCCGCTGCCCTCGCTCGAATCCGCCCACATCCGCGAGATGCTGGCCGACACCGGCGTGATCGCGCGCGACCCGTTCGGCGCGCGGCCCGAGTTCGACGAGCGCGCGCTGGTGCACGCGCCCGACGAGCGCCTGCTGTTCGACGGCAGGTGGCACGACGGCCTGCTGCCCAGCGAGGCGGTGGCCGGCGCGGAAGCGGCCCAGCACGCGCGTTTCCTCGCGCGCATGGAGCAGCTCAAGGACGCGCGCGGCGGCGACGGCCGCAAGGCGTTCGCGATTCCGCTGGCGCTGGCGTCGCAGGACCCGGCCTGGACCGCGCTGGACCGGCAGAGCATGCGCCAGTGGATGGCCGCCGAGGGCTTCACCTCGCCCACGCTGCACGCCTATGTCGACTACTGCTGCCGCGACGACTACGGCACCGGCCACGACGCGATCTCGGCCTGGGCCGGCGTGTATTACTTCGCCAGCCGCGCCGGCCACGCGGCCAACGCCGCCGACGGCGCGGTGCTGACGTGGCCCGACGGCCTGCACACGCTGGTCGCGCGGCTGGCCGCGCGCATCGACGCGCGCCGCGCCGGCGGCACACCGACCGGCAAGACCGGCACGCGGCCGTGGCGCCAGCCCGGCATGGCCGTGCAGGTGCGCGAGCACGGCCGCGAGGTCCGCGTGCTGTGCGCGCAATGGCCCGGCGGCACGGCCGCCGGCGCGCCGCGCCTGTTCCGCATCCGCGCGCGCCGCGTGATCTGCGCCATGCCGCTGCACGTGGCCGCCCACGTGGCGCCGCTCGCCGCGTTCGGCTTCGACCCGGCGCGGCACCTGCCGCCGAGCGCGCCGTGGCTGGTGTCCAGCTTCCGCCTGCGCGGCTTCCCGGACGAGCGGCCCGGCGTGCCGCTGGCGTGGGACAACGTGGTGCACGGCGGGCGCGGCCTCGGCTACGTGGTCAGCACGCACCAGCTGATCCGGCAGGCCATGCCGGCCGACACGGTATTTACCGCCTACTGCCCGCTCGATGCCGCCGCGGCGCCGGACATGGCGGCGGGCACCGCGCCGCGCGCGCCGGCCGACACGCGCCGCTGGCTCGCCGCCGCCACCCCGGCCGAACTGATGGACTACGCCACCACCGACCTGCGCGCCGCCTACGGACGCGCGTTCTGGCGCCATGCCGACGCGGCGGAGATCACCGTGCGCGGCCACGCGATGGCTTCGCCGCGCCCCGGCTTCCTCGCCAATGCCGGCGCCGCCGCGCTGCGCGACGCCGACGGGCGCATCCTGTTCGCGCATGCCGACCTGTCCGGCCTGTCCGTGTTCGAGGAAGCCGCGTGGTGGGGCACGCGCGCGGCGCGGCGCATCACCGGATGAGCCCGGCCGGGTGACGCCCGCCCCACCCCGGCGCGCGGCCGCATGCGTATTGCGGCATCCTGTAGAATTCCCGGCACGGTTTCGTGTCGAACCCTTCGATCCCGCGAACCCGAACCCGACGTCATCCTTCGTGCGCCCCATCCGCCTGTTGCTGCTGCTCCTGATGCTCGCCGTCATGCCCTTCCAGAGCTGGGCAGGCGCGGCCACGTGCGCGGGCGGCAACATCGGCGCGCCGCACGAACAGGCGTTCGCCGCCGCGGCCGATGAACGCGGCGGCGAAGGCGCCGCCCAGGCTGCCGCGATGCTTTCGGCATTCGATGCCGATGCCGACGCCGCCGCCGATCCCGCCGGCCAGGACACCGGCGACGCGAAGGACCCGGCCCAGGGCGGCGCCGACCTCGCCGAATCCCTGCTGCCCGCCGCGCCGCCGCGTTTCGCCGCCAGCCTCGCGCGCGGCAGCGCGCCCGCGCACCGCGCGGGCCTGCTGCCCGATCCCGACCTCCCCCTCCAGCAGCGCCCTCCCAGCGCCTGATTCCCCGCGCGCCGGCCCGGCGCGCACCTCGCTTCCCGCACCTTGCCGCCGGCACCCGTGCGCCGTCCGCGGCGCCGCGTGCGCGCAGTCCGCGCGGCGCGCACGCGCGCGCAAGGTGCCAGCGCCGCTTTGCCGTTGTTCCCTTGACCAGACTGACCTTCCTCACAGACAAGAAATGAAACGCGTCCTGCTCTTCCTGGCGACCAACCTCGCCGTCATGCTCGTGCTCAGCTTCACCGCCAGCCTGCTCGGCGTGAACCGCTTCCTCACCGCCAACGGGCTCAACCTCGGCATGCTGCTGGCGTTCGCCGCGCTGATGGGTTTCGGCGGCTCCTTCATCTCGCTGCTGATGTCCAGGATGATCGCCAAGTGGTCCACCGGCGCCCAGGTCATCACGCACCCGGGCAACAGCACCGAACTGTGGCTGGTGCAGACCGTGCAGAAACTGACCCAGCGCGCCGGCCTGCCGATGCCCGAGGTCGCCATCTACGAAGGCGAGCCCAACGCCTTCGCCACCGGCGCCAGCAAGAACAGCTCGCTGGTGGCGGTCTCCACCGGCCTGCTGCAAAGCATGTCGCACGACGAGGTGGAAGCCGTGCTGGCGCACGAGGTGGCCCACATCGCCAACGGCGACATGGTCACGCTCACGCTGATCCAGGGCGTGGTCAACACCTTCGTGATCTTCCTCGCGCGCGTGGTCGGCTACTTCGTGGACTCGATGCTGCGCAAGAACGACGAAGAGTCGAGCGGCCCCGGCATCGGCTACATGATCACCGTGGTGGTGTGCGAGATCGTGTTCGGCATCCTGGCCAGCATCATCGTGGCCGCCTTCTCGCGCCACCGCGAGTTCCGCGCCGACGCCGGCGCGGCCAGGCTGATGGGCACGCCCTCGCCGATGGTCGCCGCGCTGCGCCGCCTCGGCGGCCTGGAGCCCGACGGCCTGCCGCAGAACATGCAGGCGATGGGCATCGCCGGCGGCAGGTCGTGGCTGTCGCTGTTCTCCAGCCACCCGCCGATCGAGCAGCGCATCGCCGCGCTGCAGGGGCAGGGCTGAGCGGGTTTCCGCTCCCGCTCCCGCTGCCGTGGGCTTGCCCGTTCAGGCGCGGAATGCCGCCCGGTAGCGCTCGGGCGTGGTCTGCATGTGCCGCTGGAACGCTTGCCGCATCACGTCGGCGTTGGTGAAGCCGGTGGCGCGGGCGATGCCTTCCAGGCGGCGGCCATCCTTCTCCAGCAGGCGCCGCGCCGCTTCCACGCGCAGGCGCTCCACGTAGCGCGCGGGCGTCTCGCCGACCTGGCGCGCGAACACGCGCGCGAAGTTGCGCGGGCTCATGGCCACGCGCTCGGCCAGCACCGGCACCGACAGGTCGCGCGCCAGGTGCTGCGCCATCCATCCCTGCAATTCCCGCAGCTCCGGGTTCTGCGCGCTCTGCGCCTGCAGCAGCGTGGAGAACTGCGCCTGGTTGCCGGGGCGCTGCAGGAACAGCACCAGCTCGCGCGCCACCGCCAGCGAGGCGGCGTGGCCGAGGTCTTCCTGCACCAGCGACAGCGCCAGGTCCATGCCGGCGGTGACGCCGGCCGAGGTGTAGAGCTCGCCGGCGCGGATCCAGATCGGGTCGGGGTCGACCTCCACCTGCGGATGCTGCGCGGCCAGCCGCGCGGCGTGGCGCCAGTGCGTGGTGGCGCGGCGCGCGTCGAGCAGGCCCGTGCGCGCCAGCACGAAGGCGCCGGTGCACACCGCGCCCAGCCGGCGCACGCGCGGCGCCTGCGCGCGGATCCAGTCGACCAGGCGGGCGTCCTCGGCCGCCGCGCGGTGGCCCGCGCCGCCGGCGATCAGCAGGGTGTCGATCGGGCCGGGCAGCATCTCGCCGATGCGGTGGTACGGCGCGTCGGCCAGCAGCCGGAGGCCGCTCTCGGTGCGCACCACGGCGTCGTCGCGCGCGCTGGCGACGCGGATGTCGTAGGCCGGCGCGGTGCGGCCTTCGAGGCGGTTGGCGCGGCCGAACACGGCGCTGGGCCCGGTCACGTCGAGTTCCTGCGCCGGGTCCGGCGCGACGATCACGACGATGCGCGGCGGATCGTCCGGCAGGGGAAGGCTGGCTGGCATGGCGTGTGTGGGAAACCTGTGGAGAGGGACGGCCCGCCGATCATACCGGCGCGCGCCGTCATCCGGCCAGCACCGCGCGGCGCGCCACGCCGCGCTGCCATCCGAGCGTGACCAGCAGCGCCACCGCCAGCGCCGGCAGCACGGCGAGGTTGACCGCCTGCCAGCCGTAGCGGTACAGCACCTGCCCGGCCGCCAGCGTGGCCAGCGCGGTCAGCGCCGCGGCGGCGAACTCGGCCAGCGCCTGGGTGCGCGCGCGCTCGGCCGGGCGGTAGCTTTCCGCCAGCAAGGTGGTGCCGCCGACGAACATGAAATTCCAGCCCACGCCCAGGCACAGCAGCGCCACGTAGAACGCCGGCACCGCGGTGGACGCCAGCGCCACCAGCGAACCCACTGCGGCGAGCGCGATGCCGCACATCAGCATCGGCCCGCGGCCAAAGCGCTGCAACAGCCAGCCCGAGAAGAACGACGGCGCGTACATGCCGACCAGGTGCCACTCGATGATCTGCGCGCCCTGGCCGATGGTGTGGCCGCACGCCACCGCGGCGATCGGCGTGGCGGTCATGACGAACATCATCACCGCGTTGCCGATGCCGTTGTTGGCGAACGCGGCCAGGAACACCGGCTGGCGCGCGATCTGCGCGAGCGGGCGCGCGGGCAGCGCGGCGCCATGCTCCCGCGCCGCGGCGTGGGCGGGCGCGTCGCGGTAGCCGAACGCCAGCAGCAGGACGGTGGCCAGCCCGAACACCGCCACCACCGCGTAGGAGCCGGCGAACGGCTGCGCCACCAGCAGGTCGCTGCTCCACGCGGCGATGGCCGGGCCGCACACCGCGGCCACCACGCCGCCGGTCAGCACCGTGGAAATCGCGCGCGGCTTGTCGGCGGCCGGCGCGGCATCGGCGGCGGCCAGCCGGTAGAAGCGCGCGAAGGCCTGGAACACGCCGACCAGCGCGGTGCCCACGCAGAACGCGGCGAAATCATGGTGCGCGATGGCCCACACCGACACCAGCCCGCCCGCGCAGCAGGCCAGCCCGCCCAGGCAGAACGCGGCGCGGCGGCCGAGGCGCTCGATCAGGAACGCCGCCGCGATGGCGGTGACGGCGGACGCCACCGTGATCAGCGCGAACGGCAGCGTGGCCAGCGCCTTGTCCGGCGCCAGCGTGTAGCCGACCAGCCCGGTCAGCGTGAGGTCGACCGACAGGGCCGAGGTGAAGAGAGCCTGGCAGACCGCCAGCAGGCGGGCTTGCGGGATCGCGGGACGTGCCATCGGGGGCGCTCCGGTAAGGACGGGCGTTGGGGATGACACCGAGCGTAAGGAAAGCGCCGCCGCGCCGGCTGACAATGATCCGTGGAATCCTGCCATGTGGATGGGGCGGGCGGCGGGCGGCGGCGGGCCGCGAACAATCAGTCAGTCAGTTGAACACGTCCTGCCGGTAGCGGCCCTGCGCGACCATGCCGGCCAGCCAGTCGGACGCCGCCGCCTCGGGCATGCCGCCCTGCTGCGCGGCGATCTCGATCAGCGTGCGGCGCACCGCGGGCGCCATCTGCCGCCCGTCGCCGCACACGTAGAGGGTGGCGCCGTCGCGCAGCAGCGCCCACACCGCGGCGCGGTCGCGCCACAGCAGGTGCTGCACGAAGCGCTGGTCCGGCGCGCCGGTGGTCGAGTACGCGGCGTGCGCCTGCACCACGCCCGCGTCCTGCCAGCGCGCGATGTCGTCGCGGTACAGCCAGTCGTGCGCGGGATGGCGGCAGCCGTAATAAAGCTGGCTGGCGACGACGCGCATGCCGGCGGCCCGCTGCGCCGCGCGCTCCTCCAGAAAGCCGCGGAACGGCGCGATGCCGGTGCCGGGGCCGACCAGGATCATCGGCCGGGCGGGATCGGCGTCGGGCGCGAACGGCGGGTTCGGCGTGCGGATGCCGGCGGCCACCACCGCACCGGGCGCCAGTCCCTGCAGCCAGGTCGAGGCCACGCCGCGGAACATGCCGCGCCCGGACAGCGCGGGCGCCCACACCGTGCCGACCGTGATCGCCGCCACGTCCGGCGACACCGCCGGCGACGAGGCGATCGAATAGAGGCGCGGGCGCATCGCCACGGTGCAGGCCAGCAGGCCGGCCAGCGTCAGCTCGATGGCGGGATGGCGCGCCAGCACGTCGGCCAGCGCGAGGCGCGGCGCCGCCACCCGCGCGGCGTAGCCGGCGGCGGGATCGTCCGAGCCGAGCTGCTCCAGCGCGGCGCGCGTGCGCGGGCAGCGCGTGTATTGCAGCAGCGTGCGCAGGGTCTGGCGCGACACCACGTCCTGCAGCTCGATGAAGTGCGTGAGCAGCTCGCGTACCGGCAGCGCCTCTTCCAGCGGCAGGCCGCGCGCGGCGCCGGCGTGCGCGGCCGACAGCGTCGCCATCGCGTCGGGATCGAGGTCGAGTCGCGCGCACAGGTCGTCCACCACGGCCGGCTGGTTCTGCGGGTACACCGCGAGGTGGTCGCCGGTGGCGTAGCGCACGCCTTCGGGCAGGCGCAGGCGGATGTCGCGCGTGGAGGTGCGCGGCGCCTCGCGCGCGAAGTCCCACAGGCCGGCGGGATCGCTGACCAGCTCGGTGTTGGCCAGCACCGTGAACGCCTGCGTGGACGGCGGCAGCGTGCCGGCGCGGATGGCGGCGATGCCGCGCAGCCGCACCGCGATCGCGCCGGCCGCGGCGGCGGGCGCCTCCGGCCCGGCGCCCTGCGCCTCGCGCAGCGCTTGCAGCGCCTGCCACAGCGCGGCCAGCCATTGCCCGGCGGCGTGGTCGAAGTCGCCGTTGCCGTCGGCCTCGCCGCGCGCCAGCAGCGGGGTGGCGCCGGCCGCGTCGAAGAACGCCTGCACGCGCTTGGGAAACGCCTGGTAGGTGGCCCATTGCGAGTTGCCGCAGCCGAGCACGGCGAAGCGCAGGCCGGGCGCGCGGTAGCCGGCAGGCACCTGCGCCTGCGCGTCGAGCATGGCCTCGAAGCGGCGCGCCGAATCGGGCGCGCGGCCGTTGTAGGTGGCCGCCACGATCACCGCCAGCCCATCGGTCGGCAGCGTGTCCACGGCGGCGTCGAGATCGCGCAGCGTGGCGGCGAAGCCGGCCTGCAGCGCGCCCGCGTGGATCTGCTCGGCGAGCTCGCGCGCGGTGCCCAGGCTGGAGCCGCACAGCACCGCCAGCGGCAGGCCGCCGCCGCGCACCGCCGGGCGCGCGGGCTGCGCCGCGGCCGCGCCGGCCTGCGCCGCGGCGATGCGCTCGTGCGGGCGGCGCCGGCGCGCGCGCAGCGTGAAGCCGTCGGGCTTGAGCGTGAGCGTTTCCTTGATGCGGAACTGGTAGTCGTGCGGATCGCTGAACTGGAAATTGCGCAGCATCAGCGCCAGCGCCAGCTTGGCCTCGGTCAGCGCGAACTGCCGGCCGATGCAGGCGCGCTCGCCGTTGCCGAACGGCTTGTAGGCATGCGGATGGATGCGCGCCTCGTTCTCGGGCAGGAAGCGGTCGATGTCGAAGCGCTCGGGGTCGGCCCACACCTTGGGGTCGCGGTGCAGCCCGGTGAGCACCACCGACAGGCGGCGGTCCTTCCGGATAAGGTAGCGCCCGCCCAGCAGCGTGTCCTCGAACGGCGCCACCGAGAAGCCCGGCGCGGTCGGCCACAGCCGCAGCGTTTCCTTGAGCACGCGGTCGATCACCTGCAGGCGCGCGAGGTCGGCGTAGGCCGGCGGCGCGTCGCCGGGCAGCACGGCGTCCACCTCGGCGTAGGCCTGCGCCAGCACGCCCGGATGGCGCATCAGCTCGTACAGCGCGAAGGTCAGCATGCCGCTGGTGGTCTCGTGCCCGGCGATCAGGAAGGTGATGACCTGGTTGCGGATGTTCACGTCGTCCAGGCGCTCGCCGCTGTCGGGGTCGCGCGCGTCGAGCATCAGGTTGAGCAGGTCGGGCTCGGGCGCCTGGCCGCGCGCGGCCGCCGCGCGGCGCTGCCTGACCACGTCGTCGACCAGCTCGCGCATGAAGCCGACGTCGGCGGCGAACTTGCGGTGCGCCGCGTGCATGAACCTGTCCTTGATGGCCAGGCGCGTGAGCTTGCCCATCGCTTCCTCGAGCGCGCCGACCATCGCGCCGATGAACGGATGCAGCTGCGCGCTGGCGAACGAGTCGAAGTCGTAGCCGAAGCCCGACAGCGCGATGGTGTCGAGCGTGAGGCGCGTCATGTCGTCGGCCACCGCGATGTCGGCGTCGGGCCCCTGGCGCTCCCACTTGCCGACCAGCCGGTTGGCCACGCGCAGCATCACGTCGAAGTAGCCCTTCATGGCGCGCTGGCTGAACGCGGGCATCAGGATGCGGTGCGCGCGGCCCCAGTTCTCCTCGCCGTGGTCGGCGGTAAACAGGCCGTCGCCGCCGACGTCGCGCAGGTAGGACAGCGGCGGGCCGATCAGCTTGCGGAAACGGCGCCCGTCGGCCAGCTCGGCCACCAGCCCGGCATCGCTGACGAAGGCCACGCGCCGGCCGGCGAAGTTCAGCTCGAAGATGCCGTCGAACTCGCGGCTGCGCGCCAGCAGGTGCTGTGCGACCATGCCGGGCGTGACCTGCAGCAGGTTGCCAACCACGGGCCAGCCGGGCGCCTGCGGGATGGGTTCGGGCTGGCGCGCGGCCGGCGCGGCGGAGGCGGCGTCGGCGGTGGATGCCGGGTTGGAGACTGGCTGCATGTTCGGGTCACCGTTCGAAATCGGCGTGCAAGGCGCCGGGGTTGTCTCGCGTTGGTTGTTCTTGTAGGCGTAGACAAATGTCTACTTTTGCAGCAAAGTAGACGAACGTAGACCGAGTGTCAATTCCAAACCGGCATTTCACGGCGGGTGCGCACGAAGCGGCTTATCCGGCCAGACAATTCAGACAGACGGAAACCAATGGACGACGTTGCCGCCGGCAAACGCAAACTGATCGACGCCGCGCTGCGCCTGGCCGCCGCGCGGCGCAGCTTCGCCGGCCTGGGCCTGCGCGAGCTCGCGCGCGAGGCGGGGCTCAACCCCAACACCTTCTACCGCCATTTCCGCGACATGGAGGACCTCGCGCTGACCGCCGTGGCCGAGGTCGGCGCCGAGCTGCGCCCGATGCTGCGCGCGGTGCGCTGGGCGGCCGCGCGCGACAACCCGGACGAGGTGGCCACGCGCGCGTGCGCGGCGTTCTTCGCCTACGCCGAGGCGCACCGGGACGCCTTTTTCGTCGGCGTGTGCGGCAGCACCGGGCCGCAGCCGGCGCTGCGCGACGCGGTGCGCCAGCTGCTGGCCGACATCGCCGCCGAGATGGCGGAGGACATCGAGCGGCTGGGGCTGTGCCCGGGCCTGCCGCGCGCGGCGCTCGACGATCTCTCGGGCTACGTGGTGTCCTACCTGTTCCACCTGTCGACCGATTATCTCGAAGCCGACGCGGCGGGCCGCCGCCGGCGCATCGAGCAATCGCGGCAACTGGTGTGCTGGCTGCTGCGCGGCGCCGCCGCGCAGCAAGGCGGGCGCGCGCAGGCGCAGGCAGCAGCGCCAGCGCCAGCGCCATCGCCAGCCCCGGCCGCGGCGCGCAAGCGCAAGCCGCGGCAGGCGCAGCCGCACTGAACGCGGCGGGCGCCGGCGCTCAGGCCAGCCGCGCGTAGCCGGCGGCCACCGCGGCGCGCGCCATGTGCGTCACCGGCGCGTAGTGCGCGAGGCCGGTGCGGGCGATGCCGCGCAGCCGCAGCCGCCGCGCCAGCGCGGGCTCGGCCTCGATCACGCGCGCCAGCACGTCGCCCACGCGCGCGCTCTGCGCCGGACTGGCATGGCGCGAGCACACCAGCGGCAGGCCGGGCGCCGACGCGGTGCCGGCGATCTGGCGCAGCGCCGCCAGCCGTCCGGGCAGGTGGTCGCGCGCGAAGGCCAGCGTGACGCAGTCGATGGCCGCCACGTCGGCGTCGCCGCGCGCCACGGCGTCGAGCGAGGCCAGGTGCGAGCCGGTGCACAGCGCCGCGGCGAAGAAGCGCCCGCCGCGCGCCAGCGGCGCCACCGCGTGGCGCAGCGCGTTCATGCCGCTGTGCGAGGCCTCGTCGTTGTACGCCACGCGCAGCCCGCGGCAATCGGCCAGGCTGTCGGGGCCGTCGGCGCGCGCCACGATCGCGCTGCGATAGCGCTCGCCGTCGCAGCCCGGCGCGTCGAACAGCGGCGTGCCGATCACGCGCACGTGGCGCTGCAGGCCCTGCACCAGCGGGTAGCCGCAGGTCTGCGACAGCAGCAGGTCGGGGCGGCGCCAGAATTCGTGCAGTTGCGCATGCGTGGCGCCGGGCTCGACGGCGCGCAGGAACAGCGGATCGCGCCCGCGCGCGAGCACCGCCACCACGCGCGCGATCAGGGCCAGCCAGTCTTCGCGCAGCGCGGGCGATACGTTGTACATGGGCAGCGCGGCCACCCAGTGCCGGCGGTCATCCATGCGCGCTCACCCGGTCAGGCGCGCGCGCGCGTCGTTGCCGGCCCGCCGGTCTGCCGTGGCGGGTGTGGCCGTCGTGGCCGGCGTGGCCACGGCGCCGCGGAACAGCGGATGCACCACTGGCACGGCGGGCCGCAGCGCGAAGCGCGCCAGCCATTCGCCGTACCCGTTCACCACGAAGCCGCCGCTGCGCCGCCGGTAGCCCGCCGCGCGCGCGCGATAGACGCGCCCGAGGGCAAACCACGGCAGCGCCGGCAAGTCGTGGTGGACCAGGTGGAAGTTGTTGTTGAGAAACAGCAGCCGCCACGGCCACGCTGCCTCGTTGAGCACGCTGCGCCGCGCCGGCAGCGCGTGCGGGCGGTGCTCCTGGAACGAGCGCACCGACGACAGCGCCAGCGCGGGATAGGCCACGCCCGCCAGCATCAGCCACGGCGCGATGCCGCACGCGCGGTCGAGCCACAGCAGCAGCGCGGCCAGCGCGAGCAGGTGCGCGGTCCACATCGGCAGGTCGCGCAGGTCGCCGGCGCGCAACCGGCGCGCGGCGTCGGCCGCGCTGCGCGCGATGGCGAAGGCCGGGCCCAGCAGCACGCGCCCCGCCATCGTGTTGCGCCAGCGCAGCAGCGTGCGCCGCAGGGGGCCGGCGGCCTGCCAGTCGCCCGGCAGCAGGAAGTAGCTCTCCGGATCGGCGCCGGGATGGGTCAGGTCGTCGTGCGCGTGATGCCGCAGGTGCTCGCGGCGATAGAGCCCGTAAGGAAACCACACCGCCAGCGGCGCCATGCCGAACAGCGCGTTGAGCCACGGCAGGCGCGTGGGATGGCCGTGCAGCAGCTCGTGCTGCAGCGACATGTACCAGGTGGAGGCGAGTACCAGCAGCGCCAGCGCGAGCGGCAGGCCCAGGCGGGCCGCGTTGAGCGCCGCGCCGAACCACAGCGCGTAGACCGCCGCGATCAGCAGCCAGGTGGGCAGTTCGGTGCGCCAGAGCCAGGCGCGGCTGGCGCGCGCGATGTCCGCGCGCTGGAGGTCGTCCAGGTAGATTGCCATTGCGTCATCGTGGAACGGTGGCGGGCTGTACGGCAATCGAGGCGATGCGGACACCCAGGGCGTCGCGGCCGGCGGCGCCGGCACGAAACGTCAGTCCAGCTTACGCGCCGTGGCGCAAAACGGAACGAAGGAAAGCCGATATGGATATGCATGCCCGCAAGCGGCATGCGCATGCGGCGCAGGTGGCGCACAGAGGGTGCGCAGGCAGCGCGCCACGGGCTCAGTCGAGCACCTTGCCGCGCATGGCCTTGACCTGGCTGCGCTGGCTCTTGCCTTCGAGCCGCCGCATGCGCGAGCCGAAGGTGGGCCGCGTGGGGCGCCGCGCGCGCGGCGGCGTGGCCACGCTGCGCACCAGTTCGTGCAGGCGCCGCACGGCTTCCTCGCGGTTCATCTCCAGGCTGCGGTGCTGCTGCGCCTTGATCACCACCACGCCGTCGCGCGTGATGCGGTGGTCGTGCAATTGCAGCAGGCGCGCCTTGTGGTCCTCGTCCAGCGACGCCGACGCGCGCACGTCGAAGCGCAGGTGGACCGCGTTGGAGACCTTGTTGATGTTCTGCCCGCCCGCGCCCTGCGCGCGGATCGCGGTGATCTCGTACTCGGTGTGGGGGATGACGGTTTCGCTCGACATCGGGCAATGATAGCAAGCGCGCCGGCCCGCCGTGGCGGGCGGCGCTGCCGGGGCCGGTCAGGCGACCGCCGCGAGCTTGACGATGTGCAGGCTGGCGCGGCCCTGGAGCACCTTGCCCAGCGCGGCGAGGGCCGCGCCGCGGCCGTGCTGCGCGAGCGCGTCCTCGTCGCGCCAGCGCTCCAGCATCACGAAGCGGCCGGCGTCGTCGAGGTCGCGGTGCAGCTCGTAGTATTCGCAGCCGGGCTCCAGCCGCACCTGCGCGACGGCTTCGCGCAGCGCCGCTTCGACCAGTTGCAGGTGGGCCGGCTCCGGCACGATGGTGGCGACCACCGCCACGGGCGGCTTGCGGGATTCGGTCATGATGGCTCCTGTCGGTTAGGCAAAACCCCGATCATCCCCCAATCCGCGCTGGCCGGGAATGCGCCGGCGCGCAAAAGAGTTTCCCCAATCCGGCGCAAATGGCGCCGCCACCGATTGCCCGGCCGGCTAGTCGACCTGCGCGTTGGAGCGCTTCACCACCGCGGTCCATTTCTGGATCTCGCCGTTGACGAAGCGCGGCAGCTGCGCGGTGTCGAGCCTGGCGATCTCCAGCCCCTGCTCCGCCAGCTTCTTCTGCACGCCCGGCTCCTGCATCACCGCCTGCATCGCGCCGGCCAGCCGCCTGCGCACCTCGTCGTCCAGCCCGGCCGGGCCGGCGAGCATGAACCACGCGGTCAGGTCGAAGCCGGGGTAGCCCGATTCCGCCACGGTCGGCACCTCGGGCGCGCTCACCGAGCGCTGCTGGCTGCTGACCGCCAGCGCGCGCAGCTTGTGGGCCTTGAGGTAAGGCAGCACCGCGACCGGGTGGTAGAACATGAAGTCGACCTGTCCGCCCAGCACTGCGGTCAGCGCCTGCCCGCCTTCCTTGAACGGCACGTGCGTCATGCTGATGCCGGCCATCGACTTGAGCAGCTCGCCGGCGAGATGGCCCGAGGTGCCGCTGCCGGCCGAGCCGAACGACAGCTTGTCCGGATTGGCGCGCGCGTAGGCCACCAGCTCGGCCAGCGTCTTGTACGGCGCGTCGGCGCGCACCACCAGCAGCGTGGGCGTGTAGCCGGGCATGGCCAGGTACGCGAAGTCCTTGCCCGGGTCGTACGGCAGGTTGCGGTAGAGCGCCTTGTTGATGGCCAGCGTGCCGACCGTGCCGAAGGTCAGCGTGTAGCCGTCGCCTCTGGACTTGGCCACGTAGTCGGTGCCGATGGCGCCGCCGGCGCCGGCCTTGTTCTCCACCACGAAGGGCTGGCCGAGCTTCTTCGCCATCGCCTCGCCGAGGATGCGCGCGGTGATGTCGGTCGAGGTGCCGCCGCCGAACGGCACCACCAGCCGCACCGGCCGCGACGGATAGTCCTGCGCCTGTGCTTGTGCCGGCGCTTGCACCAGCATGAAGCCGGCGGCGCAGCTCATGGCCAGCATCGCGGCCATCATGGTCTTTTTCATGTCTCCTCCTGTTTTTTTCGGCTTACCTGGAACCGGTCTGCGCCGCGCCGCGCGTTCGCGCCAGCGCGGCGCGCACTTCCTCGTTGTGCTCGCCCAGCAGCGGCGGCGCCATGACGTCGAGCGCGCGCTCGCCGTCGAACGACACCGGGCTGCGCACGGTCCTGAACTCGCCCAGCGTGGGATGGGTGCCCGTGACCAGCAATTGCAGGTGCCTGGCCTGCGGGTCTTCCAGCGCCTCGCTGGTGTCGTACATCGGCGCGTGCGGCACGTCCTCGGCCTGCAGCCGCTCGCACCATTGCGCGCGCGTGCGCTGGCGGAACAACTCGCCGAGCAGGTCGATCAGCGCCTGCTGGTTGGCGATGCGCTGCTCGCGCGTGGCGAAGCGCGCGTCGGTAAACAGCGCGGGCCGCTCGATCGCGTTGGCCAGCCCCTGCCAGAATTTCTCGGGCGAGGACATATGCAGCGCGATCCATTTGCCGTCCGCGCATGCCAGCACGTAGGACTGCGACACGCTGGGCCGGCTGTACGGCCCCATCACCTCGCCCGCCGCATAGTAGTGCGTGAAGGCGTCGAGGTTGAAGTGGCTCATCGCCTCCAGCATCGACACCTCGACCTTGCGGCCAACGCCGGTGCGGTTGCGCTCGTGCAGCGCGCCGAGGATGCCGTAGGCGGCGTAGAAGCCGGTCATCGCGTCGGCGATGGCGGGGCCGACCACGCGCGGGTTCTCCGGGTTGATGAGCAGGTTGAGGAAGCCGCTGGCCGCCTGCGCCACGGTGTCGTAGCTCGGGCGCGCGGCGGCCGGGCCGGTCGCGCCGAAGCCGCTGATGGCGCAGTAGATTAGGCGCGGGTTGAGCGCGCGCAGCCGTTCCTCGCCGGCGCCCAGGCGCTCGGCCGCGCCGGGGCGGAAGTTCTGGATGTAGACGTCGGCCTCGCGCACGAGGTCGTCGAACACCGCCAGGTCCTCGGCGTTCTTGGTGTTGAGCGTGATGCTGCGCTTGTTGCGGTTGTAGGTCTGGAAATGCGGGCTGTACAGGCCGCCCTTGAACGCGCGGAACGGGTCGCCCGTGTCCGGCTGCTCCAGCTTGATGACGTCGGCGCCGAGGTCGCCCAGCAGCATGCCGGCGGCGGGCCCGGTGATGAACGTGCCTTGCTCCAGGACTTTCACGCCCTGCAGAACCTTGATCATGGATGCTCCTTGCTCACGCTGATGTGCCGCTGCATGTGCGCGTTCACGCGCGCGGATCGAAACCCGCCGGCGTGGCGCCCGTGTAGACCACCTCGCGCGTGGCCTGGTACGACAGCGCGAAGCCGATCGACTGGCGCAGCTCCTCGCTGAGATGGGCGATCAGCCCGCCGGTGCGCGCCAGGATCGGCACGCCCTTGAGCGCGTTGAGCGGGAAGCCCACGCCGAGCAGCACGGCGGGAATCGCCGCCGAGACGTTGAGGCTCAGGTCCTTGCCGACGATGCCCGGGATCGCCGCCTCGACCGCCTCGGCGATGTCGATGTAGGTCAGGTCCGCGCCGGCCTCGCGCGCCACCGCGAACAGCGCCGCCACGCGCGGATCGCGCGCCTTGTGCAGCGGATGGCCGTAGCCGGGAATCGCGCGGCGCGCCTCGCGCCAGGCCGACACCACCGCGGCGGCGGCCTGCGCCTTCGCCTCCCCGCCGGCGATGCGCGCGCGCACTTCCTCGAGCAGGTAGCCGGCGCTCTCGGACGCGCCGAGGATGACCGAGCCGCAACCGAGGATGCCCGCCGCCACCGCGCCCTGCAGCGCGTCGGGCGCGGCCGCCAGCGTCATGCGGCTGGCCTGCACGCTCGGCACCAGGCCGTGCTCGGCGATGGCCACCAGCGTGGCGTCGACCACCTTGAGCGCGGCCGCGCCGGGCCGGCGGCCGGTGACGAGGAAGTAGAAGTATTCGGTGAAGCTGAGCTTGCCGATCAGGTCCTGGCACAGGTCCGCGCCGCGCACCACGATGGTCTCGGTGTTGGACGTGCTGATGCCGGTCTGCGGGATGGTTTCCTTGCCGATCTTCATGGTTGCGCTGTCTCCGTAGCTGGAATGGGCCGGGCGCGTGGCCGGGCCTCGTGTCGTGTATGGGCAGTCTATGGGCGGCGCGTCACAGATGGAAATGATGAATATCGATCCAAATGATCGATGGCATCTATGTAGAATGCGGCGCATGTCCCGCACTGATGGTGGAATGCCGTGGAACTCCGACACCTGCGCTACTTCGAGGCGCTCGCCGAGACGCTCAATTTCACGCGCGCGGCCGAGCGCATGCACGTCACGCAGTCGACGCTGTCGCACCAGATCCGGCAGCTGGAAGAGGAAGTGGGCCAGCCGCTGTTCGACCGCGCCGGCAAGCGCGTGTCGATCACCGAGGCCGGCGAGACGCTGCTGCTCCACATCGGCCCGGCGCTGCGGCAGGTGGACCATGCCATCCACGCCGTGCGCGGCGGCGAGGAGCCGCTGGTGGGCGAGGTCCGCATCGGCGCCACGCACAGCTTCAACATCCAGCTCATCCCGCAGTGCGTGGCGTCGTTCCTGAACCGCTATCCGGCCGTGCGCGTCATCGTGGAGGAGCTCAGCGCCGCCGACATCACGCGGCGCATCGTGGCCGGCGAGCTGGACCTGGGCGTGTCGTACCGGCCCGAGCAGAGCGAGGCGCTATGGTTCGAGCCGCTGTACAACGAGGAGTTGAAACTGGTGGTCGGCGAGCGCCACCCGCTGGCGGGCCGCCGGCGCGCGCGCATGGTGGAGCTGCACGGCATGCGCATGGTGCTGCTGCCGGCGTATTTCGCCACGCGGCAGCTGCTCGACGAATGCTTTCGCGCGGCCGGGGCCGAGCCGCTGGTCATCGCCGAGCTCAACTCGATCGCGCCGATGCTGGAACTGGTGCGGCAGACCGACCTCGCCGCCGTGATCGGCGAAAGCGCCGACTCCGGCAACGAGCGCCTGCGCTTCATCCCGCTGGAAAGCCCCACGCCGCACCGCACGCCGGGCCTGCTGTGGAAGCGCGGCGCGCAGCGCGCCACGCCGGTGCGGTTCTTCGCCACCGCGGTGCGGCGCGCGGTGGCGCGGCTGGAGGGCGAGCGGGGCTGACGGCGCAGCCCCGGCCCGCACCCGGTCTCAGTCGATCTTCGCCCCGCTCTGCGCGATCAGCTCGACGTCGAGCTTGCCTTCGTGCGCGGCGAACGCCTTGAACTCGGCCGGGGAGCGCGAGGGCGCGGCTTCCTCGCCGCGGCCGGCCAGCTGCTTTTGCAGCGCGGGCTCGATCAGCACCCTGGCCGAGGCGGCGAACAGGCGGTCGACGACGGCCTGCGGCGTGCCGGCCGGCGCGAACAGGCCGTACCAGTTGGAGAGGCTGTAGCCGGGCACGCCGGCTTCGGCGATGGTCGGGTAGCTCGGCATCACGGCCGAGCGCTTCGCCGAGGTGACGGCGAGCGGCACCACCTTGCCGGCATCGATCATCGGCTGCACCGAGGCCGGCGTGGCGAAGCTGACCTGCGCGTCGCCGGCGGCCACCGCCTGCGCGGACTGCGCGCCGCCCTTGTACGGGACGTGGGTCATGGTGACGCCGGCGAGCCGGGTGAAGTGCACGCCGGCGAGGTGCGTGATGACGCCGTTGCCGGACGACGAGTAGTTCAGCGAGCCCGGCTGCTGCTTCGCCTTCTGCACGAGCTCGGCGACGTTGCGGATGCCCGCGGTCTTGCCCGCCACCAGCAGCAGCGGCGCGGTGGTCAGCTGCGTGACCGGGATGAAGTCCGCCGGCGTGTAGCGCAGCTTCTTGTACAGCGCGTTGTCGCCGCCCATCAGGCTGGCGCCGCCGATGTACAGCGTGTAGCCGTCGGGCGGCGACTTGGCGGCGAAGTCGGCGGCGATGGTGGTGCCGGCGCCCGGGCGGTTGTCGATCAGCACGGGCTGCTTCAGCTCCTTGGCGAGCGCGTCGCCGTAGATGCGCGCGATGGTGTCGGCCGCGCCGCCGGGCGGAAAGCCGATGACGATGCGCAGCGGCCGGGACGGATAGGCGTCCTGGGCCGCCGCGGTGCCGGCGACGCCGGCGATGCTGAATGCGGCGGCGGCAAGCAGCCGGCTTGTGTGGCAAAGCATGATGTCTCCTCTTGGTTTTTTATGTCTTGCGATGCGCCGCCTCGGGCAGCGCGTACCGCGAACGCGCGGGCGGCTCATGCCCGCGCGCGTCACCGCATGTCGCCGCGCGCCGCCACGCAGGCGAACGCGCGGGCGGCACGTCTAGCGCCCGCGGAACGCGGGCCGCCGCTTCTCGGCGAAGGCCTGCCGCCCTTGCGCGTAGTCCTCGCTCGCCGCGGCGCCGTCGACCAGCGCCTGCACGGCGGCGTCCGTCATCGGGCCGTCGCCCGAGGCCAGGCTGTTGAGGATCGCCTTGGCGCCGCTGATCGACAGCGGCGCGTTGTCGGCCAGCACCGCGGCGGCCTGCCGGGTGCTGGCGAGGGCGTCTCCGGCGATGGCGTCGACGAGGCCGATGCGGTAGGCGTCGGCGGCGTCGAGCCGCCCGCCCGAGAACAGGATGTGCTTGGCGTTGGCCAGCCCGACCAGGTGGAACAGGCGGCGCGTGCCCTTGATGCCGTAGACGATGGACAGGCGCGCCGCGGGAATCGCGAACTGCGCGGCGGGCACCGCGTGGCGGAAATCGCACGCCATCGCCACGTTGACGGCGCCACCCATGCAGAAGCCGTTGATGGCGGCGATGGTCGGCTTCGATACCGCCTCGATGGCGTCGCAGCAGCCGTCCACGGCCTGCTCGTAGTCGGCCACCTGATGCTCGTTGGCGCGCACGGTGGCGAACTCGGCGATGTCGGCGCCGGCGCAGAAGCTGGCGCCGGTGCCGGTCAGCGCGATCACGCGCACGTCGTCGCGCGCGTCGAGTCCGGTCATGGCGCGGCCGAGCGCGCGCCACATCGCCAGCGTGAGCGAGTTGCGCTTCTCGGCGCGATCGATGGCGACGATGGCGAGGCCGTCCTCGATCGTCAGCCGGAGGTGCGGATGGGGCCGCGGCAGTTCGGCGGCGCGCGGGGCGGCAGTTGCGGTTGCGGTGTGCATGCTGGTCTCCGTCGTCGTCAAAGGGCTGCCGCCTCGGCCGGCGAGGGCGCGCCGGCGGGGGCGGGCTCGCCTGCCTGGAACACCGCGCCGCTGGCCACCAGCCGCGCGATCTCCGCGTCGGAGAAATGGAAGTCGCGCAGCACCGCCGCGGTGTCCTGGCCCACGCGCGGCGGCGCGCCGGCGGCGATGTTCGTGGTGCCGTTGAACAGGATCGGCAGGCCGAGCGCGCGCGTGGTGCCGCCATCGGGCGCGTCCACGTCCACCACCATGCGCACCGCGCGCGACTGCTCGTGCTCGAGCGCCTGCCCGACGTCCTGCACCGGGCCGGCGGGAATGGCGGCGGCGTCGAAGCGCTCGAGCCAGGTGGCGAGCGTCCCGGTGGCAAGCACGGCCTCGATCAGCGTGGCGAGCGTCTTGCGGTTGGCCAGGCGCAGGTCGGGCGTGTCGAAGCGCGCGTCGTCCTTCCATTCGGGGTGGCCGAGGATGTCGGCGATGCGCTCCCAGTTGGCCTGGTTGGCGCCGCCGATGGCGACGCGCCCGTCCTGGCAGCGGTAGACCTGGTACGGCGCGATCAGCGGATGCGCGGTGCCCGACGGCTTGGGGACGATGCCGCGCGAGAAATAGCCGGCGGCGTACCAGTAGAGCTGCTGCATCGACGCCTGCAGCAGCGAGGTGTCCACGCGCTGGCCCTTGCCGGTGCGCAGGCGGTGGATGTAGGCGGCGAGGATGCCGACCGCCGCCAGCACGCCGGCGTTGACGTCGGCGATGGAGACGCCGGGCTTGACCGGCTCGCCGCCGTCCTCGCCGGTGACGCTGATGAGGCCGCTGAACGCCTGCAGGATCAGGTCGAAGCCGCCCTTCTTGGCGAGCGGGCCCTCGCGGCCGTAGCCGGTGATGGAGCAGTAGATCAGCGCCGGATTCACTTCGCGCAGCACCTCGTAGCCGAGCCCGAGGCGCTCCATCACGCCCAGCCGGAAGTTCTCGGTGAGCACGTCGGCCTGCGCCACCATGCGCAGCAGCGCGGCCTTGCCTTGCTCGGACTTGACGTTGATGCCGATCGAGCGCTTGCCGCGGTTGAGCATCATGAACGAGGGCGGCAGGCCGCTGTCGCCTTCGCGGCGGTAGTTGCGCGCGTCGTCGCCGCCCGGGAATTTCTCGACCTTGTAGACCTCGGCGCCCATGTCCGCCAGCATCAGCCCGCAGGTCGGCCCCGCCATGATCTGGGACAGCTCAAGGACCTTGACGCCCCGCAGCGGCTGCTCGAACGCCTCGCCGGCGTGGTCCGCCGCGTGCGCGTGGTTCGCTTCGTTCATCTCCACCTTCCTCGTTCATTTGCGATGGCCGGCTCGGGCACGGATGCCGGCGGCCTCTGGTACGCACCAGTATAAGAACGCCGTCGCTCGCAAAAAAATATGGAATGTGGATGGGTCGATAGGAAATTACGATGGATGCGCCGACGGCGAATCCGCTGCCGGCGCATCCGCCGCCGATGAGCGCGGTGCCGGCGGACGCGCCGTCAGCGGCGAGCCCGGCAGCGCCTGCGTGCCCTTCCACGCGCCCGAGGCCAGCAGCCGGCCCACGATGGCGATCACGGTGGCGCGCACCACCTCGGCCGCGCGGCTCAGCGGCAGCACGTCCGACACGCACAGCGAGATCTCGCGGTCCAGCCGGTAGCCGGAGATCGGCAGCGTGGCGATGCGCGTCTGGCGCGACACCTCGTCCGACAGCGCCGACCACGGCAGCACGGTCCAGCCCAGGTCGGCCGCGACCAGGCGGATCAGCATGTCGGTGGCGCTGATCTCGCTGACCAGGCGGTACTTCAGGCGCTTCTGCAGCAGCGCGGCGTCCACGCGCTGGCGGATCGTGCTCGGCGCGCTCGGCAGGATCAGCGGGCTGTCGGCGAGCTCCCGGAGCTTGAGCGCCTGCCGCTCGCCGGCGGCGGCCTGCGGCAGCACGGCGTAGAGCGCCTCGGTGAACAGCGGCGTGATCTGCGCGCCGCGCCGGGGCTGGGCGTCCACGGTGACGGCGATGTCCAGCTTGCCGGCGGCGACGAGGTCGACCAGCTCCGCGCTGGGCCGCTCCACGATCTCCAGCAGGATCGCGCCGTTGGCGAGGATCTCGCGCAGCAGCGGCTCGGCCAGCATCTTGCCGGTGCTGCCGGGAATGCCGATGGCGGTGCGGCCGGTCGGATGCAGCGCCTCCTGCGACACCGCCTGGCGCACGTCTTCCTGCTGCCGCAGCAGCGACTTGGCGTAGCCGTACAGCACTTCGCCGGGGCTGGTCAGGCGCGCGCCGTAGACGCCGCGGTCGAGCAGCCGCGTGCCGAACTCCGCCTCCAGGTTGGCGATCTGCTGGCTCAGCGCGGGCTGGGCGATGCACAGCACCTCGGAGGCGCGCGTCATGTTGCCCAGCTCGGCGATCTTGACGAAGTATTTCAACTGCTTGAATTCCATCCCGCGCTTGCCCTCCCGATCCGCCGCCGCGCCCGCCGGCGGCGGGGCATTCGATAAGAATAAGCGATGGAGCAATACCGATTCAATATTTTTACTCGATTGAAGTCCTCCCTATACTTGATGCCACAAAAAGGGAGCCTTGCCAAAGAGGCGACGCCCGGCGCGAGCGCGCGGCCGGCCGATATTCGACGGAGACAAACGATGACTGCAAGACTGGATAGCGCCCTCGCCGCGGCGCCGCCCCTGCTCGCCCCGGGAGGCTCGCAGCGGCGCGTGATCCTGGCCTCGTCCCTCGGGACCATGTTCGAGTGGTACGACTTCTTCCTGGCCGGCTCCCTCGCGGTGCAGATCTCGGCCAACATCTTTTCCGGCGTCAACCCGACCGCGGCGTTCATCTTCACGCTGCTGAGCTTCGCCGCGGGCTTCGCGGTGCGCCCGTTCGGCGCGCTGGTGTTCGGGCGCGTCGGCGACCTCGTCGGGCGCAAGTACACCTTCATGATGACCATCGCGCTGATGGGCGTGGCCACCTTCGCCATCGGGCTGCTGCCGGGCTACGGCAGCATCGGCATCGCCGCGCCGATCCTGTTCGTCGCCATGCGCATGCTGCAGGGCCTGGCGCTCGGCGGCGAGTACGGCGGCGCCGTGGTGTACGTGGCCGAGCACGCGGGCAACCACGAGCGCGGCGGCAAGACCGCGTGGATCCAGGCCACCGCCGCGCTGGGGCTGCTGCTGTCGCTGGCCGTCATCCTGCCCACGCGCTATTTCCTCGGCGAGGAAAGCTTCACGGCGTGGGGCTGGCGCGTGCCGTTCCTGGTCTCGCTGCTGCTGTTGCTGGTGTCGCTGCGCATCCGCATGAAGCTGCACGAGTCGCCGGAGTTCGAGCACATGAAGCGCGAGGGCACCACCTCCAAGGCGCCGATCTCCGAGGCGTTCGGGCAGTGGCGCAACCTGCGGCTGGTGCTGCTGGCGCTGTTCGGCATCGTCATGGGGCAGGCGGTGGTCTGGTACGCCAGCCAGTTCTACACCATGTTCTTCCTCACCCAGACGCTGAAGGTGGACGGCGGCACCGCCAACCTGCTCATCATCGTCGCCACCATCGTGACCACGCCGTTCTACGTGATCTTCGGCAAGCTGTCGGACCACATCGGGCGCAAGCCGGTGTTCCTGGCCGGCTGCCTGCTGGCGGCGCTGTTCTTCTTCCCGCTGTTCAAGGCGCTGACCCACTACGCCAACCCGGCGCTGGAGCGCTCGCAGCAGTCGGCGCCGATCGCGGTGCAGGCCGACCCGGCGCAGTGCAGCTTCCAGTTCAACCCGGCCGGCACCTCGGAGTTCAAGAGCTCGTGCGACATCGCCCGCGCCGCCATCGCCAAGGCCGGGCTCAACTACATGTCCGAGACGCTGCCGGCCGGGCAGCCCGCGCGCATCGTGGTGGGCCGCACCACCATCGAGAGCTTCGAGGGCGGCGGCCCGGACGCCGCGGCCCGCACCAAGGCGCTCAACGCCGCGGTCGGCGCGGCGCTCAGCGCGAACGGCTACCACGTCGGCCCGGCCGACCCGGCCCAGATCAACAAGCCGATGACGGTGCTGGTGCTGATCACGCTGATGCTGTTCGGCACCATGACCTACGGCCCGATCGCGGCGATGCTGGTGGAGCTGTTCCCGTCGCGCATCCGCTACACCGCGATGTCGCTGCCGTACCACATCGGCATCGGCTGGTTCGGCGGCTTCCTGCCGGCCACCACCTTCGCGATTTCCGCCGCGGTCGGCGACATCTACGCGGGCCTCTGGTACCCGGTTGCGCTGGCCGTGGCATGCTTCGTCATCTGCGCGGTGTTCGTGCGGGAAAGCAAGGGTGTCAACATCTATTCGGCGGGCGAGCAGCGCGCGGCGCGCTGACGCCGGCCCTTACATCGAGGCCATCATGCAGTTTGCACAATCCAGCGGCGCCAGGCTCTACGTCGAGTCCACCGGCACCGGCACGCCGATCGTGTTCGTCCACGAGTTCGCCGGCGACTACCGCAACTGGGACGACCAGGTCCGCTTCTTCGGCCGGCACTTCCGCTGCGTCACGTTCAACGCGCGCGGCTATCCGCCGTCCGAGGTGCCCGGCGACGTGGCGCAATACAGCCAGGCGCTCGCGGTCGAGGACATCGCCAGCGTGCTGCGCTGGGCCGGCGTGGAGAACGCGCACATCGTCGGCGTGTCGATGGGCGGCTACGCGACGCTCAATTTCGGCCTGACCCATCCCGGCATGGCGCGCTCGCTCACCATCGTCGGCGCCGGCCACGGCTCCGATCCCGAGCGCCACGCGCAGTTCCTGCGCGACAGCGGCGAGCTGGCCGAGCGGCTGGTCGGCCTGGGCATGGAAGAAGGCATCGTGCACTACGCCAACAGCACCATCCGGCGCCGCTTCAAGGAGAAGGACCCGCGCGGCTTCGCCAGCTTCAACCGCCAGTTCGCCGAGCATTCGGCGCTGGGCTCGTCGCTGACCACGCGCGGCTGCCAGATGCGCCGGCCCACCATCTACGAGCTCGGCGAGCGCATGGCGCAGCTCGACGTCCCCACGCTGATCGTCACCGGCGACGACGACGAGCCGTGCATCGCGCCGTCCCTGTTCATGAAGCGCACGATTCCCGACGCGCGCCTGTGGATCGTGCCGCGCACCACGCACGCGGTCAATCTCGAGGAGCCCGAGGCCTTCAACCGGGTGGTGTTCGACTTCATCGCGGCGGTCGACCGCGAGCGCCAGGAGTAACGGAAATGGACCTGCATCTCAACGGAAAATCGGTGCTCGTCACCGGCGGCACGCGCGGCATCGGGCTGGCCTGCGCCAGGGCCTTCGCCGGCGAAGGCGCGCACGTCACCATCGCGGGCAGCACGCAGGCCTCCGCCGACATGGCGCAGCGCTTGCTGCGCGGCGAGGGCATCGAAGTGCAGGCGGTGTGCGCCGACCTGTCGCGCGCGCACGAGCGCCAGGCGCTGGCCGAACGGCTGCGCGGCCTGGACATCCTCGTCAACAACGCCGGCGCCATTCCCGGCGGCGGGCTGACCGCGCTGAGCGACGAGCAGTGGCGCAGCGCGTGGGACCTCAAGGTGCACGGCTACATCGACACCACGCGCCTGGCGCTGCCGGAAATGATGGCGCGCGGCGCGGGCGTCATCGTCAACGTGATCGGCATCGCGGCGGAAATGCCGCGCTACGACTACCTGTGCGGCGCGGCCGGCAATGCCGCGCTGTCCACCTTCACGCGCGCGGTCGGCGCGCACGCCACCACGCGCGGCGTGCGCGTGCTCGGCGTCAACCCGGGGCCCACCGAGACCGACCGGCTGGTCAAGCTCTACAAGGCGCGCGCGCTGCAGAAGTTCGGCGACGAATCGCGCTGGGAGGAAATGCTGGGGCACCTGCCGTTCGGGCGCGCCGCGCGGCCCGAGGAGATCGCCGACCTGGTGATCTACCTAGCCTCGGACCGCGCCTCCTACCTGAGCGGCGTCGTCATCGATGCCGACGGCGGCGCGCAGTACATGAGCGCCTGAACGGGCAGCCGAGCCGCCACGCCACACAATCCCGCATCCGGAGTCGACCCATGAGCAGTTTTGTCTTCCAGACCGCGCCGCAGATCGTCTGCGCGCAGGGCGCGGCCCTGCGCCTGCACGAGCTCGCGCAATCGTTCGGCGCGCAGCACGTCTTCTTCGTCACCGACCGCGGCGTGCTCGACGCCGGCATCGCAACCGGGCCGCTCGCCGCGCTGCGGCGCGCCGACATCCAGGCCACGGTCTTCTCCGACGTGCAGGCCGACCCGCCCGAGGCCGTCGTGCTGCAGGCGGCCGAGGCCGCGCGCGCCGCCGGCGCCGACATGGTGATCGGCTTCGGCGGCGGCAGCTCGATGGACACCGCCAAGCTGGTGGCGCTGCTGGCGCGCACGCCGCAGCAGCTCGGCGCGATCTACGGCATCGGCCTCGCCGCCGGGCCGCGCCTGCCGCTGATCCAGGTGCCGACCACGGCCGGCACCGGCTCCGAAGTCACGCCGATCTCGATCGTCACCACGCCCACCTCGGAAAAGAAAGGCGTGGTCACGCCGCTGCTGCTGCCCGACGCGGCCGTGCTCGACAGCCTGCTCACGCTCGGCGTGCCGCCCGCGGTCACGGCCATGACCGGCGTCGACGCGATGGTGCACGCGATCGAAGCGTTCACCAGCCGCCACAAGAAGAACGCCATCTCCGACGCGCTCGCGGTCAAGGCGCTGCAGCTGCTGTACGGCAACCTGCGCGAGGTGGTGGGCGAGGCTGCCGGCGCGGACGCGCGCGAACGCATGCTGCTGGGCTCCATGCTCGCCGGCATGGCCTTCGCCAACGCGCCGGTGGCCGCCGTGCACGCGCTGGCCTATCCGCTCGGCGGCCACTATCACCTGCCGCACGGCCTGAGCAATTCGCTGATGCTCACAGCGGTCCTGCGCTTCAACCTCTCCCACGCCACCGCCGAGTACGCCGCGCTGGGCCGCGCCATCCTGCCGGCGCTGGCCACCGCGCCCGACGCCGAAGCCGCCGAACGCTTCGTGCAGGCCATCACCGACATCACCGCCGGGATGCCCTACGCGCAGTCGCTGCGCGCCGCCGGCATCCCCCGGGACGCCCTGCCCCGACTCGCCGGCGACGCGATGAAGCAGCAGCGCCTGCTGGTCAACAACCCGCGCGACGTCACGCACGACGACGCGCTGCGCCTGTACGAAGCCGCCTTCTGAAGAGACCGCCATGCGCGACGAAGTCCGGGAGAATTTCCCGCGCCTCACCCCCGTCACCACCCGCTGGATGGACAACGACGCCTACGGCCACGTCAACAACGTGACCTACTACAGCTACTTCGACACGGCGGTCAACAAGTACCTGATCGACAGCGGCGCGCTCGACATCCACGCGGACAAGATCGTCGGCCTGGTGGCCGAGACCGGCTGCGCGTACTTCCGCTCGATCGCGTTTCCGGACGCGCTGGAAGTGGGGATCCGGGTCAGCCGCATCGGCACGTCGAGCGTGCGCTACGAGGTCGCCATCTTCCGCGAGGGGGACGAGCGCGTCTGCGCGGCGGGGCATTTCGTCCACGTCTACGTGGATCGCGCAACGGGCCGGCCGGTGGCGGTGCCCGAGCAAACGCGGGCGCTGCTCGACGCGCTGCGGTGGCCGCGCTGAAAGCGGGGAAAGCGGGGAAAGCGGAAAGCGCGCCCGGCCGCGCCGGCCGCCGGTGTCATTCCCGCCGCGGGCTCAACGATTGAACCGCGCGAGGAATTTCTGCGCGCGCTCGGTTTTCGGATGCCCGAAGAAATCCTCGGGGCGCCCGGTCTCCACCAGCTTGCCGCCGTCGAGAAAGATCACCTCGTTGGCCACGTCGCGCGCGAATCCCATTTCGTGCGTGACCACCAGCATGGTCAGCCCCCGGGCGGCGAGGTCGCGCATGACGCCGAGCACCTCGCCGACCATTTCGGGATCGAGCGCGCTGGTGGGCTCGTCGAACAGCAGCACCTCGGGGCGAATGGCCAGCGCGCGGGCAATCGCGACGCGCTGCTTCTGCCCGCCCGACAGTTGATGCGGATAGGCCTCCGCCTTGCTGGCCAGGCCGACCGTCTCCAGCAAGGCCAGCGCCTCGGCCCGCACCTCGGCGCGCGGCCGGCCGTGCACGTGGACCGGGGCCTCCATCACGTTGCCGAGCACGGTCATGTGCGGCCACAGCGCGAAGTTCTGGAACACGGTGCCGATGCGGCCGCGGGCGGCAGCCAGTTCCTTGCGGGACAGCGGCCGCGACGCCGCCCCCTCGCCGGTGCGCCCCATCGGCGCGCCGCCCACGCGGATCGTGCCGCGCCCCGGCACTTCCAGCCAGTTGACGCAACGCAGCAGCGTAGACTTGCCCGAGCCGCTCGGGCCCAGCAGGCAGGTCGTCGTGCCCTTGGGCACATCGAAACTGATGTCGCGCAGGATCTCGACCCCGTCGTAGTCCTTGCACAATCCTCGCACCGCGATGGCCGCGGGTACGCTGTCTTCCATGAATCACCTCATACGGAGTTTGCCCAGCCGGCCCACCAGCCGGTCGGTCAGCAGCGACATCAGCCAGTACAGCAGCATCGCGAACAGGAACGGGGCGAAGGGCGAGAAATAGTTGGCGCTGACGAAGTTGGCCGCGAAGGTGATTTCCTGCACCGTGATGATCATCAGCAGCGCGCTGTCCTTGATGACCATCACCGACTGGTTGACCAGGACCGGCGCGGCGATCGCGAACAGTTGCGGAAAGACGATGCGCGTGTAGCGCTTGTAGCGCGGGAAGCCGAACGCGTCCGCCGCGACCAGCGTGTCTTGTGGAACGCAGAGCGCGGCCGAGCGCAGGATCTCGATGAAGTAGGCGGTGTGGTAGACCACCAGCGAAGACAGCCCCGCCCAGAATGCTTCCGGGCGGATTCCGACCGCGGGCAGCCCGTAATAGACCACGTAGGCAAGCAGCAGGAACGGCACGCACCGCATGACGTCGAGCAGCAGCCGCGCGGCGCGCGCGAAGCCGGCCGCGCTCTCCTGCAGCGCGACGTGCGCCAGCGTGGCCAGCGGCAGGCTGATGGCCAGGCACAGCCCCACGAGCAGCAGCGATACGCCGGCTCCCGACAGGAAGACGTCGCGCGTCTCCCAGATGGCGTTCAGGCTATTCATGAGCCGGCATATCCGTAACGTTGGTCCACGCGGCGCTCCAGCACGCGCTGCAGTTGCACCAGGAGCGCGATGATCACGGTGTAGAGCACGGTGGCCGCCAGGAACGGCGGCAGCGGATCGTAGGTCTGGGCGCCGATGCGGCTGGCCGCGCGCGTGATGTCCACGATGCCGATGACGGACACGGCCGGCGTGATCTTCAGCAGCAGGGTCATCTCGCTCACCAGCGGCCCCAGGCTCACGCGCCACAGCTGCGGCAGCACGATGCGCCTGAAGCTCTGCCCGCGCGAGAAGCCGAAGGCCGCCGCCGCCTCGAGCTGGTCACGGGGAATCGTGGCCAGCGCCGCGCGCCAGATCTCGCAGTTGAACGCGGTGGTGTTCAGGCCCAATGTCAGCGCCGCCGCGGCCATCGGCGGCAGCTCCAGCCCGACCGCGGGAAGCAGGAAGAACACCAGCAGGCAGAGCGTCACCACCGGCGTGGGACGCATCAGGCTGACGTAGCCGGCAATCAGCCCGTCGATGACGGGCAGCCGGCGCCACCGCAGCAGCGCCAGCATCAGTCCCAGCGGGATGCCGGCGGCGATTGCGATGAGCGCCAGCAGCAGCGTGGTGCCAGCGCCCTGCAGCAAGGTGAGTAGGGATGTCGTCGTCATGGCGTCCTCGGCATGCCCGGGCGGCGCGGCCGGCGGCCGCGCGAGTCACCGGCATGCCACTCGCATGCCGCCCGCATGTCGCCCGCATGTCGCGTTATTGCCCGGCCAGCGGCGAGACCGGCAGCGACTCGAAGGTCATGCCGAGCCATTTGCGCTGCAGCGCGTACAGGGAGCCGTCCGCGCGTGCCTTGGCGAGGAACTGGTTGAGATAGTTCAGCAGCGTGGTGTTGCCCTTGGTGACCGCCCATGCGGCGTAGGTGGGCGTGCCCACCGCGGAGCCCAGCTTGAAGCGGTCCGGATGCTCCTTGATCAGGCTGGCCAGGTTCGGCGCGCCGTTGATGACGTAGTCGACCCGGCCATTGGCCAGGTCCTGGTAGGCCTCGGGGAACGAGGCGTACTGCACGACCTTGCCCAGGCTGCCGCCGCTGGCCGCCAGCAGCTTGCGCAGATTGTCGAGCGCGGCGAACGAGCCGCCGCCGGCCTGCACGCCCACGGTCTTGCCGGCCAGGTCGGCCACGGACTTGATGCGGGTTTCCTGCGCGCGCACCACGTAATACTGCGTCGCCTCGGCGATCGGCATGGCGAAGTCGAGGCTCTTGGCGCGCTCCGGGGTGACGACGACCGCGGTCAGCGCGACGTCGTACTTGCCGGTCGTCACGCCGGGGAGCAGACCCGACCACGGCATGATGTTCTGCTCGATCTTGAATCCCGCGGACTTGCGCAGTTGTTCGAGCAGCGCGTGATCGAGCCCGAGCGGCTTGCCGTCCTCCACGTACTCGAAAGGCCGGTAGTCGTCTTCGGTCGCGACGGTCATCACGCCCTTCGCCTGGATCTGCTCCAGCGTGGCCGCGTGCGCGGCGCCGGTTCCGACAGTCAGTGCGGCGCACGCCGTGGCAGCCGCTGCGAGCCAATGTTTGAACGTCATGGTCTTTCCTTGCAATCAGAGTTGAACAGCCATCAGGGATCGGGGATCGGGGATCAGGGTCAAAGCGCCGCCGCCGGGCGGCGGCAGACGAAATCGATTTCCACCAGGGCGTCGTATGCGAGCCCGGTCACGCCGACACAGGTGCGCGCGGGCAGGCGCCCCGGTTCGAAGAAGGTCCGGTAGGTCTCGTTGAAGGCCGCGTAGTCCTCCTTGAAGCGCGTCAGGTAGGCGCGCGCCACGAGCACGTCCGCGAAGGTCAGCCCCAGCCCGGCCAGCACCACGCGCAGGTTGGCCATGACGTTGCGCGTCTGCGCCTCGATGCCTTCGGGCAGGACGCCGGGCGCGCCCGGCCGGTCGGGCATCTGGCCCGTCACGAAGACCAGGCCGTCGCTCTCGGTGGCGTGGCTGAAGGGGGCGACCGGCGTCGGCCCGCCGGCGATCATGTGACAGGTAATTCGGCTATCGGACATCGGCATGCTTCGTGATTGGAAACGACAGCCTGTATCGCAACGCGTGTGCCAGCCGGGGATCAGTACAATTTGTATTAAAATCGCAGCTTGATGTCGTACAAATTGTGTGTGACACAAAAAATGTGCGCACAAGATCAGTGCGATTTGTGCTGATTTTTTGGGAGGATTCGCATGGATCAGAACAATGATTGGTACAATTCGAAGCCGGCTCCCGGACACCGGCCGCCGTGGATGGTGGCCATCGGCATCGCGCGCGGCCCGCGCTACCTCGCGATCGCGCAAGGCGTGCGCAATGCCCTGACGACGGGCGCCCTCAAGGCCGGCGACCGCCTGCCGCCGCAGCGCGAATTCGCGCGGCTGCTCGGACTGAATCTCGGCACCGTGACGCGCGCCTTCGACGAGCTGCGCAGCATGGGATTCATCAAGGGCGAAGTCGGGCGCGGCACCTATCTCACGCTGCCCTCCTCCACCGACGCGCCCGCGTCGCTGTGGGATCATTCGCAGCCGCACGGCTTCATCGATCTCTCGCACAACTTTCCCGAGCACGCGCCCGGCATGGCCGGCGCGCATGCGGTGCTGTCGACGCTGCTGCCGCACGATGCGCAGCGCATGCTGGCCACGCAGGTCGACGCGGGTTACGCGCAGCATCGGACGGCCGCCGCCGCGTGGCTCGACAGGCGCGGCGTCTTCGCGACCGCGGACAACGTCATCGTCACGTGCGGCGCGCAGCACGGACTGCTGCTCTCGCTGGGCGCGCTCACGCGCCCCGGCGACATCGTGCTCACCGAGGAACTGACCTACTACGGGCTGAAGTCCGCGGCGACGATGCTGGGACGCTCGCTCGTCGGCGTGCGCATGGATGCCGAAGGGCTGCTGCCCGACGCGCTCGACACCGCCATCCAGCGCTCCGGCGCCAGGGTCCTGTTCTGCTGCCCGACGCTGCACAACCCCACCACCGCCACCATGAGCGCGGCGCGCCGCCGGGACATCGCCGAGGTCTGCCGCCGGCGCGATATCGTCATCGTCGAGGACGACGTCTATGGCTGGATGCCGAACGACCCCGAACTGCCGCTGGCCAGCTACGCGCCCGAGCGCACGGTGTACGTCACCGGCCTGTCCAAGCTGGTCGGCCCCGGCCTGCGCATCGGCTTCGTCGCGGCGCCCGCCGAGCACGTGCGCGCGCTTGGCGTCGCGCTGCGCGCCACGACGCTCATGGCATCGCCGCTGAACGCCGCCGTGGCGATGAACGTCCTTGCCGCCGACAACATGGATCGCATCGTCGACGAGATACGGCGCGAAACCCACGCCCGGCAAGCCATCGTCGCGTCATGCCTGCCCGCCTCCGCGGTAGTGACCCGTCCGGGCGCGTTCTACTTCGGGCTGCGCGTCGGCACGCACTGGACCGGCCAGACCTTCGCGCGGGCGGCCGAAAGCGCGGGCATCGGCGTGACCCCGTATGACGTCTTCGAAGGCACACCGATGACGGGCGGCGCGCTGGTGCGGGTATGCCACAACGCGGCGCCGGATCAGGAAACGCTGCGGCGGGCGCTGATGGGGTTGTCTGGGTTGTTGTAGCGTGGGGGGCGCCGGGAACCTCGTCGAAAGGCGGAGTCTTGACCTCACGCCGGGGGAAGCCCAGTCCGGGCACAGTACGGTTCGCCCCCCGGGTGCCCGGGAAGGCATGCAGCCGGCCCGGGGCGCCGCTACGGGAATCGGCCGGCAGGAACGCGGCCAGTCAGCCTCGCGGCAGCATCCGATGGGACTTCGCGTAGGCGCGCAGCGCATCGTTGATGCGCGTCTGCCAGCCGTCGCCGGTCGCCTTGAAGGCTTCCACCACATCGCGGTCGGCCCGCATGTTGAGCGTCACTTTGCGCTGGTCCGCAGGCAATGCCGGCCGGCCGCGTGGCTTGAGCAGCGCCTTGGCCGCCGTCTCGCCGACCAGCTCGGGCAGCGCCTCGCGCGCCGGGCGCATCCGCGCCAGTTGCGCATCCGTGAGCGGCGGGTTGTCCCGGTCCGACTCCGCGGCCCGGGTCAGGGCGCGGTCTTCGTCATCGGCGGGGATGTGGATCTTACGCTTCGTCGACATATTTCAGTACCTCGCGGCGGTTGGCTTTGCGCAGGCTGATGACGCGCATCGCCTCGCCCCGCATCGTGAACACCAGCACATGAACACGTTCGCCAATCAGGCCGGTGGCGATAAAGCGCGCCTCGCCGTAGGGGAAGCGATCATCGTCCTGCACCGTGGCCGTGTCCATCTCGAATGATTCGGCCTCCGCCAGCGACATGCCGTGCTTGGCCCGGTTGATCTCGTCTTTGGCGGAGTCGAATTCAATTCGCATGCAATTATTGTAGTGGCATCAAATCCAGCACGCGAGGATTTTTTGCCTATGCAAAATATCGCTGATGCCGGGCATGTCGGCCGGTCCTGCGGCGGTTTCACCCCGCTGTGCGCGAAGACCTCCACCGCCTTCGCCGCATCGCCGAAGTTGCGCTGGCATGACCTGCGGCATATCTGCGCAAACTCGCATATATGGTGCGGCAAGTCGCCGCAGGTACCCCGGGAATCAGGAGGCTGGAAAACGATGGAGATGGCGCAACGCCATGCGCAGCTGTCACTTGGCGCAGTGAATAAGCAGCGCTGAAACTGGTCGAAATTCAGCCGCAGCCGAGCGCCAGGGCAGAACGGGAAAATGCTGGAAACCGTTGTGATAATTGGTGCGCCCGGCTGGGATCGAACCAGCAACCCCTGCCTTCGGAGGGCAGTACTCTATCCATTGAGCTACGGGCGCGGAGGGTATGACGCTGGCAGCGCGCGAATGGCGCCGCCGGAAAGTCGCATAGCATACAGCGTTTGCCTCGCAGCGTCCATTGCCGGCGCCTTTTCGGTGGCGCGGCTACGTTTCTCTCAAGCCGCTTTTGCCTCGATTCTGCAGGTCTTTGCGGATATAATCGCCAGTTATTTGTGTAAAAACGGGGCTACGCGGCGTCCACATGGAGTCAGGGACGGCGCAGGCTGGCTCCGCCTGCCGGCGCGCTTCAGGGCTGACAGGGAATGGATAACGGTCCGATGCGCGCCACTGGCCGGGAGGTTCGGTCACCGGGCAAGCGGCCTGACAAGGCAGCCGATCGCGAGCTGCTACGGGTTTCCTGCAAAATCGAGAGTTCAGCATGAGCGACGTCCAAAACGAGCACGAAGAACACGAGTCTCCCATCAAGACCCCCAAGCAGTTGATCGCAGTGGTGATCGCGGCCTTCCTGGTGCCGATCATCGTGATCATCCTGCTGGTCAATTTCGTCGGACATGGCTCCAAGGAAGGCGCGGGCGCTTCCACCACCGTCGAAGCCGTCAATGACCGCATCAAGCCGGTCGCTTCTCTCGAACTGAAGGATCCCAACGCGCCGCGCGTCTTCAAGACGGGCGAGCAGGTCTACAAGGAAGTGTGCGCCGCGTGCCACGCCACCGGGGCCGCGGGCGCGCCGAAGTACAGCAACGCGGGCGACTGGGCGCCGCGCATCGGCCAGGGCTTCGAGGGCCTGCTGAATTCCGTGCTGCACGGCAAGGGCGCCATGCAGCCGCGCGCCGGCACCACGCCGGACGATTATTCCGACTACGAGCTCGGCCGCGCGGTGGTCTACATGGCCGACGCCGGCGGCGCCAAGTTCCCCGAGCCGGCAGCACCGGCCGGCGGCGCCACGGCGGCCGCGTCCGATGCCGGCGCAGCGCCGGCGGCGGCGGCCGCACCCGCGGCGCCTTCTGCGGCCGCGCCTGCCGCTGCGGCTCCGGCGGCAGCCGCCGCCGCGCCGGCTTCGGCCGACGTGGGCAAGAAGGTCTACGAGCAGGTCTGCGCCGCCTGCCACGCCGCCGGTGTCGCCGGCGCGCCGAAGTTCGGCGACAAGGCGGCCTGGGCGCCGCGCCTGAAGGAAGGCATGGACGCGGTCCACGCGTTCGCGCTCAAGGGCAAGGGCGTGATGCCGCCGAAGGGCGGCTACGCCGGCCCGGATGCCGACGTGCTCGCCGCGGTGGACTACATGGCGAACGCCGCGAAGTAATGCTCCCGGCGCCCGTTGCGGCGCCGGCAGTCCCAAGCAAAAGCCCGGCGCGTGCGCCGGGCTTTTGCTTGGGACTGCATTGGTACCGCGTCGATGCCGACGCGGCGAACTTGCTGGTTTCAGACCACGCGCGAGTAGCGCAGCGGCGCCTCCGCGGGCGTCTTCACCGGCGTACCCACATCAGCGTCGCGCGCCGGCGCGGCGGCCTGGGCAGCCCGGCCGGCATCGGCGCGCAGGTAGCTGTCGAACACCATCGCCACACGGCGCACGAGCAGGCGGCCCAGCGGCGTGACCTCGATGCGCGCGGGTTCGATGCGCACGAGGCCGTCGCCGGCCAGCGTGGCGAGCTCGTCGAGCTCGGCCGCGAAATGCGTGGCGAAGTCGATGCCCGCGCGGGCCTCGAGCGCGGCAATGTCGAGCACGCCGTTGCACATGAGCGCGCCGATCACTTCGCGGCGCAGGCGGTCTTCCGCGTCCGTGGCGAAGCCGCGCATCACCGGCAGCGTGCCGTGGTCGAGCGCGCCGTAGTATTCGTCGAGCGTGCGCGCGTTCTGCACGTAGCGCCCGGCGACCGCGCCGATCGAGGACACGCCGAAGCCGAGCTGGTCGTGGCCGGCGTGGGTCGAGTAGCCCTGGAAGTTGCGTTGCAGCCGGCCTTCGCGCTGGGCCACGGCGAGCGCGTCGTCGGGCAGCGCGAAGTGGTCCATGCCGATGTAGACGTAGCCGGCTGCGGTCAGCTGCGCGATGGTGCCGACCAGGATGTCGAGCTTCTCCGCGGCCGCGGGCAGCGCGCGCTCGTCGATGCGGCGCTGCGGCTTGAACACGTGCGGCAGGTGCGCGTAGCTGTACACCGAGAGCCGGTCCGGGCGCATTGCCAGCACCTGTTCCACGGTGGCGGCGAAGCGCGCCGCGGTCTGGTGCGGCAGGCCGTAGATCAGGTCCATGCTGACCGAGCGGAAGCCGAGCCGGCGCGCGGCGTCGACCACGGCGCGGGTCTCGGCCTGCGACTGCACGCGGTGGATGGCCTGCTGGACCTCGGCGTCGAAATCCTGCACGCCGAGGCTGACGCGGTTGAAGCCGAGCTCGGCCAGCAGCGCCATCTGCGCGTCGCCGACGCGGCGCGGATCGATCTCGATGGAGTGCTCGCCTTCGGGCAGCAGGTCGAAGTGCGCGTGCATGGCGTCCATCACGCGGCGCATCTCGGCCGCGTCGAGGAAGGTCGGCGTGCCGCCGCCCCAGTGCGACTGCACCACCTCGCGCCGCGCGCCGAGCCGCGCGGCGGCCAGCGCCATCTCGCGCACGAGATAGTGCACGTAGCGGCCGCTGCGGCCGTGGTCGCGCGTGATGATCTTGTTGCAGCCGCAGTAGTAGCAGATGTTCTCGCAGAACGGGATGTGCACGTAGAGCGAGAGCGGCGCCGGCTGCGCGGCGCAGTCGGCCAGCGCCTGCAGGTAGTCGGCCTCGCCGAAGCCGCCGTGGAAGCGGTCCGCGGTGGGGTAGGAGGTATAGCGCGGCCCGTTGATGTCCATGCGCCCGGCCAGCGCGCGGAAATCCGCCAGCGCGTGGCCGCCGGGCTGCTTGCCGGTGCAGGCCGCGCCGCAGTTGCCGGAGCAGGCGCGCGGCTGGCCGGCGGCGGACAGCGCGATGGATCGGGTGGACGGACTGCTGGCGGGGTGCGGGGCGGGGGCTGGCGCGGACATGGGGCGGCCTTCGTGTCGGATGTCGATCGCCCATCCTAGAGGCGGGCGGCCCGGCGGGCGTTGATCGACATCAAGCGGCGTCGCGCCGCGCCGGGCTGGCGTGGCCGGACACCACCCGGACGCCACCTTGGCGTCACCCCGGCGGCTTCCCGGCATCTTCCCGCGGGCGCCGGCGTCACCCCGCATCGCCGGCGCGCTCAGGCGCGCGGCAGCGTGATGCGCACGCGCAGGCCGCCTTCGGGGCGGTTGGCGAGGTTGAGCTCGCCGCCGTGGCGCGCGACGATGTCCGAGGCGATCGACAAACCCATGCCGACGCCGCCGGTGGCGCGGCTGCGCGAGGTCTCCAGCCGGTAGAACGGCTCCAGCACGCGCGCCATGTCCTCGGGCGGAATGCCGGGCCCGCTGTCGCACACGTCGATCACCACGCGCTCCGCGCTGTCGGCCAGCTCGATGCGCGCGCTGCCGCCGTAGCGGTGCGCGTTCTCCACCAGGTTGACCACCGCGCGGCGCAGCTCGGCCGGGTAGGCCAGCAGCGGCGCGGCGGCGCCGGCCAGGGTGACGTCCTGGCCGATCTCGGTGGCGTCGTCCACCACGGCCTGCAGCAGCGCGTGCACGTCCACGCGCTGGCGCGGCCCGGCGTTGCCGTCGCGCTCGCGCAGGTAGTAGAGCGTGGCGTCGATCAGCCCGTTCATCTCGGCCAGGTCCTGGCGCAGGCGGTAGCGCACGCGGTTGTCGTCCACGCCTTCGATGCGCAGGCTCATGCGCGTGAGCGGCGTGCGCAGGTCGTGCGACACCGCGGCCAGGAAGCGCGACTGCTGCGCGAGCTGCGTGCGGATGCGCCGCTGCATGTGGTTGAAGGCGCGGGCCGCGGCGCGCGCCTCGGCCGGGCCGCTGTCCTCGTCGAGCGGCGCCGCGTGCACGTCCTGCGCCAGCCGGCCGGCGCCGCTGGCCAGGCTCTGCACCGGGCGCGCCAGCAGCCGCGCGCCGGCCCACGAGGCGGCGATGATGGCGGCGAACTGGAACAGCAGGCCCAGGCGCGGCGGGCCCAGGCCGCGCGGCGGATGCAGGTGGTGATGCCTGGGCATGGCGCCGCCCGCGTCCGCGCGCGGCGCGCCGCCAGCGGCGGCGGAGCCGGTGGTGGCGCCAGCAGCGGGGCCGGTATCGGAACCAGCAGCGGGACCGGCGCCGGGGCCGCCGGCGCGGGGCGGGCCCGCGTCGTCGGGCGGCGGTTCGTCGCCGGGCACCAGCGCGATGCCGATCTCGCCCGGACGCGGGAAGATGCTCTCGATCACGGTGACGCCCAGCACGTGCACGGCCAGCATGATGGCCATCATCACCAGGAACAGCCGCACGAACATCGTGTCATGGCGGGCCACCCAGCCCGCGCGCTCAGCCTTCGACGGTGCCGGTGAAGACATAGCCCTCGCCTCGCACGGTGCGGATCAGCGCCGGGTCGCGCGGGTCGTCGCGCAGCTTCTGGCGCAGGCGCGAGACCAGCAGGTCGATGCTGCGGTCGAATACGTCCAGGTCGCGGCCGCGCGCCTGGTTGATCAGCAGCTCGCGGTCCAGCACGCGGTTGGGATGCTCGATGAAGGCCAGCAGCAGGCGGAATTCGGCGTTGGACAGCGGCACCACGGTTTCCTCGCCGTCGACGAGCTGGCGCAGCGTGGTGTTGAGCCGCCAGCTGCCGAAGCGCAGTTCGTGGCCGGCCACCGTCGCCGGGCGCTTCAGGCCCGCGCCGGCGCCGGCGCGCGCGCGGCGCAGCACGGTGTGGATGCGCGCCACCAGCTCGCGCATCTCGAACGGCTTGGTGACGTAGTCGTCGGCGCCCACTTCGAGGCCGACCACGCGGTCGGCCAGCTCGGTGCGCGCGGTCAGCATGATGACCGGCAGGTCGCCGCGCTCGCGGATCTCGCGGCACAGCGCCAGGCCGTTCTCGCCGGGCAGCGAAAGGTCCAGCACCACGAGGTCGTAGTCGCGCGCGGCCAGCGCGGCGCGCATGGCGGCGCCGCCCTCGGCGCCGTCGGCCTCGATGCCGAAGGTGGCGAGATATTCGGCCAGCATGGCGCGGATCTGCGGATCGTCGTCGACGACCAGCAGGTGCAGGGGCGAAGCGGGGGACAGGTCCATCGGGGTATCGGTGTGGCAGGTTGCGGCGGTAGGCGGCATGGCTGGCGGCGCGGCGGCGCCCGGGATCGGCGCGCGCGCGGCGCGGCGCGCCAAGGCAGGCTGGCGCATGGCCTGCGCCAGGCGATCACTCTACCAGCATGGCGGCGCGCGCTGATGGGCGCGGTGTGGCCTCTTTGTATCAGAATCGACACAAGGCCGCGCGTGCCGGCGGCGAGCGGCATGCGCGGCGGCGCACGCAGGCGCCCGGCTTTCCGCTCTTGCCCAGCGCCGGGCGTCCTAAGATCAACATGTGCACGCCGCACCGCTTTGTTTCGGCCGCCCCCGGGCTATGCTGGAAGCGATCGGCATGCAGCCGGCGCCCCGCGCCCGCCACTGGAGACCGCCATGAATCCCATGCAAGCCTCGCCCGAATTGCCGGAATCGCCGGGCAGCGCGACGGCAGGCGTACCCAGTGCTGCGCCGCGCCGCCGGGAGGACCGCCGAGATGCGCGATAGCCCCTTGCCGGACCAGGGCCGGCGCCGCTTCATCGGCGGACTCGGCGGCGTGGGCGGCGCGCTGGGCGCGGGCCTGCTCGGGCTGGCGGGCGAGGCCGGCGCCGCGCCGCCGCTGTGCGCATTGACGCCGGAGCGGGCCGAAGGCCCGTTCTATATCGACGAATCCCTGATGCGCAGCGACATCCGCGACCGCCGCCCCGGCCAGCCGCTGCGGCTGCGCGTGATCGTGCTGGATACCGCGCGCAACTGCGCGCGCGTGGCCGGCGCCGTGGCCAGCATCTGGCATTGCGATGCCGGCGGGCACTACAGCGGCTTCGAGCGGGCCGAGCCGCCGCCGGCCGCCGGCGAGGCTTCCGCGCCGGTGGCCGCCGCGCCCGCCGGTGCGCAGCGCTTCCTGCGCGGCGCGCAAGCCACCCGGCGCGACGGCAGCGCGCAGTTCCTGACCATCTACCCGGGCTGGTACGCGCCGCGCGCGGTGCACATCCACCTGAAGATCCATCTCGGCGAGCACGGCGTGCTGACCACCCAGATGTTCTTCGACGACCGGCTCAGCCAGCTCGTGCATACCAGCCATCCCGCCTACCGCGCGCGCGGCCCGTCGCCGGTGACGGTGCGGCAGGACCCGCTCGCCGGCGCGCATCCGGGCTTCGTGATGGTCCACCGCCCCAACGAAAGCGGCTTGCTGGAGGGCGAATTCCTGGTGGGGGTGGCGCGCCCGTGAGCCGCGCGGGCGCATAAAAAAAACGCCCCCGGACGCAGGGTGCGGGGGCGTCGAAACAGGGAAGAAGTCGGGCATGTCGCCCGGCCACGCCGACTCCGAAGGGACGGAACGGCGCGGCGCCCGGACCTGTGCAGCAGTCCGGGCACCCGCGATGTTAGGAGGCCGGCGGGCGCCGATCTTGTCCCGCTTGTAGGCCAATGTATCGACTTTGTACGCCGCGCCGCCGGCGCGGGCGTCAGGACGCGGTGGTCTTGCCGGGCGTGCCGAGCAGCGCCTTGAGCCCGGCGAGGCGGTCCTTGGGGCTCATGGCGGGGGTGGCGTCGGCCGGCGCGGGCGCTTCCTCGAGCTTCATCTCGCCGATGAAGCGCGAGGGCTCGCACGAGTAGGTGTCGCGCGCGCGCTTGCGCTTCTTGCACCAGCTGATCTGCAGGCTGCGCTGGGCGCGCGTGATGCCCACGTACATCAGGCGGCGCTCTTCCTCGATCTTCTCGTCGCCGAGGTCTTCGTCCTCGCGGCAATGCGGCAGGATGCCCTCTTCCACGCCGACCAGGAACACGTGCGGGTATTCCAGCCCCTTGGAGGCGTGCAGCGTGGACAGGCGCACGGCGTCGGGATCTTCCTCGCGGCCTTCGAGCATGCTCATCAGCGCCACGGTCTGGGTCAGCTCGAGCAGGTTCTTGCCTTCGTCGCCGAAGCCGTCGGCGGTGTCGAAGCCGGTGGCCTCGCCCTCGGCGCCCTCGGGCCGGGTGCCCTTGCGCTTGAGCCAGTCGAGGAACTCCAGCGTGTTGGTCCAGCGCGACTGGGCCTGGCGCTCGTCGAAGGTGTCGTACAGGTAGGCTTCGTAGTGGATGCCTTCCATCAGGTCGTCGAGCACCTGGCTGGCCGGATCGCTGGCCGCGCGGCCGGCCAGGCGCACCATCGACTCGCAGAACACGCGCAGCGGCTCGAGCTGGCGCGGCTGCAGCTTGCCTTCGATGCCGCCCATCATGGCCGCCTCGAACAGCGACACCTTGGCCTGCCCGGCGAAGGTGCCGAGCACTTCCAGCGTGGCGTTGCCGACGCCGCGGCGCGGCGTGGTGATGGCGCGGATGAAGGCGGGATCGTCGTCGGCGTTGGCGATCAGGCGCAGGTAGGCGCAGATGTCCTTGATCTCGGCGCGGTCGAAGAAGCTCTGGCCGCCGGACAGCACGTAGGGAATGCGCTCGCGCCGCAGGATCTGCTCGAACAGGCGCGCCTGGTGGTTGCCGCGGTAGAGGATGGCGTAGTCGCGGAACTGCGCGCGCCGCTCGAACTTGTGCGCGGACAGGCGGAACACCACGGATTCGGCCTCGTGCTCCTCGTCGTTCATCGGGTTGACGGCGATCGGGTCGCCCATGCCGTGCTCGCTCCACAGCTTCTTGTCGAACAGCTTGGGATTGTTGGCGATGACCGCGTTGGCCGCTTCCAGGATGCGCACCGTGGAGCGGTAGTTCTGCTCGAGCTTGACCACCTTGAGGCCGGGGAAATCGGTCTGCAGCAGGCGCAGGTTGTCGAGCGTGGCGCCGCGCCAGCCGTAGATGGCCTGGTCGTCGTCGCCGACCGCGGTGAAGGCCGGCGCGCGCAGGTGCGAGCCGCCGGCGAGCTGCTTGAGCAGCGCGTACTGGCAGGCGTTGGTGTCCTGGTATTCGTCCACCAGGAAGTAGCGCAGGCGGTTCTGCCATTTCATGCGAACCGCCTCGTCGCGCGCGAACAGCTCGGCCGGCAGGCGGATCAGGTCGTCGAAGTCCACCGCCTGGTAGGCGTGCAGCGTGGCCACGTAGTTGCGGTAGACCAGCGCGGCCTGGTGATCGTCGGCGCTCTCGGCGATGGCGATGGCGGTCTCGGGATCGACCATGCCGTTCTTCCACAGCGAGATCGTGCTCTGCACGCTGCGGATCAGCTTCTTGTCGGTGGTGGCGAGTTGCTCCTGCACCAGGCCGAAGCAGTCGTCCGAGTCCATGATGGAAAAGCGCGGCTTGAGTCCCACGTGCTCGGCCTCGGCGCGCAGGATCTGCACGCCGAGCGAGTGGAAGGTGCTCACCGTCATCTGCTTGAGCGGGATGCGGCGGCCCTCGCGCGTGGTCTTGCCTTCCATCAGCTTGGCGATGCGCTCCTGCATCTCCTTGGCGGCCTTGTTGGTGAAGGTCACGGCGGCGATGTGCTTCGGCTCGAAGCCCTTGTCCTCGATCAGGTGCGCGATCTTCTGCGTGATCACCCGCGTCTTGCCGGAGCCGGCGCCGGCCAGCACCAGGCAGGGTCCGTCGAGATAACGGACGGCTTCGGATTGGGCGGGATTGAGTCCGTGGGTCATGCGTCGGGGCGTGGTGGCGGAAGCGGATGGCGAAATGGCGGGCGCGGGCCCGGCAAGGACCGGCAAGGACAAAGCGGCCAGGGCTGCCTGTGAAGACCGCGGCACCGGGACGGCGATCCCGCGGGCGGCCGCAGCGGCAGATGTTAACACGGCGGCGGGTCCGCCCCCGCCGGCCCGGCGCCGTGCGTTGACAAGCCACCGGGGCTGCCTGTAGAGTCGCGCCATCCGACCGGGAGAGCGCGCAGAGCCTGCGCCGCCGAAGGGGTATCACCCGAAAACTCTCAGGCACCAAGGACTGGTCGGATCGGCCCGCAACATGCACACGATGCAGGCCGTACTCTGGAGAGCGGCACCCGCCGCCTGCGCGCAGCGCAAGGCATGGCGAGCGTGCCCACCGAAGGGGCGCGCAAGGCACTGGTCCGCGGGACCGCCTTGTAATCTCTCAGGTATCGAGGACAGAGGGGTCATCCGCCGCAGCGGATCCGGCAGCGCCATGCGCGCCGGCCATGCGGCGGATGACCCTTTTTTCGTTTCCGAACCGAGATTTCCGCTTCCCCCGAGGACTACATGACGCTCCAGGCCACGCCCCTCAATGCCATCCACCGCGCGCTCGGCGCCCGCATGGTCGACTTCGGCGGCTGGGACATGCCGGTCAACTACGGCTCCCAGATCGAAGAACACAACGCCGTGCGCACCGACGCCGGCATGTTCGACGTGTCCCACATGTGCGTGGTCGACCTGGCCGGCGCCAACGTGCGCGCGTTCCTGCGCGGCCTGCTGGCCAACAACGTCGACAAGCTGCAGACGCCGGGCAAGGCGCTCTACTCGTGCATGCTCGACGAGCGCGGCGGCGTCATCGACGACCTGATCGTCTACTTCTTTGCCGAGGACCGCTTCCGCCTGGTGGTCAACGCCGGCACCGCCAACGGCGACATCGAATGGATCCGCGCGCGCAATGCCGCCACCGGCAGCGGCGTGGCCATCACCCCGCGCCGCGGCGACAACGCGCCGGCCGGCGCCGCGCCGCTGGCCATCGTCGCGGTGCAGGGCCCGAACGCGCGCGCCAAGGTGTGGAGCGCCTTCCCGGCCACCCAGCCGAGCGAGGCGCTCAAGCCGTTCAACGCCATCGTGGTGCAGGACCCCGCGCTGGGCGAGGTCATGGTGGCGCGCACCGGCTATACCGGCGAGGACGGCTTCGAGCTGGTGGTGCCGGCCGAGAACGTCGCCGGCCTGTGGGAAAAACTGAACGCCGCCGGCGTGCGCCCGGCCGGCCTGGGCGCGCGCGACACGCTGCGCCTGGAAGCCGGCATGAACCTGTACGGCCAGGACATGGACATCCACACCTCGCCGCTCGACGCCGGCCTGGCCTGGACCGTGGACCTGCAGAGCGAGCGCGACTTCACCGGCAAGGCGGCGCTCGCCGCCGCCGGCCAGACCCGCCAGTTCACCGGCCTGATCCTGCGCGAGAAGGGCGGCGTGCTGCGCGCGCACCAGAAAGTGATCACCGCGGCCGGCGAGGGCGAGATCACCAGCGGCACCTTCAGCCCCTCGCTGTCCCTGTCCATCGCTTTTGCCCGCCTGCCGCTCGGCGTTGCCGCCGGCGCCGAGGTGCAGGTCGAGATCCGCGACCGCAAACTCGCCGCGACTGTGGTTAAACTGCCGTTTGTGCGCAATGGCAAGGCACTCGTGAGCTGAACGCTCGCACCCGGTCACAGCGCGCCCGCCGGCGGCCACCCCCGCTCCACGCGATCCCCCGCCCGGCTGGCGCTGAACAACAAACCGCATCTGGAGAATTCCATGACTTTCCCCGCCGACCTGAAGTACACCGAGTCCCATGAATGGGTGCGCGTCGAAGCCGACGGCACGCTGACCATCGGCATCACCGACCACGCGCAGGACGCGCTGGGCGACATCGTGTTCCTGGAACTGCCCGAAGTGGGCAAGTCGGTGGGCGCGGGCGACGCGCTGGCCGTGGTGGAATCGGTCAAGGCCGCGTCCGACATCTACGCCCCGGTGGCCGGCGAAGTGATCGCCATCAACGACGCCGCCGTGGCCGCGCCGGAAAGCGTCAATGCCGACGCCTTCGATGCCTGGCTGTTCAAGCTCAAGCCGGCCAACAGCGACGACGTCAACGGCCTGATGTCGGCCGACGCCTACAAGGCCAGCGTCGGCGCCTGACGCCCCGCCACACTCCCGCCGTTCCCGCGCGGCCGCCATGCCGCGGGAACGGCGACTGAATACCGATGCGCGGCGGCCAGGCCGACCACCTGCCGCCGCGCGCCCAACGAGGTTCTTGCCATGAACGCCCCGCTTCCCACCACCGCCGCCCAAGGTGCCCGGCCCACGCTGGCCGAACTGGAGGCGCGCGACGCCTTCGCTTCCCGTCATATCGGCCCCGACGCCGCCGAGCAGCAGCACATGCTCGAGGTGCTCGGCTACGGCAGCCGCGCCGCGCTGATCGACGCCGTCATCCCCGCCGCCATCCGCCGCCGCGACGGCATGCCGCTGGGCGAGTTCACCGAGCCGCTGACCGAGGAAGCCGCGCTGGCGAAACTGCGCGGGCTGGCCGGCAAGAACCAGGTGCTCAGGAGCTTCATCGGCCAGGGCTACTACAACACGCTCACGCCGGGCGTCATCCTGCGCAACATCTTCGAGAACCCGGCCTGGTACACCGCCTACACGCCGTACCAGCCGGAGATCTCGCAGGGCCGCCTGGAAGCCATGCTGAACTTCCAGCAGATGGTGACCGACCTGACCGGCCTGGACATCGCCAACGCCTCCATGCTCGACGAAGGCACCGCCGCGGCCGAGGCCATGACGCTGCTGCAGCGGGTCAACAAGCACGCCAGCAATACCTTCTACGTCGCCGACGACGTGCTGCCGCAGACGCTGGAAGTGGTACGCACGCGCGCGCTGCCGCTGGGCATCGAGGTCAAGGTCGGGCCCGCGGCCGACGCCGCCGGCGCGCATGCGTTCGGCGTGCTGCTGCAATACCCGGGCGTAAACGGCGACGTGGCCGACTACCGCGCCATCGCCGAGGCCGTGCACGCCGCCGGCGGCCTGGTGGTGGCCGCCGCCGACCTGCTGGCGCTGACCCTGATCGCCGCGCCCGGCGAATGGGGCGCCGACGTGGCCATCGGCAACTCGCAGCGCTTCGGCGTGCCGCTGGGCTTCGGCGGCCCGCACGCCGGCTACATGGCGGTCAAGGATGCGTTCAAGCGCTCGATGCCGGGCCGGCTGGTCGGCGTGACCATCGACGCGCAGGGCAACCAGGCCTACCGCCTGGCCCTGCAGACGCGCGAGCAGCACATCCGCCGCGAGAAGGCCACCTCCAACATCTGCACCGCGCAGGTGCTGCTGGCGGTGATGGCGTCGATGTACGCGGTGTACCACGGCCCGCACGGCCTCAAGCGCATCGCGCAGCGCGTGCACCGCCTGACCGCCACGCTGGCCGCCGGCCTGGAGGCGCTCGGCTACACCCGCGCCAACGCGGCCTTCTTCGACACCCTCACGCTGGTGAGCGGCTTCCACACCGAGGCCATCCACGCGGCCGCCACCGCGCGCGGCATCAACCTGCGCCATGCCGGCGCCAACCGCATCGGCATCTCGCTGGACGAGACCGCCTCGCGCGCGGACGTGGTCGCGCTGTGGGAGATCTTCGCGCAGGGCAAGCCGGTGCCCGTGTTCGACGCGCTCGAAGCCACCGTGCAGGACGCCTTCCCGGCCGCGCTGGCGCGCCAGAGCGCCTACCTGACGCACCCGGTGTTCAACACGCACCACGCCGAGCACGAGATGCTGCGCTACCTGCGCGCGCTGGCCGACAAGGACCTCGCGCTGGACCGCACCATGATCCCGCTCGGCTCGTGCACCATGAAGCTCAACGCCACCAGCGAGATGATCCCGGTGACGTGGCCCGAGTTCAGCAACATCCACCCGTTCGCGCCGCTCGACCAGACCGTGGGCTACCGCGAAATGATCGACCAGCTCGAAGCCATGCTGTGCGCGGCCACCGGCTACGCCGCCGTGAGCCTGCAGCCCAACGCCGGCTCGCAGGGCGAGTACTCGGGCCTGCTCATCATCCACGCCTACCATGCCAGCCGCGGCGAAAGCCACCGCGACATCTGCCTGATCCCGTCGTCCGCGCACGGCACCAACCCGGCCTCGGCGCAGATGGCCGGCATGAAGGTGGTGGTGGTGGCCTGCGACGAGCACGGCAACGTCGACCTCGCCGACCTGGCGAAGAAGGCCGAGCAGCACAGCCAGAACCTCGCCGCCGTGATGATCACCTACCCGTCCACGCACGGCGTGTTCGAGCAGGGCGTGCAGCAGATCTGCGAGATCGTGCACAGGCACGGCGGCCAGGTCTACGTCGACGGCGCCAACATGAACGCGATGGTCGGCACCGCCGCGCCGGGCCAGTTCGGCGGCGACGTCTCGCACCTGAACCTGCACAAGACCTTCTGCATCCCGCACGGCGGCGGCGGACCGGGCGTGGGCCCGGTGGCGGTCGGCGCGCACCTGGCGGACTTCCTGCCCAACCAGGACAGCGTGGGCTACCGCCGCGACGACAACGGCATCGGCGGCGTCGCGGCCGCGCCGTTCGGCTCGGCCAGCATCCTGCCGATCTCGTGGATGTACATCGCCATGATGGGCTCGGCCGGCCTCACCGCCGCCACCGAGAACGCCATCCTGGCCGCCAACTACGTCGCGCGCCGCCTGTCGCCGCACTTCCCGGTGCTGTACACGGGCCAGCACGGCCTGGTCGCGCACGAGTGCATCCTCGACCTGCGCCCGCTGCAGAAGGCCACGGGCATCTCCAACGAGGACGTGGCCAAGCGCCTGATGGACTACGGCTTCCACGCGCCGACCATGAGCTTCCCGGTGCCGGGCACGCTGATGATCGAGCCGACCGAGAGCGAGTCGCTGCACGAGCTGGACCGCTTCATCGACGCCATGATCGCCATCCGCGGCGAGATCGCGCGCGTGGAGGACGGCAGCTTCGACCGCGAGGACAACCCGCTGAAGCACGCGCCGCACACCGCCGCGGTCATCACCGCCGACGCCTGGGAGCACAAGTACACGCGCCAGGAAGCCGCCTACCCGGTGGCCTCGCTGCGCACGCAGAAGTACTGGCCGCCGGTGGGCCGCGCCGACAACGTGTACGGCGACCGCAACCTGTTCTGCTCGTGCGTGCCGATGAGCGAATACGCGCAGCAGGACTGAACGCGGGCTGGTCGGGCGGCGTCCGACAGACGCGGACGCCGCCGCCGCGCTATGCTGCGGCAGGCAGGCGCCGGCACGTGCCGGCGCGCCTGAGCGGAGGTCTGGCCGATGTGGAATCTCAGCGCCCCCTGGTGGGAATTCGTCCTGCGCGGACTGATCGTCTACGGCAGCCTGCTGGTGCTGCTGCGGCTCTCGGGCAAGCGCCAGATCGGGCAGCTGACCTCGCTCGACCTGGTGCTGCTGCTGGTGCTGTCCAACGCAGTGCAGAATTCGATGAACGCCGGCGACAACTCCGTCACCGCCGGCCTGATCCTGGCGGTGACGCTGATCGGCGCCAACCTCCTGCTGGCCTGGCTGAGCTGGCGCAGCCGGCGCTTCGAGAACGTGGTGGAGGGGCGCCCGCAGGTGCTGATCCACGAAGGGCAGATCTATCCCGACGTGATGAAGAACGCCCTCATCAGCCGCGACGACCTGCACAAGGCGCTGCGCCATGCCGGCTGCGAGCGCGTGGCGGATGTGCATTTCGCCATTCTCGAGAACGACGGCACCATCAGCGTGATGGTGAGGAAGGACGCGCCCGCCACGCCGCGCGACGCGGCCACCTCGCTGTGGCGCGCCCCCATCAACAACGATAGCGACGCGCCGATCTGAAGCCGGCGCCAGCAGTCCCGCCCCCAGGAGCCATGCCGTGGCAGTCAGCGTCTTCGATCTGTTCAAGGTGGGCATCGGCCCGTCCAGTTCGCACACCGTCGGCCCGATGCGCGCGGCGCTGATGTTCGCCCAGGGGCTGGCGCGCGACGGCCTGCTGCCGCGCGTGGCCAGCGTGCGCGTCGAGCTGTACGGCTCGCTCGGCGCCACCGGGCGCGGCCACGGCACCGACCGCGGCGTCATCCTCGGCCTGCTGGGCGAGACGCCCGACGGGGTCGATCCCGACACCATCGAGCAGCGCCTGGCCGCGCTGCGCGCGGCGCGCACGCTGGCGCTGCTGGGCACGCACCCGGTGCCGTTCGTGGAGAAGGAGCACATCGTCTTCTACCGGCGCGAGGCGCTGGCCGAGCATCCCAACGGCATGAAGTTCCATGCCTTCGACGCGGCCGGGCAGCCGCTGCGCGAGGGGCGCTACCTGTCGGTGGGCGGCGGCTTCGTGGTCACGGCCGGCGCCGCCAACACGCACATCCTCGACGCCGACCGGCAGTTGCCGCACCCGTTTCGCAGCGGGCGCGCCATGCTGGAGATGGCCGCCGCCAGCGGCAAGAGCATCGCGCGCCTGATGATGGAGAACGAATGCGCGTGGCGCAGCGAAGCCGAGGTCAACGCCGGGCTGCTGCGCATCTGGGCGGTGATGCAGGCGTGCGTGGCGCGCGGCTGCCGCACCGACGGCGAGCTGCCCGGCCCGTTCAGGGTCCGGCGGCGCGCGCCCGAGCTGTTCCGCAACCTGACCGAGCACGCCGAGCGCGCGCTGGCCGATCCGCTCTCGGTGATGGACTGGGTCAACCTGTACGCGATCGCCGTCAACGAGGAAAACGCCGCCGGCGGGCGCGTGGTGACGGCGCCCACCAACGGCGCGGCCGGCATCATCCCGGCGGTGCTGCACTACTACGACCGCTTCGTGCCGGGCGCCAGCCCGCAGGGCGTGATCGATTTCCTGCTGACCGCCGGCGCGATCGGCATGCTGTACAAGCTCAACGCTTCCATTTCCGGCGCCGAGGTCGGCTGCCAGGGCGAGGTCGGCGTGGCCTGCTCGATGGCCGCCGGGGCGCTGGCCGCAGTGATGGGCGGCACGCCCGGGCAGGTGGAGAACGCCGCCGAGATCGGCATGGAGCACAACCTCGGGCTGACCTGCGACCCGGTCGGCGGGCTGGTGCAGATCCCGTGCATCGAGCGCAACGCGATGGCCTCGGTCAAGGCCGTCAACGCCGCGCGCATGGCGCTGCGCGGCGACGGCGAGCACTACGTGTCGCTCGACTCGGTCATCAAGACCATGCGCGAGACCGGCGCCGACATGAAGACCAAGTACAAGGAAACGGCGCGCGGCGGGCTGGCGGTGAACATCGTGGAGTGCTGAGGCGCGCGCGTCGCCCGTGGCAAGCCGAACCGGCGCTTTCTGCTACGCTAGCCCGGCTACGCCATCACGACGCGCCACGCGCGCCACAACGGAGACCCGGCATGATCAAGATCAGCATCCTTTATCCGTACCGCAAGGACGGCAGGTTCGATTTCGACTACTACCGCGCGCGCCACATGCCGCGCGTGGCCGAGCTGTACGGCGCCCAGCCCGGCTACCGCGGCGTGGCGGTGGAGCGCGGCCTGGGTGGCGGCGCGCCGGGCTCCGACCCGGCCTACACGGCGATGTGCCACATCCTGTTCGATTCGCTGCCCGAGTTCGCGGCGGCCTCCAGGGCGGCGGGCAAGGAACTGCAGCAGGACATCCCCAACTACACCGACGCGGTGCCGGTGGTGCAGGTCAGCGAAGTGGTGGAGATCGGCTGACGACCGGCAAGAATGGCGCCGCGCGCGCGTGTCGCGGCGCTATCATGCGAGCAAACCACCGACCGGGCGGGCCGCCATGCAGACTTTCCACCAGTTGTTCGACGAGACCTCGTCGACCTACACCTACCTGCTGATCGACGCCACCACGCGCGAGGCGCTGCTGATCGACCCGGTCGACCGCCAGCTCGAGCGCGACCTGGCCTGCCTGCAGGCCAGCGGCGCCAGGCTGGAATGGGTGGTGGAAACCCATGCGCATGCCGACCACATCACCTCGGCCGGCCACCTCGCGCAGCAGACCGGCGCGCGCACCGCGGCGCCCTCGGGCTGCGACATCCGCCCCGCGCAGATGCAGCTGATCGACGGCGACACGCTGCGGTTCGGCACCCAGGTGCTGCGCGCGCTCCACACGCCCGGGCACACCGCCGGCAGCATGAGCTACCTGTGGGAAGAACCCACGCCGGCGGGCACCGTGCGCCGCGTCTTCACCGGCGACGCGCTGCTGATCGACGGCTGCGGCCGCACCGACTTCCAGTCCGGCGACGCCGGCACGCTGTACGACAGCCTTACGCGCAAGCTCTTCACGCTGCCGGACGACACCCTGGTCTATCCCGCCCACGACTACAAGGGCCGCACCGAATCCACCATCGGCCACGAGCGCGCGCACAACAGCCGCGTGGCCGGCCGCACGCGCGCCCAGTTCATCGAGATCATGGGCCAGCTCATGCTGCCCAGGCCCAGGCTGATGGACGTGGCCGTGCCCGCCAACCAGCGGCTCGGGCTGCGCGACGGCGAGCAGGTGCCGCACGGGGCCTAGCGGCGGGCGGCGCGGGCCAGGCCCGGAAGGCGGAAGGCGGAAGGAGGAAGGCGGAGGGCAGAAAGCGCGGCGGCTCAGCCCGCCCAGCTGTCGCAGGTCTGGCGCACGGTCTCGCGCAGGCTGCGCGTGTCGGCGTCGATCTGGCGCACGCGCTCGGCGTCGCCGTCGCGGCTGCGCGCCAGCGCGCGGATATTGGCCAGCGCGTCGAGCGAGCCGAGCGCCTCGGCGTGCGGCACCAGCGCGTCGCAGATCGACACGATGTGATCGGCGATGGGCATGCGCGTGAGCTCGTTGGGATGCACGTACTCGCCTTCGAGGCCGAAGCGGCACGCCTGGAAGCGGTTGAAGGTGTAGACCAGGTAATCGTCTTCCTGCGGCATGAACGGGCGCGACAGCAGCAGGTAGCGCGCCAGCGCCTGGATGTAGGCGGCCACGTCGCAGGCGCGCTGCACGGTCAGCGGCGTGTCCATCACGCGGACCTCGATGGTGCCGAATTCCGGCTTGGGGCGGATGTCCCAGTAGAAGTCCTTCATGCTTTCGATCACGCCGGTCTTGCGCATCTTCTCGAAGTAGGCGGTGAACGCATCCCAGGTCAGCAGGTGCGGCGCGCGCCCGCTCATGGGGAAGGCCGCGACCGAGTTCAGCCGCGCCGAGGCGAAGCCGGTGTCCACGCCCTGCACGAACGGCGACGACGCGGCCAGCGCGATGAAGTGCGGCACGTAGCGGCCGATGGCGTGCAGCAGGAACAGCGACTCGTCGGCGCTCGGGCAGCCGATGTGCACGTGCTGGCCGAACACGGTGAACTGCTTGGCGAGGTAGCCGTACAGCTCGGAGATGTACTGGTAGCGCGGCGAGTCGGAGATGGTGCGGTCGGCCCACTGCTGGAACGGGTGCGTGCCGCCGCCGCAGATGCCGAGGTTGAGCGAGCGCGAGGCGTCCACCATCAGGTCGCGCATGGTGCCGAGCTCGTCCAGCGCCTGGGCGTAGCTGTGGCAGATGCCGGTGCTGATCTCGATCATCGACGGGCTGATCTCGGGCTTGATGTCGCCGGCGTGCTGGGCGCCCTTGAGCGCGCGCAGCAGGTCCGGCGCGAACGGCGCCAGGTCATAGTCGTGGCGGTTGACCAGTTGCAGCTCCAGCTCCACGCCGAAGGTCAGCGCCTCGGAGTGCTTGAACGGTTCGAGTGACATCAGCGCCCTCCTCCATTGCCTCTGACCTCGCCCGCATAGCGAAGTGCCCAGGCGGCCACGGCGGGCCCCAGCAACTGCTCGATCGCCAGCGTGCACAGGATGATGGCGGCCAGCGGCTCGCCGGTGGCGGGATAGAGCCGCGCCACGTCGCTCATCAGCAGGTAGGCCAGGCCCGACATCGGCGCCAGCGCCAGGCCCAGCGCCACGCACTGGCGCAGGCTCAGGCCCGAGAACGACCCCAGCGAGGCCACGCCGGCCAGCTTGGCGAGGTGGCGCAGCAGCACCAGCGCCACCGCGGCGCCGCCGCCGATGGCCCAGTCGTGCGCGGTCAGCGGCAGGCCCAGCGACACCACCATGACGATGATGAGCAGGCTGCCAGCGCTGCCGAAGTGCGCCGGCCACACGCGCGGCTGGCTGTCCTGGTGTTTGAACACCACGCCGGCCAGCATCAGCGTGAGCGGCATCGACAGCTTGAGCACGCGCGTGAGCGCCAGCGTGAACAGCACCAGCCCCACCAGCACCAGGAAGCTGTAGTGGTCGTCCGAGGCCATGCGCGCGTAGATGGCGTGGCCGAGCTTGCCCACCGCCCAGGCCAGCAGGCACGAGCCCACCAGCAGGTAGAGCGGATGCAGCAGCGCGGCCCCCAGGTTGCCGTACTCCGAATGCAGCCAGCCGGTGGCGACCTGCACGATGGCCGCGGCATAGATGCTGTTGAGCGCGGCCATCGCCAGCAGCCGCTCGGTCACTTGCCCGTCGGCGCGCAGTTCGTTCTTCAACTGCAGCACGATGGTCGGCGAGGTGCTGACCGCGATGCCGCCGGCCAGGATGGCCACCGCCGGCGTCACGCCCATCCATTGCAGCACGGCCGCCACCAGCCCCCAGGTCAGCAGGCTCTCGAAGGCGCTGGTAAACAGCAGCCAGCGGTTGGCGCGCAGCCACGTCAGCGACAGGCGGTGGCCCAGCTCGAACAGCGCCAGCGCGAGCGCCATGTCGATCAGGATGCGCGTCTGGGCGATCATGTCGTCGGTGACGATGCCGCGCCCGAGCATGCCCGCGAGCAGCCCGGTGGCGGCATAACCGACGATGCGCGGCAGCCGCAGGTAGCCGCGGCACACCTCGCCCGCCAGGCCCGCCCCGACCAGCGCCAGCCCGACCCAGAACAGTCCGCCCGGTGCCAGCGGCAGGCTTGGAAACAATTGGCTCAGTCCATTCATGGGTGACATGGTAACGGAGCGCCATGACATTCCGTGTCAGAGTTTGTCCGACAGGGCACGTAAGTTGCAGGGAACGTGATGCGTTCATGCATAAAAAAACGCCATCTGGCGGGATGGCGTTTTTTGGAGCGTCCTGCGGGCAGCCCGCTACACCCCCCAGAACTTCCACGCCGGCCGCGTGGCGCGCAGGCCGGTTTCCATGCGCGCGTACTGCGCGCGCGTGCGGCCCTGCGCCGCGCCGGCCGCGCGGGCCTTGTCGAAATAGGCCAGCGCGGTCTCGCGCTGCGCCAGCCCGAGCGCGGCCTCGACCGCGCCGAGCCAGGCCTCGCCGTCCCAGCGGTCGCGCGCGGCGAAGGCCGCCTCGAAGTCCGCCAGCGCCTCGGCGTGCAGCTTGTCGCCGTTGCGGATCAGCGCGCGCTGCACGCGCGGCAGGGCCTGGTCCCACGGATCGCCCTCGGTCAGCACGATGGCCTGCTCGAACAGCGGCAGCGCGCGCTCGGGCGTGCCGAGGTCGCGCCACACCAGGCCGAACGCGTTGTACAGCCAGGCGTCCTCGATCAGCAGCGCGCGCCGCTGCAGGGCTTCGATCTCGGCCAGCGCGTCGGTGCGGTCGTGCTGGTCCATGCTGGCGGTGCCGTTGCGCAGCAGGCCGGCGAAATGCGCGCGCGCGTGGGCCAGCGCGTGGGCGGCCTGGCTGCGCTCTTCCACCGGCAGCGCGTCGGCGCGGGCGTCCATGTGGGCCAGCGCGTCGCGCGCCGCCGACGTCACCTCGAAGCCGCCGATGCCCTTCCAGGCATCCATCAGGCGGCTGAACACCCAGCCCACGTTGGCCGGGTCGCGCTCGAGCGGGTAGCGGTTGAGCACGTCGCCGGCCACTTCCACCGCCTTGGCGTGCTGGCCGCCGGCCACCAGGCCGTCGAGCAGGTCGATCCAGTGCTCGATGAACTCGCTCGCCGCGATGCCTTTCTCGTGCAGCGCGATGCGCTCGGCGCGCTGGTCGGCGCCGTCGAGCCGCTGCGCGAGGTTGTGGCACAGCATCGAGTACAGGTGCGGGTCGGCGTCGTCGTAGCCGCCCTCGCCGCTGGCGAAATACCGCTCGAAGCGCGCCAGGCCGAGCCGGTAGGCATTGACCACGTGCGGCGCCAGCGCCGTCTCGGCGGCCGGCACGGCGTCGATGAACTCGGCCAGCGCCACGCCGGCGTGGTAATAGCCGGCCGCGTCGGTGGCGTTCTGCGCGAAGGCGAAGCGCGTCCACGGCTGGTCCTCGCCGGCCTGGTGGCGCCATTCCAGCTCGCGCACCTGGGCCTTGGGGTCCGGCGCCTGGCGCTGGTAGGTGGCGAGGTCATCCCATGCGCCGTCGAGCTCGCCGGCGCGGTAGCGCAGCGGCGCACGGATGCGGCGCGCGTGCGGGTGGTCCGGGCGGGCGGCCAGCACGATGCCGGCCTGCTCGGCGGCGAACGCGTCGCCGGCGGCTTCGTCGAGCTCGAGCAGGTCGGGGTTGTCCAGCCCGATGCGCGCCAGGCACAGGCGCAGCATCGGCTCGGCCCGCTCGCCGGCGGCGTTCACGTGGGCCGCGGCCTGCGCCAGGATTTCCTCGGCGCCAAGGTCCGGCGCGCGGTACAACAGGTCGTACCAGTAGGCGCCGGCGCCGGCGAAGTCGCCGAGCCGGTAATGCGCCAGCCCCGCATGCAGCCGCGCGCTCCACTCGCCCGAGGACAGGCCGTTGCGCAGCGCGGCCTCGTCCAGCCACGGCTGCGCTTCCTGGAAGCGCTCCATGCTCATCAGCAGCATGCCGTAGCGGTGCGCGATCATGCCGCGCGAGGACCAGCGGTGCGCGGGATGCAGGTCCAGCCCGGGCAGCCTGGCCAGCGCCGCGTCGAGCACGGCGAAGGCCTGCGGGGCGTCGCCGCGGTCGAAGTGCAGGCGCGCCCGCAGGCAGTCGAAATCCACCACCTGCGGCTGCGCCTGCGAGAGCTGGTCGAGAATGACCAGCGCCTCGTCGTAGCGCTCGGCATTGGCTAGCTCGATGGCGTGGTCGTAACTGACTTCCTGCACGGACACGGACAGCTCCTTCTGGGGTGGCATGGGCGAGTGCGGGATTATGCGCCATGCGCGGGTTTCCCGGTCCGCAGTGGAAGGGGGCCTTCCCGGCCTGTTTTCGCGGCGGCCAGGCCGGCGCGGGAAGCCCGGCGCGGCCGCCTGCCCCATTCAGGTGCGCCGGGCCGGCTTGGCCGACTTGACCGACTTGATGGGCCGGCCGGCGCCGCGCAGGTCCGACCAGTCGAACAGGCAGGCCAGCAGCAGGTAGACGCAGGCCACCGCCTCGGCGCGGAACAGCGGCGTGGTTTCCGCGTGCACCGGCAGCGCGCCGGCCACGCTGCACAGGACCAGCAGCAGCGCCAACCACCAGCCCTTGAGGCGGCCGTCGAGAATGGGATCGGCGCCGAACACGGCGGCGTTGAACCACAGCCAGGCGACCGCCGCCAGCCACGGCTCGGCCGACAGGTCCCACCGCATCTGCGCGGCCAGCAGCGCGGCGCCCGCGGCCAGCGCCGCGCACTGACCCTGCAGCAGGCGCGCGCGGTGGCGCTGGCGCAGCCACGCGCGCGTGGGCAGCACCAGCGACAGGTTGGCGCAGGCCAGCAGCAGACCGAGCGGAAACGCCAGCGCGTGCGCGAACGGCGCGAACAGCAGCACCGCCAGCACCACGTACATGCCGCCGATAGTCAGCGCGCCGCCCACGCCGATGCGCTGCAGCGCCGGCAGGTAGAGCAGCGCGAAGGCCAGCAGCAGCGCATACAGCTCGGCGCCGACGAACCAGCCGTAGAGCCGCGGCAGCGTGCCCGCGAACATGGCGAACGCGCCGATCACGGCATGGAGGCCGAACCAGCTCCACTGCACGCCGGGCCGCGCGCGCCAGCGCGCCAGCCGCTGCGTGACGGCCTGCTGCCAGCACCGCACGTACCAGATCCACAGCAGCATCGGCGCCGCCAGCACGGCGCCGCAGGTGCCCAGCGCCAGCCACGGCGACACCGCGCCGCGCCCGGCGCGCTCCTCGTGCATGACCAGGATCATCAGCGCCACGCTGGCCGCGATGGCGCCGATCCACAGCGCGTGGAACAACTGGCCCCACGACAGCAGCGGACGCGACACCGCCGCCTCCCACGCCGCCAGCACCGCGCCGTCGAAATGGAAATGGCGCGTCTCGGGCGTCTTCCAGCGCAACTGCGCCAGCAGCGCGCGCATGTCCCTGACGAAGGCGCCGCTCATCAGCATGCGCCAGCCGGCGCGGGCCGGCGGCGGCGCCAGCAGCGCCCGCGCCGCCGCTGAGCCCCTGGCGTAGGTGCGGAAGAAGCTGAACTGCCGGTCGGCCAGCGCGCGGGCGATGACGTGCCGGGTCAGCGCGCCGTCGCGCCGCGCCAGATGGGCCGACTCCGCTTCCCAGCCGAAACCCTCGAACAGCGCCGCGCGCGCCGCCGGGCTGGCGTCGTCGCGCGCGCAGTAGCGCAGCGCCAGCCACTCGAAGCGGTCGCGCGCCTCGATGCTGACGAAGGCGTCGTCCCGCAGGCAGTGTTGCAGCGCCTCGGCCACCGGCAGCGACTGCGCGGCCAGCTCGCCGCGGTCGGGGCCGGCGTGGCTGCCGGCGGGCGCGTCCGGCGGCGGCGGGAAGCTGGCGGCCAGGCGCGCCCACATCGCCTGCGCGAGTTCGGCGGGGTCGGGCAGCGCGGACGGCGGCGCCAGCAGCGGCGGCAAAGCGATGGCCGGCAGGCTGCCGCGCACCGGCGAGGCGGCCTTGACCAGCGGCGACGGTGGCGATGATGGCGACGGCGGCGCGGCCCCGGCCTGCGGCGGGTGCGACTCCGGCGTGCCGTCCGGCGCCGGACCGGCGGCATCGGGCATGCCGGCGGCGCCCGCGGCTGCTTCGTCCTGCGCGTGATGGCGCGCCCATTCCAGCGCGAACTCGTAGGCGGCGCGCAGCGCCTGGAAGGCCTCGGCGTCGTCGTCGGGGCGCGTGACCTTGAGGCGGGCGGCGTAGGCGGAGCGGATGCGGCGCGCATCGGTGGTCGGCGCCAGTTGCAGGACTTGCCAGTGCATGGAGCGGAGAGCGGAGAAGGTACGCGGGCGAATGTGCGGGCGAATGTGCGGACGGATATGCGGACGGATGTGCGGGCCGGTCAGTCCCAGAGCTGGGTGTCGAGCGAGTCGAGCAGGCGCCGGATGGGCGCGCGCAGCGCGCGGATGCGCTCGCCGTCCTGCGCTTCCAGCGCGGCCTGGAACTGCGCCAGCGCGCCGCTGATCTGCTCGCGCTCGTGGCCCAGGCACTGCTGGTAGAGGCGGTCGGCGCGCGCCACCAGCTGCGCGTTCTCGGCCTGGTCGCGCGGGTGGATCTTGATCTCGGCGAGCGCGGCCAGGCGCCCGGCCACTTCCTCGTCGCTCAGCACGCCGGGGTTTTCCTGGATCACGATGCGGTGCGCGGTGTTGGTGGCCACCACGGTGGCCTGCACTTCGAGGATGCCGTTGACGTCGTAGGTGAAGCGCACGTCCACGCCGGACTCGGCCGCGCTCAGGCGCGGCAGCGGCACGGCGATCTCGCCGAGGAAGACGTTCTCGGCCACCATCCGCCCCTCGCCCTGGAACACGCGCAGGGCCAGCACTTCCTGCTTGTCGGCAAGCGGGTGGATGCGCTCGACGCGGCTCACCGGCACCACCGAGTTGCGGTCGATCACGGGCTGGTAATGGCCGTGCGTGAACCCCTCCGGGCCGACCCGCCGGCTGGTCTCGATGCCCAGCGAGTACGGCGCGACGTCGGTCATGACGACTTCGTCGAGCGCCGCGTCGCGCGCCTTCAGGCCAGCCTGCACGGCCGCGCCGAGCGCCACCACTTCGTCGGGATGCAGCTCGGTGACGGGAAAGCGGCCGAACATGCGGCTCACCAGCCGGCGCACCAGCGGCATGCGGGTGGCGCCGCCGGCCAGCACCACGCTGTCGAGCTCGGCCGGGCGGATGCGCGCGTCGCGCATGGCCTGCTCGATGGGCTTGCGCAGGCGCTCGAGCAGCGGCGCGCTGAGCTCGGCGAAGCCTTCCTGGGTCACGGCGGCGGCGAACGCGCGCTCGTCCCACTCCACCGACATGGCCACGCTGGCGGCCTCGCCGAGCGCCCGCTTGGCGCTCTCGGCGGCGTTGCGCACGCGCTCGCGCAGTGCCGCGGGCCAGCGCTCGGGCTGCTCGTCGCCGGCGAAGGCGCCGCGCGCCGCGAGGTGGGCGTCGAGGCCGCTGTCGCGGCTGAACGCGCGCATCAGCGCGCCGACGAAGTCCTCGCCGCCGAGGAAGTTGTCGCCGGCCGAGGCGCGCACCTCCATCACGTTGTCGAACAGTTCCAGCACCGAGACGTCGAAGGTGCCGCCGCCCAGGTCGAACACCAGGAAGCGGCTTTCCTGCTTCTGCTGCAGGCCGTAGGCCAGCGCCGCGGCGGTCGGCTCGTTGAGCAGGCGCTCCACGCGCAGGCCGGCCAGCTCGCCGGCCACGCGCGTGGCGCGGCGCTGGGCGTCGCTGAAATAGGCCGGCACGGTGATCACCGCCTCGTCCACCGGCGTGCCGAGCCAGGCCTCGGCGTCGGCCTTGAGCGCGCGCAGCAGGAACGACGACAGTTCCTCCGGCCGGTAGCGCCGCTCGCCCAGCGCGGTGGCGCGCGCGGTGCCCATGTGGCGCTTGAACAGCGCGGCGCTGTGCGCGGGATGGGTCAGCAGGCGGTCGCGCGCGGGCTCGCCGACCACGATGGCGCCGTCCTCGAGCACGCTCACGCAGGACGGCGTGAGGCGCTTGCCGAGCGAATTGGGAATGATCTGCGCGTGTCCGTCGCGCCAGACCGCGGCCAGGCTGTTGGTGGTGCCGAGGTCGATGCCGATGATGGTGTGCTTGGGTTCCATGTTCCGGTCTTGCTGGTGGCGGCGCTCCTGTGCGCAGCAAACGCAACATTAAGCGGCAATCCGGCAGGATGGAAATGGTGGCGGCACGCCATGTTGTGCCTGCGAGACATTGTGGCGGGCGCGCAAGAGCCGGGCGCGCAAGAAAAAGCGCCACCCGAAGGTGGCGCCTTGCGTGCCGGGCGGGGCAGGCTGGCTTACTTGCCGCCGACCGTCTCCAGCACGGTCCACTTGCCGCCGACCACCTTGTAGACGGTGATGCCGCCGTCCTTGAGGTCGCCGCGCGCGTCGTAGGCCAGGGTCTTGGTGGTGACGCCCTGCATGCTGGTGGCGGCCAGCACCGGCAGGTAGCGCGCCGGATCGGCCGAGCCGGCCTTGATCATGGCGGTCATCATCGCGGTGGCGCCGTCGTAGGCGTAGGGCGAGTAGGTCTGCACCTTGCCGCCGAAGCGCTTCTCGTACTTCTGCTCGTAGGCGGTGCCGCCGGGCATCTGCTCCAGCGGCAGGCCGGCCAGCGACACCACGGTGCCTTCGGCAGCCGGGCCGGCCAGCTTGAGGAAGTTGTCGGTCTTCGACATTTCGCCCGACACCAGCGGCGACTTCATGCCGAGTTCCTTGACCTGCTTGGCCATCGGCGCGGACTGGGTCTCGGCGCCGCCGTAGAAGATCACGTCCGGGCTGCTGCGCTTGATGTTGGTCAGCACGGCCTTGAAGTCCACCGCCTTGTCGTTGGTGTACTCGCGGCGCACGATCTTGCCGCCGGCGGCGCGCGCGGCCTTCTCGAACTCGTCGGCCAGGCCCTGGCCGTAGGCGGTGCGGTCGTCGACGATGGCGATGTTCTTGGCGCCGAGCTTCTTCACCACGAAGGCACCGATCACCGAACCCTGCTGGGTGTCGGAGGTCATCATGCGGAAGGTGGTCTTGAAGCCCTGGCGGGTGTATTCGGGCGCCGTCGCCATCGCGATCTGCGGGATGCCGGCGCGGTTGTAGACCGTCGACGCCGGGATGCTGGTGCCGGAGTTGAAGTGGCCGAGCATGCCCTGGATGCCGCCGTCGACCAGCTTCTGCGCCACCACCGAGCCGGTCTTGGGATCGGCCTGGTCGTCCTCGGAAAGCAGTACGAACTTGACCTCCTTGCCGCCGATCTTCGGCTTGGTGGCGTTCATTTCCTCGATCGCGAGGACCACGCCGTTCTGCATGTCCTTGCCGTATTGCGCCTGCCCGCCGGTCATCGGCGCGGCGAAGCCGAGCTTGATTTCCTGGGCCTGGGCGAAGGCGGCCGAGCTGGCGCAGACGCCGGCGATGGACAGGGCAACGGTCAGGGCCGTCTTGTGGAAAGTCGAGTTCATCAGTTCTCCTTGGTGGCTTCAGCCTTTTGCAGCGTTTCTGGATGCGTCCGGGTGCGGCGCGAAACGCTCCCCTATTGTCATACGCGAGACCTGCGGGATCACCGCTGCCTCGCGTCCCTTCGAACGACGTCCGGCCGGTCAGCCGATCGTCATCAAACTGGCATTGCCGCCCGCCGCCGCCGTATTGACGGACAGCGAACGCTCGATCAGCAAACGCTCGATGGCCACATTCGGCTCACCGTGCGCCAGGCCCTGGACCGAGACGATCGGGCCGGGGCGCGAGGCCAGCTGCTCGCTGACCGCGCGCAGCTGGTCGGAATCGCCGTGGTGCAGCACGGCATCGAACGCGGCGTCGCCGGCGGCCCAGTCGGGCACCAGGCGGACGCGCGATTGTACTGCCTTCGGCAGCCGCGCCGACAGCGCGCGCGCGTGCGGCTCGTCCGGCCACACCGCCTGGCTGCCGGCGGCCAGCACGGCCGCCAGCTGCACCGCCAGGTCGGCCTCGTGCCGGGCCAGGCACAGCACCGCGGCGCGCGGCAGCAGCGTGTAGGTGTTGCGCTCGCCGGTGGGACCCGGCAGCGTCACCGACAGGCCCGCCGGCGACGCCGCGGCGAAGCGCTCGCACACGGCGGCCAGGCCGGGCAGCGCGGCGCTTTCGCGCCCGGCCCATTCGCCCAGCGCCGCCAGCGCGTCGCTCACCGCGGCGCGCGTCGGGCCGGCCTCGCCCGTGCCGCCCGCCACGTCGGCGGCGCGCACCACGCGCGTCACCGCGTCCTGCGGGCAGACCGACAGCAGGCGGTGCAGGTAGAGCGGGCCGCCGGCCTTGGGGCCGGTGCCGGACAGGCCCTCGCCGCCGAACGGCTGCACGCCGACCACCGCGCCGACGATATTGCGGTTGACGTACAGGTTGCCCACGTGGGCGCGCTCGACGATGGCGGCGATGGTCTCGTCGATGCGCGTGTGAATGCCCATCGTGAGGCCGTAGCCGGTGGCGTTGATCTGGTCCAGCAGCGCGCCCAGGGCGGTGCGCTGGTAGCGCACTACGTGCAGCACCGGGCCGAACACCTCGCGCTGCAGCTCCTCGATGCTGTCGAGCTCGATCAGCGTGGGCGGCACGAAGGTGCCGTGGCGCGTGGCGGCGTCCCCGGCCTCGCCGCGCGCGGCCTGGTGGATGCGGCGGCCCTTGGCGCGCATGGCTTCGATGTGGCGCACGATGTTGCCGCGCGCTTCCTCGTCGATGACCGGGCCGACGTCGGTGGACAGGCGGTCCGGGTTGCCCATGCCGAGCTCGTTCATGGCGCCCTTGAGCATGGCCAGCACGCGGTCGGCCACGTCTTCCTGCAGGCACAGCACGCGCAGCGCGGAGCAGCGCTGGCCGGCCGAGTCGAAGGCGGAGCCGACCACGTCGCCGACCACCTGCTCGGCCAGCGCCGAGGAGTCGACGATCATGGCGTTCTGGCCGCCGGTCTCGGCGATCAGCGGCACCAGCCGGCCGGCGGCGTCGAGGCGCCCGGCCACGCTGCGTTGCAGCAGGCGCGCCACCTCGGTGGAGCCGGTGAACATCACGCCCTTGACGCGGGCGTCGCCGACCAGCGCCGCGCCCACGGTCTCGCCGCGGCCCGGCAGCAGTTGCAGCGCGCCGGCCGGCACGCCGGCCTCGCGCAGCAGGCGCACGGCCTGCGCGGCGATCAGCGGGGTCTGCTCGGCGGGCTTGGCCAGCACGGTGTTGCCGGCGGCCAGCGCGGCCGCGACCTGGCCGGTGAAGATGGCCAGCGGGAAATTCCACGGGCTGATGCAGACCACCGGCCCGAGCGGGCGGTGGGTGTCGCCGGAGAAGGTCGCGCGCACCTGGGCGGCGTAGTAGCGCAGGAAGTCCACCGCCTCGCGCACCTCGGCGATGGCGTTGGCGAAGGTCTTGCCGGCTTCGCGCACGATGATGCCCATCAGCGACTGCATCTGCGCTTCCATCAGCTCGGCGGCGCGCTCGAGCGCGGCGGCGCGCACGTCGGCCGGCGTGGCCTGCCAGATCGGCGCGGCGTTGACGGCGGCCTGCAGCGCGGCTTCCACCTCGGCCATGCCGGCCTCGGTGACGTAGCCGACGATGTCGCGCAGGTCGGCCGGGTTGCGCACCGGCGCCGGCGGGTTCGCCGGCGTGCCCGGCGCCACCTCGGCGCCGAGCAGCGGCACGGCGGCGACGCTCTCGCTGGTGCCGGCCAGCAGCGCCGACGACAGCGAGGCCAGGCGATGCTCGTTGGACAGGTCGATGCCGGCGGAATTGGCGCGCGACTCGCCGTACAGCGTGCGCGGCTGCGGGATGCGCGGGTGCGGCAGGCCCAGCGCGCCTTCCTCGGCGTTCATGCGCTCGACCACGGCGACCGGGTCGGCCACCAGTTCGTCGAGCGAGATGGTGTCGTCGGCGATGCGGTTGACGAACGAGGTGTTGGCGCCGTTTTCCAGCAGGCGGCGCACCAGGTAGGCCAGCAGCGTCTCGTGCGTGCCGACCGGCGCGTAGATGCGGCACGGGCGGTTGTACTTGCCGTCGGCCAGCGGCCCGACCACCTGGTCGTAGAGCGGCTCGCCCATGCCGTGCAGACACTGGAACTCGTACTGGCCGGGATAGTAGTTGTGGCCGGCGATCTGGTAGATGGCCGCCAGCGTGTGCGCGTTGTGGGTGGCGAACTGCGGGTAGATCGCGTCCGGCACCGACAGCAGCTTGCGCGCGCAGGCCACGTAGGACACGTCGGTGTAGACCTTGCGCGTGTAGACCGGATAGCCCTCCAGGCCGTCGACCTGGGCGCGCTTGATCTCGCTGTCCCAGTAGGCGCCCTTGACCAGGCGGATCATCAGGCGGTGGCGGCTGCGGCGGGCCAGGTCGATCAGGTAGTCGATCACGAACGGGCAGCGCTTCTGGTAGCCCTGCACCACGAAGCCGACGCCGTTCCAGCCGGCCAGCTCGGGCTCGAAGCACAGGCGCTCGAGCAGGTCCAGCGAGATCTCGAGGCGGTCGGCTTCCTCGGCGTCGAGGTTGATGCCGATGTCGTAGCGGCGCGCCAGCAGCGTGAGCGACTTGAGGCGGCCGTACAGCTCGCCGACCACGCGCTCGTGCTGGGCGCGGCTGTAGCGCGGGTGCAGCGCCGAGAGCTTGATCGAGATGCCGGGGCCTTCGTAGATGCCGCGCCCGCGCGAGGCCTGGCCGATGGCGTGGATGGCCTGCTCGTAGGAGGCCAGGTAACGCACGGCATCTTCCTCGGTCATGGCGGCTTCGCCGAGCATGTCGTAGGAGTAGCGGAAGCCTTCGGCCTCGTACTTGCGCGCGTTGGCGAGCGCCTCGGAGATGGTCTCGCCGGTGACGAACTGCTCGCCCATCAGGCGCATGGCCATGTCCACGCCCTTGCGGATGAGCGGCTCGCCGCCCTTGCCGATGATGCGGGTCAGGGCCTTGGAGAGGCCCGCCTCGGTGTGGGTGGCGACCAGCCGGCCGGTCAGCAGCAGGCCCCAGGTGGCGGCGTTGACGAACAGCGACGGGCTCTGGCCCAGGTGCGACTGCCAGTTGGCGCCGCTGATCTTGTCGCGGATCAGCGCGTCGCGCGTGGCCTTGTCCGGGATGCGCAGCAGCGCCTCGGCCAGGCACATCAGCGCCACGCCTTCCTGCGACGACAGCGAGAACTCCTGGATCAGGCCCTGCACCAGCCCTTCGCGGCCGGTGCCGACCTTGCGCTCGCGCAGCCGGGTGGCCAGCGTGCGGGCCATGTCCAGCGCGGCCCCGGCCTGCGCCTGCGGCAGCCGGGCCTGCTCCAGCAGCACCGGCACGCACTCGGTCTCGGGGCGGCGGTAGGCGGCGGTGATGGCCGCGCGCAGCACGGACTGCGGCTGCACGCTCTGGGCGAACTCGAGGAAGGGCTGCGGCGCGCCTTCGGTGGCGGCGGCGTCGAAGCCGTCCGCGCCGTCGGCCGCGCCCTCGGCGGGGCTGCTGGCGGCGCCGGCTTCGGCGGGCTGCTGGCCACGCTCGACCTGCTCCAGGTAGGTGAAGATGGCTTGCTTGATGAGCCAGTGCGGCGTGCGGTCGATCGACTGGGCGACGCGCTTGAGGCGCTCGCGGGCGGCGTCGTCGAGCTTGACGCCGAGGGTGGTGGTGGCCATGCGCTTGATTCTCCGAAGGATGCGGATGCAAGGCGCCGAGACTCCCGGAACGCCCGCGGGTTGGCGCGATCATACTCCCGGGGAAAGCAAAGGTGCAACTAGGTACAACCACCAGTCATAAACCGGGTCATGGGTTGCACCAACCCCGTGCCGCAAGCGCCGCCGCGGTGCCGTTCAGATCCGCAGCGGGTCGATCTCCAGTTGCCACCTCACGCCCTTGGCGTCGGCCAGCGCGTCGCCGAAAGTCCGTACCCACTCGCTGACAAACCGTTGCAGCGCCGCGCGCGAGGTGCTTTCCACCAGCATCTGCGCGCGCTCGCGGTTGGCCACGCGCACCATCGACATCGGCACCGGGTCGTGGAGTTGCACCTCGGGCGCCATGCGGCCGGCGTCGGCGCGGTCGCGCGCGCTCTGCAGGAAGGCCAGCGCGCGCTCCAGCTGGGCGTGTTCCGCCGTGACCAGCACCTGGTAGGCGAACGGGGGCAACCCGGCCTGGCGCCGCTCGCGCAGCTGCGCGGCCGCGAATCCATCATAGTCATGGCGCACCAGCGCCTGCAATGCCGAAGCGTCCGGGTAGCGGGTCTGGATCAGCACCTCGCCGGCCAGCCCGGCGCGCCCGGCGCGCCCGGCGACCTGCATCAGCGAGGCGAACAGGTGCTCGGCGGCGCGGAAGTCGTGGCTGAACATGGCGGCGTCCGGGTGGACGATGCCGACCAGCGTGACGCGCTGGAAGTCGTGGCCCTTGGCCACCATCTGCGTACCGACCAGGATGTCGACCTCGCCGGCGTGGACCTCGTCGAACATGGCCTGCGCGCTGCCCTTGCGGCGCGTGGAGTCGGCGTCGATGCGAGCGATGCGGGCCTGCGGGAAGCGCGCCGCCAGCGCTTCCTCGATGCGCTGCGTGCCGCGTCCGAGCGGCGCGATGTCCACGTCGCCGCAGTCCGGGCAGTGATGGGGCACCGGCGCCTCCAGCCCGCAGTGGTGGCAGCGCAGCCGGCGCTCGGGCCGGTGCAGCACCAGGTAGGCCGAGCAGCGCGGGCAGCCCGACAGCCAGCCGCAGCTGCCGCACGCCAGCACCGGGGCGTAGCCGCGCCGGTTGAGGAACAGCAGGCTCTGCTCGCCGCGCGCCAGGCGCGCCTCGATGGCGCTCAGCAGCGGCACCGAGAGCCCTTCGTAGAGCGCGCGCTGGCGCTGGCGCTCCTGGTTCAGGTCGACCAGGCGCACGGTGGGCAGCGCCGCGTCGGCCTGGGCGCGCTCGCGCAGCACCAGCTTGCGGTAGGCGCCCTGCTCGGCGCGCCACCACGATTCCATCGACGGCGTGGCCGAGCCCAGCACCACCGGGATGCCGAGCTGCTTGGCGCGCCACACCGACAGGTCGCGCGCGGAGTAGCGCAGGCCTTCCTGCTGCTTGTAGGAGGTGTCGTGCTCCTCGTCGACCACCACCAGCGCGAGGTGCGGCAGCGAGGCCATCACCGCCATGCGCGTGCCGAGCACGATGCGCGCCTCGCCGCGGTGGGCGGCCAGCCATTGCAGCGTGCGTTCCTGGTCGGCCAGGCCGCTGTGCAGCACCGCCAGCGGCAGGTGCGGGAAGCGCGCGGCGATGCGGCCCTGCAGCTGCGGCGTCAGGTTGATTTCGGGCACCAGCATCAGCACCTGGGCGCGCGGGTCGCGCGCCAGCACCTCGGCCATCGCGTGCAGATAGACTTCGGTCTTGCCGCTGCCGGTCACGCCGTGCAGCAGGAACGGGGCAAAACCCCGCGCCTGGCCGATGGCCTCCACGGCGGCGCGCTGCTCCTCGTGCAGCGGCGGCGCGGCCGAGGGCGCGGCATCCGGCGCGACCTCCAGCAGCGGCTGGTCGGCAGCCTCCGCGCCGACCCAGCCGGCCGCCAGCCACTCGGCCAGGCGGGCCGGCGCGGCGCTGCAAAGGGTACGCGCCGCGGCGGCGGAAACCGCCCCGCCCTGCTCACCGGCCGCCGCCAGCGCCTGGGCCAGCGCCAGCACCGTGCGCGCGCGCGCCGGCACCGCGGCCAGCAGCGCCGCCGCCTGGCCCGGCACCACGCGGTAATGCTCGCTGCGCGCGCGCAGCGCCAGGCGCGGCCAGCTCTCGGCCTCGCGCAGGCCCGGCGGCAGCGCCGGCAGCATGACTTCGCCGAGGCAGCGGTGGTAGTAGAGCGCGGCGAAGCGGGCCAGCGCGATCCAGTGCGCGCCCAGCGGCGGCAGCCAGTCCAGCCGCTGCGCGACCGGGCGCAGGCGCTCCGGCGGCACGTCCGACCGGGTGGCGCGCATGACGGCCACGCCGACCAGCAGGCGGCGGCCGAACGGCACGGTGACGAGGTCGCCCGGCTGCACCTCGGGCGGGGCGAGATAGTCGAAGACGTCGTCGGCGGGTGTATCTAGCGCCACTCGCACGACGGCCAGCGGCGCGGCGTCCGCGTCCTCCGGCACCGGCGTCGGCGCGGCGGCGCCGGGATGCGCGGGCGCGTTCACGATGCCGCTCCGGCGCGCAGCACTGGGTACGGCCCAGAATGGGGCAGCGGCGCGGACGGGCTGGCCCAATGCAAGTGCAGGACGGGGCCGGGCCGCATGCCGGACAAATTAAGTGTGCGGCGCAACATCAACTTAAAGTAACGCTTCAAATGTGCCCCTAAGTCGATGATAGATGGCCGCTTTTCCCGCTTGCGCACAGTGCCTGTGGATAACTTTGTTGAAAACTCGTCCGGCGTTCCCGCCAAGCCCCGTAAATCAAGGCTCCCACGGGCATTCGGCCGCGCACTTGACCAGATGCAAAGCCTTGTAAATCAAGGACTTGCGGACCTCCCTCAGATGAGTTAGGGACTAACCCCCTCTTGCACTGCGGAAAACCCATTGATGTGCATAAGTCAAGCCTTGACAAGCGCGAAGCGGCACCGAAAGGGCGAAATATTGCAAAATAGTTTACTTGACAGCGCTTCGTGCCAGCCTCCCGCGCCACCCGGATTCACCAGTGCGGCGCAGCCGCCACGCTCGCTGCGCCGCACAGCCCGCGCGCGCCGGCCAGCGCGGGCGCATGCGCCGCGTGCCACCTGGCCCGTCACTTGGCGGCGCTGCGCAGGTGGCGGCTGTAGCGATGCACCTCGTCCACCAGCACCGTCACGTTCTCCGGCGGCGTGAACTGCGAAATGCCGTGGCCCAGGTTGAACACGTGGCCGTCGCTGCCGCCGCCGGCGGCGTAGCTGTCGAGCACGCCGCGCACCTGCGCGCGGATGGCGGCTTCCGGCGCGAACAGCACATTGGGATCGATGTTGCCCTGCAGGGCGACCTGCCCGCCGGTGCGGCGGCGCGCCTGCTGCAGGTTGACGGTCCAGTCCAGGCCGAGCGCGTCGGCGCCGATGCCGGCCAGTTCTTCCAGCCACAGACCGCCGCCCTTGGTGAACACGATCACCGGCACCTGCTGCCCGTCGTGCTCGCGCTTCAGGCCGGCCACCACCTGGCGCATGTAGGCCAGCGAGAAGGCCTGGTACATGCCGTCGGCGAGCGTGCCGCCCCAGGTGTCGAACAGCATCACGGCCTGCGCGCCGGCCTCGATCTGCGCGTTCAGATAGGCGGACACCGCCTGCGCGTTGATGCCGAGGATGCGGTGCATCAGGTCCGGGCGGCCGTACATCATGCTCTTGACGGTGCGGAAATCCGCCGAGCCGGCGCCTTCGACCATGTAGCAGGCCAGCGTCCAGGGGCTGCCCGAGAAGCCGATCAGCGGCACGCGCTGGCGGCCGTCCTGCACCAGCGCGCGGCGGATCTCGCCGACCGCGTCGAACACGTAGCGCAGCGAGGCCATGTCGGGCACCGCCAGCTTCATCACGTCGCCCTCGGTGCGCAGCGGATGGGCGAAGCGCGGGCCCTCGCCCTGCGCGAACGACAGGCCCAGGCCCATCGCGTCGGGCACGGTGAGGATGTCGGAGAAGAGGATGGCCGCGTCGAGCGGGTAGCGCTCGAGCGGCTGCAGAGTGACCTCGGTGGCGTAGGCCGGGTTCTTGGCCAGGCCCAGGAAGCTGCCGGCGCGCGCGCGCGTGGCGTTGTACTCGGGCAGGTAGCGGCCGGCCTGGCGCATCAGCCACAGCGGGGTGTACTCGGTAGGCTGCCGGCGCAGTGCGCGCAGGAAGGTGTCGTTCTGCAGTGCGGTCATGGTCATCCTCGTAAGACCGCCATTCTAAGGGATGGCCGGGTGGCGCCGGCGCGCTGCCGTCAAGGCGGCGGCGTCAACACGGTGCCGTCGGCGCGGTGCCGTCAAATGTCGTCGGCCAGTTCCCTGAACGCCTGCGCGGCGCGGCGCATCCATTCGCGCGCGCGCGGCGCCTCGGGCTGCAGCCGCGCGAAGCCGTGCGTCATGCCGCTGGCTTCGAGCGTGATGACCGGCGCGCCGTAGCGCACCAGGTAGTCGGCGTAGGCCAGGCCGTCGTCGCGCAGCACGTCGTGGGCGGCCACCAGGACCACGCTGGCCGGCGGCAGGTGGCGCGGCGCGGCGCCCATCAGGTGGATGCGCGTGTCCTCGATGGCCGCGCCGGCGGCGAGCTGCTGCTCGCCGATGAACTGGGTCCAGAACCACGCCATCTCGTCGCGCGTGAGGCCCGGGCCGTCGGCGAACGCGCGATAGCTTTCGGTGGTGAGCGCGGGCGCGGTGACGGGGTAGATCAGCAGTTGCGCGTTGACCAGCCCGGGATGGCCGTGCGCGTTGGCCCAGCGCGCGGCCTGCGCCGCGAGGTGGCCGCCGGCGCTGTCGCCGGCCACGGCCAGGAAGCGGGTGTCGAGGCGCAGGCGGGCGCGCTGCTCGGCGAACCACAGCACGGAATGCAGCGCGTCGTCGCACGGCGCGGGGAACGGATGCTCGGGCGCGAGGCGGTAGTCGACGCTGGCCACGGCGCAGCCGGTGTCGGCGGCCAGCAGCGCGGCCACGCTGTGATGGGTGTCGTGCGAGCCGACCACCCAGCCGCCGCCGTGGAAGTAGACGATCAGGCGCGGCTCGGCCACGCCCTCGGGCCGGAACAGGCGGGCCGCCAGCGTGCGCCCGTCCAGCGGGATGGCGAGGTCGGTGGCGACGATGCCCTCGGGCTCCGGCGCGAGCGAGAGCGCCGCGATCTCGGCGAAGCGCGCGCGGCGCGCGGCGGCGTCGGCCGGCGCGGGCTGCCCGGCATAGCGTTCGGCGAGGCGGCGGTAGTAGTCGAGGATCTGGGGGTCGATGGCCATGTCGGGATGAGACGGGTTCGGTCGGGTCGGAACTGCGCATGCCGCGGCGGCGCTGCGCAATCCCGCAGTGTAGCGGCGTTCGCGGGTTCGGGTGTCCGGGGCGCTCGGGGTGTCCGGGGTGTCCGGGGTGTCCGGGGTGTTCAGGCGGGCGCGCGCGTCAGCTCGATCGCATCAGCTCGATCTTGACGCAGCGGTCCTGCACCGCCAGCAGGCCGGCGGCGCGGGCGCGGTCGAACGCTTCGTCGTTGACGATGCCGAGCTGCAGCCAGACGCCGCGCGCGCCGATGGCGATGGCGTCCGCGACCACCGGCGGCACGTCCTCGGCGCGGCGGAAGATGTCGACCCAGTCGATGCGCTGCCCTTCGGCGGCCAGCGCGCGCGCCGCGTCGGCCAGGCTGGCGTGGCAGGGCTGGCCCAGGATCAGCGTGCCGGCGTGGCGCGGATTGACCGGCACGATGCGGTAGCCGCGCGCCTGCATGAAAGCCGCCACCTCGTGGCTGGCGCGGCCGGGATTGTCGGACAGGCCTGCCACGGCGACGGTCTTCATCGCCAGCATGCCCTGGATGGCGGTCTGCATCTCGCTCACGTGCGTGCTTCCTTCTGTTCGGGTTCGGGGATTCTGCCGCGGCTCTCGCCGGACGGGCGGGCGCAGGCGCCCAGCCGCGCGAACGGCACCGCGGCCCGGTAGGCGCCCTTGGCGAACGGGCCCACGGCATAGGGCGCATAGTGCAGCACCACGCCGCCGCGGTACAGGGTGAAGGGCGTGCGCGCGTCGTGCAGGGCCGCCTCGTCGAGCAGGCCGCGCTCCGGGTCGGCGGCGCCCTGCTGCCGCAGCGACGCCTCCAGTTCCGCGTTGAGCTTCTGCAGGCAGGCCTTGCCGGGCGCCAGCAGGTCGGCGAGCCGCACCGGCACGTAGGCGGCCTCGGCGGCGGCGGCGGAGGCCGCCGCGGCGTCGTCGCGGCGCCACGTGCCGCCGGCGTAGTCCAGGCTGCCGTGGGCGCCGCCGCTGTAGCGCCAGGTGGTGCGCAGCAGGCTGACCACGCCGGCGTCCAGCGTCGCCAGCTCGACGGCGCTGCGGCATTCGAGCCCGCCCTCGCCGCAGCCGCCGGCGCGCAGCGAGGCGATCAGCGCGTCGACGGCCGCGCTGCCGGTTTCCGGGTAGCGCTCGGCGAAGCGCGCGCCGCCCACCTCCGCCACCCGCTCGCGATAGACCGCCGTGCGCGTGAGCATCAACTGCCTGGCGCTGCCGTCCGCGCCGGTCCACACGCCGGTGGCGGTGTGCCCGTCGGCGGCGACGGCCCCCTCGAAGCGGACGTTGCCGGATGCCTGCGCATCGCTGGCGGCGGTCGGCGGCGCGTCGCGCTCGCGCAGGCTCAGGCGGCCGTCGGCTGTCAATTGGCCATCCAGTTGACGCGGGGTGGCCGCGAGCCTTGAATCGTAACGAAGGGTTCCTTCGACCATCTCGGTGCCGGGACACGGAAATAGCGTCAGCGAAACCTGCCCGGACTCGCCGGGCTCGCCCTGCCAGAAGGTGCCGGCGATGGCCGGCGGCCCGTCCGCAAGCGCCAGCGCGCAGGCCGGCGGCGCGGCGCCGAGAACAGCGGCGAGGCCAAGCTGGACAAGGCCATTTCGGACTTGTACGCATTCACGGCGAAGCGGGGGAATGGCGGAAGGAAGCGGCATGGCGGTCGGCGGCCAGACCGCGGCGCGGATGGCTGGCAAGCGAAAGCTATGGGACCGGCGGCGCCCGGTGGTGTTCCCGCCGCCTTGCGGCAAAGGCGGAAATATGCGGACGATGAAGCCTATTTGAACGACGTTTCGGTTACGGCGCTTTCAACTTATTGCAAACCGATACATTTTGTTACTGCCATTGCCAAAAGTTTCCCCCACAATGCTTTAACACAATCAGTTTTTGTGAAAGGCGTTCCCTCCCCCAAACAGAAAGGGAGGGCGTCGTGAAGAAAGCCTTTGGAAGCAATTCCCACCCAGTTTGACCGGATCGCGAGCCATGCCCGCGGTCGGTGTACCAGGTTGTGAAGATTGTTGGCGCGTTTCGGTTCCGGCTGGCTGGATCGTCTGATTGCGATCGGTGCCGCCTGACCGGATGCTGAACCACCTTGCCGGATGCGATGATCCGACTGGAAAGTGGCCGGCGCCTGTTGAATGACCTGGACCTTACCCGTTCCTTCGAATTGACCCCTCGAAGGGATTTTCCCGTCCGCGCGGTGCCTCCCCGGCCCGCGCGCTTTTTTTTGTGCTGAGCCGTCAGAATAGTCGCAGCATCGTGAAAAAGGCAGCCTCGCGGCTGCCTTTTTTTGTCGCCACAGCCAAAAAACAACAGCCGTCGCGGACTGCGCCCGGTGCCGCGTTGCTCAGCGCTTGCGGCGCAGGCGCGCGATGGCGGCCAGTTGCGCGGCCGCAACAGCCAGCTCGCTCTGGGCACGTGCCAGGTCGAGGTCGCTGCTCTGGTTCTGCATCAGCTCCTCGGCCGCGCGCTTGGCTTCCTGCGCCTTGGCTTCGTCGAGATCGCTGCCGCGAATGGCGGTGTCCGCCAGCACGGTCACGTGCTTGGGCTGCACTTCGAGAATGCCGCCGGCCACGAACACGAACTCTTCGCTACCGTCTTCCTTCTCGATGCGCACCGCGCCCGGCTGGATACGCGTGATCAGCGGCGTATGGCCCGGCAGGATACCCAGCTCGCCCGACTCGCCCGGCAGCGCCACGAACTTCGCCTGGCCGGAGAAGATCGACGCTTCGGCGCTGACGACGTCTACAAGAATGGTTGCCATGTGAATTCCTTTGTTCCAGAAAGCGTTGGCTTCCCGTTGCCAGGAAGCAGGTTTCCCACCTTCCGGCCGGCGCGCGCGCCGCGGACAATCCCCGTCCACGGCATGCGCGCGGGCCCGCGCGAAGGCGAAAGACCCCGCTTACTGGAGCTTCTTGGCCTTCTCGAAGGCTTCGTCGATCGAACCGACCATGTAGAACGCCTGCTCGGGCAGGTGATCGCATTCGCCGTCCACCAGCATCTTGAAACCACGGATGGTTTCCTTGAGCGGCACGTACTTGCCCGGCGAACCCGTGAACACTTCCGCGACGTGGAAGGGCTGCGACAGGAAACGCTGGATCTTCCGCGCGCGCGACACCGACTGCTTGTCTTCCGGCGACAGTTCGTCCATGCCCAGAATCGCGATGATGTCGCGCAGTTCCTTGTAGCGCTGCAGCGTCTGCTGCACGCGGCGGGCCACGTCGTAGTGTTCCTGGCCGACGACCTGCGGGTCGAGCTGGCGCGAGGTCGAGTCGAGCGGGTCGACGGCGGGGTAGATACCCAGCGCGGCGATGTCACGCGACAGCACGACGGTCGAGTCCAGGTGCAGGAAGGTGGTGGCAGGCGACGGGTCGGTCAAGTCGTCCGCAGGGACGTACACGGCCTGGATCGAGGTGATCGAGCCGGTCTTGGTCGAGGTGATGCGCTCCTGCAGCTTGCCCATTTCCTCGGCCAGCGTCGGCTGGTAGCCCACGGCGGAAGGCATGCGGCCCAGCAGTGCCGACACTTCGGTACCGGCCAGCGTGTAGCGGTAGATGTTGTCGACGAAGAACAGGATGTCGCGGCCTTCGTCGCGGAACTTCTCGGCCATGGTCAGGCCGGAGAGCGCCACGCGCAGACGGTTGCCCGGCGGCTCGTTCATCTGGCCGAACACCATGGCCACCTTGTCGAGCACGTTCGAGTCCTTCATTTCGTGGTAGAAGTCGTTCCCTTCACGGGTACGCTCGCCCACGCCGGCGAACACCGACAGACCGCTGTGCTGCTTGGCGATGTTGTTGATGAGCTCCATCATGTTCACGGTCTTGCCGACGCCGGCGCCACCGAACAGGCCCACCTTGCCGCCCTTGGCGAACGGGCACACCAGGTCGATCACCTTGATGCCGGTTTCGAGCAGGTCCACGGAAGGCGACAGCTCGTCGAACTTCGGCGCCTTCTGGTGGATCGAGCGCTTCTCGTCCGAAGCGATCGGGCCGGCTTCGTCGATGGGGCGGCCGAGCACGTCCATGATGCGGCCCAGCGTGCCGTGGCCGACCGGCACCGAGATCGGGGCGCCGGTGCTCTTGACCGACATGCCGCGGCGCAGGCCGTCCGACGAACCCAGGGCGATGGTACGGACCACGCCGTCACCGAGCTGTTGCTGCACTTCGAAGGTCAGGCCCTTCTCGGCGAACGAGGCTTCGTTGCTGTCTTCCAGCACGAGCGCCTCGTACACCTTCGGCAGCGCGTCGCGGGGGAACTCGATGTCCACCACGGCGCCAATGCACTGCACAATATTTCCGATACTCATTTCGTATCTCCGATAGCTTGAATACTTGACGCCTTAGACGGCAGCGGCACCGCTGACGATTTCCGACAGTTCCTTGGTGATCGCTGCCTGACGGGTCTTGTTGTAGACCAGTTGCAGTTCGCCGATCACGTTCTTGGCGTTGTCGGATGCCGCCTTCATGGCCACCATGCGCGCCGACTGCTCGGACGCCATGTTCTCGGCCACGGCCTGGTACACCAGCGCCTCGACGTAGCGGACCAGCAATTCTTCCACCACGGTCTGGGCGTCGGGCTCGTAGATGTAATCCCACGAGTAGGCGCGCTTTTCATCTTCGGTCTGGGCAAACTTGTCGGCGGGGAGCGGCAGCAGCTGCTCCACCATCGGCTCCTGTTTCATCGTGTTGATGAACTTGGTGTAAGCCAGGTACACGGCATCGACTTCACCATTGGTGAAAGCGTCGAGCTGGACCTTGATCGCGCCGATCAGTTTTTCCAGATGCGGGGTGTCACCGAGGTGCACCACGTGCGAAACCACCTTGCCGCCGATGCGGCCCAGGAACTGCATGCCCTTGGAACCGATGGCGGTGCTCTGCACCGTCACGCCGCGCGCCTGCAGCTCGCGCAGTTCGTTGGTCACCGCGCGCAGCACGTTCGTGTTCAGGCCGCCGCACAGGCCCTTGTCGGTCGTCACCACGATCAGGCCGGCGCGCTTGACTTCGCGCGCCACCATGAAGGGGTGCTTGAACTCGGGATTGGCCGCAGCCAGGTGCGCCGCGATGTTGCGCACCTTCTCGGCGTAGGGACGGGCATTGCGCATCCGTTCCTGCGCCTTGCGCATCTTGGACGCGGCGACCATCTCCATCGCCTTGGTGATCTTGCGCGTGTTCTGCACGCTCTTGATCTTGGTTCGAATTTCTTTCGTTCCGGCCATATCTTCCTCTCCATTCGTGCCGCGCCGGGGCCGTCATGGCAACGGCGGCCCGGCGCAGATTCGTGGAATTACGCGGTTAGAACGCGGCGGACTTCTTGAAATCCTCGATCGCGGCACGCAGCGCGGCTTCGTCTTCCTTCGACAGATCCTTGGTCTCTTCGATGCGGTTGACGAGGTCGGCGTACTTGGTCTTCAGATGGTCGTGCAGGCCCTTCTCGAAGGGGAGAATGTCCTTCACGTCCACGTTGTCGAGGAAGCCGTTGTTGGCTGCGTACAGCGACGCGGCCAGCTGCCACACCTGCAGCGGCAGGTACTGCGGCTGCTTGAGCAGTTCGGTCACGCGGCGGCCGCGCTCGAGCTGCTTGCGGGTGGCGTCGTCCAGGTCGGAGGCGAACTGCGCGAACGCGGCCAGCTCACGGTACTGGGCCAGGTCGGTACGGATACCGCCGGACAGCTTCTTGACGACCTTGGTCTGGGCGGCACCGCCGACGCGCGACACCGAGATGCCGGCGTTGATGGCGGGGCGGATACCGGCGTTGAACAGGTCGGTTTCCAGGAATATCTGGCCGTCGGTGATCGAGATCACGTTGGTCGGCACGAACGCGGACACGTCGCCGGCCTGCGTTTCGATCACGGGCAGCGCGGTCAGCGAGCCGGTCTTGCCGGTCACTGCGCCCTTGGTGAACTTCTCGACGTAGTCGGCGTTCACGCGGGCGGCGCGCTCGAGCAGGCGCGAGTGCAGGTAGAACACGTCGCCGGGGTAGGCTTCGCGGCCCGGCGGGCGGCGCAGCAGCAGCGACACCTGGCGGTAGGCCCAGGCCTGCTTGGTCAGGTCGTCATAGACGATCAGCGCGTCTTCGCCGCGGTCGCGGAAGTATTCGCCCATCGTGCAGCCGGCGTAGGCGGCCAGGTACTGCATGGCGGCCGAATCCGAAGCCGAGGCGGCGACCACGATGGTGTATTCCATCGCGCCCAGTTCCTCGAGCTTGCGCACCACGTTGTTGATCGTCGAAGCCTTCTGGCCGATCGCCACGTACACGCAGAAGACGCCCTTGCCCTTCTGGTTGATGATGGCGTCGACGGCCACGGCGGTCTTGCCGGTCTGGCGGTCGCCGATGATCAGCTCGCGCTGGCCGCGGCCGATCGGCACCATCGCGTCGATCGACTTCAGGCCGGTCTGCACCGGCTGGCTCACCGACTGGCGCGCGATCACGCCAGGGGCGACCTTCTCGATCACGTCCGTTTCCTTGGCGTTGATCGGGCCCTTGCCGTCGATCGGCTGGCCGAGCGTGTTGACCACGCGGCCGAGCAGTTCGCGGCCGACCGGCACTTCCAGAATGCGGCCGGTGCACTTGACCGGGTCGCCTTCCGAAATGTGTTCGTAGTCGCCCAGCACCACGGCGCCGACGGAGTCGCGCTCGAGGTTCAGCGCGAGGCCGAAGGTGTTGCCGGGGAATTCCAGCATCTCGCCCTGCATCACGCCGGACAGGCCGTGCACGCGGCAGATACCATCGGTCACGGAAATCACCGTGCCGGTGTTGCGCACTTCAGCGTCGGCGCCAAGACCCGAGATGCGGGACTTGATCAGCTCGCTGATTTCTGAGGGGTTCAGTTGCATCACAATGCTCCTAATTCTTCAATCCGTCGGCCGCTGGGCGCTTGCGCGCCTCAGGCGGTCAGCGCGACTTGCATCGCAGCCAGGCGGGCACGCACGGAGGTGTCGAGGACTTCGTCGCCAACCTTGACGCGCACGCCGCCGATCAGCGACGGGTCTACCGCAACCGTGGGCTGCAGCTTGCGGCCGAACTTGCGTTCGAGCGCGCCGACGAGGTCGGTCAGGGTCGCGCCTTCGATCGGGAAGGCACTCGTGATCTCGACATCGGCCGACCCTTCGCGGGCGTTCTTGAGCGCATGGAACTGCTCGGCGATCTCCGGCAGGACTGCCAGGCGGTGGTTTTCCACCAGCAGGCCGACGAAGCGCTTGGCCTCGTCGTTGACCGGAGACTTCAGGGCCGACAGGAACAGTGCGGCCAGCTTGTCGCCGGGCACGTTCGGATCGCCAGCCACCGCCTTCATGTCGGGATTGGCGGCAACCTGCCCCATCTCCGACACCAGCTCGGACCATGCATCCAGATTGCCGCTCGACTCGGTCGCGACGCGGAACAGCGCCTCGGCGTAGGGACGGGCAATGGTTGCGGTTTCAGCCATGATTAGAGCTCAGCCTTGAGTTGATTGAGCAGGTCGGCGTGGACCTGCGCGTTCACTTCGCGCTTGAGGATCTGCTCGGCACCCTTGACGGCCAGCACGGCAACCTGGTCGCGCAGCTGCTCGCGCGCGCGGGTGACCTGCTGTTCGGCTTCGGCCTTGGCCTGGGCGATGATGCGTGCGGCTTCCGCCTGGGCGTTGTGCTTGATCTCGTCGGCCGTCAACTGGGCGCGCTTCTCGGCGTCGGCGACGCGCTGCGCGCCTTCGGTGCGGGCTTCGGCCAGGGCCTGGTCCACGCGCTTGTTGGCCAGTTCGAGCTCAGCCTTGCCCTTTTCGGCAGCGGCGAGGCCATCGGCGATCTTCTTTGCGCGTTCGTCGAGCGCCTTCACCAGCGGCGGCCAAATGAATTTGGCAACAACCCACCACAGGATGAAGAACACGACCATCTGCGCAAGAAACGTTGCGTTCAGATTCATGGTGTGTTCCTTTCGGTAATCAAACTACAGATAAATGCGCAAGGGCGGCCAGGCTAAGTGGCCCGCGCCGCCCGTCAGCATCATGCAGACCGAAAAGAAATTACTTGATGACAGCCAGCAGCGGATTGGCGAATGCGAACAGCATTGCAACGCCCACGCCGATCAGGAATGCCGCGTCGATCAGGCCAGCCAGCAGGAACATCTTGGTTTGCAGCGGGTTCATCAGCTCGGGCTGACGTGCGCATGCTTCGATGTACTTGCCGCCCATCAGGGCGATACCCAGGCAGGCGCCGATTGCGCCCAGACCGATGATGATGCCGATACCGATGGCGGTCAGACCCTGGATGTTGGCGAGATATGCTTGCATGACGACTCCTTAAATTGAGAAGAGACTTAGAACCAAAAAACCAAAAACCAAAAAACCGGAAAATCAGTGGTGGTCGTGTGCCTGGCCGATGTACACCAGCGTCAGCATCATGAAAATGAAGGCCTGCAGCAGGACGATCAGGATGTGGAAGATCGCCCAGACGGCACCGGCCAGCACGTGACCGACGAAGCCCAGCGCGGACAGGTCCGCGCCGAACGTCCAGATGGAGCCCAGCAGCGCGATCAGCAGGAACACGAGCTCGCCGGCGTACATGTTGCCGAACAGCCGCATGCCGAGCGAAACGGCCTTGGCCAGGAATTCGATGACGTTCAGGATCAGGTTGAACGGGGCCAGGTACCACTTGGCGCCGAACGGGGCCGAGAGCAGTTCGTGCGCGAAGCCGCCGACGCCCTTGATCTTGAAGCTGTAGTAGATCATCAGCACCAGCACCGAGCACGACATGCCCAGCGTGCCGTTCAGGTCGGCCGTGGCGACGGCGCGGTGGTGCGGCAGGTGGATGTGGAAGATGCCCAGGAACTGGTTCAGGCCGGTGACCCAGTCGACCGGGATCAGGTCGACCGCGTTCATCACGGTGATCCAGCAGAACACCATCAGCGCCAGCGGCGCGATGAAGGAGCGGTCGCCGTGGATGATGCCCTTGGCCTGGTCGTCGACCATCTCGACGATCATCTCGACGAAGGCCTGGAAGCGGCCCGGCACGCCGGCGGTGACGCGGCGCGCGGCGGCGTACAGGAACACCACGGCGATCAGGCCGCACAGCACCGCCCAGAACACGGTGTCGTAGTTGAGCACGCTGAAGTCGACCACCGAGGCTTGCTTGCCGCCGACGGAATTCAAGTTCTGCAAGTGTTCGGCGATATAGCCGGAGGGAGTGAGCGCCTGTTCGGCGCCTTGAGCAGCTGACATGTCGAAACGAACCGTAATATTGCGAAACCAGTTGCCGGCATGCTGCCGGTACGCTTCTTGCACCGCCTTCAGCGTGAGTCGCTGGTCACCGCGGGCAAGGACGCCTTAACCTTATCTGCGCCGCGCTTCACCGCTGTGACGCGCCACGCCAAAACACTCTTGATATTCCGTTTTCGTGCCCCACCTCGATGGAATGCACTACCTACGAACCTCCGCGCCACGCCGCCTCGCCGCTCCCGCGGACTGGCCCGCGGCGCCTGCGCGCCTCAGCGAATCGCCAGCGCCACCCAGTAGGCCTTGAGCGTCAGCAGAAACGTGACCAGCATCGGCACCCAGCGCAACTCGCGATACAGCACCACCACCAGCACGAACAGGGCGACGGTGGCAAACACCTTGATGGCCTCGCCGACGACCAGCCCGCCGACCGAGGTGCGCTCGCGCGACATCCACAGGCGCAGCGCGAAGAAGCCGCTCGGCACGAAACACACGACGCCGCCAAACAGCGCGGACCAGCCTGCCGCCGCGGCATTGCCGCCGGCAAACAGCCGCCAGGCAAGGGCCGACAAGATCGTCACCGCCACCTGCGCCAGCACGACCCTGCCCGGCGTCATGCGCGAAGGGCGCAGCGCACGCGCGCCGAACAGCGTTTCCGCGTCCGCGCGTGACAGCGGTTCGACCGCCTCTTCTTCGCGCTGCGCCTCGTCATCCCAGGCATCGCGCGGCTGCCCGTCCTTTTCCTGACGGGCATCTCGACGATCTGAAACCACCTGCTTATTGCCTCTGCTGGTTGTTGACTCCATCCGGAACTTTTCCGAACCGGCCAGATTTCAAACCGCACGATTTTACGAGGAATGCACCATCCGAGTCAATCTGCTTACAGACTCCTTGCAACGGTGCGCAACCTCGCGCCCACATGCCGATACTGGCCGCGCGGCCAGCGCCAGCCAATGACGCGGCAGGTAATTGAGGCGATCGGCGCGGGCGGCGCATCATCATCGTTGATCGCGCTTGCGCAAACCTTACGCAGCATCGCCGCGCGGCCGCGCGCGCCGCACCGCGGCCGTGGTCGCGTGCGCTAATCGCGCACTATTTTCGGGAAAACGCGGCGATGGCCGCTCAGGCCAACTCAGGCCGGCTCAGGTCGTCGGCTGGCTCTCGCCCTGCTCGCGCAGCCGCGTGAGCACACCGTCAAGCGCGTCGTTGCTGGTGAAGTGGATGGTGAGCTGGCCCTTGCCGCGCACGCCGAGCTTGATCTGCACCGGCAGGCCGAGCGCGTCCGACAGCTCCTCTTCGAGCCGGGCCACGTCGCGCGCCGGCGCGGCGCCGTTCTGGCGCACCGAGCGCAGATCGTGCGGCTTGAGCGTGGATGCGACCAGTTTCTCGGTTTCGCGCACCGACAGGCGCTTGTTGACGATCTGGTTGGCCAGCGTGATCTGGTTGGCGCCGTCCACGGCGAGCAGCGCGCGCGCGTGCCCCATGTCGAGATCGCCGGCCATCAGCATGGTCTGCACCGGCTGGGCCAGGTTGAGCAGGCGCAGCAGGTTGGACACCGCGCTGCGCGAGCGCCCCACCGACTCGGCCGCCTGCTCGTGCGTGAAATCGAACTCGCGCACCAGGCGCATGATGCCCTGCGCCTCCTCGAGCGGATTGAGGTCCTCGCGCTGGATGTTCTCGATCAGCGCCATCGCGGCCGCGGCGTCGTCCGCCACGTCCTTGACCAGCACCGGCACTTCTTCGAGCCCGGCGATGCGCGAGGCGCGGAAGCGCCGCTCGCCGGCGATGATCTCGTAGCGGCCCGGTTCCGCCACGCGGCGCACCAGGATCGGCTGCATCAGGCCCTGCGCGCGGATGCTCGCGGCCAGCTCCTGCAGCGCGCCCTCGTCCATGCGCGTGCGCGGCTGGTACTTGCCGGGCTGCAACTGGTCCAGGCGCAGCACCGACGGCGCGCCCTCCTGCTTCACGGCATCGACGATCTCCGCCGGGCTGCCCAGCAAGGCTTCCAGTCCGCGGCCCAGGCCTTTCTTCTTTGCGGTGCTCATCTCGTTATCCTGACTTGGTGGCGGCTCGTCGCCGCCGGTTGCTGCCTGCCGGCTCCCGGCATCCTTCCCGCGCACGCGGCGCGGCGTAGCGTGGCGGGCGGCGCTCAGTCGAGCAGCTTGACCCGCGCGATCATTTCCGCGCCGAAGTCCAGGTAGGCGCGCGCCCCCTTGGAGGACGGATCGAAGGCCACGCCCGGCACGCCATAGGAAGGCGCCTCCGCCAGCCGCACGTTGCGCGGGATCACGGTCTTGAAGACCTTCTCGCCGAAGTGCGATTCGAGCTGCGCCGAGACCTGCTGCTGCAAGGTCACACGTGGATCAAACATCACACGCAGCAGGCCGATCACCTTCAGGTCGCGGTTGAGGTTGGCGTGCACCTGCTTGATCGTGTTGACGAGGTCGGACAACCCTTCCAGCGCGAAGTACTCGCACTGCATCGGCACGATCACGCCGTTGGCGGCGCACAGGCCGTTGAGCGTCAGCAGCGACAGCGACGGCGGGCAGTCGATCAGCACGAAGTCGTATTCGCCGTCGACCTCGGCGATGGCGTTCTTCAGGCGGCGCTCGCGCTGGTCGAGCTCGACCAGCTCCACCTCGGCGCCGGCCAGTTCGCGGTTGGCGGGCAGCACATCGTACTTGCCCGACTCGGAATGCTGGCGCGCCTGGGCGATCGTCGACAGGCCGACCAGCACCTGGTAGACGCTGTGCTCGAGCGACTGCTTGTCGATGCCGGAGCCCATCGAGGCATTGCCCTGCGGATCGAGGTCGATCAGCAGCACGCGCTGCGCCTGCGCCGCCAGTCCGGCGGCGAGGTTCACCGTGGTGGTGGTCTTGCCGACGCCGCCCTTCTGGTTGGCGATCACGAATACCTTGGCCATAAGCTCTTAGCTGCTCCTGCTTGATTTCAACCTGCCGGGGTGGACACCGGCGACAACCACCGGCCGGGTCAGCGGCGCGACAGCACCACCAGGTGACGTTCTGCGTCCAGTTCGGGCACGATCAGGCGCGGCACCGCCTCGACCTGCCATGCGGCCATCAGGCCGGCCGCCTCCATGCGGTCGAGCTCGGGCTGCGGATACACGCCCTTCATCGCGATCAGCTTGCCGCGCGGCGCGAGCAGGTGGCCGGCGAGCGAGACGAAATCGCTCAGCTCGGCGAACGCGCGCGAGGTGATGACCGCGTAGCCCTTGTCGTCTTCGAGCTTCTCCACCGGACCCCAGTGGGCGGCGGCGTTCGACAGGCCGAGTTGCGCGCGGCACTGCGTCAGGAACGCGGTCTTCTTCTGCACGATGTCGACCATCAGCACCGACAGGTCCGGGCACGCGATCGCCAGCGGCAGGCCGGGCATGCCGCCGCCCGAGCCCACGTCGAGCACCCGGCCGCGCGCGCCCTCTTCCACCGCCACGCTGCGCGCCGCCTCGGCCAGCGCCGGGACGGCGGCCAGCGAATCGAGCAGATGGTGCGTCAGCATCTCGTCGGGATGACGGATGGCGGTCAGGTTGTAGATGGCGTTCCACTTGCGCAGCAGCGCCAGGTAGGCGAAAAGCTGGCCGATCTGCGCCGCCGTCAGCGCGAGGCCGATGGCGGACAGACCGGCTTCCAGCCGGCGGCGCTGGTCGGCGTCGTCCACCGCGGGGTAGCGTTGGCCCCGCACTCAGGCCGCCTCTTGCGTGGTGCCGGGCTTGGTGCGGCCCATGCCCTTCTTCTTCAGGTGCACCAGCAGCAGCGAGATCGCGGCCGGCGTCACGCCCGAAATGCGCGAAGCCTGTCCGAGCGTTTCCGGGCGATGCTGGTTCAGCTTCTGGCTGACCTCGAAACCGAGGCCGCGCACTTCGGTGTAGTCGAAACCCTCGGGTAGGCGCGTGGTCTCGTTCGCTTCCAGCTTGTCGACCTCGGCGGCCTGGCGCGCGATATAACCGTGGTACTTGATGCCGATCTCGATCTGCTCGCGGATCTGCGCGGCCAGCAGCGGATCCGCGTCGAGCGGCTGCGCGGGCGCGTACTTGCCGCCCTGGAGCGCCATCAGCGCGTCGTAGGCGACCGCCGGGCGGCGCAGCAGGTCGGCGAGGTTGTACTCGCGCTCGATGGCCTTGCCCAGCAGCGGCACGGCATCGGCCTCCGGCAGCAGCGCCGGATTGACCCAGGTGCTCTTCAGACGCTCTGTTTCACGTGAAACCGCGTCGCGCTTGCGATTGAATGCATCCCAGCGCACATCGTCCACCACGCCAAGCTCGCGGCCGACCTCGGTCAAGCGCATATCGGCATTATCTTCGCGCAGGCTCAAACGGAATTCCGCGCGACTGGTGAACATCCGGTACGGTTCCGACACCCCGCGGGTGATCAGGTCATCGACCAGAACCCCAAGATAGGCCTGGTCCCGGCGCGGTGTCCAGGCATCGCGCTCGCGCACGAAGCAGCCGGCGTTGATACCGGCCAGCAGGCCCTGGGCCGCCGCCTCCTCGTAGCCCGTGGTGCCGTTGATCTGGCCGGCGAAGAACAGACCCTGGATCGCCTTGGACTCCAGCGAGGCCTTCAGCGCGCGCGGATCGAAGTAGTCGTACTCGATGGCGTAGCCGGGCCGCAGGATGTGCGCGTTCTCCATGCCGCGGATCGAATGCACGAGCGCGAGCTGCACGTCGAACGGCAGGCTGGTCGAGATGCCGTTGGGATAAAATTCGTTGGTGGTCAGCCCTTCGGGTTCGAGGAAGATCTGGTGGCTGTCCTTGCTGGCAAAGCGATGGATCTTGTCCTCGATGCTCGGGCAATAGCGCGGCCCCACTCCCTCGATCACGCCGGTGTACATCGGCGAGCGGTCGAGCCCGCCGCGGATGATGTCATGCGTGCGCGTATTGGTATGGGTGATCCAGCACGGCAGTTGCTGCGGGTGCTGCTCGGCGCGGCCGAGGAACGAGAACACCGGCACCGGGTCCAGGTCGCCCGGCTGTTCCTCCATCACCGAGAAGTCGATGGTGCGGCCGTCGATGCGCGGCGGCGTACCGGTCTTGAGGCGGCCCTGCGGCAGCTTCAGTTCCTTCAGGCGCACCGACAGCGAGACCGAAGCCGGATCGCCGGCGCGGCCACCGGTGTAGTTGTCCAGCCCCACGTGGATCTTGCCGTCCAGGAACGTACCGGCGGTCAGCACCACCGCGCGCGCGCGGAACGCGATGCCGACCTGGGTAACGGCACCGACCACGCGGTCGCCCTCCACCATCAGGTCGTCCACCGCCTGCTGGAACAGCATCAGGTTCGGCTGGTTCTCGAGCCGCGTGCGGATGGCCTTGCGGTACAGCACCCGGTCCGCCTGCGCGCGCGTGGCGCGCACGGCCGGCCCCTTGCTCGAATTGAGGATGCGGAACTGGATACCAGATTCGTCCGTGGCCGCCGCCATCGCACCACCCATCGCATCCACCTCCTTGACGAGATGGCCCTTGCCGATGCCGCCGATGGACGGATTGCAGCTCATCTGGCCGAGCGTCTCGATGTTGTGGCTCAGCAGCAGCGTCTGACAGCCCATGCGCGCAGCGGCGAGTGCAGCTTCAGTGCCGGCGTGACCACCACCGACGACAATGACATCGAATTCTTTTGGGTAAAGCATGGACGAACCTCCTCCGGGAGGCTGGCGGGAATCATTCGGGATGCCGAATTATAGCGGCAATCGCTGCTGCTTTTTTGCGCAGCGGCATGTTTCACGTGAAACATGCTGTTTCGACAACTTGGCTGTGTTCCACGTGAAACAAAAGCGTTGGGTGCAGCGTTGGGGGCATGACGCGGCTTTCCGTTTTCCAGCTTTGCCGGCTAATGTCACCGCCCCCCTGCTCCCGCAGATACGCGGCAATCCCGCCCGACCCGCTTGCCGAGGTTGGCTTGCCGCCGGCCGAACCCGGCATTGCGTTCGCACGTCGCCGCTTCCATGTACAGCGGACGGCGGATCTCGATCCGCGGGCTGTGGCGATGCACGACCGACTGCCCGATTCGCGCGATCAGTCGCACGCCCTTGTATAGATCATCGCGGGCCACCGTATAGCCCATCGATCGCAGTTCGTCCGCCACCAGCGCCACGAAGGTTGGTTCGCAGGTGATGTCTTCACTGTCGCCGAACAGGAAGTCGGCCAGTGGCCTGCCGCTCGAATCTGGAGACGCTCGTAGGCATCGTTCGGCATCGAATGTAGGGGCTCCCGCGCCAAATCGCCCCCAGGCGTGGGCATGCGTTACCTTCACCGTGGCCGACCGGGCGGTAGTCGCTGTCGATCCGGTTGCGTACCTCTTGCAGCGAGGGCTTGCGATCATGGAGCGGCGTGGCCGCATCGAGGTCGCGCCAGATCAGCCCGTAGCCGAGGCGAGTCTTCTCGTCCGATGTCAGCGGCTCCGGCCAAATGCCGTCGAGCAGCGCCGGATCGAGATCGTCGGGCAGGCGATCCGAATCGATATAAACCCGGCGACCAGCGTGCCGCCGGCCGGAGGCACGACATCCCACAGCGCCTCGCCTGGTTATCCTCGCCGCCGCACAGCCTCGGCCCGGACAGCGCCGCGCGGAGGTCGACCGGATATCGCGTGCCGCCATGCGGCGATTCGCATACCAGCGGCAACGCCGCTACCACAGCCCGGAAAGTGAGAACACCGGCGATGCCGGGATGTCTCGAAATCGTTGCCTATGCCTCAAGCAACTCGGGCAACTCGTACCCAGCACCGCCAGCACGCGCAGGCAGCCGCATTTCACGTAAGGCAGCGCAGACGAAAGGTTGTCCCCTGCCCTGCCGCCGCATCGTTGATTGAGTGACAGCCCGGCACTCTTGTACGACCCACGCAGCAGGTCGATCCATGCCGATGGTGTGACTGTCCGGCACCGCTCGCGCAACGGGCTCCATGCCCGCCGAGCTGCCCGCGTCTCCCTTGTTATGCACCACGATCAGCTGCCACGCCTTGCACCCGCCGAACGCCACCACGAACCGCACCGCGAGAACCAACGGCCGAACCACTGTGGTTCCACACCTTCGCGGCCACCAACGGGCAGCACTGGCCGTGGACGGCAAGCGTACCCAGTGCTGCGCCCGCAATCGCCACCGGCTTCGGCCAGATCTCGATCTTGATGCAGGCGCTTCGAGTCCGACATGGACGTAGCCGTGCCACGGCGCTGCCGGGTACGCAATGAGATCACCGCCGACCGCTTGGTGGCACCGCTCGACCTGCCGATCCACCCCGCGCGGCGATCTCCCGTACATACCGCGTGAGCGGCGCACCCATCCGGCATTTTCGCTGCGTCCTGCGTCGGGCATAGCTGCTGGAAACGGCGGCTCCGGATCTGGATCTGGTTGGCGTGGAAAAATCGGCTGGATAAATAGAACCATCCTAAGAATTATCCAATTTATCTATGTCATGGATACATGAAAATCACTATAGCGCCAATCATTCCAGAGATAGATATTATTGCCACACCAAATAGATCTATATTCATCATAAAAATAAAACTAGCCACCAACCAGCCAAGACACCGGCCTGGCAATCACCTCCACATCCATTTCATGCATAAACAGCGGCCAGCGCCATGTTTGCGCATGATCCGCCCGCGATCACATCATCGTGGTTTTCACCACAGCGATCCGAGGCAGGCAATGTTGAATCCGGACTCCGGGAATGAGGCAGCACGGAAAAGAGATGCGAAAAAGAGAGCCTTGTTGTTGGCTGGCCTCCTCATCTGCGGCGCGGCGGCAGGCGCGGAATGGCTCAACGAATATCGCGCGGCCAGGGTTCTGTACTCCATCTATGGCGGTCATCTCGGCGACACCATCGCCCCTGCCCGTGGCGACAGGAAAATCGCCTTCGAGGTATCGGGCAAGGCCGCGCGGGACATCTTCGATGCCATCGGTCCCGACCGGCGCGACGCCTGCATCGCCGACGCCGCCACGAGAAGCCGCTATCTGGACGATGGCAGGTTCGCCTGCCTGCGAAACCGCGAGGGCCAGTACTTCTGCCACTTCGGCTTCGATCTGACCTCGGGCAAGAGTATGGGCGGGGCGATCTGCTGAACGGCGATGAGGTCATCATTCAGTGGATGCATGCAGCGAGAACGATAGCGACCGTACTTATTCGTCCAGAATATCGATGTGCCCTCCACCCTCAAGCCGCCTTCCTCACCAACCCCAAATACGTCTCGATCACCTTGGGATTCGCCGCCAGTTCCGCCGCCGGCCCTTCCATCGCCATGTCGCCGGTCTCGATCACGTAGCCGTAGTCGGCCACCTGCAGCGCGGCGCGCGCGTTCTGCTCGATCAGCAGCGTGGCCACGCCAGTCCGGCGCAGGTCGCTGATGATGTGGAAGATCTCCTTCACGATCAGCGGCGCGAGGCCGAGGCTGGGTTCGTCCAGCATCAGCAGTTGCGGCTTGGCCATCAGCGCGCGGCCGACCGCCAGCATCTGGCGCTCGCCGCCGGAGAGCGTGCCGGCGTCCTGGCGGGCGCGCTCCTTGAGGCGGGGGAACAGGCCGTAGACCACCTCCATCTGGTCGAGGAAGTGCTTCTCGCCGGCACGCTTGCGGCGGTAGGCGCCGAGCACGAGGTTGTCGGCCACGCTCATCGAGGCGAACAGTTCGCGCTTCTCGGGCACCAGGCACATGCCGCGCGCGACTCTCCCCTCCACCGGCAGGCCGGCCATGTCGTGGCCGAGGTAGCTGACCGTGCCCGACGCCGAGCCGCCGGCCGGCAGCGCGCCCATGATGGCGTTGAGCATGGTGGACTTGCCGGCGCCGTTGGGACCGATCACGGTGACGATCCGGCCGGCCTCCACCTTGAGGCTGGCGCCATGCACGGCTTCGACCTTGCCGTAGCGCACGTGGAGGTCCTTCACTTCGAGGACGAGGCTCATGGCTGTCTCCTTACTCCACGCCGCCAAGATAGGCTTCCAGCACCGCCGGGTTCCTCTGCACGTCCTCCGGCACGCCTTCCGCGATGCGCGTGCCGAATTCCATCACCACCAGGCGGTCGGTGAGGTTCATGACGAAGTCCATGTCGTGCTCGACCAGCAGCACGCTCATGCCTTCGCCCTTGAGCTTCCCGAGCAGTTCGGCCAGCGCCTGCTTTTCCTTGTAGCGCAGGCCCGCCGCGGGTTCGTCGAGCAGCAGCAGCGCGGGGTCGCAGCACAACGCGCGCGCGATCTCCAGGATGCGCTGCTGGCCCAGCGCGAGGCTGCCCGCTTCCATGTACATGCAGTCGGCCAGGCCCACGCGCTCGAGCTGGCGCGCGGCCTCGAACAGCAGCTTGTCTTCCTCGGCCCGGTTCATGCGCAGGATCGCCGCGGCCACGCCGCCCTGCGCCGCGAAGTCGCCACGCAGGTGCGCGCCGATCGCCACGTTCTCGAGCACCGTCATGGCCGGCAGCAGATGCACGTGCTGGAAGGTGCGGCCGATGCCGCGCTTGACGATCTCGCGCGACGGCAGCCCCGAGACCGGCTCGCCGCGGTAGCGCACCTCGCCGCGCGTGACCGGCAGCACGCCGGTGACGAGATTGAAGGTAGTGGACTTGCCCGCGCCGTTGGGGCCGATCAGCCCGACGATCTCGCCGGCATGCACCTGGAAGCTGACATCGTTGACCGCCACCAGCCCGCCGAACTCCTTGCGCGCGGCGCGCACGTCGAGGATCAGCTCGCCGGCCCGCGGCTTCTCGCGCTGCGGCAGCGGCTCGGCGTGCCGTGGCGCGAGCGCCGGCGGGCCGCCCGGGAACAGCTTGCGGACGAACGGCCAGATGCCGTCGCGCGCATGCTGCAGCAGCAGCACCATCAGCACGCCGAACACGATGGTCTCGAAGTTGCCGTTGGCGCCGAGCAGCTTCGGCAGCACGCCCTGCAGCACGTCCTTGAGGATGGTGAGGATGCCGGCGCCGAGCACCGCGCCCCACACATGCCCGACGCCGCCCACCACCGCCATGAACAGGTACTCGATGCCGTAGTTCAGGCCGAACGGCGTCGGGTTCACCGCGCGCTGCAGGTGCGCGTAGAGAAAGCCCGAGATGCAGGCCAGCACCGCCGCCACCACGAACACCACCACCTTCATCCACGCCGTGTTCACGCCCATCGCCTCGGCCATCGTGCCGCCGCCCTTGAGCGCGCGGATGGCGCGGCCCGGGCGCGAGTCGAGCAGGTTGTGCATGGCGATGGCCGCCAGCAGCACCACGGCCCAGATCAGGTAGAACATCGCGCGCCCCGAAGCCAGCTCGATGCCGAGCACGCGCAGCACCGGAATGCCGTTGAGGCCGTCGTACTTGCCGAGGAACTCCAGGTTGCCGAACAGGAAGAACAGCGACAGGCCCCACGCGATGGTGGCCAGCGGCAGGTAGTGCCCGGACATGCGCATGGTGATGAGCCCGATCACGTAGGCCGAGGCCATCGTAATGACCAGCCCCACCAGCAGGCCGAACCACGGCGACAGCCCGAACTGCGTGGTGAGGTACGCCGTGCTGTAGGCGCCCAGCCCAACGAACGCGGCCTGGCCGAACGAGGTCATGCCGCCCACGCCGGTGAGCAGCACCAGCCCGATGGCGACGATGCCGTACAGACCGATGTAATTGCCCAGCGTGATCCAGAACTCCGGCGTGGGCAGCACCGGCAGCAGCGCCAGCACCACGGCGAAGGCCAGCAGGCAGAGGCGGTTGCGGCCCGCCGCGCTGCCCGGCTTGTGCGCCTTGTGCGCCCTGTCCACCTTGTCCGCGCCGCCGGCCACGGCGCCCTTGCCGTCCGCGTTCTTGACGTTTGCATTGCTCATGGCCTGCTCCTTATTCCTCGTCTTCCACGTGCTTGCCGTTGAGCGAGCGCCACAGCAGCACGGGCAGGATCAGGGTGAACACGATGACCTCCTTGAACGCGCTGGCCCAGAAGGACGAATACGATTCGAGCAGCCCGACGAGGACGGCGCCCGCGGCCGCCACCGGATAGCTCACCAGCCCGCCGACGATGGCGCCGACGAAGCCCTTGAGGCCGATCAGGAAACCGGACTCGTAATAGACCGTGGTCAGCGGCGCGATCAGGATGCCGCACAGCGCGCCCATCGCCGCGGCCAGCGTGAACGACAGGCGCCCGGCCTGCGTGGTGCCGATGCCCACCAGGCGCGCGCCGAGCCGGTTGACGGCGGTGGCGCGCAGCGCCTTGCCGGTGAGCGTGCGCTCGAAGTAAAAGTACAGCGCGGCGATCAGCAGGCCCGACACGCCCACCACCCACAGGCTCTGCCCCGACACTGTCAGGCTGCCCACCTCGAAGCGCGCCTCGGAGAACGCCGTGGTGCGCGAGCCCTCCGCGCCGAACATCACCAGCCCCAGCCCCACCAGCGCGAAGTGCACGCCGACCGAGACGATCAGCAGCACCAGCGTGCTGGCCTCGGCCAGCGGCTGGTAGGCCAGGCGGTACAGCATCGGCCCCAGCGGAATCACGATCAGCAGCGTGAGCGCGATCTGCGCGGCCATCGGCATCGTCTGCGCGCCGTATTGCTGCGCCAGCAGGTGCACCGCGAGCGGAAACGCGAGGTACTTGCCCGCCAGCACCGCCAGCCGCGTGCCCGCGGTGCGGCGCAGTTCGGCGTTGCGCAGCACCGTCGCGGTGTCGTAGACGAAGGTCAGCGCGCCCATGCCCAGCAGCAGCCAGCTGCTCTGCGGCGCGTGGCCGGCCTGGATCGCCGCCAGCGTGAGCGCGCCGTAGGCGACGAACTCCCCTTGCGGAATGAAGATGACGCGCGTCACCGAGAACACCAGCACCAGAGCCAGCGCCAGCAGCGCGTAGATGGCACCCGAGGTGATCCCGTCCTGCGCCAGGATGGCGGCAATCGAGAGGTCCATTGTCTCCCCGTATTTGTTTGATATGCCCGGCCGGCGGGGGCGCCGGCGGGCTGGCATTACGGATTACGAAATAGTAAACAAGTTACGCATAGCGCAAATCCCGACCAACCCTAGCTTGCGCGGCACGAGCCGCCGCGACAGCACGGCGAGACAAACAAAAAGGGCGCATGGCTGACCATGCGCCCTGCCCTGGCTTCAGCCCCGAAGCCGGCCTACTTGGTCTGCAGCTTCCACTTGCCGTCGGCGATCAGCACCATCACGCGCGCGCGCTGGTCGAGGCCGAGATGGTCGTTCGCCGTCATGTTCATGATGCCGTGCGAGATCGGCAGCTCCCTGGTCTGCTCGATCGCGTCGCGCAGTCCCTTGCGGAATTCCCTGGTGCCGGGCTGGCCCTTCTTCAGCGCTTCCGGGATCGCGCGCTGCAGCAGCAGGCCCGCGTCCCAGGCATGGCCGCCGAACGTGGAGACCTGTCCGCCGAAGGCTTTCTCGTAGGCCGTCTTGTAGGCCAGCGCGGGCTTCTTCACCGGGTTGCCGTCGGGCAGTTGCTCGGCCACCAGCAGCGGGCCGGCCGGCAGGAAGGTGCCTTCGCAATCCTTGGCGCAGACGCGCAGGAAGTCCGCGTTGGCCACGCCGTGCGTCTGGTAGATCCTGCCCTTCCAGCCGCGCTCCTTGAGCGCCTTGGCCGGCAGCGCGGCGGGCGTGCCCGAGCCGGCGATCAGCACCGCGTCCGGGTTGGCGGCCATCATCTTCAGCACCTGGCCCGTGACCGAGGTGTCGGTGCGCGCGAAGCGCTCGTTGGCCACCACCTTGATCTTGCGCATCTCGCCGACCTTGGCGAACTCCTGCGCCCAACTGTCGCCGTAGGCGTCCGCGAAGCCGATGAACGCCACCGTCTTCACGTTGTGGTCAGTCATGTGCTCGGCGATGGCGGTCGCCATGTGCGAGTCGTTCTGCGGCGTCTTGAAGACCCATGCGCGCTTGGCGTCCATCGGTTCGATGATGCGCGCCGAGGCGGCCAGCGTGATCATCGGCGTCTCGTTCTCGGCCGCCACGTCGACCATCGCCAGCGAGTTCGGCGTGACGGTGGAGCCGATCACCACGTCGACCTTGTCCTCGCTGATCAGCTTGCGCGTGTTCTTGACCGCGGTGGTGGTGTCGGAAGCGTCGTCGAGCACGATGTACTCGATCTTCTTGCCGGCGATCTCCTTCGGCAGCAGCGAGATGGTGTTCTTCTCGGGGATGCCCAGCGAAGCCGCGGGGCCCGTGGCCGAAACCGTCACCCCTACCTTGACCTGTGCGCTGGCGGTGCCCGCGCACAGGGCGGCGGCGGCGAAAGCCAGCAGGCTGGCGCGCTTGAATGTCATCGTGTCTCCTCCGTTGCGGCAAACGAAAAGGGCATCCGCGCCGGCTTGCGGCCGGTCGGATGCCCCGGTCTGGTCTTCTTGGGCCCGATCTCGTGCCTGCTCTCCTGCCTGCCCTTGTGCCTGCCTGTCTTGGCCTTGGTCTTGTTCCGGCGTCCTCGCGGACCCGTGTCCAGGCGCAACGCCGGCGCCTGCCTGCTGCCCGGCGCGCGCCGAACCCGTCCGCCGCGCACCGCCTATCTCCCGTCCTGCGCGTCCACCCCGTCGGCACGTTGCCACTGATGCCGCCGATGCCGCTGATTCGCCGACCGCACGGTCGGGAATGCGTAGCGAGTCTAGCAACAGCGATATGACGCGCAAAGCAGGATTAACCCGGAGCGCCGCCCGCGCGACACACCGCGCGCCGCCGCGCAGATGCCGCGCTCAATGCCCGAACGCATCCCACGCGGTCTTCACGATCAGCGCCGCCACCACCACGATGAACACGCGCCGCACGAAGCCGCTGCCGTGCTTGAGCGCCAGCCGGCTGCCCACCTGGCTGCCCGCCACGTTGGCCACCGCCATCACCAGGCCGAGCTGCCACCACACGTGCCCCTTGGCCGCCAGCAGCAGCAGGGCCGCGAGGTTGGTGGCGAGGTTGACCACCTTGGTCGAGGCCGAGGCGTGCAGGAAGTCGTAGCCGAACACGCGCACGAACACGATCATCAGGAAGCTGCCGGTGCCGGGACCGAACACGCCGTCGTAGAAGCCGATCGCCGCGCCGGCCAGCAGTGCCGCCGCGCGCTCCCGGCCGCCCGAGAGCGTGGGCGCGTGCTCGGTGCCCAGGTTTTTCTTGGCCACCGTGTAGACCAGCAGGATCACCAGCACGAACGGCAGCGACTTGCGCAGCGGTCCGGCCGGAATCAGCGTCAGCGCATAGGCGCCCGCCATCGAGAAGGCGAACGCCGACAGCATCGCCGGCAGGGTCGCGCCCCAGTAGATGCGCACGCTGCGCCCGTAGCGCACCGCCGCGTTGGCGGTGCCCGAGAGCGAAGCGATCTTGTTGGTGCCGATCAGCGTGGCCGGCGGCATGCCGGGATAGGCCGAGAACAGGGCCGGGATCTGCACCAGCCCGCCGCCGCCGGCGACAGCATCGATCAGGCCGGCAAGAAAGGCGGCGACAGCGAGAAACGCGAATTCCATGAACGCTCGGGAAACGGAGAAGGGATGAAGGAGGAAGGCGAAGGCGAAAGCGGAAGCGGTGATGGCGACGATGGCGACGGCCGCGGAAAACGGCGCGCCGATGGCGCCGCCTCAGCCAAGATGCTTGTGCGCCGGCGCCAGGCCGCGATGCCACAAGCCGCCCGCATGTGGCCCGAAACCCGCGGCCGCCGCCTGCGGCGCCGTCAGCAGCGCGGGCGCGAGCAGCAGGTGGCGCACGCCGTGCGCCCGGCACCAGTCGGCCAGCAGGCCGCAGCAGGCCAGCAGCAGCGCCGCATCCCGCGCGGCGAATTGTGTAGCGGATTCGGCATCGTCTCCGGCTGCCCGCGGCATCCACCATTCCGCGGCGAACGCCGCCAGGCCGCCAAGGCCGAGATGCGGCACCAGCGTGGCCGGCAGGCAGCCCAGCAGCGCCGCCCCGCCCTCGCCCGCCGCGGCCACATCGGAAGCCACCGTGTCGGCAGCACCTTCGGCCGCAGCCTCGGCCACTACGCAGGCGCCGCGCTCGGGCCGCGCCAGCAAGCCCTCCACCAGCGCCTGCCGCGCGCGCGCGGCGGCCACTGGCAACGGCTGCGCGGCCTGGAGCCAGGCGTCCAGCCGCCCGGCATCGGCCGCAACCGCGAGGCGCACGCGGGGCGATACGGCGGGCATCGACGGAACAGGCGCATCCTGCCGCTCATGAGATGCATGAGACGCATGAGGCGGCAAAGGGGAAGAATCGGAAGACATGGCGGGCACGGAAGGTGGAGACGGATTGTCTCATGTGGCCCTGGCCGTCCTTATGCAGATTCTGCATGGCGCGCTCCGGCGCACCAAAAGCGGGCACGAAAGCGGTGCGCGCGGACATGAAAAAAGGCGTTGCCAGGGATCACCCGGCAACGCCCTCGTCTTATATTGACACTGCAGCCTAGTGACCGCGCGCCTGTCGTCTCCTCGCTTCCGCCTCCATCTAACCTGCGAAAACCGTATATGCAATGTAACGAAGCGGTGCGTTTTGGACAAGCTAGAAGAAACCCTAGCCCCAAAATCGGGCATGTCTCCCCGTGATCACTCGCGGGCCCTGCCCAAGCGGGCCAGCAGCTCACCCATGATGCCGCGCCGGAAGGTCAGCACGCAGATCACGAAGATCACGCCGGTGACCATCGTCACCGACTCGCCCAGCGAGCCGAACCACTCGATGCCGGTGGCCGAGGCCAGGAAATTGCCGATGTCGCCGAGCTTGTTCTCCAGCGCCACCACCACGAAGGCGCCCACCAGCGGGCCCGACAGCGTGCCCAGGCCGCCCACCAGCGTCATCAGGATCACCGAGCCCGACATCGACCAGTGCACGTCGGTCAGCGTGGCGAAGCCCAGCACCAGCGCCTTGATCGAGCCGGCCAGCCCGGACAGCGCCGCCGACAGCACGAACACCATCAGCTTGAAGCGGTCGGTGCCGTAGCCCAGCGAGATGGTGCGCGGCTCGTTCTCCTTGATCGCCTTGAGGATCTGCCCGAACGGCGAATGCACGGTGCGCACGATCAGCGCGAAGGCCAGCACGATGATCAGCAGCGCCACGTAGTACAGCGTCAGGTCGCTGTCCAGCGGCAGCACGCCGAACAGCTTGCCGCGCGGAATGCCCTGCAGGCCGTCCTCGCCGCCGGTGTAGGGCACCTGCAGGCAGAAGAAGAACAGCATCTGCGCCAGCGCCAGCGTGATCATGGAGAAATAGATGCCCTGGCGGCGGATCGCGATCCAGCCCACCACGTAGCCGATCACCGCGCCGGTCAGCGTGCCCAGCACCAGCCCCACCTCCGGCGTCACGCCCCACACCTTCATGGCATGGCCGGCCATGTAGGCGGCGCCGCCGAAGAAGGCCGCGTGCCCGAACGACAGCAGCCCGGTGTAGCCGATCAGCAGGTTGAACGCGCACGCGAACAGCGCGAAGCACAGCACCTTGAGCACGAACACCGGATACGCCCCGGCCATCGGCGCCACCAGCAGCGCCACCAGCAGCAATCCATACCCCAGCCACAGTTTCTTCTGCACGCCCCGCCCCTGTCTTGTCTGCCCGGCGGCCGCGGCCGCGCCCGATGTCTGGCTCATCACTTCTCCCTCCCGAACAGCCCGGCCGGGCGCAGCATCAGCACGATCACCATGATGAAGAACACCACCGTGGACGACGCTTCGGGGTAGAACACCTTGGTCAGCCCCTCGATCACGCCCAGCCCCAGGCCGGTGAGGATCGAGCCCATGATCGAGCCCATGCCGCCGATCACCACCACGGCGAACACGATGATGATCAGGTTCTGCCCCATCAGCGGCGAGATCTGGATCACCGGCGCGGCCAGCACGCCCGCGAACGCCGCCAGCGCCACGCCGAAGCCGTAGGTCAGCGTCACCATCAGCGGCACGTTGACGCCGAACGCCTCCACCAGCTTGGGGTTTTCGGTGCCGGCGCGCAGGTAGGCGCCGAGCTTGGTCTTCTCGATCAGGAACCACGTGGCGAAGCACACCGCCAGCGACGCCACCACCACCCAGGCGCGGTAGTTGGGCAGGATCATGAAGCCGAGGTCGGTGGCGCCGGAGAGCAGTTCCGGCGTCGAGTACGGCAGGCCGGACACGCCGTAGATCGAGCGGAAGATGCCTTCGATCACTAGCGTGATGCCCAGCGTGAGCAGCAGGCCGTAGATGTGGTCGAGCTTGTAGATCCAGCGCAGCATGGTGCGCTCGATCACCACCCCGAGCAGCGCCACCACCAGCGGCGACAGCACCAGCATCACCCAGTAGTTGAGCTCGAAGTAGTTCATGCCCATCCAGGCCAGCACCGCGCCCAGCATGAACAGCGCCCCGTGGGCGAAATTGATGACGTTGAGCAGGCCGAAGATCACCGCCAGGCCAAGGCTCAGCATCGCGTAGAAAGCACCGTTGACCAGCCCCAGCAGCAACTGGGACAGCATGGCGGGCAAGGGAATACCGAAGATGTCCATCGCGGGCGTTACCGTTCGCGCGCCGGCCGGGAGGCGCGATGGCCTCCCGCGCGGGCGCAGTCAGATGAAGCGAAGCCGCGGCGCCCGCAACCCGGGCCGCCGCGGCGGGGACAGCACTCGCAGCTCAGGCGCTCACTTCTTCAGCAGCGCGCACTTCGATTCCGCCACCGTGGTGAAGGCCTGGTCGCCCGGGATGGTGGCGGCCACCTTCAGGTAGTCCCACGGCTTCTTCGACTCCGCCGGCGACTTCACCTGCATCAGGTACATGTCGTGGATGGCGCGGCCGTCCTGGCGGATGTAGCCCTTGGTGTAGAAGTCGTCGATCTTGGCCTTCTTCAGCTCGGCCATGACCTTGTCCGGATCGTCCGTCTTGGCCGTCTCCACCGCCCTCAGGTAGGTGCGGATGGCGGAGTAGTCGGCGGCCTGCAGGCTGCTCGGCATCTTCTTGGTCTTGCCGAAGAAACGCGTGGCGAACTTGCGCGTCTCGTCGTTCATGTCCCAGTACCAGCTGTCGGTCATCAGCAGGCCTTCGGTGTTCTTCAGCCCCAGGCTGTGCACGTCGTTGATGAACATCAGCAGCCCGGCGATCTTCATCGACTTGGTGATGCCGAATTCCTTGGCCGCCTTGATCGCGTTGATGGTGTCGCCGCCGGCATTGGCCAGGCCCAGGATCTGCGCCTTGGACGACTGCGCCTGCAGCAGGAACGAGGAGAAGTCGGATGCGTTGAGCGGATGGCGCACCTGGCCCACCACGGTGCCGCCGTTGGCCTTCACCACCGCCGCGGTGTCCTGCTCGAGCGAGTGACCGAACGCGTAGTCGGCGGTCAGGAAGAACCACGACTTGCCGCCCTGCTTGACCACCGCGCTGCCGGTGCCCTTGGCCAGCGCCACCGTGTCGTATGCGTAGTGCACCGTGTACGGCGAGCACTCCTCGTTGGTCAGGCGCGCCGAGCCGGCGCCGATGTTGAAGTAGACCTTCTTCTTCTCCGCCGCCACCTTGGCCATCGCCAGGCCGGTGGCGGAGTTGGTGCCGCCGAGCAGCATGTCCAGGCCCTGCTGGTCCATCCATTCGCGCGCCTTCGAGGCGGCGATGTCGGCCTTGTTCTGGTGATCGGCCGAGACCAGCTCGATCGGCTTGCCCAGCGCCTTGCCGCCCGCGTCCTCGATCGCCATCTTGATGGCTTCGAGGCCGGCCGGGCCGTCGATGTCGGCATACAGGCCCGACATGTCGGTGATGTAGCCGATCTTGACCGTATCGCCCGAAACCTGTGCCGAGGCCGAGCCCGTTGCCACGCCCGTTACGATGGCCGCCAGAGCAGCCGCCAGCCGAGTCATTTTCATTACCTGTCTCCTTAGTTTCGGCGGCACTTGTCGCCACCCGTTCCTGCCCTGAAACAAATGCCCGCGATGCCCGCGCGCGGCGCGCGCCGCATCAGACCCCGAGCAGCTCGTTGAGCACCGGCATCTTGGCCTGCAGTTCCGCCGCGGCGAAACGCTCGACGATGGTGCCGTGCTCCATCACGTAAAAGCGGTCGGCCAGCGGCGCGGCGAAGCGGAAGTTCTGCTCCACCATCACCACCGTGTAGCCCTTCTTCTTGAGCATCAGGATCATGCGCGCCAGCGCCTGCACGATCACCGGCGCGAGGCCCTCGGATATCTCGTCGAGCAGCAGCAGGTTGGCGCCGGTGCGCAGGATGCGCCCCACCGCCAGCATCTGCTGCTCGCCGCCCGACAGGCGCGTGCCCTGGCTCTGGCGGCGCTCCTTGAGGTTGGGGAACATCTCGTAGATCTCGGCCTCGCTCATGCCGGCGCCGCCATTGCCGCCGCCCTTGCCCTTGAGCAGCGGCGGCAGCATCAGGTTCTCCTCGCACGACAGGCTGGCGAAGATGCCGCGCTCCTCCGGGCAGTAGCCGATGCCGCAATGCGCGATCTTGTGCGTGGGCATGCCGATGGTCTCGGTGCCGTTGACGCGGATCGAGCCCTTGCGCTGGCCGGTCAGGCCCATGATGGCGCGCAGCGTGGTGGTGCGACCGGCGCCGTTGCGGCCCAGCAGCGTGACCACCTCGCCGCGGTTCACGGTCAGGTCCACGCCGTGCAGGATGTGCGATTCGCCGTACCAGGCGTGCAGGTCCTTGATTTCGAGTGCGGGCGTCGCCGATGTTGTGCTCATGCGGATTCCTCAGTGCGCGCCCTGCAGCTCGGCCTCGACGGTGCCCATGTAGGCTTCCATCACGCGCGGGTCCTTCGACACCTCCGCGTAGGGCCCCTCGGCGAGAATCGCGCCGCGCTGCAATACGGTGATCTTGTCGGCGATCGACGACACCACGTTCATGTTGTGCTCGACCATCAGGATGGTGCGCCCGGCCGCCACCTGGCGGATCAGCTCGGTGACGCGCGCCACGTCCTCGTGGCCCATGCCCTGCGTGGGCTCGTCCAGCAGCATCAGCTCCGGCTCCATCGCCAGCGTGGTGGCGATCTCGAGCGCGCGCTTGCGGCCGTACGGCAGGTTGACGGTGACGATCTGCGCGGCGTCGGCCAGGCCGACCTGCTCGAGCAGGTCCATGCTGCGCTCGTTGAGCACGTCGAGCGTGCGCTCGCTGCGCCAGAAATGGTAGGACGTGCCGAGCTGGCGCTGCAGGCCGATGCGCACGTTCTCCAGCACCGTCAGGTGCGGGAACACCGCCGAGATCTGGAACGAGCGGATCACGCCGCGCCGCGCGATCTGCGCGGGCGCTTCGCGCGTGATGTCGATGCCGTTGAAGAGAATGGTCCCCGTGGTCGGCTCGAGGAACTTCGTCAGCAGGTTGAAGCATGTCGTCTTGCCGGCGCCGTTGGGGCCGATCAAGGCATGGATGGAGCCGCGCCGCACCTTCAGGTTGACGTCGCTCACCGCGGTGAACCCCTTGAATTCCTTCGTGAGGTTCCGCGTCTCGAGGATCGTGTCTTGCTCGCTCATGGTCTCCTGCCCGCCCTCTTGTCGCGGCGCCGGCTTCTGGTCGGCACCGCCAAATGGTCAGAACCGTGGCGCTGTTTGCGCCACCACCGCACGAGTCACGCCAATCCAGTCGCGCTCCCCGTGGCTGTCGCGGCTTGCTGCGGCTTGTCTGCCGCTTATGCGCCGCTTGTCTTTTTTTGTTGCCGCCGATGCGGTCATGCACCCGCGCCGTGCGCCGGGCCTTCAACGCGCGACGCGCCCTGGGTAGGGCGCGCCAATGTGAGCGCTGCTGCACGGCATCTGGGCGTCTATTGTGTGCGTCTGCTGCGTCGCAAAACATCCGGGTTTGCACTGATCATGAAACATGAACCAGATGTCAGGTCCGGCAGTCAGGTCCGGGGCTCAGGTCCGTGCCGCCGCGCCGCCCTTCGCATGGAGCGCGTCGGGCACGCCGGCCGCGGCAACGGTGCCGGCAGCAGCCGCGCCCGTCACCGCCGTGCCGCCGATGCGCCGGCGGCGGTCCTCGCGGATCATGTCGCTGGCGCGCTCGGCGATCATGATGGTCGGCGAGTTGGTGTTGCCCGACGTGATCAGCGGCATCACCGACGCATCCACCACGCGCAGCCCGTCGACGCCGATCACGCGCAGGCGCTGGTCCACCACCGCGTCCGGATCGTCCGCGCGCCCCATGCGGCAGGTGCCGACCGGGTGGAAGATGGTGGTGCCGATCTCGCCGGCGGCCTGCGCCAGCTGCGCGTCGGTCTCGAAGGCCGGGCCCGGCAGCCATTCCTGCGGCTTGTACGGCGCCAGCGCCGGCGCGGCCACGATGCGCCGCGTCAGCCGCAGCGAGTCCGCGGCCACCTTGCGGTCTTCTTCGGTGGCGAGGTAGTTGGGCTCGATCAGCGGCGCCTTGCGGAAATCGGCGTCGCCGATGTGCACGCTGCCGCGCGAGGTCGGGCGCAGATTGCACACGCTCGCGGTGAACGCGTTGAAGCGGTGCAGCGGATCGCCGAACTTGTCGAGCGACAGCGGCTGCACGTGGTACTCCAGGTTGGCGCGCGCCTGCGTGGCGTCCGAGCGCGCGAACGCGCCCAGCTGCGACGGCGCCATGCTCATCGGCCCGCTCTGGTTGATCGCGTACTGCAGGCCGATGCCGAGCTTGCCCCACCAGCTTGCCGCGCGCGTGTTGAGCGTGCGCACGCCCTCCACCTTGACCACGGTGCGCAGCTGCAGGTGGTCCTGCAGGTTCTCGCCCACGCCCGGCAGCGCATGGCGCACCGCGATGCCGAGCGCGCCCAGGCGCTCGGGCTGGCCGATGCCGGACAGCTCCAGCAGCTGCGGCGAATTGACCGCGCCGGCCGCGAGGATGACTTCCTCGCGCGCCGCGGCCGCATGCGCGGCGCCGCCGCCCAGATAGGCCACGCCGCTGCAGCGGCGGGCGTCGAAGTTCAGCGCGCTGACCTGCGCGCCGGTGATGATGGTCAGGTTGGGCCGCTCGGCCGCGCGCCGCAGGAAGGCCTTGGCGGTGTTCCAGCGGATGCCGCGGCGCTGGTTGACCTCGAAGTAGCCCACGCCGAAGTTGTCGCCGCGGTTGAAGTCGTCGGTGCGCGGAATGCCGGCCTGCCCGGCCGCGTCGATGAAGCGCTCCAGGATGTCCCAGCGCAGCCGCTGGCCCTCCACGCGCCACTCGCCGCCGGCGCCGTGGAACGCGCTGGCGCCGCGGTGATGGTCCTCGCTGCGCTTGAACAGCGGCAGCACGTTGTCCCAGCGCCAGCCGTCGTCGCCGGTCAGGCGCGCCCAGTCGTCGTAGTCCTCGCGCTGGCCGCGCATGTAGATCATGCCGTTGATCGACGACGAGCCGCCCAGCACGCGCCCGCGCGGATAACCGAGCGCGCGGCCGTTGAGCCCGGCCTGCGCGGTGGTGCGGTACATCCAGTCGGTGCGCGGGTTGCCGATGCAGTACAGGTAGCCCACCGGGATGTGAATCCAGTGATAGTCGTCGCGCCCGCCCGCCTCGAGCAGCAGCACGCTCACGTCGGGGTCCTGGGTCAGGCGGTTGGCCAGCACGCAGCCGGCCGATCCCGCGCCGACGATGATGTAGTCGTAAGTCTCCATGCTTTTGTCTTTATCTGGCCTTGCGCCGCGGTTGCAATGGTTGAAGATGGGCCTGCGCCGGGGCGCGGCCTGCCGGTCTTGGGCCGTCGTGGCGCGCGATGGTTCACGCGCCCGCGGTCATGCCTGCGGTTGCAGGTGCTGGCGCAGCCAGCCGGCCAGCGCGGCGAACACCTCGCCGCGCAGCGGCTGCGCTTCGTTGAAGATCTCATGGTAGCCGCCGTCGAACCAGCGCATCTCGCGCAGGTCCGGCGGCGCGGCGTCGAAGAAGCGGCGGCTGCCGGCCGCGTCGACGATGCGGTCGGCGCCGGCCACCAGCAGCAGCGCGGGGGCTTCGAGCAGCGGCGCGTCGGCCTGCGCCTGCGCCATGCCGCGCACGAAGGTCTCCAGCACGCCGGCGCTGATGGTGCCCTGCACCAGCGGGTCGGCGCGGTACTGCGCCACCACCGCCGCGTCGTGCGACAGGTAGCGCGCCTCGATCGGATTGGGCACGCGCAGGTTCGGCGCCAGCGTCAGCAGCACGCGGTGCAGCATCAGCATCGCGCCGGACAGGCGCAGCGCCAGCGCCGGCGACGACAGCACCAGCGCGCGCACCGGCCGCACGCGCGCGGTGGCGAAGCGCGCCGCCACCAGCCCGCCCATGCTGTGGCCCAGCAGGAACGGCAGTTCCTGCCATTGGCCCACGGCGGCGTCATGGATCTCGGCAAGGTCTTCGACGTAGATGTCGGGATGCGGCGCCACCATGCGCGCGCCGCCGCTGGCGCCGTGGCCGCGCTGGTCGTAGGCGCGCACGCGCAGGCCCAGGCCGCACAGCAATTCGGCCACGTGCTGGTAGCGCCCGCAGTGCTCGGCCAGGCCGTGCACCAGCAGCAGCGAGCCGGTGGCTTCGGGGAACAGGGCGGGATCGGGCTGCCAGGTGCGCAGCAGCAGCTCGGTGCCGTCGCGCATGCGCTGGCGGCTCTCGGCGGGCACCAGCGGCCGCGCGGGCGCGCCCTGGTCCTCATCCGGGCCGGCGTACCCACCCGCGCCCGGCGCGGGCCGCGGCGCGCCGCCGGGCTCGGCGGGGACAGCGGGGACAGCGGGGACAGCGGTACTCGGTTGGTCCATCCGGTTGGTCTCCATATCCGTTCCGCTCGCGTTGCGCCCGCCGGCGCGCCTGTGCCGGGGCGCGGCTAGGCCGCCGCGCCGTGGCGGTGGCAGGATGGCAGCGCCATGTCGCCATCGCCATCGCCGCCGCCATCCGCGTCTCTGTCCGCTTCTCTGCCCGCTTTTCCGTCGACTTCGCCGTCGCCGAGCCGCGCCATGTCGGCCAGGATCGGGCAATCCGGCCGGTGGTCGCCGCTGCACGCCTCGGCCAGTTGGCGCAGCGTGTCGCGCATGGCGGCCAGCTCGGCGATGCGCTGCTCCAGGTCCGCCACGTGGCGCAGGGTCAGCGCCTTGACGTCGGCGCTGGCGCGCGCGCGGTCGTGCCACAGCGACAGCAGGCCGCGGATCTCGTCCAGCGAGAACCCGAGATTACGGGCCCGCCGCACGAAGCGCAAGGTGTGCACCGCGCGCTCGTCGTAGCGGCGGTAGCCGCCCTCGCTGCGCGGCGGCGGCGCCACCAGGCCGATCGCTTCGTAGTGCCGGATCATCTTGGCGGACACGCCCGAGGCCTGTGCCGCATCGCCGATATTCATGCTTGTTCTCCCGCCGGTTTCCAGCGCCGCAGCAGCAGCGCGTTGCCGACCACGCTCACGCTGGAGAACGCCATCGCCGCGCCCGCCACCACCGGGTTGAGCAGGCCGGCCGCCGCCAGCGGGATGCCGATCACATTGTAGAAGAAGGCCCAGAACAGGTTCTCGCGGATCTTGCGCACGGTGCGGTGCGAGATGCCCAGCGCGTCGGCCACCAGCGCCGGGTCGCCGCGCATCAGCGTGATGCCGGCGGCATGCATGGCCACGTCGGTGCCGGTCGACATGGCGATGCCCACGTCGGCCGCGGCCAGCGCCGGCGCGTCGTTGATGCCGTCGCCGACCATCGCCACCACCGCGCCGCCGGCCTTGAGCGCCAGCACGCGCTCGGCCTTGTCGGCGGGCAGCACCTCGGCCTGCACTTCGTCGATGCCGAGCGCCTCGGCCACGCGCGCGGCGGCGCCGCGGTTGTCGCCCGACAGCATCACGGTGCGCACGCCGGCCGCGCGCAGCCGCTCGATGGCCCGGCGCGCGCCGGGCTTGATGGCGTCGCCGAAGGCCACCAGCCCCAGCACGCGCGGCGCGCCGGCCACGCCGACATCGATCAGCCACGACACCGTGCGGCCCTCGTCCTGCAGCGCCTGCGCGCGCGCCTGCAGCGTACCCGCCGCCGCGCCCAGCGAGGCGCGCAGCCGCTCGCTGCCGAGCTGCAGCGCCATGCCCCCGACCGTGCCGGCCAGGCCCACGCCCGGCAGCGCGCGCACCTCGGCGGCGGCCGGCGCCGTCACGCCGCGCGCGCGTGCCGCGGCCAACACCGCGTGCGCGAGCGGATGCTCGCTGCCGGCCTGCAGCGCGGCCAGCAGCGCCAGCACGCGCAGTGCCTCGCCTTCGCCCGCGCCCTCCGGCACCGCCAGCGCCACCACTTCCGGCTTGCCGACCGTGAGCGTGCCGGTCTTGTCGAAGGCCACCACCTTGACGCGGTGTGCCACTTCGAGCGCCTCGGCGTCCTTGATCAGGATGCCGGCGCGCGCGCCGGCGCCGGTGCCGGCCATGATGGCGGTCGGCGTGGCCAGCCCCAGCGCGCACGGGCAGGCGATCACCAGCACCGCCACCGCGTTGAGCAGCGCCGCTTCCCAGTCGCCGCCGAGCACGCCCCAGCCCAGCAGCGTGAGCAGCGCGATGCCCAGCACCACCGGCACGAACACCGCGCTGACGCTGTCGACCATGCGCTGGATCGGCGCCTTGGCCGCCTGCGCGTGCTCCACCATGCGGATGATGCGCGCCAGCACCGTTTCCGCGCCCACCGCCACGGTGCGCGCCACCAGCCGGCCTTCGTAGTTGATGGCGCCGCCGGTGAGGCGGTCGCCGGGCGCCTTGGGCACCGGCAGGCTCTCGCCGGTGAGCATCGATTCGTCGGCGTGGCTGGTGCCCTCGATCACTTCGGCGTCCACCGGCACGCGCGCGCCCGGCAGCACCACGATCTCGTCGCCCACCCGCACCGACGCCAGCGGCACCGTGGCCTCCACGCCGGCGCGGCGCACGATGGCGCTGTCCGGGCGCAGCGCCGCCAGCGCGCGGATCGCCTCCGCGGTCTGGCGCTTGGCGCGCGTCTCCATCCACTTGCCCAGGCGCACCAGCGTGATGACCACCGCCGCGCTCTCGAAATACAGGTGCGGCATGCCGTCCGCGCCGCGCCACATCAGCCACAGCGACAGGCCGTAGGCCGCCGAGGTGCCGAGCGCGACCAGCAGGTCCATGTTGCCGGCGCCGGCGCGCGCGGCCTTCCAGCCCGCCTTGTAGAAGCGCCAGCCGAACACGAACTGCACCGGCGTGGCCAGCAGCCACTGCACCCACGCCGGCAGCATCCAGTGCACGCCGAACCACCCGGCCACCATCGGCGCCACCAGCGGCAGCGACAACGCGGCCGCGAGCGCCACCGGCCACGGCCCGGACCAGAAGCTCTCGCGCGGCGCCGCGCCCGCCGGCTGCTCCTCGCTCACCGGCACTGCGCCATAACCGGCGCGCGCCACCGCGGCGACCAGCGCGGCGGCGTCCACCGCGCCGCGCGGCACGGTCACGGCCGCGCGCTCGGTCGCCAGGTTGACCTGGGCGTCGACCACGCCCGGCACGGCCTTGAGCGCGCGCTCCACGCGCGCCACGCAGGACGCGCAGGTCATGTCGCTGATCGACAGCTCGACGGCCTGGTACGGCACTTCGTAGCCGGCGGCCTTCACCGCCGCCGCCGCGGCCGGCAGCACGGCGGCGCTGTCGGCCTGCAGCGTGGCTTCCTCGGTGGCGAGATTCACGGCGACCTGGCGCACGCCGGGCACCTTGGCCAGCGCGTTCTCGACGCGCCGCACGCACGAGGCGCAGGTCATGCCGCCGATGGGCAGGCGCCATTCGGCATCCGGCGCGCCGGACAGGGGAAGAGTCTGGGATGAAGCGGACATGGCTTGAAGGGAGAGGATTCCACGGTGACGACAAGCGCATCATGGACCTTACCATGTTGGGAAGGTCAAGGCCGGAATCAAGCCATGCCCAGGTCACTTTGCCGCACCCGGCGTTTCGCCGGAAAAGCGCTTGCGCTTCCCACAGTGGGAAGGTGCACACTTCACACCGTATCGCAGGGCCGGCCGCCGCGCGCAGCGGTTGGTACGCTCCGGCGATTGCGCTTTTGTTTACGCCCGTTTCCGTTCCAACAGGAGAACCCAGATGATCCAGTTCCAGGTTGAAGGCATGTCGTGCGGCCACTGCGTGGGCGCCATCACCCGCGCCGTGCAGGCCGTCGACCCGGCCGCCAAGGTCTCGGCCGACATCCCCGCGCAGGCCGTGACCGTGGAAGCCACGGCCAGCACCGAGGCGCTGCGCGCGGCCATCGAGGAAGCCGGTTATCCGGTCAAGGGCTGAAGCGCGCACCGCGCGCCTGCGCCCGCCCCGCGAAGAAAAAAGGGCTTCCGGAAACGGAAGCCCTTTTGCGTGGCGCGGCGTGCGCTCAGAAGCGGTAGCCCACGCTCAGGAACGTCACCACCGGGTCGATCTTGATCTTGGTATGCGACTGCACGGTCTGGTTGGCGCCCGCGCCGGCGTTGCGCGCCGTGAAGCTGGCGGTGGTCGACAGCGGCAGGTAGGACACCGAGAGGCCGACGAACCAGTTGTCGGTCACGGCGTAGTTGGCGCCGACGTTGAACACCGGGTTCCACGAGCTCTTGGCGCTGGCCGTCATGGTCGCGCCCGGGCCGAACTCGGATTTCACGAAGGTCTGGTTGCTGATGGTTTCGTCGGTAAACCACGTGTAGTTCACGCCGATGCCGACATACGGGCGGAACCGGGACTTGGCTTCCAGGAAATGGTACTTCACCAGCATCGCCGGGCTCCACTGCTTCACGTTGCCCAGCATGCCGTACTTGGCGAAGGCGCCCTCGCCCGCGACGTCATGCTTGGGCGGGAGGCCGACCACGAACTCGACGCCGATGTTGTCGGTGAAATAGTGCTCCAGCGAGATGCCCACCGTGTCCGCCGTCTTGACCTCGGCACCCGTGCCGGCCTTGGGCACGCCGACCGGGAAGCCGTTGATGCTGTCCACGGTGAGCGGGTCCGCCGAGCTGTTCGGCATCAGCCGGAACCAGCCCAGGCTGACGACGTTGCTGCCGGCGCTCTGCGCCTGCGCGGCGCCTGCGATCAGCATGGCAACGCTGGCCACCAGGATCTTTTTATGGGTCATGCCTGCTCCTTGTCGTTTCTCTCTTCCTCGAGTTGAGGGGTGCATTATCCCGTCTGGGGTGTGCCGCCTGTTTCAAACGTGCAACGCTTTCATAGAGCGAGGCCCCTAAAGAGCGGGTTAACCACTAAGAAAATGGGGAGTACGCCAGAAAACCGCGCGAAAACTGTACCGAATTTGCGACGCCTGCCCGCCGCGAAACCTACTCCGCGGTAAAGGCCTACTGGGGACAAGGGAATTCAGGCGGGCGCGGCGGCGGCGGGCGCCCGCCGGCCGCCGCTTCGGGATGCCTCAGGCGGCACCCGCCGCGCCCGGCGCAAGCGCGGCGCTGGCCAGCACGCAGGCCGCCAGGTCCCACAAGGCGTAGCCCACGCTCTTGAACACCAGCGGGCTGCCGCCGCGCGCGCGCAGCGCGTCGGCCGCGAGGATGGCCTGCTCGAACGGCTGCACGGTGGCCCAGTCGATGCCGGCCTGCAGCAGGTCGCCGGCCTCGTCCTCGATGCCGAACAGGGTGTCGGCCAGCAGCCGGCCGCTGGCCGACGCGGCCCGGCACAGCGCCGGCGGCAGCTCGCACATCTCGGGGCGGAAGGCGCCCACCGCGGCGATGAAGTGGTCGTCGCGCCACAGGCCGCTGTCGAGGTCGGGCAGCACCGGCGCCAGGCTGGAAGTCACCGTGACCACCATCGACACCCGCGGCAGTACCGCGCGCACGTCGTCCACCGCCTGCGCCTCGGTGCCGAGCGCGCGCGCGTGCGCGGCCAGCGCCCCGGCCTTGGCGGCGGTGCGCGAATGCAGCCACACGCGGCGCGGCGCCAGCCCGGCGATGAAAGCTTCGAGATGGGTCAGCGCCTGCACCCCGGCGCCGACGATCAGCAGCTCGCCGTCCGGGCGCGGCGCGAACCGCTGCGCGGCCAGCAGCGAGACCGCCGCGGTGCGCCGCCCGGTCACGGTGGGCCCGTCCAGCAGCGCCAGCCGCCGGCCGGTGTGGGCGTCGGCCACCACCACTTCGCCGAGGATGCTGGGCAGGCCGCGGCGCGGGTTGTCCGGGTGCACGGTGATGTTCTTGGTCATCACCAGCTCGCGGTTGCAGGCCGGCATCACCAGCAGCGTGCCCGCGCCGCCCCCGGCGTCGCCCACCGGCAGGGCGATGCGCGGCGGCGCCGTGGCGGTGCCGGCGCGCAGCTCGGCCAGCATGTCGGCGATGGCGCGCGCCAGTTCCGGGTACGGCAGGCGGGCGGCGGTCTGGTCGGCGTCGAGCGGGGCGAGGGACACGGCGGGTGGCTCCGGAAGCGGTTTGCGATGCGGGATTATCCGCGATTGCCGCCCTTCCCCGCTCGCCCGTTCAGCGCGCCAGCAGCGGCATGACCTGTTCCGGATAGCGCGTACCCGCCGCTGCGTCGGGCGGGAACACGGCGTCGATCGCCGCCAGGTCGGCTGCGTCCAGCGTCACGTCCAGCGCGCCGAGGTTGTCGTCGAGGTTGGCCACGCGCCGCGTGCCGGGAATCGGCACCACGTCCTCGCCGCGCGCCAGCACCCAGGCCAGCGCCAGTTGCGCCGGCGTGCAGCCCTTGCCGCGCGCGATGTCCCTGACCTTGTCGGCCAGCGCCAGGTTGCGCGCGAAGTTCTCGCCGACGAAGCGCGGGCTGGCGCGGCGGTAGTCGTCGGCGGCGAAATCGTCCGGGCTGCGGATCGCGCCGGTGAGAAAGCCGCGCCCGAGCGGGCTGTACGGCACGAAGGCCACGCCGAGCCGCCGGCAGGTGGCCAGGATGCCCTGCGCGCCGCCCGCTTCCACGTCGCGCGTCCACAGCGAATACTCGCTCTGCAGCGCGGCGATCGGGTGCACCGCGTGCGCGCGCTCGAGCGTGCCGGCGCCGGCCTCCGACAGGCCCAGCCAGCGCACCTTGCCCGCGCGCACCAGCTCCGCCATCGCGCCCACGGTTTCCTCGATCGGCACCTGCGGGTCCACGCGGTGCTGGTAGTACAGGTCGATGTGGTCCAGGCCGAGCCGCTTCAGGCTGGCGTCGCAGGCGGCGCGCACGTACTCGGGGCGGCCGTCGACGCCGCGCGCCACCGGGTTGGCCGGATCGCGCACGATGCCGAACTTGGTGGCCAGCACCACGCCGTCGCGGCGGTCGGCGATGGCGCGGCCGACCAGGCGCTCGTTGGTGTGCGGGCCGTAGATGTCGGCGGTGTCGATCAGGTTGACCCCGCGCGCCAGCGCATGGTGGATGGTGCGGATCGATTCGGCGTCGTCGTGCGCGCCGTAGAACTCGCTCATGCCCATGCAGCCGAGGCCGAGCGGAAAGACTTCGGGGCCGTGGCGGCCCAGCTTGCGTAATGCGGTCATGCCCACTCCTGGAAAGACGTTGGCGGAACACCGGCGGGCGGCGGCCCGCCCGCGCATGGCGCGCCCGCACGGCAGCGGGAGCGCGCAACCCTGGCAGCATAGGCCGGATCGGCGCCGCGTGCCGGCCTGCCGGCGGGCCGCCCCCGTGCCGCTCAAGCGCCTCAGCCGCGCGGCGCGCCCTTCGCCACCGCGCCGCGCACCTCGATGCCGATGCGGTCCACCACCTTGCCGCCGGCGTCGAGCAGCTCCACCCGGTGCCGCCCCGGCCACGGAAACCACGCCATCTGCGCGCCGCGCCCGAGCGGCTTGCCGTCGACGCGCCAGCGCACGCCCTGCGCCGCCCGCCCGCCCGCGCCCTCGGCGCGGAACCAGACCCGCTGCGCCGCCGGCGGGATGTCCGGGTCGAGCGCGAACACGGTGCCGTCGGCGGGACTGCCGATGGCGGGCACGCCATCCTGTGCCGGCGCCACGCCGGCCACGTCGACCCCATCGACCCCATCGACCACGCGCATGGCCGTGCCCGCGAGGAACACTTCCTCGCGCGCCGGCTCCAGGTCGCCGGCAAAGCGCAGCGCCACGCGCTCCACGCCGGCCGGCATGGCCGGCGCCGCGCTCGGCACCGCGCGGTGCAGCGCTTCCATGACGTCGTGCCACACCGGCGCGGCGCCCGCCACGCCGGACACCTCGTGCATGCTCGCGCCGCTGGCGTTGCCGACCCACACGCCCACGGTGTAGCGCTGCGACCAGCCGATGCACCAGTTGTCGCGCATGTCCTTCGAGGTGCCGGTCTTCACCGCGGTCCAGAAGCGCGTGGTGAGCGGGCTGTCCAGGCCGAAGGTGCGCGCCCGCGCGTGGCGGTCCGACAGCACGTCGGCGATCAGGTAGCTGGCCGCCGGCGACATCACCGCGCGCGCCGCCGGCGCGGCGGCCCCCGCGCGCATGCGCACCGGCGCATAGGCGCCGCCGTTGGCGAACGCGCGGTACGCATTGGCCAGCGCCAGCAGCGGCACGTCGGCGCTGCCCAGCGCGAGACTGTAGCCGTAGTAGTCGCCGGCCTGCGGCAGCGGCAGCCCGAGCGCGACCAGGCGCTGGTGGAAGCGGTGCGGCGTGACCATCACCAGCGTGCGCACCGCCGGCACGTTGAGCGACGACGCCAGCGCCGCGCGCATGCTGACCCAGCCGGCATAGCGATGGTCGTAGTTCTGCGGCACGTAGAGCCCGCCCGCGCCGCCGGCGGGCAGGTTGACGGGGCGGTCGTCGAGCAGCGAGGCCGGCGTCAGGCGCCGCGCCTCCAGCGCCTGCGCGTAGAGGAAGGGCTTGAGCGTGGAGCCGGCCTGGCGCGGCGCCGCGGCGTGGTCCACCTGCGCCGCGCCGGACAGCGCGCCGGACGAGCCCACGTAGGCCAGCACCTCGCCGCTGGCGTTGTCGAGCACCACCACCGCGCCGTCCTCGACGTTGCGCCCGGCCAGCTCGCGCAGGTGCCGCCCGAGGCTGTCGGCGGCGAGGCGCTGCAGGCCGGCGTCGAGCGTGGAGGTGATCGATGCCGGCACCGCGCCGGCCGCGCGCGCCTGCGCCACCAGCAGGCGCGCCAGGTGCGGCGCGAGGTCGGGGCCGGACACCGCGGCTGCCGCAACCGGCGTGCCCGCCGCGGCGCCGCCGCGCGGCAGCGTCAGTTGCGCGAAGCCGTCCAGCCCTTCACAGGCTTTCGGCAGGCCCTGCTCGCGCAGGATGCCGCAGGCGCGCTGCGCGACCTGCGCCGCGCGCGCGTTGGGCGCGCGCACCAGCGCCACCGCCAGCGCCGCCTCGCGCGCGTCGAGCCCGCTCGGATACTTGCCGAACAGCGCCTGCGACAGCGCCGACAGGCCCACCAGCTCGCCCCGGAACGGCACCAGGTTGAGATAGGCCTCGAGGATCTGGTCCTTGCTCCAGTCGCGCTCGAGCGCGGCGGCGCGCAGCGCCTGCGCCATCTTCTGCCCCACGCTGCGCCCGCCCGCGCGGCGCAGGTCGTCGTCGAGCAGGCCGGCAAGCTGCATGGTCAGCGTGGAGGCGCCGCGCGTGCGCGTGTTCCACAGGTTGGCCCACGCCGCCGCCGCCACGCCCTGCCAGTCCACGCCGCTGTGCGCATAGAAGCGCCGGTCCTCCGACAGCACGATGGCGGTGCGCACCGCCGGCGAGATCTCCGCCAGCGTGACCCAGTCCCCGCGGCGCGCGCCGAAATCCTCGCGCACGCGCGACAGCGGCGCGCCGTGGCGGTCGAGCACGATCACGTCGGCGCTGCGCCAGCCGGCGCGCACGCTGTCGTACGAGGGCAGCGCGTGTGCTGCCGCGCTTGCCGCCATGCAGGCGGCGGCCAACGTGGCGCGCGCCGCGCGGCTCATTCCCCGCGCCCCGCCACCACGCCGGCCACCAGCAGCACCTGCGCCGCAGCGTAGGTCCACCAGATGCCCAGCGCGAAGGTCTCGAACGGCACCAGGAAGCGCGCGCTGCCGATCAGCGCGTCGGACACCGCGAAGCACAGCGCGCCGATGGCCGCCAGCGGCGTGGGCAGCCTCGCCGCCAGCGCCGCGCACGCCATTGCCGCGAGCGCGATCACGTAGACGGTGACGGGCGCGGCCAGCGCCCCGAGGTTGGGCCAGAAGCGCCCGAGCATGGCGCCCGCCGCGCCCATCACCACGCCGCAGCCGACCAGGCGGTGCGGCCGCCAGTCGCCGGCCATCGGCACGAACAGGCCGAGGTAGGCCAGGTGCGCGAGCAGGAACGCGCCCAGGCCGCCGATGAACGACACCGACAGCCACGGCATCGCCAGCAGGAAGTCGCCCACCGCCGAGCACAGCAGCGCCGCCATCAGCCAGCGCCGCTCGCGCGGCACCGGGTGGTAGCGCGCCGCGCGCGCCAGCATCAGCGCCATCGCCGTCTTCCACACCGGCTGGAAGGCGATCTGGCCGCTCAGCTGCGCGCCGGGCTGCGCGTCCATCGCCACCGTGACCAGCATGCCGCCGTAGACCAGGCCGGCCAGCGTGCCGGCCAGCCACCATTCGCGCACGCGCGCGGGCATCATCATCGCAAGCCAGCTCAAGGGCGCGCTCCTACGGTCAGCCTTGCATTGGGTTGGGCGCCGAACACGTCCGGCGCGTACATCGCTTCCACACGCGTGGGCGGCAGCGCGAACTCGCCGGCGTTGTTCAGGCGCACCGTGTATTCGACGGTGGCGCTGCCGCGCGGCAGGTAGGCGTAGTACTCGCGGTAGGCCTGCTGCGTGCGCTCGGTGAAGGCCGGCCACGCGCCTGTGCGCCGCTGGCCGCGCGTGGCGATGTCCGAGTCGCGCCCGAGGCCGCTGCCGAGAATGGTGGCGCCGGCGGGAACGGGGTCGCTCACCACCACCCAGGTCATGTCGGCCTGCGCGTCGACCTGCAGCGTCACGCGGTAGGTATCGCCGCGCGACCACTTGCCCGCCACCGCCTGCTCCACCGGCGTCACGCTGCGCGTGATGCGGTAGCCGGCCGCGAGCGGCGCGGCCAGCGGCACCGCCGCCAGCGCGCGCACCGTGGCCCACGGCCGCCCGGCGCCCTGCTGGTCGGCGCGCAAGGTGGCGGTGCCGTCCTGCGGCCACGGCAGGCTCACGCTGCCCGCGGCCACGCCGTCGCGGCTGGCCGCGCGCGCCCACTCGAACGCGCGCGTGGCGTCCGGCACGCCCGCCACGCCTTCCAGCGCCACGCGCGTGGCGCCGGCCACCGGCGTCTTCTCGAAGGCCTGCGCGAAGCGCGCCACCGCCAGCGCGCCCCACGCGTTGGCGGTGGTGGTGCCCCACGCGCCGCGCACCTGCCGGCCCAGCAGGCCGGCGGCAAGCTGCGCGGCCTCGTCCTTCCAGCCGGGCAAGTCGAGCGACAGCGCCAGCAGCCGCGCGGCGTTGAGATCGGCGCCGCTCATCAGCCACCACCAGTTGTCCTCGCGCTCGGTGGAGAACGCCAGGCGCGTGCCCTGCACGGTCAGGCGCGCGCGCAGGATCTGCTGCGCCTGCGCGAGGCGCGCCTCGCGCTGCGGGATGTCGTGCACGCGGCTCAGCAGCGCGATCCAGTCGAGCAAGGCGGAGGTGGGCCACTGCTGCGGCAGGATCTGGATCGCGCCGAGCATGCGCGCCTGCGCGTGGCCGCTGCGCGAGAGCGCCTCGAGCGCGGCCAGCTTGCGCACTTCCAGGTCCTGCGTGGGCGCCCAGCGCTCGCGCTTGATGCGACCCTCGACGAAGGCCGCGAGGCCGCTCTCCATGCGCGCGCGGGTCTCGTCGGGCAGGCGCAGCGGCAGGCCCGCGCGCACCGCCTCGTCCGACAGCGCCAGCAGGTAGGCGGTGAGCACCTCGCTGCCGGCGGCGTCGTTCTGCAGCGGGAAATACGCCGCCAGTCCGTCATCGTCGAGATAGCCCGGCAGCTGCGCCGTGAGCGCGCTCCACTGCGCGGCGTCGCCGAGGCCCACCGCGCGCGAGGCGCGCTGCTCCAGGCACGAGAACGGATAGTCGCGGAACCACGCGCGCACGCCGGGCATGCCGCCCGCGAGCGACGCCTGCAGGTCGACCTGCAGGCCGCCGCGCGGCCGGCCCGCGGCGTCGGCCAGCGCGCCCTGCGGCGCGCGCACCGGCACCGCCAGCGCGGGCGCGAGCTGCGCCAGCGTGGCCTGCTGCACCGCGAGCGGCACCGCCGGCACCAGTTGCTGCGCGAGCCTGACGCGGTCGGCCGCGCCGCCCTTGCCCTGCTCGCCGGCCTCCACTTCCCACTGCACGGTGCCTTCCTGCGCGAACGCGCCCGCGGGCAGCAGCGGCGCGCTCACGTCCCAGCCGATCTCGCGCGACGCGCCGGCCGGGATCTCCACCGTCTGCGCCGGCAATGCCGGCGCCGCCTGTTGCGCAGGCTGCGAAGGCCCGCCCATGCGCGCCACCGCCTGCACCGTCATCGCCCGCTGCGTGGTATTGCGCAGCGTGAACATGGCGCGGTAGCGGTCTTCCTCGCGCACCAGCGGCGGCAGGCCGGAGATCAGCTGCAGGTCCTGCGTGGCGGCCACCGTGGCGCTGCCGCTGCCGAAGCGGCTCACGCCGAGGTCGGCCACGGCGACGATGCGAAAGCGCGTGAGCGAATCGTTGAGCGGCACCGTCAGCGTGGCGCGCCCGGCGCCGTCGAGCGGCACGCGCGGGTTCCACAGCAGCAGCGTGTCGAACAGCTCGCGCGTGGGGCTCTTGCCGCCGCCCCCGCCAGCCGGCACCGCCTTGCGGCCATAGTGCCGGCGGCCGACGATCTCCATCTGCGCGGTGGCGGTCTCCACGCCGTAGGCGCGCCGCCGCAGCATGGCGCCGAGCAGGTCCCAGCTGGTGTTGGGCATCAGCTCGAGCAGGGCCTCGTCCACCGCGGCCAGCGCGACTTCGCCGTTGGCCGCGGGCTTGCCGTCGGGCAGCGTGACCTGCACCGCCACCTGGGCCTTGCCGCGCACCGGATAGCTGGCCTTGTCGGGCGTCACCTTCACGTCCAGGCGGTAGCCTTCGTCGCCGACGCGGATCTCCGCCAGGCCGAGGCGGAAGGCCGGCTTGGACAGGTCGACCAGCGCGCTCGGCGCGGCGTATTCGCGGCCCTCGCTGCGGAAGGCCTGCCACCATGCGAGCGGCTGGCGCCAGCCCCAGGTGAAGAACGAATACCACGGCACCTCGCGCAGCCGCCCGCGCAGCGCCAGCACCGAAACGTACACGTTCGGCCCCCACTCTGGCCTGACCTTGACGCGCACGGTCGGGTCGCGCCCGTCGAGCTCGACCACGCTGGCTTCCAGCACGCCCTCGCGCTCCACCGACACCAGCGCGGTGGCATGGCGGAACGGCATGCGCACCTGGAACACGGCGGTCTCGCCCGGCGCGTAGGCCTTCTTCTCGGGCAGCAGGTCGATGCGGTCGTTGTTCTCGCCGCCGAACCACAGCTCGCCCTGGCGCGTGACCCACACGCTGGTGGCGGCCTGCGACATGCGCCCGGCGTTGTCGCGCGCCTGCGCCACCAGCTCGACCTCGCCGGCCTCGGGCAGCGCCACCTCGCACTGCATGCGGCCCCGCGCGTCGGTGCGGCCTTCGCAGACGCTGCCGAGGTCGCGCGTCTGGCTGCTGTTGTCGTAGCGGTAGAAGCCGCCCACCACGCGCTTGCGCACCGAGGTGGTGGTGCGCAGCAGCGCGCGCACCGCGACCGGCGCGTCGGCCTGCGGGCGGCCCTGGGTGTCGAGCACGAGGCCGTTGACCTTGAGCTTCTGCCTGACCGACACCCAGTTCTCGGTGCGGATGCCCGCCACCACCGCCGCCGGCCACAGCGGCACGGTCTGGCGCAGCGTCTGGATCTCGCCGTTGGGATCGGCGAAGCCGGTTTCCACCACGAGGTCCCTGGGTGCGTCCACGCGCGGCAGGTTCTTGAGCGTGAGCGCGCCGCCGCCGTTCTTGTCGAGCCTGAGCGGCAGCTTGTCGGCGACCAGCTTCTGGCCGTCGTCGCGCGCGGCGCCGTCCTCGCTCTCGTCCTCGTCGCCGGAGGACGGCTCGCCGCCCTTGCGCTGCGGGCGCGGCGGCGCGAAGGCGTAGTCGCCGTAGTCGGCAAAGCTCACGGACTTGCCGCGCAGCAGCGCCGACACCTGCACCGGCAGGCCCGCCGCGCCACCGCCCGACACGTAGTGCACTTCCAGGTCGAGCGGCACCTCGGCCGGCGCCACCAGCGCGCCGCCGCCGCCGGCCTTGAGCGTGCCGGCCAGCACCGGCAGGCGGAACGCCTCGACGCGGAAGCTGCCGCTGTCGAACGTGCGCTCGCGCGCATCGCTGAACGACACCGTGTAGACGCCCAGCTTGGCCGCCGCCGGCACCGCGAAGGCGCTCTCGGCGCTGCGCCCGCCGGTGGCGGTGGTCCGCCACCGCACCGGCTGCTCGTAGGTCTGCCCACTGCCTTCGTGGCGGATCACCATCTTGCCGGGCATGGCCTCGTCGCCCGACGGCAGCGCGAAACCGTTCGCGGTCTCGGTGCGGATCAGGTGCTTCATCGACACGGTCTCGCCGGCGCGCAGCAGCGTGCGGTCGAACACGGTGGCGATGCGCACGTCGGGCGTGGCGCTGGTGTCGGTGGGCACGTTGAAGCGCCAGCTTTCGATGCCCTGGTTCCAGCCGGACATGACGAAGGCCATGTCGGCCTGGCCGCGCGCCTGCGGGTGGTCGGCGCCGATACGCGCGGAGACGAAATAGCCGGACAGGCCGGTGTCGCCGCAGTCGCGCTCGCGCGCGTCCTCGACCGCGCCGAAGCTGGCCAGCCCGGCGGCGTCGGTGCGCGCCGAGGCCAGCAGGCGGCCGCCGCAGTCGCGCAGCGCCACCGCGGCGTTGGCCACCGGCTTGCCGTCGTCGAGCGTCGTGACCCAGGCCAGCGCGGTCATCTTGCCGGGGCCGCGCGCGAGCTTGAAATGCACGCCGAGGTTGGTCACCAGCGCGGCGGTGCGCACGTACATCGGCGCCTGCCGGCCGAGCAGCGCCTCGCCCAGCATCGGCGAGGCGATCTCCACCACGTGGAAGCCGGCCTCGGGCAGCGGGATGCCGACCACCTCGAACGGGCGCGGCGCCTTGCCGCCGGGGTCGGACAACTGCGGGATGGCGAGCTTGCGCGCGCCGGGCACGCCCTCGAGCAGCGACACCGAGCGCGTTTCGATGGCGGGCGCGTTGCGCGGGTTGACGACGTCGCCGGGCGCGCGGCCGGCCAGGATGGCGTCGAGCTCGCCGCGGGTCCAGGCGCTTTCGTGCAGGCGGCGCACCAGCGCGTACCAGCGCAGCACCGCGCCGTCGTCGTCCACCTTGAGCCGGCGCACGGTGCCGGCCTGGGCGCGCACGCCGAGCGCGGGCAGGTCGGCCTCGACGTTGCGCAGCGTGACCGGCAGCAGCGCCGGATAGTCGGCCGGCGCGCGGCCCTTGGGCAGTTCGCCGAAGCGCTCCAGCACGCCGAACGGCGCGGCCGGAAACTTCGCCAGCGGCGGCATGGCGGCGGTGGCGAACTTGAGCGGGAACAGGTCCGCGTTGGCCAGCGCGCGGCCGCTGTCGTCCTTCAGGCCCGCGGGCACCGACAGCGTGAATTCGGTCTTCTCGGCAAACGGCGGCGCGAAGGTGACGCTGCCGACCGGCGCGTCGCGCGCGGCGCCGGACTCGAACTGCGGCGCGCGCGGGCCCTTGGGGGTGTTCAGCACGATGTGCTCGGCGTCCTTGCGCGAGATCGGCGCCGAGAACGACAGCGACACCGGCCGCAGCGGCGTGCACGGCGACTGCGCGCGCTCGCGCTCGCACGAGAAGCTGGCGGTGAAGGGCTCGCGCACGGTGTAGTCGAAGCGGCGCTCGTCGCGCGCGGCCACGCCGGACGGCGCGGCGATGCCGCCGCCCAGCACCAGTTGCATGCGCGCGCCGGCGGGCAGGCGCTGCTGGCACGCCAGCAGGTGCACGGTATCGGCCTGCTCCGCCTTGAGCTTCCAGCGCAGCGCGGCCAGCACGGCCTCGCGCTCCTGGCCGCCGAGCAGCCGCACCGGGATGCGCTCGCCCAGGCCCTGCGCCTGGCACCACGCGGCCGCGCGCACCGAATCGGGCGTGGCCGCGCCGTTGAAGCGCAGTGCGAAGACCTGCTCTTCCTCGATCTCGCCGCCGGCCGGGCGCGCCGACACCACCGCCGGTCCGCCAGTCTCGAAACGGTATTCCGGCTTGCCGGCGTAGGCCTTGCCGGCCTCGCTCCGGAGGCCGGCCGCGATGCGCACCGCGCATTTGACGCCGGGCGGCAGGTCGCGCGTGAAATCGAACACCCAGTTGCGCGCATCGACCCAGCGCGCGTGGCCCTCGACGGCCGCGCCGCTGCACGACACGGCGGCGGGCGCGGCGGCCTGCGCGTCGCCGAGCGGCACCATCGCCTCGTCGAAGCGGATCGCCACCTGCCGCGCGCGCGCGGCCTCGCCCTCGGGCGAGAAGCGGACCACCTGCGCGGCCTGCGCCACGCCCGGCAGCAGCGCCGCCAGGGCACCCGCCAATGCCAGCGCGGCAGCCTGCCAGCGCCCGCGCTGCGCGCGCCTGCCAATCCGAGCGACGATCTGCGTCATCCTGTCCCCTTCCGTTTGCGGCACCGGGCGAGGGTGACATGCGCCGATGGCAAGTGCAAGTAGACGCACGTCGGCGCGGCATTGGCGCTGCATTGACGCGACAGCGGCAGCCCGCGCGCTAGCGCAGGTGCGACAGCGGCAGCGGCCCGTCGCGCTTGAGCGCGGTCAGCACGATGTTGGAGCGCACGCTCTCCACGCCGGGCACGCGCATCAGCTTCTTCATGGTGAACTCGGCCAGCGTGGGCAGGTCCGGCACCATGATGCGCAGCAGGTAGTCGGCCTCGCCGGCCACCGAGTAGCACTCCTGCACTTCCTCGAGCAGCAGGATGTCCTCGCGGAAGCGCTCGACGATGGTGTCGCCGTGGTGGGCCAGCTTGACGCTGGTGAAGACCAGCACGCCGAGGCCGAGCAGCGGCGGCGACAGCACCACGCGGTAGCCGGTGATGACGCCGTCGGCCTCCAGCCGCGCCAGCCGCCGGCCGATCTGGCTGGGCGACAGGTGGATGCGCTCGGCCAGTTGCTGGTGGGTGGAGCGGCCGTCGGTCTGCAGCGCCGCCAGCAGCGCGAGATCGAATGGATCGAGATTGAGCATGGTGGGTTCGCCTTGGGAATCGTGTCGCGGGCAGCGTATCGGGGGGCATGGGGGGCGGTCCGGCCACGCGCGCATGTTTTCCGCAGACAATAACAAATTCCTGCGGTTTATGTGCATTACAAAACCAAAACAGGCCGTTTTCGCGGGCCGCTTGCAGCGTCTGCTCGCTAAACTGTGCGGTAAATCTGCAGGAGATACCGCACATGGAAGCCACCGCGATCCGCCAGCCCGAAGATGCCGCCGCGCCGCCCGCCTTTGCCGGCACGCTGACCGACAAGCTCAGGGAACAGTTCGACGCCGGCCTGCTGTCGGGCCAGGCGCTGCGCGACGACTTCACCATCGAGCAGCCGCTGGAGCGCTATACCGAGACCGACCACGCGGTGTGGCGCCAGCTCTACGAGCGCCAGTCCTCGATGCTGCGCGGGCGCGTCTGCGACGAATTCCTCGCAGGCCTGTCCGCGCTCGGCATGGCGCACGACCGCGTGCCCAGCTTCGCCCGCCTCAACGAAACGCTGATGCGCGCCACCGGCTGGCAGGTGGTGGCCGTGCCCGGGCTGGTGCCCGACGAAGTCTTCTTCGAGCACCTGGCCAACCGGCGCTTCCCCGCGAGCTGGTGGATGCGCAAGCCCGAGCAGCTCGACTACCTGCAGGAGCCCGACTGCTTCCACGACGTGTTCGGCCACGTGCCGCTGCTGATCAACCCGGTCTTCGCCAACTACATGGAAGCCTACGGCAAGGGCGGGCTCAAGGCCGCCTCGCTGGGCGCGCTGGACATGCTCGCGCGGCTGTACTGGTACACGGTGGAGTTCGGCCTGATCCGCACGCCGGCCGGGCTGCGCATCTACGGCGCGGGCATCCTGTCGAGCCAGGGCGAGTCGGTCTACAGCCTGGACTCGGCCAGCCCCAACCGCATTGGCTTCGACGTGCGCCGCATCATGCGCACGCGCTACCGCATCGACACCTTCCAGAAGACCTACTTCGTGATCGACGACTTCGCGCAGCTGTTCGACGGCACGCGCCCGGATTTCGCGCCGCTCTACGCGGCGCTGCGCGGGCTGCCCACGCTCGGCGCCGGCGACGTGGCGCCCGGCGACCTCGTGCTCAACCGCGGCAGCCGCGAAGGCTGGGCCGACAGCGACGACATCTGAGCGCGCCGCCACTCACGCCCGCGCCCGCCCCGGGCGCTTTGTGAAACAATGCCCGCATGCCCCGCAGCAGCGCTCGCCACCGGGCGCCGTGGCGGCAGCGGCCGGCATTGCGCCCGTCCCGTTCCCATCCACACCATCGAGCCCATCATGTCCCCTGCGCCCCTCGTGCCACTTTCGCCGGAAGAACGCGCGCCGCTGCTGGCCGGCCTGCCCGGCTGGCAACCCGTCGAGGACCGCGACGCGATCCGCAAGCGCTTCACCTTCGCCGACTTCAACGCCGCGTTCGCCTTCATGACGCGCGTGGCGCTGGCCGCCGAGAAAGCCGACCACCATCCCGAGTGGTTCAACGTCTACAACCGCGTCGACATCACCCTGTCCACGCACGACGCCAACGGCCTGACCCGGCGCGACATCGACCTGGCCGGGTTCATCGAGCGCGCGGCCGCAACGCTGGCCAGGCCGTAAGGCCCGGCGCCCGCTGTAGGGAAACCGAAAGGTCCGCAAAGGCGCCGGCCTGTACAATTGGCGCCTGAGCGCCCGCCGCCGCCATTGCGGCGGCCGCGTTCCGCGTTCCTGCCCTGATCCGCCCTTGACCCGTTTCTTTCCCGGATTCCCCCTGCTGCCATGCGTATCCTTCTGATCGAGGACGATCGCCAGATCGCCAGTGGCGTCGAAGCCGGCCTGTCGCAGGCCGGCCACCAGGTGCGCGTGGTGCACGATGGCGTCTACGCCACCGAGCACCTGCTGCGCGAACAGCACGACCTGGTGATACTCGACCTGGGCCTGCCCGGCATCGACGGCATGACGCTGCTGGCGCGCTACCGCGCCCGCAACCGCACCACGCCGGTCATCATCCTCACCGCGCGCGACGAGCTCGAAGACAAGCTCTCCGGCCTGAACGCCGGCGCCGACGACTACCTGGTCAAGCCCTTCGCGCTGCCCGAGCTGGAAGCGCGCGTGCGCGTGCTGCTGCGCCGCAGCCAGCACGGCGAGGCCGCGCCCGAACGCGACGTGCGCCTGGGCCGGCTGCGGCTGTCGGGCAACGACCGCCGCATGTTCATCGACGGCAAGCCGCTGGAGCTGTCGCCGCGCGAGTTCGCCGTGCTGGAGCTGCTGCTGCAGCGCCAGGGCCGCGTGGTCAGCAAGGCGCAGCTGCAGGACCACCTCGCCACCTTCGCGCATCCGGCCGGCGAAGGCGGCGACACCGTGGGCGACACCGCCATCGAGGTCTACGTGCACCGCGTGCGCAAGAAGCTCGAGGAAAGCGACGTGGAGATCGTCACCGTGCGCGGCTTCGGCTACCTGCTGCAGATCCGCGCCGGCGCCTGACGCCGCGCGCCCGGCCAGCCAGCCGCCCGCCCCAGTCCAGCCCAGCCCGCCATGTGGCCGCGCCCCCGCCCCCCGAAGGTTTCGCAGGCCATCGCCAGCCCCGCCGCGGCCCCCGACCGCCCCGCCGCCCAGGCCGTGCGCCCCGCTTCCACGCAGAGCCTGCGCGTGCACCTGCTGCGCGCGCTGGCCACGCCGCTGTTCGCGCTGGTGCTGACCAGCGGCTCGCTGTCCTACTGGCTCGCGGCCCACTACACCACCCAGGTGTTCGACCGCGCGCTGTACGGCGTGGCCAACAACATCGCGCAGCAGATCCGCATCGCCGGCCCGCGCCTGGAGCAAGACATCCCGATGATCGCGCAGACGCTGGTCGAGGCCGAGGGCACCGACCGCATCTACTGGCGCATCCACGGCCCCGACGGGCTGATCGGCGGCATGGACACGTGGCTGGGCTACGGCACCGGCCAGACCTCGCTGCATGACGCGCGGCTGTTCTACGCGTGGTTCAGCGGGCGCCAGGTGCGCGCGGTGCGCCTGCCGGTCAACCTGCCCAGCCCGGCATCGGACGAGCTGGCCACCAGCGAGGCCGGGCGCGCGCCGCGCGGGCCGGTGGTGGTGGAAGTGGCGGAGCTGCTGGACCGGCGCGAGACCGCCGCCAACGAGATCCTGCTGTCGGTGTCGGTGCCGCTGATCCTGCTGCTGGTGGTGGGCAGCCTGATCCTCTCGCACGTGCTCAAGGAAGAGCTGGTGCCGCTGCAGATCCTGACCGACAAGCTCAACCGCCAGACCGCGCGCTCGCTGGCGCCGCTCGACGAGACCCAGGTGCCGGCCGAGGTGGAGCCGCTGATCCGCGCGCTCAACGCGCTGCTGGCGCGGCTGCGCGACGCGCTCGACGCGCAGCGCAAGTTCATCGCCGACGCCGCGCACCAGTTGCGCACGCCGCTGACCGCGGTCAAGCTGCACGCCGACCGCGCGGTGCAGTCGGACGACCCGCAAGTGACCGGGCACGCGCTGCGCGAGCTGCAGTCGGCCGCCGACCGCGCGGTGCGGCTGTCCAACCAACTGCTGTCGCTGGCGCGCGCCGAACCGGGGCTGTCGCTGGAGCGGCTCGGGCCGATCGAGCATTTCGACCTGGCCACGCTGGCCTTCGAGACCGGCGCCGAGTGGGTGCCGCAGGCGCTGGCGCGCCACATCGACCTGGGCTTCGAGACCCTGCCCGGCCCCACCTTCACCGGCGCGGCGCCGTCCACGGTGCGCGGCAACCGGCTGCTGATGCGCGAGGCGCTCAGCAACCTGATCGACAACGCGGTGAAGTACGTGCCCTCGGGCGGGCGCATCACGGTGCGCGCCGGCGGCGAGACGCTCGGCCATCGTGGCATGGCGGTGGTGATGGTGGAAGACAACGGCCCCGGCATCGCGCCGGCGCGCCGCGAGGAAGTCTTCAAGCGCTTCTTCCGCGGCGACCACACGCCGAGCGGGCCCGGCGGCAACGCGCCGGCCCAGCCGCCCGGCGGCGCCGGCCTGGGGCTGGCCATCGTGCACGAGATCATCGGCCTGCACCAGGGCTCCATCCGCATCGAGGACGTGCCGCCACCCGCGCCCGGCACCGAGGCGCGCGGCATGCGCTTCGTGATCCGCATCCCGTGCGAGGCGCCCGGCACTGCCTGAGCCTGCCGGGCGCGCATTCAGGCGCGTTCAGCGCTGCTTCTTTTCCTTCGGCGCCAGCATGGTGCCGCGGCACTGCGGGTTGCCGCAGCGGCACTCGAATTCCTTCTTGAGCTTCTTGGTGTAGCGCGCGTCGATCACGAGGCCATAGTCGTAGAACAGCTCCTCGCCGCCGGCGATGTCGCGCAGCGCGTGGATGAACACGCGGCCCTTCTTCTCGCGCGCCTCGCAGTTGGGCTCGCAGGCATGGTTGATCCAGCGCGCGCGGTTGCCACCGAACTTGGCGTCGATCACGTCGCCGTCTTCCAGGCTGAAATAGAAGGTGTGGTTGGGATCGGCGGGATCGTGCGGGTGGCGCTTGAGCGCTTCCTTCCAGGAAATATGCTCGCCCTTGTACTCGATGATGCGCTCGCCTTCGGCGATCGGCGCGATCGCGTAGACGCCCTTGCCGTGCACGCCCGAGCGGCGCACCTCGATGCGGTCGGACGCGGTCTTGCGCTTGCCGTCCTTCGCCTTCTGCCTGCCTTCCTGCTTGCCCTGCTTCTCGCCTGCCGCCGCGTCAGCCGCGGCGCCCGTGCCGTTCTTCATGTCGCTGGTTTCCTGTTCCGCGCCGCTGCGCCCTGCCTGTTCCGCCATTTGCCATCCCGTCGTGATCCGCCGGCCTGCCACCCAGTGTGGCTGCGCGCTGGCGATGATACCCGCGCGCCATCGCGGCGGCATCCCCCTTGTCCGGTATACGCACGGCCGCAGGTGGCCGTATACGCAAAAGCGCAGCAGGAGGCCCCTACGTAAACGTATACGGCGTGTATACGGCGCACAGGACCCAACTGCCGCGCATGTGGATAAACCCGCAAAAATCTGTGGATAAGGACGCGCGAATCATGTGGGCCGCCTGGGGTTGGCATGGGGATGCCTCGGGCATAAGTCGGAGGCCCCGGTTTACCTTCCTCGGCCAAACGACCGAGTCATCCACGCCGGCCAACACCGGGTCCCGGGACTTTCATGCCGCACAAGCCATTGATTCATATGGAGTAAATGCAGTTATCCACAGAAAGGAGCGGCGTTTACCTACTACTACTATCTGTATACATGAAAGAAAGAAGTAAACCGAAAGGACTACGCCCGCCATCGGTCGAAAAGCGCGGCAGGCAGGAAAAACAGAGCGGTGGAACGGCTTTTTGGCGCGGCTACTTTTTTAGGCAGGGGAAATCGTGCGTATACGGCGCTGGCGTATACGCGGCGACGGGCGGTATACGCGCATCGACTTCCTGCCGTATACGCCACGCACCGCCGCGCAATGCCTTGCCTGGACGCGCATTCGCGCCGCGAATAGCGCCGGCACGCCCCTGCACGATAGTGCAGCCGCACTGCTTTTCAGGCCGGTCCGCCCTTCCCGGCAACGCTGCAATGGGTACGCTGCGGGTTGCATCCTCTGCCGGCAGGTTTGTGGCGTTGCGCAGGCAGCCGGTCCCGAGGCCGGTTGACACCCCGCGGGAAGGCTCGCCCGGCGCTTCGGCGCGTATACGCGGCTCCGGAAGGCGCCAGGCGCCTCGCAAGGCGTCCAGAAGCGTCCAGGAGGGCCCAGGCGCGTTTTTTTGCCGCTTCGTGCCCGGGAGGACACCTGCGGTCCCGTTTCGCCTGGAGCGCTTTCCTGGACCGCGCGGGTCGTCCGAGGCCGCTTCGCGATCCCGAGCCGGCCCGCTTTTTTCCCTCAAAGCCCCAGCCGGCGCGGCCTGGCGCGCCATACGCTGTAACAATCTGTTCCCGGTCGGTCTTGCCCGACACGGTATGATGTGGCCCGCGGCGCCTTTGCCGAGGCCGGTGCCCAGCGCGGCGGCCAGGGCAGGCGTCCCTGTTTTATCAACTCGAGACGGAGTGAAGCATGACGAAAACCGAACTGATCGACGCCATCGCGGCCGGCGTGGACGGCCTGACCAAGGCCAAGGCTGAACAAGCGTTGAACGTGACGCTGGGCGCCATCATGGACGCCGTCGCCAAGGGCGACACGCTGAGCCTGATCGGCTTTGGCACGTTCAGCCAGGGCGAGCGCGGCGAACGCATGGCGCGCAATCCGCGCACCGGCGAGGAAATCAAGGTGGAAGCGGCCAAGACCGTCAAGTTCAAGGCCGGCCAGAAGTTCAAGGACGCAGTGAACCAGTAAGCAGCAACGTCCCGCGGGCGGCCTTCGCGCCAGCCTTGCAGGAACAACCCCGCCGTGTCGCCGCCAGCCGCCTGGCGCGGGCGAGCGCCAGGCGGGGAGCGTTATCCACAATGCCGGCGCGGTGGTTATCCTGACGCCACGCGGTATACGCGGCACCCTCCGCCAGCCGGGTAAGATTGAGCCTTGTCGGCGCCTTCCCTCAATAAATACAAGGGTCTACGGCGTCCTGCCGAGTCGGACCAGCATGGACCTCAGATCTCCGCGTCGCAGATTTCCACAGTCTTATTCACAGCGTTTCCCACAAAATTTTCCACAGGCGCGCCTGGTCGGGCTGAGCCTGCTGACGGCGCTCGCGCTGCTGTGCGGCTGCACCACGCCGTCGCAGCCGGCGCGTCCGGAAGCCGCGCCGCTGCCCGACACCGAAAGGCCCGTCACCACGCCCGGCGCCAGCCCGCGCCAGCGCATCGTCGAGATCGCCTGGCAGGAGTGGCAGCGCTGGGGTGGCCAGACCGTGCGCCTGGGCCGCGACGACACTGCCTGCGTGACGGACAGCCCGCTGCCGGCGCCGCTGCTGCCGGGCGCGCCGCCATCCGACACCGCCGACGCCGAGCCGACCGATGCCACCGACCGCACCGCCGACCGCGAGGATAACGAGGGCGCGGCGGCGGACTGCCTGCATTTCCCGGACGGCACCGGCATGGAAGCCACCGCCGAAGGCTGCAAGCTGGCCCAGCGCTACTGGGCCATCGTCGGCAAGGCCGTGACCTGCCGCCAGATCACGCAGGGCAACTGGGCCTGGTCGGCGGTCTTCATCTCGTGGGTGATGCGCAAGGCCGGACTGGACGAGCGGCAGTTCCTCACCGGCGACTCGCATTCGATGTACGTGGTGGACGCGCGCGACGGCATCCTGCCGGCGCCGGCCTTCCGCGTCGAGCCGCTGCCCGCCCTGCCGCGCCCGGGCGACATGGTCTGCGCCGGCCGCGGGCGCGACAAATACCTGGCCAGCGCGGCGGAGATCGGCTTCGGCACCACGCCCATGCATTGCGACATCGTGGTCGAGGTGGACCCGGCCGCGCGCCTGGTCAAGGCCATCGGCGGCAACGTGCAGCAGTCGGTGTCGATGGAGGAGATCGAGCTGGGCGACTCCGGCATGATCGACGGCGTGACCAATTCGCATATGCCGTGGCTGCTGATCATGCGCAACACCCTGCCGTAGGCCGGCGGGCCGTGCCGCAGCACTGGGTACGCGGGATGCCGCGGTGCCTTCGGTCAGAATATCGGTGGAATAATTCTGGCGACGAATGTTTCGTTGGGTTCGCGAGTCGGTATCAATAGATGCGGTGAATTTTTTGACCCGAAAAGCAGGCTGGGCAGTCCCGCTCATCCAGCCTGCTCCGCCACATGTTGGTGATTTTGATCGATGGTATGGATGCCATCGTCATCGCTGTGAATTGATTCATAAATGACGTGAATTCAACGGCGCCCATCCCGAGCCTGTGCCATCAGCTTCCAGCCGACGCTCCCGCGCGCCGGCGCCCCGCCAGCAGCCCTTCCACGGCATAGATCGCCAGCGAGATCCAGATCAGCGCATAACCGGCCTGCTTGCTGGCCGGGAACGGCTCGTGCCACAGCCACACGCCCAGCAGCAGTTGCAGCGTCGGCCCGGTGTATTGCAGCAGCCCGAGCAGCGACAGCGGGATGCGCCGCGCGCCGGCGGCGAACAGCAGCAGCGGCACCGCCGTCACCGGCCCGGCCAGCAGCGCCAGCAACTGCACGCCGCCTTCGGCCTGGCTGAAGCCGGCCTGGCCGCTGGCGAACAGGTAGGCCAGCGAGGCGGCCGCCAGCGGGAACAGCAGCAGCGTTTCCAGCGACAGTCCCTCCAGCGCGCCCAGCGTGGCGGTCTTGCGCAGCAGGCCGTAGCCGCCGAAGCTGCTGGCCAGCGCCAGCGCGATCCACGGCAACTGGCCCGCGGCCACCGTCAGCCACAGCACGCCGGCCGCGGCGATGGCGATCGACAGCCATTGCCCGGGCCGCAGCCGCTCGTGCAGGAACACCACGCCCAGCAGCACGTTGAACAGCGGGTTGATGAAGTAGCCCAGGCTGGCGTCCACCACCCGCCCGTTGGAGACCGACCAGATGTACAGGAACCAGTTGCCGCTCAGCAGCAGCGCGCTGGCCACGAAGCCGGCCAGCAGGCGCGGGTTCGACCACACCGCGCGCAGCCAGCCCCAGTGGCGGCGCCATGCCAGCACCAGGCCGAGGAATACCAGCGACCACACCATCCGGTGCAGCAGGATCTCGGTCGGCGCGATGCCGTGCAGGGATTTGATGTAAAGCGGCAGCAGGCCCCAGATGACGTAGGCCAGCAGCGCGTAGAGAATGCCGATTTGCATGAGAAGTCCAGGAGGAATCGGGCATCTTACCGGCGCAAAAAAGCCCGTGCAGGGCACGGGCTCCGGCGGGGGCGCTCGGTCTGGGGGGCGCTTACAGCTTGCGCGCGAAGCTGAATTGCGAGAAGGCCTGCTCGGCCACGTTGAACCAGGCCGCCTCGTTGTTGCGGAACACGCGCCAGTCGTCGTAGATCTTCTTGAACGACGGGTTCTTGGCGGTTTCGTCGGCGTAGGCTTCCTGGGTGGCCTTGAAGCAGGCTTCCATGATTTCCTTGGAGAACGGGCGCAGCTTGACGCCGTTCTCGAGCAGGCGGGCCAGCGCCTGCGGGTTGAGCGCGTCGTACTTGGCCATCATGTTGGTGTGGGCCTCGATGGTGGCGGTCTCCAGCGCGCGCTTGTACTGCGACGGCAGCTTCTCGTATTCGGTGGCCGAGGCGTAGAACGACAACTGCGCGCTGCCTTCCCACCAGCCCGGGTAGTAGTAGTACGGCGCCACCTTGTAGAAGCCGAGCTTCTCGTCGTCATAGGGGCCGACCCATTCGGCCGCGTCGATGGTGCCCTTTTCCAGCGCCGGGTAGATGTCGCCGCCGGCGATCTGCTGCGGCACCACGCCTAGGCGCGACAGCACCACGCCGGCAAAACCGGCGATGCGGTACTTCAGGCCCTGCAGGTCCGCCACGGTCTTGATCTCCCGGCGGAACCAGCCGCCCATCTGGGCGTTGGTGTTGCCGCCGAGGAAGTTGACGACGTTGTATTCCTTGAAGAATTCGCGCATCAGCTTCATGCCGTTGCCCTGCATCATCCAGGCGTTCTGCTGGCGCGAGGTCAGGCCGAACGGCACGGTGGTGTCGAAGCACAGCGTCGGGTTCTTGCCGAAGTAGTAGTAGCCCGCGGTGTGGCCGATCTGCACGGTGTTGTTCTGCACCGCGTCCAGCACCTGCAGGCCCGGCACGATTTCGCCGGCGGCGAAGACCTTGATGTTGAACTTGCCGTCGGTCAGTTCCCTGACGCGCGTGGCCAGCAGCTCGCCGCCGCCGTAGATGGTGTCGAGCGATTTCGGGAAGCTCGAAGCCAGGCGCCATTCCACCGCCGGGTTGCTGCCCACCACCGCGGGCGCGCTGGCGGCGGCCGCGGCAGGCGCCGCGGGTTTTTCGTCCTTGCCGCAAGCGGCCAGCGCGCCGGTGGCCGCCACGGCCGATGCCTTCAACAGAAAGGAACGACGTTCCATGACTTGTTCTCCTCTTTTATCGGTTCTTGTAATGCGGCAGCAGGCGCGGCGGCCGCGTCTTGCGCGGAACGCCGCTCTTGTGCCGAGACGCGCGTGGAGCCGGATACGGGCGATGCGGCCGTGGGCGCAGCAATGAGCCTGTTGCGAAGGCATGCCACGGTGATGACGTATGCTGGCATGCCTTCGCAACAGGCTCGAAAGGCCGGCCCGTACCCGTCGGGCTGGCCAGATGATTATAGCGGTGGCCCTTTCGCCACGGGGGGCCGGCAAGGTCCGGGTTTTCGCTAGGAGAGGCCGCGCGGCAAGGCTTGGCGCGACGCCGCGGCGAGGCCGGCGCGGGCATGCCGCAGGCGGCGCGCACGGCGCTTTTCGGCTTGCCGCCGCCGCGTTTTCCGTATGGTGGAAAGGCCGCTTTGCCGCGGATTTTGTAACCCCGCTTGCTGTCCAATCGCTCGACTGTTAAAAAATCACGCCTTGCCTGCCTAGCCTATGCTGTCCGCTGTCCCGCCCGTTTCCGGCCGTCCGCCGGCCCGCCGCCCGCACTGCCTCGTCCTGGCCATCCTGGCCGCCTGGGGTCTCGACGCGTGCGCGCAGGCGCCCGCCGGCACGGAGCTGGTCCCGCCGGCAGTGCAGGCCGCGCCGCACGCGGTGGCGCAGCCTGCGCAGCAGGCTGGCGACGATCCGCTCGGCGCGCTGATCTCGGGCACGCAGGATGCAGGCCGCGCCGCCGCGTCCACGGCACCCGAGGCGCCACCCCAAGCGCCGCCCGAGGCCACACCCCAGGCCGCGCCCGAGGCGGCACAGGCCCAGGCGGCGCCCGACGCGCCCGCGCCCGAAGCCTACGTCATGCCGCCGCCGCCCGCGCCCGCCACCTGGGTCAACGCCGGGCTGGCCGACGACGGCAGCGAGCTGGCCGGCCCGCCCGATCCCGAATACCCGCTCGAGCCCTACGTCGCCCCGCCGCCGCCGGTGGTGCTGTTTCCCGCGCGCCTCGGCCAGTTCGTGGCGAACGCGCCGCCGCTGCCGGCCAGCGACGCCCCCGAGGCGCCCGCCGCCGAAGGTTTCTCGCTCACCTCGCAACTGCCGCCCGACGATCCCGCCGGGGACCAGATCCTGCGCCTCGGCTACAGCGGGCGTGCCGCCTACGACGACCGCACCCTCGCCGCGCAGGCCTGCCCCGGTGGCGGCACGCTGTCCGCCGGCCTCTCCGGCGTGGCCTGCCGCAGCAGCGGCGAGGTCAAGGTCAAGGAATCGCTGTTCTCGCTCGACGGCGGCACGCAGGTGCAACTGGTGGCGCAGGCCAAGGGCACGGACGCCACTTCGGTCAACGGCCGCCCCGCCGCCGTCGACCAATACGCGCTGCTGCCGCAGTTCTACACCGCCGTGAGCGGCCTGCCGGTGCTCGACGGCGCCACCATGTGGGCCGGCCGGCGCGAGGATTCGTCCTTCCTGATGTCGTCCGGCCTGCTGCCGCCGAACTCGCCGGCCATGCGCGTCGGTGTGGACAATGCGCGCTTCGGCGACATCGCGCTCAACTACCAGTACACCGCGCGCAACGATCTCAACGGCGCCAACCTGCCGAGCTACCACTCGCTGCGCACCGCGCCCATCTCGACCAACGACAAAGGCTCGGTGCAACTGGGCTACACGCGCGTGGAGGCCGAGCCGCTGATCCAGCAGACCGGCAGCGCGTGGTGGGTCTCCGCGATGCACGAGCAAAAAGGCGTGCTGGCCGGCACCAACCGCCTGGGCATGCAGTTCGGCGAAGGCAGCCGCAACGCGCTGACCGGCTACACCGGCATGGGGCCGTCGCTGTCGCGCGTGCGCGTGGCCGAATCGATGGAATGGAAGCGGGCCTCCGGCCTGGGCCTGGCCGGCTCGGTCGAATCGAGCATGCAGTTCGACCGCTCGCCGGTCGGCACGCTGCAATGGACCACCACGCGCGTGCGCCCGGCCTATATCGCCAGCGACCAGTTCAAGCTCACCTTCGAAGTCGCGCGCGACCAGATCACCTCCGGCTTCGGCACCAGCGGCCAGCGCACCGCGGTGACGGTGGCGCCGACCTTCACGCTCGGCAAGGCCGCGGGCAACGCCAACCTGCGCGCCTTCTACACCTACAGCCGCGCCACCGACGTGGACGGCATCGCCTTCACCGCGCCGGCCGATACCTGGGCGTCGCAGAATTCGGGCTCGATCTTCGGCGTGCAGCTGAATCGGCGCTGGTAGGCGCCGAGGTGGTTTGCGGCGATGCTCGCGACGCGCGCAGGTGCATCCCGGGCAGATTCGGCATGCGGATTTCGGGGGAATTTCAGGCAATGCCGATAATCGCGGGCGCGACGGCATGAAAGACGAGGGCGGATCTGTTGAAGAGTAGGCGGTGAACGCGGCCGGCGCAAGGCAGGCGAAGCGGTCGGGCCCGTCCCCGCGCCGGCGGCCGGGCGCGCGGGCCCGCACGCGCCGCTATCCGACCTCGACCTTGTTCCTGCCCGTTTCCTTGGCCTTGTACAGCGCCAGGTCGGCGCGCTTGAGGATGGCCTGGGCATCGCGCTCGCCGGGTTTGCGCGACGCCACGCCGATGCTGACGGTAAACGGGATCGGGATGCCGATGCGCCAGTTGTGCGTGAAGTCCTGCTGCTCGAACGTCGATTTCAGCGCCTCCGCGGCCGCCCTCGCCTGTTCGGCGTCCAGCCCCGGCAACGCGGCCACGAACTCCTCGCCGCCCCATCTGGCGAACACGTCGACCTTCCGGCTGGACCCCATGCCCACCTTGGCCACGATGCGCAGGACCTCGTCGCCGACGTCGTGTCCGTAGGCGTCGTTGATCTTCTTGAAGAAATCCACGTCGAGCATGAACACCGCGAGGTCTTCCTCGGTGTCCAGGATATTGGTGACGACGTCGAGGAATTCACGGCGATTGGGCAGACCCGTGAGCTCGTCCGTCACGGCCTGCTTCTGCAGCAGGTCGATCAGGCGGACGCGGTCGGTGATGTCGCGGATCACCGCGGTGAATTCGATCAGTCCTTCGACGTTGATCTTCGAGATCGCGATTTCCACCGGCAGCATCGAGCCGTCGCGGTGCAGCCCGTAGACGCGGTTGCGCTCGTCCATCTGCCGCGAGCGCACCGGGGAGCGCGCGAACTGCTGCACGTACTGCGCATGGTGCGTCCGGTATTTGTCCGGCAGCAGGCACTCGATGGGCTGGCCGACCATCTCGGCCGACGAATAGCCGAACAGGTTCTCGGCGGCCCGGTTGAACAGCGTGATGTTGTGCTGCTGGTCGATCGTGATGATCGCGTCGTAGGCCGCGTCGACGACCGAGCGGAAGCGCGACGTCGTCGCCTCCAGGTCGCGCGTGAGCTGCATGCGCGAGGTGATGTCCAGCCCGGTGACGAGGATCTCCAGCACGGTGGCGCCGCCGTTGGCATGGCGGAACGGCTTGAGCGACAGCCGCCACCAGTGGGTTCCGTCGCGCAGGTCGTAGGCCTGCTCCAGCTCCTGCGCGATGCCCGAAGTGAAGCACTCCTGCAGCTTCTGGCGAAACTCGTGCCGGGCGTAGTTCGGGATCAGGGTATCGAACGGGACCGGGAACGCCCGCATGCCCACGCGCTTGCCGCCCGTCATCTGGATGAAGCCGTCGTTGCAGGCCGGCACCATCAGCCGCCCCGACTCGTCGTGGCCGATGACCGCCACGCTGGCGGCGATGCCGTCGACGAATTCCTGGATCGTGTTGCACGAGTCAGCCATCTTGTCCCCCGCTGGAAATGCCGCGCCGTTGTCACGTCCCTGACGCCCGCAACGCCCCGCAATGTGCCGGATTCCCGGATGGTAGTGCAGTTCGCTGGCGATGGCGCGCGTCTGACGGAGAATGCCACGGCTGCGGGGTGCGTATGGCGGTATTTTGGAGGGGAGGGAAAGCGGTGGGCGGCGCGCCAGGGCGCTGGAAGATGGTGCCCCAAACGAGGCCCAAACGAAAAACGGAGACCGAAGTCTCCGTTTTCTTTCAAATCTGGTGGGGTGGCCGTGTCCTGATGTAGCTCCGCTGCGAGTTCGGCGCAGAAAGCCACGGCATGCCTACCGGTTGGTGGCGGGTCATTCCTTGAGCAGCACGAGATGCTCGATCAGCCGCACCATCAGATCCTTCTGCGCGGGCAGGCTTTCGGCCACCAGCAGCGCGAGGGCGACCAGCGTATTGTCGTTGATGAGCAGATCGACCGATCGCGCCAGCAAGTGCTGGTTCAGGCGTAAATACCACAGGAACAGGAAAGCGCCGGTGCGCTTGTTGCCATCAGCCAGAGGATGGTTCTTGATGACGAAATACAGCAGGTGGGCTGCCCGGCTGGCCACGTTGGGATAGAACAGTTCTTCGCCGAAGCCTTGTTCGATGGTGGCGATGCTCGATGCCAGGCCGCCGCCGCGCACCTGGCCGAATAGCTCGGTGGCCTCGCCTTTGGCGATCAGCTCGGCGCGCAACCGGGCGATGGCAGCCAGCACCTCATTCAGCGCCAGCGCCCGCATCCCGTCTTGCCGGCCGGTCAGTTCGCCCAGGCTTTGCTCGTCGTAGCCTTGCAGCAGGCTCCAACTGCGGGCGTATTCCTGGATGACGCCCAGTACGGCCTGGCCGTCTCCCGTAACCAATTGCTGGTTGGCCAGCGTTCGCGACAGCAGATCGACCGCCTGCCCGAATTCGATGCCGCGTTCCTGCAAGCGGCGCTGGTTCAGGGTGTAGCCATCGACCAAATGCTGCTTGAGGGTGCGCGTGGCCCACTGGCGGAACTGCGTCGCGCGCGCCGAACTGACCCGGTAGCCGACCGAGATAACGACATCCAGGTTGTAATGTTTCAGGTGGCGACGCACCCGCCGCGCGCCCTCCTCCTGAACTACCGAGAATTCCTCGGTAGTTGCCGATTCGGCCAATTCCGCCTCGGCATAGACGTTTTTCAGATGCAGGCTGACGTTGTCGGTCGAGGTGTCGAACAGCGCCGCCATCTGCCGTTGCGTCAGCCATACCGTGTCCTCGTCCAGCGACACGTTCAACTGGATCTGGCCATCGGCGGACTGGTAGAGGGCGACTTGGGATTGCGGCATGAGGGACATCTTACCGTCTCCCCCGCGCGCCCGAGCCAGGTGGTGCGGTTGCGCCATCGCGTGCCATCCTCAATATTCAGAATGGTTGGGGGCAAGGAAACGTGGGATGTAGCGGGACGAGCGGACCGTCATGCGTGCGGTTCTCGTTCAAGTCCCTGAGGCACAAATGAAAATGCCCAGCGCAAGGGCTGGGCATCGAATCTCTGGTGGCCTGGGACGGAATCGAACCGCCGACACAAGGATTTTCAATCCTCTGCTCTACCGACTGAGCTACCGGGCCAAAGAAGCGAAATAATAGCAGCGCTTTTTGACCCGGTCAAGCGCCGCCGGCAAAATTCCTCACTGCTCCGCGGGCTCGGGTTTGTTGCGGCCCAGCTCCACGCCGAGCTGCTTGAGCTTGCGGTAGAGGTGGGTACGCTCGAGGCCGGTTTTCTCGGCCACGCGCGTCATGCTGCCGTGTTCGCGCACCAGGTGGTATTCGAAGTAGGCGCGCTCGAACAGGTCGCGCGCCTCGCGCAGCGGCATGTCGAACGAGAAGTGCATTTCGGCTTCGGGCAGGCGCTGCGGGCTGCCGTTGGCGGTCTCGGCGGCGGCTTCGGCGGCGGCCGGCGCGGCGGCCTCGCCGTTGCCCGCGGCCGGCAGCGCGGCGCCGGTCGCGGCGGCGCCCGCGCGCGGGCGCTCGATGCCGCGCGCCAGGCCCTGCTCGACCGCCGACAGCAGTTTTTGCAGGGCGATCGGTTTCTCGAGGAAATTGAGCGCGCCGATCTTGGTCGCTTCCACCGCGGTATCGATGGTGGCGTGCCCCGACATCATGATGACGGGCATGCAGAGCAGGCCTTGCGCCGACCATTCCTTGAGCAGCGTGACGCCGTCGGTATCGGGCATCCAGATGTCAAGCAGCACCAGGTCGGGCGTATTGCCGGCACGGTACTCGCGCGCCTTCTGCGCGTTTTCTGCCACTTCGACCACATGGCCTTCGTCGCTGAGGATTTCCGAGAGCAGCTCCCGGATACCCATTTCGTCGTCGACTACGAGGATGGTTGCCATACTTCCCCTCTTGACCCCACCGCGGCTCACCGGGTTCGGGGCCGCTACATTGTGACTATGCCAGTTTAACGAACAGGATGGAGATCTGCGCCCCGATGAGCTCGGTGCCCTCCATGCGATTGCGCAGTTCGATGCGGGCGCCGTGTTCGTCAATGATCTTCTTCACCATCGCGAGCCCCAGGCCGGTCCCCTTGGCCTTGGTGGTCACGTAGGGTTCGAACGCGCGGCTGAGGATGCGCGGGGCGAAACCGGGACCGTTATCCGCAATGGTGAGCTTGACGGCCTGCCGGTCTTCGCCGGCAGAATCTTTGTATTCTACAGTCTCGGTGTGCAGAGCGATACGGGGCGCCGGACGGGCCGCCGCGACGTTGTCCGCGACCGCATCCTGCGCATTCTGCAGCAGGTTGTGGATCACCTGGCGCAACTGCGTCGGGTCGCCCTTGATCTCGGGCAGGCCCGCCGCCAGCGACGGATGAATCACGGCATGCTCGTGCACGCCGGCGTCGTCGATGCCGTACAGATGCAGCACCTCGGCCACCAGCGCGTTGAGCTGCAGTGACTGCAACATCGCCGGCGGCGTGCGCGCGTAGTCGCGGAAGTCGTCGACCATGCGCTTCATCGCCGCTACCTGGTTAACGATCGTAGTGGCCCCGCGCTTTAGCACATCCGCGTCCGGACCCTCCAATTTAGGCGAGAGCTTCATCTGCAGGCGCTCGGCCGAGAGCTGGATCGGCGTGAGCGGGTTCTTGATCTCGTGCGCGAGGCGCCGCGCCACTTCGCCCCACGCCACCGAGCGTTGAGCCGAAATCACATCGGAGATGTCGTCGAACACCACCACGTAGCCGGGCTCGTCGCGCTCGCTGCGCTCGCCGCTGCCGCCGCCGGGCAGGCGCGCGCCGCGCACCAGCAGCGTGAGGGCCTGCTCTTCGTCGCTCTGCGGCAGCTCGATCTGCTTTTGCCAGTGCTGCGAGCCGCCCAGCATCTCGCTGGTGCTCTGCTCGGAAAAGGCCTGCCGCACGATGTCGCCGAAGGCGCCCAGCACCGGGATGGCCTCGATGGGCTGGCCCAGCGCGCCGCCGAACGGCTGGCGGAAGATGCGCTCGGCGCCGGGGTTGGCGGTGATGAGCACGAAGCGGCGGTCGAACACGAACACGCCGGCGGTGAGATTCTGCAGCACGCTTTCCAGGTAGGCGGTGGATTTCTCCAGCGCGCTGCGGTTCTGCTCCACCGCGATGCGCGCCTCGGACAGCTGGCGCGTCATCATGTTGAACTGCTGCGTGAGCATGCCGAGCTCGTCGCGGCTCTTGAGCTCGCGCTTGGGCGAGAGGTCGCCCTCGGCGACTTCCTTGGTTCCCTGCAGCAGCATCAGCAGCGGCCGCGCGAGCTGGCCGCCGAGCAGCAGCGCCAGCATCACGGCGATGAACACGGCGAGGAACAGCGTGAGCGTGAGCGTGCCGATGTACATCTTGCGCAGGCCGGTGCGGCCGAGCGCCTTTTCCTGGTACTCCTGGTACGCGCGCTGGACTTCGTCGGCATTGCGCGCGAGCGCCGCCGGCACCGGGTGCACGACCTGCAGGTAGCGCTCCTCGCGCACGCTTTCCCCGACCAGTCCGAAGCCGGACGAGGCGGCGTCCTCGGGGCGGCGCTCGATGGACAGGCCCGAGCCCGCCCAGCGGCTCACCGCGGCCGGCGGCGCCTTCGCCGCGGGCCGGCTGGCGCCGGCGGCGGCCTCGGCGCCGGGGGGATGCTGCGCGCTGTCCTGCGCGGCCGGCGCGGGGCCGAGCGGCACGATCACGCGCAGGCGGTACAGGTGGCTGACGTCGGTGCGCTCGGGCTGGCGGCCGTCGACGGCCGGGTCGGTGCCGCCTTCCACCGCCGCGTAGCCGCCCGCCAGCCGCGCCTGCTCGGCCAGCACGCCCGAGGGCAGGTCCGGCACCAGCGACGCGTAGTTGCTCGAGGCGGTGGCGATCACGCGCCCGCTGCCGGTGAAGATGGCGGCTTCCTGCACGCCGTACTGCTCGCGCAGGCGGTTGAGCTGCAGCGAGGTGGCCACGCTCGACGAACTGGTGAGCTGGTCGGCCATCAGGCGCGCCTTGCCCTGCAGGTCGGACAGCGCGCTGTCGATGGTGGAGCGGCCGAGGTTGAGGCCGGCCTCGAGCGCGGTCTCCACGCGCACGTCGAACCACGACTCGATGCTGCGCGAGACGAACTGCAGCGATACCAGGTAGATCAGCACGCCGGGCAGCACGCCGACCACGCCGAAGAACACGGCGAGCTTGGTCATCAGGCGCGTGCCGAACTTGCCGCGCCGGTAGCGCAGCCACAGGGTCAGCGCCAGCGCCCCGATGATCAGCACCAGCAGCACGCCGATCACCAGGTTGATCTTGAACAGCAGCGTGAAGTAGCGGTCGAAGAATTCCGTGTTGGCCGAGGCGCCGGCCAGCAGCGCCACCAGCACCAGCGCGAGGAACACGATGATGCCCGCCACCACGCGGTAGAGCACGCGCCGGAAGCGGCTGTCCCACAGGCTGGTGCTGGCGATCATGGCTGGCTCGCGGCCGGCTGCACCAGGGTGGTGGGCGAGAGCACGGTGGACACGGTCTGCGCGAACGGCACCGCGCGGGTCTCGCCGGCCACCGGCGCGGACGCGGCCGAGGCGGGCGCCGGCGCGGGCGGCGGCACCGGGACCGGCACCACCGGCACCACCGGTACAACAGGCGGCGCGGGTGGCGGCGATGGCGGGTACTCGGTCGGCACCGTGAAACTGAAGTGGCGCCACTCGGAGGCGAGGTTCCACTCGCGCGTGTTGACCGCGTTGATCTGGAACGGCTTGGGCAACTGCGTCAGGTCCAGGCGCATGCGCGCCTCGGCCTGGTAGGTCTCGCCGGCCTTGACCATGCCGCGGTCGAACACGCGCCAGCCGCGCACGCGCTGGATGAACTGCAGCGCGCCTTTCAGGCGCGTGAACGGCAGTTGCAGCCCGCCGGTGGATACGCGGTACTGGCGCGTGAGCGGATGGTAGGACAGCCGCACGCTGCGGCTGGCGTTGACGGGCTTTTCGTCGAACCAGTACCAGCGCGGGCGTGTGAGCTGGAAGTCGACCACGAAATAGAGCGAGATGCCTTTGTTGAGCGCATCCTCGAGCGGCGGCGGCAGGTCGAAGTCGAAGCTGGCGGCGAGGTCGAAGCCGCCGTCCTGGTATTCGATGCGGGCTTCCGTCACCTCGATGACGTCGGCGCGCGCGGTGCCCGGCAGCGCGGCCAGCGCCAGCAGCGCGGCCAGCGCGAACATGGCGGCGAGCCACCACGACGCGAGCCAGGCGCGCGCGCCGCGCGCACCATGCCGGGGACCGCCTGCCGCCAGGCATACGCACGCATTGTCGTCAGGGACGCGAAGGACGAACAAGCGAAGCGGATTCGGCATTGGCAGCGGTCGGGAGCGGTCAGGGTCGTTTCTGGAAGCGCGCGTAGAAGAAGCCATCGTGATCGGAGGGCAGATTGTCCCGGCTGGCACTCCCGCCGCCGGCCGCCTGCGCTCCATGCTCTCTACTGCCCGGCAGCATCTGGCCGGGCGCCTGCAATCGTATCGCATCTGGTAGCTGTGCACCAAACCAGCGCGCCTGCTCCTCGCCCTCCGTTGGGAAAATAGAACAGGTGACGTAGACCAGGATGCCGCCCGGCTTGAGCAGGTTCCAGAGCTGCGAAACGATGCGCCGCTGCTCCGTCACCAGGCGCGCGATGTCCACCTCGCGGCGCAGCCAGCGGATGTCCGGATGGCGGCGCACGATGCCCGAGGCCGAGCATGGCACGTCGGCCAGGATGCGGTCGAACGGCTGGCCGTCCCACCAGTCCTGCGGGCGGCTCGCGTCGCCCACCACCACCTTGGCCTGCTGGCCCAGGCGCGCGAGGTTCTCGTCGATGCGCGCGGCGCGCTGGGCATCGCTCTCGAGCGCGGTCACGTCGACGCGCGCCAGCTCCAGGATGTGGCCGGTCTTGCCGCCGGGCGCGGCGCACGCGTCGAGCACGCGCTGGCCGTCAGCCAGCTCCAGCAGCGGCGCGGCCAGCTGCGCGCCGGCGTCCTGTACCGAGACGTCGCCCTGGGCAAACCCGGGAATCTGCGACACCGGGAACGCGCGCACCAGCCGCACCGCCTGCGTGCCGATGGCCGTGCCCGCCATGCCGGCATTGGCCACGCGCGTGAGGTAGTCGGGCACCGGGACGCGTGCGGTGTTGACGCGCAGGGTCATCGGCGGGCGCACGTTGGCGCTTTCGGCCAGCGCGGCCCACTCGCCGGGATAGGCGTCGCGCAGCATCTTCAGCCACCACGCGGGCAGGTTCCAGCGCGCCTCGTCGTCGCGGCGCACGTCCTCGAGCAGCGCGCGGCGCTCGCGCAGGAAACGGCGCAGCACCGCATTGACCAGCCCGCGCGCGTGGGCGGTCTTCGGCTCGGACGCGGCGGCGCTGACGGCCTGGTCCACCACCGTGAACTCGGTATAGCCGCCCTCGCCCTGCTCGTCCTCGACCAGCAGCGCCAGCGCCACCGCCAGCAGCGAATCCACCTGCGCGCCGGGCGGGCGCGTCACCAGCTTCGTGACCAGCGCGCGCGCCGTGCCGAACTGGCGCATGGTGCGGTAGGCCAGGTCCTGCAGCGCGCCGCGCGTGGCGGCGTCGCGCACGCGGTCGAGGCGGAACTGCGCGGCGGCGTTGTCGATGGCCAGCGGCAGCGCGCTGCCTTCGTTGACGCCGCGCACGGCAGTCGCGGCGGCGAGCATCTGGAAGGCGAGGGATTCGTGTGGCAGGCGCATGACAGTGGGCAGTGAAGCGGTAAGGCGATGGCGCGGTGACGCGGTGGCGCGAAAAAAAGCAGGCAGCCGCGCCGCGGGCGCTGGCGGCGGGGCCAGCCAGGCCGGGCGGGGCCGGAAACGAACTGCCCGCCGTTTCCAGGGGAAGCACGGCGGGCAGTTTACCTTGTATGGCCGCGGCCGGCTTTTTTGCCGGCCGCCGGGTCAGATCGCCATCGGACGGAGCGGATGGATCGGACGGCTCCGATGCATCGCGCCGCTTCAAGCCGAATCAGGCCGCTTCAAGTCGGGTAGGTGCCGGTCTGCGCCATCTGCATCAGCCGCGCGATGCGTTCCTCGGTGGCCGGATGGGTCGAGAACAGGTTGGCGATGCCGCCGCCCGACAGCGGGTTCATGATCATCATCTGCGCCGTGGCGGGATGTTCCTCCGCGGTCTGGAACGGGATGCCCTGCGCGTAGCGGTGGATCTTGTCGAGCGCCATCGCCAGCGCCTGCGGGTCGCCGCTGATGGTGGCGCCGCCGCGGTCGGCCTCGAATTCGCGCGCGCGCGAGATCGCCATCTGGATCAGCGAGGCCGCCAGCGGCGCCAGGATCGCCACGGCGATGCTGGCGATCGGGTTGGCGCGGTTGCCGTTCTCGTCGCGCCCGCCGAAGAACATGGCGAAGTTGGCCAGCGCGGCGATGGCGCCGGCCATCGTGGCGGCGATGGTCGAGATCAGGATGTCGCGGTGCTGCACGTGGGCCAGCTCGTGCGCCATCACGCCGCGCAGCTCGCGCTCGGACAGCACGCGCAGGATGCCGGTGGTGGCCGCCACCGCGGCATGTTCCGGATTGCGGCCGGTGGCGAACGCGTTGGGCGCGTCCTCGTTGATCAGGTACACGCGCGGCATCGGCAGCTGGGCGCGCTGCGCCAGCTCCTGCACCATGCGGTAGAACTGCGGCGCGGTGCTGGCGTCGACCTCCTGCGCGTTGTACATGCGCAGGACCATCTTGTCCGAGAACCAGTATGAGAAGAAATTCATGCCCAGCGCCATGACCAGCGCGAACATCATGCCGCTGCGGCCACCGATCATGCCGCCGATGACGATGAACAGCGCCGTGATGGCGGCCATCAGCATGAAGGTCTTGACCCAGTTGAACATTGCCTTGGCTCCGAAGAAGTCAGTTCCGCAAGCGGTTCCGCGGCACGGTGCGGAAGGCCGGGCCGGCCATGTCCGGCAAACCCGGCATGGTGATCTTTAGATAGTATCCCGCGGCCGGAATTCAACCGCCCGCTGCCTGTTTTTCAGGCAGCGGGGCCAGCGCAGCATCAGCGCCGGGCGCGCGCCCGGCCCGGTGAAGGCGACGCCGACGAAGCGGTCCAGCCAGCACTTCAGACGCGGCGCCGAGACCACGCCGGCCACTCTGCGCGGCGCCCGACGATGCAGGCGGTATCCGGGGCCGGCGTCACATCGGGCAGGAACACCGCGCCGACGCATCGTGGCCTCCCGGCGGGAACGGAGGCGGGAACGGAAACGACGGCGCGCGCGAAACGACGGCGCGGCATGGACGGCATCGGCGGCATCATGCGCCGGCTTCGGGCAAGGCGCAGCGCGTGCCCGGCGGCAGCGGCATGCCCTGCAGGAACGCCTGGGCCGGCAGGCGGCGCCCGCCCGGCTTCTGCAGCTCGGTCACGCGCAGCGCGCCGTCGCCGCAGGCGATCACCACGCCGGCGGCATCGGCGGCCAGCACCGTGCCCGGCTCGTGGCCGGCATGATCGGTGGCCTGGCCCGGCAGCGCCTCGGCCTGCCAGCACTTGATGACGGTCGGGCCGACCTGCAGCGTGGCGCCCGGGAAGGGATTGAACGCGCGCACCTGCGCGGCCAGCGCGGTGGCCGCGCGGCGCAGGTCCAGCGGAGCTTCGTCCTTGCCGATCTTCTCGGCGTAGGTGACGCCCGCGGCCGGCTGCGGCGTGGCCGGCAGGCGCTCGCCCGCGGCCAGCCGGCGCAGCGCGTCCACCACCATGCGCCCGCCCAGCGCGGCCAGCGTGTCGTGCAGCGTGGCGGTGGTGTCGCGCGGGCCGATGGGCACCGCTGCGCGGGTCAGCATGGCGCCGGTATCCAGGCCTTCGTCCATCTGCATCAGCGTGATGCCGGTCTCGGCGTCGCCGGCCTCGATGGCGCGGTGGATCGGCGCCGCGCCGCGCCAGCGCGGCAGCAGCGAGCCGTGGATGTTGAGGCAGCCCAGGCGCGGCAGCGCCAGCACCTCGGCCGGCAGGATCAGGCCGTAGGCGGCCACCACCATCACGTCCGGCGCGATCCGCGCGAGCGTGTCGACGGCGGCGCCGGCTTCTTCCGGGTACTTGCCGTGGCGGCGCAGGGAGCGCGGCTGCAGCACCGGCGCGAGACCCTGCTCCAGCGCGTACTGCTTGACCGGGCCGGCCTGCAGTTGCAGGCCGCGCCCGGCCGGGCGGTCCGGCTGGCTGAGCACGGCCACCACCGGGAAGCCGGCCTCGTGGATGGCGGCCAGCGCCACGCGGGCGAACTCGGGCGTGCCGGCGAAGGCGACGCGCAGCGCCGCGCACGGGCTGGCGGGTTGGGACACGTCTGTCATGGAGCGCTCCGGCGTAAAGCGGCGCCGGCCGCATCAGCGGCCGGCGGGGGAATCATGGGGAAGGCAATACGATAGCAGAGCGGCACGCGGTGCCGGCGCTGCATGCGAGCTACATGCGCGCGCGCTCGCGCTTGTGCAGCTTGGACTTGATGCGCTGGATCTTGAGCGGCGACAGGTATTCCACGAACACCTTGCCCTTGAGGTGGTCCATCTCGTGCTGGATGCACACCGCCAGCAGCTCGTCCGCGTCCAGCTCGAAGGTCTCGCCCTTCTCGTTGAGCGCGCGCACGCGCACGCGGTCCGGGCGCTCCACGCGGTCGTAGACCTCGGGCACCGACAGGCAGCCCTCTTCCCACACCTTGCGGTTGTCGCTGGCCCAGACGATTTCCGGGTTGATGAACACGCGCAGCTCGTCGCGGGTCTCGGAGATGTCGATCACCACCACCTGCTCGTGCACGTTGACCTGGGTCGCGGCCAGGCCGATGCCGGGCGCTTCGTACATGGTCTCGGCCATGTCCTGCACCAGCTGGCGAATGCGGTCGTCCACCGCGGCAACCGGTTTTGCCACGATATGCAGGCGGGGATCGGGGTAGGTCAGGATGTCGAGTTTGGCCATGATGCTGGGGCGCAACGCCCACTGCTCACACATGTGGCCCGCGTTGCGGCGACGGGTGTTTACATGCAGAATCGGGGCGCAAGTACAAAAATTCAAGGCGCGCCGCAGCAGGCACGCTCTCCAGGGTCAATCCGGCTGTTCTGCCAGCCGGTTCGAGAAAATGCGCGATCTTACCAAAGAACACCAGGCGGCGCCCCGCCGCAGGCAGTACGCGTTTGCCCGTTGGATGTTGTGTGCGGCTGGCATCACTGCCGCCGCGGGCGCGGCGGCGCAGGCCACCGGGCGCGCGATCACTCCGGTCACGCCGGCCCAGCAGGCGCAGGCCCAGGCCACCGCGCAGCAGGGCATTCCCGCCGCCGACCTGGCCGCGGACGCGCCTTCCCAGTACGTGGTGCGCGGCGGCGACACGCTGTGGGGCATCTCCGGGCGCTTCCTGCGCCAGCCGTGGCGCTGGCCCGAGCTGTGGGGCATGAACCGGCAGCAGATCCGCAACCCGCACCTGATCTACCCGGGCCAGGTGCTGTACCTGATTCAGCGCGACGGCCGTGCCTGGCTCTCCACCACGCCCGCCGACGGCGACACGGTCCGCCTCACGCCCGCGGTGCGCGGCGAGGGCGGGCCCGACGGCGCCATCGCCAGCATTCCCGCCAAGGATATCGAGCCCTTCCTGATCCGCCCGCAGGTGGTGGACGAAGGCACGCTGGCCACCTCCGCGCGCATCATTGCCCTGCCCGAGCCGCGCGTCTACCTCGGCATGGGCGACACCGCCTACGTGCGCGGCATCTCCCCGCCCGAGGCCGTGGTCGGCAGCGACTGGCAGGCCTTCAAGCCGGTCAAGCCGATCCGCGACCCGGCCAGCGGCCGCGTGCTGGCGTTCGAGGCCGAATACCAGGGCAACGTGCGCGTGTCGCGCCCGCCCGAAGGCTTCGAGGCCGTCACCACGGTGCAGGTCACGCAGGCGCAGCAGGAAATGGGCACCGGCACGCTGCTGATGCCCCAGCCCGCGCGCGAGCCGGTGCGCTACATCCCGCACGCGCCCGACATGCTGGTCGACGGCCGCATCGCGGCGGTCTACGGCGGCGTGCAGTTCGGCGGCGCCAAGCAGGTGATCGTGCTCAACCTCGGCGGCGCCGCGGGCCTGGAGCCCGGCCACGTGGTGGCGCTGTCGCGCGCCGGACAGGTGGTGCGCGACGCCACCGACGGCAACCGCAAGGTCCAGCTGCCCGACGAGCGCTACGGGCTGGCCTTCGTGTTCCGGGTGTTTCCGGGCGTGGCCTACGCCCTGGTCACCGATGCCTCGAACTCGATCGAGGTGGGCGACCGCATCACGTCCCCGCGTTGACGGCACGCACGGCAGCGGGCGCGGCCTCGACGGCGGCGGCCACCACGGCGGACGCCGCCGAGATCGCGGCCTGGCTGCGGCTCACGCGCGTCCCCGGCCTCGGCAAGGCCGCCGTGCGGCAGTTGCTGGCCGCGTTCGGGCTGCCGCAGCAGCTGTTCGCGCTCGATGCCGCCACCCTGTCGCGGGTCGTGCCCGCCCGCCATGTCCGCGCGCTGCTGGCGCCGCCGGACGCCGCCACGCTGGCGCTGGCCGGGCGCACCGCGGCATGGGCGGCCGAACCCGGCAACCACGTGCTCACGCTGGCCGACGCGGCCTACCCGCGCGCGCTGCTCGACCTGGCCGATCCGCCCCCGCTGCTGTACGTCAAGGGCCGGCTCGACCTGCTGGCCCGCGCCGCCGTGGCGATGGTGGGCGCGCGCAACGCCACCGTGCAGGGCGCGGAGGACGCGCGGCGCTTCGCCGGCGCGCTGTCGGGGGCCGGGCTGGCGGTGGTGTCGGGCCTGGCGCTGGGCATCGACGGCGCCGCCCATGACGGCGCGCTGGCCGGCCCGGGCGGCACCGTGGCGGTGATCGGCACCGGCGTCGACGTGGTCTATCCCGCGCGCCACCGCGCGCTGGCGCACCGCATCGCCGGCGCCGGCGCCATCGTCAGCGAATTCCCGCTCGGCACCGCGCCGCGCAGCCAGCATTTCCCGCAGCGCAACCGCATCATCGCGGCGCTGGCGCGCGGCGTGCTGGTGGTGGAGGCGGCGGCGCGCTCGGGCTCGCTGATCACCGCGCGGCTGGCCGCCGAGCTCGGCCGCGAGGTCTACGCCATGCCCGGCTCGATCCACGCGCCGCTGTCCAAGGGCTGCCACCTGCTGATCCGGCAGGGCGCCAAGCTGGTGGAGACCGCGCAGGACGTGCTGGAGGAGCTCGGCATGGCCGCCCGCGGCGCGGCGCTCACCCACGGCCCGGTCGCGTTCGACACCCTGTGCGCGCGCGCCGCGCTGCCGCCCGAGCAGGTGGCGGCCGCGCTGCTGGCGCTGGAACTGGAGGGGGCGGCGGAGCGCCTGCCCGGCAATGTCTACCGGCGGCTGGGCTGAGCGTGGCGCACGCTTTTTCCGCCGACCGCTACAATCAAGCGATTCCCGTGCCTGAAAAGGCTCATGTTTAGGCTGCCATGACCGTTTACTTTCCGGAGCACAATGCGGGCGAGCTCGCCCAGGCGCTGGCAGCGCGTGCGCAGGGCCGCCTGGTGGCCTGCCTGTGCGCTGCCTGGTGCGGCACCTGCCGGGACTACCTGGAGGCGCTGCAGGCGCTGGCGGCGCGTTTCCCGGACGACTGCTTCGTCTGGATCGACATCGAGACCCATGCCGACCGGCTGGGCGACCTCGACATCGAGAATTTCCCGACCGTGCTGGTGCAGCCGGCGGCCGGCGGCGCGCCGCAGTTCTACGGCACGCTGCTGCCGCACATCGAGGTGCTCGAGCGTATGCTGGCGCGTGGCGCGGCCATGACGCTGCCGGCGGGCGCCGAAATCCCGGACGTGCTGGCATGGCTGCGGGGCGGGGGCGGCACCGTTTGAAGGCGCCGGCGGCGGTGGCCGGCTTGCACCGCCGTCGGAACCGCGCTTATTATTGGCGCCTCAAAGCCCCCGGCTCGCTGTTTACATATAGTGCAGAGCCTTCAGTGGCAACAATTCGCAGGCTCGCCGACGAGCGGCCAGCAAGGACCGATCCATGTCAAAAGCCCTCATCATCGCGGAAAAGCCATCGGTTGCGGCCGATATAGCCCGTGCCCTCGGGGGCTTTACCAAGCATGACGAATACTTCGAGAGTGACGATTACGTGCTTTCGTCGGCCGTCGGCCACCTGGTGGAAATCGCCGCCCCGGACGAATACGAGGTCAAGCGCGGCAAGTGGAGCTTCGCCAACCTGCCGGTGATCCCGCCGCACTTCGACCTGCGCCCGATCGCCAAGACCGAGTCCCGGCTCAAGGTGCTCAACCGCCTGATCAAGCGCAAGGACGTCACCGCGCTGGTCAACGCCTGCGACGCGGGGCGCGAGGGCGAGCTGATCTTCCGCCTGATCCAGCAGCAGGCCAAGGCCCGCCAGCCGGTGCAGCGCCTGTGGCTGCAGTCGATGACGCCGCAGGCCATCCGCGACGGCTTCGCCCGCCTGCGCGACGACGCCGACATGCTGCCGCTGGCCGACGCCGCGCGCTGCCGCTCGGAGGCCGACTGGCTGGTCGGCATCAACGGCACGCGCGCCATGACCGCCTTCAACAGCAAGGGCGGCGGCTTCTTCCTGACCACCGTGGGCCGCGTGCAGACGCCGACGCTGTCGATCGTGGTGGAGCGCGAGGAGAAGATCAAGAAGTTCGTGCCGCGCGACTACTGGGAAGTGCGCGCCGAGTTCATCGCCGCCGCGGGCCTGTACGAAGGCCGCTGGTTCGATCCCAAGTTCAAGAAGAACGAGTTCGATCCCGAGGCGCGCGACTCGCGCCTGTGGAGCGAGGCCGAGGCCAAGAGTATCGTCGCGGCCTGCCGCGACAAGACCGGCACCGTCACCGAGGAATCCAAGCCCTCCACGCAGCAGTCGCCGGCGCTGTTCGACCTGACCACGCTGCAGCGCGAGGCCAACTCGCGCTTCGGCTTCTCGGCCAAGAACACGCTCGGCCTGGCGCAGGCGCTGTACGAGAAGCACAAGGTGCTGACCTATCCGCGTACCGACGCGCGCGCGCTGCCCGAGGACTACATGGACACGGTCAAGCAGACCATGGACATGCTCGCCGAGAGCTCGCCGAACTACCTGCCGCACGCCAAGAAGGTGCTGGCCAGCGGCTGGATCAAGCCTAACAAGAAGATCTTCGACAACAGCAAGATCAGCGACCACTTCGCCATCATCCCCACGCTGCAGGCGCCGAAGAACCTGTCGGAGCCCGAGCAGAAGCTGTACGACCTGGTGGTGCGCCGCTTCCTGGCGGTGTTCTTCCCGGCGGCCGAGTTCCTGGTCACGACGCGCGTGACCGAGGTCGCCGGCCATCACTTCAAGACCGAAGGCAAGGTGCTGGTCAACCCGGGCTGGCTGGTGGTCTACGGGCGCGAAGCCCAGGGCGCCGAGGCCAACCTGGTGGCGGTGGCCAAGGACGAGCGCGTCAAGGTCGACAAGGTCGACAGCGTCGGCCTGACCACCAAGCCGCCCGCGCGCTACAACGAAGCCACGCTGCTGTCCGCGATGGAAGGCGCCGGCAAGCTGGTGGACGACGACGCGCTGCGCGAGGCGATGGCCGGCAAGGGCCTGGGCACGCCGGCCACGCGCGCGGCCATCATCGAAGGCCTGCTGGCCGAAAAATACCTGGTGCGCGAAGGCCGCGAGCTGATCCCGACCGCCAAGGCCTTCCAGCTCATGACGCTGCTGCGCGGCCTGGGCGTGCAGGAACTCACGCAGGCCGAGCTGACCGGCGAGTGGGAGCACAAGCTGTCGCAGATCGAGCGCGGCGGCCTCAAGCGCGACGAGTTCATGCGCGAGATCGCGCAGATGACCCAGCAGATCGTCAAGCGCGCCAAGGAATACGACAGCGACACCATCCCGGGCGACTACGCCACGCTGCACACGCCGTGCCCGCAGTGCGGCAGCAAGGTCAAGGAGAACTACCGCCGCTTTGCCTGCACCGCGTGCGACTTCTCGATCAGCAAGATCCCGGGCGGGCGCCAGTTCGAGATCGACGAGGTGGAAGAGCTGCTGCTCAAGAAGGAGATCGGTCCGCTGCAGGGTTTCCGCAGCAAGATGGGCCGCCCGTTCGCCGCCATCCTCAAGCTGTCCAAGGACGACGAAGGCCACTACAAGATGGAGTTCGACTTCGGACAGAACGACGACGACAACGACGGCGAGCCGATCGACTTCAGCGGCCAGGAATCGGTCGGCGCCTGTCCCAAGTGCGCCGGCGCGGTGTACGAGCACGGCATGAAGTACGTGTGCGAGAACGCCGTGGCCAGCCCGAAGACCTGCGATTTCACCACCGGCAAGATCATCCTGCAGCAGGAGATCTCGCGCGAGCAGATCGGCAAGCTGCTCGGCGCCGGCCGCACCGACCTGCTGACCGGCTTCAAGTCCTCGCGCACCGGGCGCAACTTCAAGGCCTTCCTGGTCAAGCAGCCGGACGGCAAGATCGGCTTCGAGTTCGAGGCGCGCGAGCCCAAGGCCGGGGCCAAGCCGGCCGCCAAGGGCGCCGCCGCGAAGAGCGCGGCCGCGCGCGCCGGCGACGACGAGGCGCAGGCCGCGGAGAAGACCGCCAAGCCGGCCGCCAAGGTGCCGGCCAAGAAGGCGCCCGCCGCCAAGAAGGCCGCCGCCAAGGCGCCGGCGGCCAAGCGCGCCACCGGCAAGTCGCGTGCCGGCGACGAGGCTACGGCCGACGCCGAGGAGTAAGCGCGCCGGCGGCAGGCTGACCGGCGACAGGCGGACCAGGCGGCGCGGCGGCGCGCCGCCCGCCCGGGTCCGCCTTCACGCCGGCGCCAGCCCTGTTGTCGGTCCTTGTCGTCAGCCCTAGCCCTGTTCCTTGCTGCGCTCGATGCCCTCCTCGAGCAGGAAATCGATGAACGCGCGCACCTTGGTCGGCAGGAACTTGCGGCTCGGGTAGACCACGCTGATGTCGCGCCGCGGCAACTGGTACTGCGGCAGGATGTGGGTCAGCCGCCCCGATTCGATATTGGGCCGCGCCAGGTACGACGACAGCATCGCCACGCCCATGTCGGCCAGCGCCGCCTGGTGCGCCAGCTCGGCGTTGCTGCACAGCAGGCCGGGCCGGATCGGCACCGTCACCTCGCCCTCCGGGCCCGACAGCGTCCACTCGTGCTCCACCGTGGGAATCCGCATCGCGATGCAGCGGTGGTTGGTCAGCTCGTGCGCGTGGCGCAGCGGCGGGTGCTGGCGCAGGTAGGCCGGCGACGCGCACAGGATGATCTCCGCCGACAGCATCGGCCGCGCCACCAGGTGCGAGCCCAGTCCCAGGTCCGACAGCACCACGCCCACGTCGCGGCCCTCTTCCACGATGTCGACGATGCGGTCCGAGAGCTGCACGTCGAACACCACCTCCGGGTACATGGTCTGGAAACGCATCATCGCCGCGGGCAGCAGGTGCAGGCCGAACATCACCGGCGTCACCAGCCGCAGCGTGCCGGACAGCGACTGGCTGCGCGCCGTCACCACCGACTCGGCTTCTTCCACGTCCTCGAGGATCTGCTGGCAGCGCTGGAGATAGGTCTCGCCGGCATCGGTCAGCGACAGGCTGCGCGTGGTGCGGTTGAGCAGCCGCGTGCCCAGGTGGCTTTCCAGGTCGGCCACGTAGCGCGTCACCACCGCATTGGACATTTCCAGTTGCTGCGCTGCACGAGCAAAACTGCCCAGCTCGACCACTTTGGAAAAGACGCGCATCGATTGCAGCCGGTCCATGAGATAGTCTCCAGTCTTGCCCGCGAACTCTTACGGATAGTGGGATATTTATTGTGAAAACTAGAACTAATCATTGCCCGCAACGATATTTATTCATATGAGGGAAATGCCTAATATCGAGTCATTGGATGCCGCATTGCAGCGAAGCTGCTGAAAGAGGCTTTGGCGTCCTGCCTGTGGAAAGGAATCGTCATGAAAACCCAACGCTACGCCCTGCTTGCTGCCGCCGCCGCGCTTGCCGCCGCTCTCTCGGCCGCCCCCGCCTTTGCCAAGAGCGGCAAGTTCGATACGTTCACCGACGGCGCCAAGGCCGGCAAGTTCGACAGCTTTACCGACGGCGCCCGCGTCGGCAAGGTCGATCCGTTCACCGATGGCGCCAAGCTCGGCAAGTTCGACCCGTTCACCGACGGTGCCAAGGCCGGCAAGTTCGACAGCTTCACCGACGGCATCTGAGGCTGGTTGCCCGCCGGCGGTGCCGCGTCTGGCGGCATCCGCGGCGGTTGTCGTTCCCGGCTGGTCTCCACAGGCCGGCGGGGTTGGCGCGCAGCAGCGCGCCGGCCCCGCCTCTCTCGCCTCTCCCGTAAACATGCCCGTACCGCGCCGGTACGGGCATGTTTGCTTTCGGGTTCCGCAATGGCCGCCGCGCCGCCTCCAAGTGATGAATGATAGCCTTCGCGCGGTCGCCTGCCGGCGGTTTTTTCCGCGCCCGGCATCGGACGCTTCCGCACCATGATCACGCCATGAAAAAACGGGCCCCATCGGGGCCCGTTTTTCGTCCTGTCGCCGCCGCGCCGCCGCTCAGTCGTGGTGATGGCGCTTGTTGTGCTTGCGCTTGTAGCCGCCGCGGCCGCGCTCGTCGTCGTAGGAGTTGCTGCGCGACACGTTGCCGCCCAGCGCCGCGCCGGCGCCGCCGCCCACGGCCGCGCCCAGCAGGCCGCCGGTGCGCCCGCCCATCGCGTTGCCGGCCGCGGTGCCGGCGCCGCCGCCCAGCGCGCCGCCGATGATGGCGCCGGTGCGCTCGCGGCGGTTGGAGGTGACCGCGCCGCCGGCGCCGCCGCCGACCGCGCCGCCGATCACCGCGCCGGTCGAGCCGCCGACCGCGCCGCCCACGGCCGCGCCGGCCACGCCGCCGAGCGCGCCGCCGAGGGCATTGTTCATATCGCCCGCGAATACCGGCAGCGCGGATGCCGCCAGGGCGATGGCCAGGGTGAAATGACGAACGGTGTGCCGAGACATGTTCTTCTTCCTTGAGTTGATCGTTTTCTTGACCGGTTCCGGTCTGCTTTGCCGCAAGTGTAGAGAGGTCGCCCCGCGCTTGCTGTAACCACGTGTAAGGCCCTGTAACCGCTGCAGAAAGGCAAAAGGGCCGCCTCGCGGCGGCCCTCCTCAGGCATCACTTCGGCCGGCCCGCACCGCCCGCCCCGGCGGGCACGATGCGGCGCTTCAGCAGCACTTCAGCAGCACTTGCCCTGCCCCCCGCCGTAGCGCGCTTCCTGGCGCTCGCGGAAGAATTCCTCGTAGCTCATGGGCGCGCGGTCCGGGTGGATGCTTTCCATGTGCGCCACATAGGTCTGGTAGTCCGGCAGCCCCACCATCAGGCGCAGCGACTGGCCCAGGTAGCGGCCCACGGTGCCGAGTTGTTCGAGCATGGCGATTCTCCTTTGCGGTGCGCGGGCGGTGCCGGCGTACTCAGTGCTGCGCCGAGGCGGAAGCCGGCAGCGGCTCGAACGGCGTCTCGCGGTCGGTCGGGCGGCTCGCGGCGCGCGCAGCCAGCGCGGTCTTGAAGCCGTAGAACACGATCGACAGCACCACGAACATGAACAGCGCGCACAGCCCGGCGTCGAGGTAGTCGTTGAACACGATGCGGTGCATCTGCTCCATCGACTTGGCCGGCGCCAGCACCTTGCCCGCGGCGATGGCGTCGCTGAACTTGCCGGCGTGGGTCAGGAAGCTGACCTTGGGATCGGCGTCGAACAGCTTCTGCCAGCCGGCGGTCAGCGTGCAGATCAGCAGCCACACGGTCGGCACCAGCGTGACCCAGGCGTACTGGCCGCGCTTCATCTTGACCAGCACGCAGGTGCCCAGCACCAGCGCCACCGCGGCCAGCATCTGGTTGGAGATGCCGAACAGCGGCCACAGCGTGTTGATGCCGCCGAGCGGATCGACCACGCCCTGGTACAGGAAGTAGCCCCACGCCGCCACGCACAGCGCGGTGGCGATCAGGTTGGCCGGCAGCGAGTCGGTGCGGCGGAAGGCCGGCACGAAGCTGCCCAGCAGGTCCTGCAGCATGAAGCGCCCGGCGCGCGTGCCGGCGTCCACCGCGGTCAGGATGAACAGCGCCTCGAACAGGATGGCGAAGTGATACCAGAAGGCCATCATGGCCTGGCCGCCCACCACCTGGTGCAGGATGTGGGCGATGCCCACGGCCAGCGTGGGCGCGCCGCCGGCGCGCGAGATGATGGAGTTCTCGCCGACGTCCTTGGCGGTCTGGATCAGCACGTCCGGCGTGATGACGAAGCCCCAGCTCGACACCACCGACGCCACCGCTTCCGGCGAGGTGCCGATCACGGCCGCCGGGCTGTTCATGGCGAAGTACACGCCCGGCTCGATCACCGAGGCGGCCACCAGCGCCATGATGGCGACGAAGGACTCGGCCAGCATCGCGCCGTAGCCGATGAAGCGCATGTGCGACTCGTTCTCCAGCAGCTTGGGCGTGGTGCCCGAGGAGATCAGCGCGTGGAAGCCCGACACCGAGCCGCAGGCGATGGTGATGAACAGGAACGGGAACAGGTTGCCCGACCACACCGGCCCGCCGCCCTGCGCGAACTGCGTGAACGCCGGCATCTTCAGCTCCGGCGCCACGATCAGGATGCCGATGGCCAGCGCGATGATGGTGCCGATCTTGAGGAAGGTCGAGAGGTAGTCGCGCGGCGCCAGCAGCAGCCACACCGGCAGCACCGCGGCGATGAAGCCGTAGACGATCAGCATCCACGTCAGCGCCTTGCCGTCGTAGGTGAACAGCGGCGCGAGCACGGCGCTTTCATGCACGTACTGGCCGCCGATGATGGCCAGCATCAGCAGCACGAAGCCGATCACCGACACCTCGCCGATGCGGCCCGGGCGGATGTAGCGCGTGTACAGGCCCATGAAGACGGCGATGGGAATCGTCACGCCCACGGTGAAGGTGCCCCACGGCGAGCCCGCCAGCGCCTTCACCACGATCAGCGCCAGCACCGCCAGGATGATGATCATGATCATGAAGCAGCCGAACAGCGCGATCATGCCGGGCACCGTGCCCATCTCGGACTTGATCAGGTCGCCCAGCGAGCGGCCGTCGCGGCGCGTGGAGATGAACAGCACCATGAAGTCCTGCACCGCGCCGGCGAACACCACGCCGGCCAGGATCCACAGCATGCCGGGCATGTAGCCCATCTGCGCGGCCAGCACCGGGCCGACCAGCGGGCCGGCGCCGGCGATGGCGGCGAAATGGTGGCCGAACAGCACCGCCTTGTTGGTCGGCACGTAGTCCAGGCCGTCGTTGTGGCGCCAGGCCGGCGTCATGCGCCGCGGGTCGAGCTGCATGACCTTGTCGGCGATGAACTTGCTGTAGTAGCGGTAGGCGATCAGGTAGATGCAGATCGCGGCGACCACGATCCACAGGGCACTGACGGCTTCGCCGCGAGACAGTGCAACGGTGGCGAAGGCGAAGGCGCCGAGCACGGCGACGGCCAGCCACACCAGGTGTTGCCCGATGCGATTCATGATGAGGGTCTCCTCAGACCATTTGTAGGAATGCCGGCGGCGGCAGGCCCGGCATGCATGGCGCGGCTGAGGCGTCCGGGTGGACGGCACGCCGGGGACGGCGGGCTGACGATGGATGGCGCGGTTGTCTCCTGCCAGGTTTTTCGTCGGCGCCCGGCAAGTCTCGCAAGCTCCGGATCTGGTCGTCGCAGGCGGGCGATGCCGCCGGCAGATCCTCCGATCGCCCGCCGCACCCGCTGCGCAGGACGCATGCGTGGGGGCTGGGGGCAGCCGTCGCGCGTCCGGCGTGTAGTATTGACACCCGTTACTGGCGGCACAAGCGCGGAACTACGCAGCGGGGCTGCGTGGTACTACGCAGATCCACGGCCGGATGCCGCTTGCGCGGCATCCGTGTTTACCCCGGTACATGGCCGCGAGGCCGTCCAGGCACCTCCCAAGCATTGCCCCGGCACCGATGAAACTCCGTCAGAAGATCCTCCTGCTGGCCGTCGCGCCGCTGGCCGTCGCCATGTTCGGCATCGCGCTGGCGGTGCGCTACCAGGCCACCGAGCTGGCCCGCCACGAGCGCGCGCTGGTCGAGGCCGCCTACCTGCAGAGCAAGGAAACCGAGCTGCGCCACTACGTCGAGCTGGCGCAGAGCGCGATCGCGCCGATGGTGCGCTCGGGCCGCAACGACGCCGTCACGCGCGACGCCGCCATGCAGGCGCTGGCGCGCCTGGACTACGGCCCCGACGGCTATTTCTTCCTCTACGACATGCAGGGCCGCAACCTGATGCACCCGCGCCAGCCCGAGCTGGTCGGGCAGGACCTGTGGAGCCTGCGCGACCCCAAGGGCGAGCCCACCATCCAGCAGCTGATCGCCGCCGCGCGCGCCGGCGGCGGCTCGGTGCGCTACATGTGGAAGAAGCCGTCCTCGCAGCAGATGGCGCCCAAGCTCGGCTACGTGGTCGGGGTGCCGCAGTGGAACTGGATGCTCGGCACCGGCATCTACCTGGATGACGTCGAGCGCACGCTGCGCCAGCTCGACGCGCGCGCCGAGACCGACATCCGCGAAACGATGGCGTGGATCGGCGTGATCGCCGGCATCAGCATCCTGCTGGTGGCCGCCAGCGGGCTGGCCCTCAACGTGAGCGAGCACCGCGAGGCCGACGCCAAGCTGCGCCAGCTCGCGCAGCGCGTGGTGCAGTCGCAGGAAGACGAGCGCGCGCGGCTGTCGCGCGAGCTGCACGACGGCATCAGCCAGCTGCTGGTGTCGGTCAAGCTGCTGCTGGAAACCGCCGCCAACCGCCTGCGGCTGGCGCCCGGCGACGGCGCCACCGTGGCGCCCGTGCTCGGCACGGCGCTCGGGCGCCTGGACACCGTGTTCAACGAAGTGCGGCGCGTGGCGCGCAACCTGCGCCCGGCCCTGCTCGACGACCTCGGCCTCTATGCCGCGCTGGAGCACCTCGCGCGCGAGATGCAGGACGGCAGCGGCCTGCGCATTGCCGTCACGCGCACCGGCAAGCCGCGCGAGCTGCCCGACGAGCAGGCCACCGCGCTGTTCCGCATCGCCCAGGAAGCGCTGACCAATGTGGAGCGCCATGCGCACGCGCGCCACGTGGCGCTGGCGCTGGACTTCGACGCCGACGCCACTCGCCTCACGGTGCAGGACGACGGCGCTGGCTTCGACGTGGCGCGCATGCAGCACGACCCCAAGCGCGGCATCGGCCTGCGCAACCTCGGCGAGCGCGTGGCCGCGCTGGGCGGGGAGTTCGAGATCGAGTCCCGCGCGGGCGCCACCCGTTTGCGCGCCGCCGTGCCGGTGGTACGCTCGGCCCCGCCACCCCGGGACGTACCAGGAAAGACCGCATCATGAGCCAAGCCCCCGCCCGCATCCTGCTGATCGACGATCACGCGCTGGTGCGCGACGGCATGCGCATGCGGCTCGGCCTGCAGCCCGAGCTGACCGTGGTCGGCGAGGCCGACGACGGCGAGGCCGCGCTGGCCTGGCTGGCGCAGGCCGGACCCGAGCAGATGCCCGAACTGGTCATCACCGACATCGGCATGCGCGGCATGGGCGGCATCGCGCTGGCCGCCGCGCTGCACGACGACTACCCGGAAATCGCCGTGCTGATGGTGTCGATGCACGACAACCTCGAATACGTGCGCCAGGCCATCCGCGCCGGCGCGCGCGGCTACGTGCTCAAGGACGCGCCGGCCGACGAGCTGATGGCGGCCATCGGCGCGGTGCTGGCCGGGCGCGTCTTCTACAGCGCCCGCATCGCCCGCCGCATGGCCGAGGAGTCGCCGTCCGCCGGGCCGCTCGACGCGCTCACGCCGCGCGAGCGCGACATCCTCAACTGCATCGGCCGCGGGCAGGCCAACAAGGACATCGCCGCCGCGCTCGGCGTGTCGGTGCGCACCATCGAGACGCACCGCCTGAACCTGCGCCGCAAGCTCGGCATCGAAGGCCGCGCCGAGCTGGTCAAGTACGCGGTGGAGCAGCTCGACGCCGGCGGCGGCAACCCGGCGTAGACGACCGGCGCGGTGCCGGCCGCCGGCTCATGTTGCCGTTTGCGTCGCTCAGGCCGCGAGGCGCTTGGCCAGCGCCTCCTTGGCCTCGATCAGCGCCTGCGGCAGGTGGTGCCGCAGTTGCGTGAACAGCGCGTCGTGCAGCGCCAGCTCCTGCTGCCACGCGGCATGGTCGATCGACGTGACCTGCTCGAACTGCGCCTCGCTGAAGGCGAGGCCGTTCCAGTTCAGGTCGCCGTAGCGCGGCGAGGTGCCGAACACGTGCTCGGCGCCCTGGCCGCGCCCTTCCACGCGGTCGATCATCCACGACAGCACGCGCATGTTCTCGCCGAAGCCCGGCCACACGAAGTTGCCGTCGGCGTCCTTGCGGAACCAGTTCACGCAGTAGATCTTCGGCAGGCGGGCGCCGGCGGCCTCGAGCTTCTTGCCCAGCGCCAGCCAGTGGCCGAAGTAGTCGCTCATGTTGTAGCCGCAGAACGGCAGCATGGCGAACGGGTCGCGGCGCACCACGCCCTGCTGGCCGGCGGCCGCGGCGGTGGTTTCCGAGCCCATCGTGGCGGCCATGTAGACGCCCTCGGTCCAGTTGCGCGCCTCGGTCACGAGCGGCACCGTGGTCGAGCGGCGGCCGCCGAAGATGAAGGCGTCGATGGCCACGCCGGCGGGGTTGTCCCAGTTCTCGTCGATCGACGGGCACTGCACGGCCGGCGCGGTGAAGCGCGCGTTCGGGTGCGCCGCCTTGGCGCCGGTGGCCCTGGCGATCTCCGGGGTCCAGTCCTTGCCCTGCCAGTCGATCAGGTGAGCCGGCGCTTCCTTGCTCATGCCTTCCCACCACACGTCGCCGTCGTCGGTCAGCGCCACGTTGGTGAAGATGACGTTTTCCTTGAGCGTCGCCATCGCGTTGTAGTTGGTCTTCTCGCTCGTGCCCGGGGCCACGCCGAAGTAGCCGGCTTCCGGGTTGATGGCGTACAGGCGGCCGTCCTGGCCCGGCTTGATCCAGGCGATGTCGTCGCCGATGGTGGTGACCTTCCAGCCCTCGAAGCCCTTGGGCGGGATCAGCATGGCGAAGTTGGTCTTGCCGCAGGCCGACGGGAACGCCGCCGCGACGTGGTACTTCTTGCCCTCGGGCGAGGTCACGCCGAGGATCAGCATGTGCTCGGCCAGCCAGCCTTCGTCGCGGCCCATCGTCGAGGCGATCCGCAGCGCGAAGCACTTCTTGCCCAGCAGCGCGTTGCCGCCGTAGCCCGAGCCATAGGACCAGATCTCGCGCGTTTCCGGGAAATGGACGATGTACTTGGTGGCGTTGCAGGGCCACGGCACGTCCTTCTCGCCGGCGGCCAGCGGCTTGCCCACGCTGTGCACGCACGGCACGAACGCGCCGTCGGCGCCGAGCACGTCGTACACGGCGCGGCCCATGCGGGTCATGATGCGCATGTTGGCGACCACGTAGGGCGAATCAGACAGCTCCACGCCGATGTGGGCGATCGGCGAGCCCAGCGGGCCCATCGAGAACGGCACCACGTACAGCGTGCGCCCGCGCATGCAGCCGTCGAACAGGCCGCCCAGCGTCTGGCGCATCTCGGCCGGGGCGGTCCAGTTGTTGGTGGCGCCGGCGTCTTCCTGCTTCTGCGAGCAGATGAAGGTGCGGTCCTCCACGCGCGCCACGTCCGACGGGTCGGACAGCGCCAGGAAGGAATTCTTGCGCCTGGCGGGGTTCAGGCGCTTCATGGTGCCGGCGGCGACCATCTGCTCGCACAGGCGGTCGTATTCCTCCTGCGAGCCGTCGCACCAGTGGATGTGGTCGGGTTTGGTCAGCGCGGCGATCTCGGCGACCCAGGCGATCAGCTTCTGGTGCCGGATCCAGGCCGGGACGTTGAGTGCGGGCGTGCCCTGCATGGTGGGGTGGTTCATACAGCTTGCTCCAAGGCAAAAAAGAATTCTTTGCAAAGCCCGGGCCCCGCCTGCGCGCCTTCCGCGTCTCTCGCGCCTTCCGCGCCTTCCGCGCTCCTCGCGCTCTTTGCGGCGCCCTCTGTGTCTTCCGCGTTCCTCGCGCCTTCCATGCCACATGGCCGGCGGCAGCCCATGCAGGGCAGACCGCCGCGTCCGGGCGCGGGTTCCGCGCCGCGGCGGCATTGCCGGCATCGGCGGCGCGCCGGCACCCGTCACATCCCGTTACAACTCCACGGCCGTCCGGGCCGCGGAAAAGGCCGCGAAAGGTCGCGGCAGGCCCCGCGGCTGCGCTACAGTTGCGCTTTGCCCGCGGCAGGCTTTGTCCGGCGGGGTCCGGAAGGCGGGGGCAGGGCTCGACCGGCAATCCGCACACTGCATCGGAGCCGGCAAGGATACCATTGCACCGCGCTGCTGTTTTTTGCTCCGCAGCAATGCCGGCGCCTTGCCGCGGCGCGCCGCCGGACTGTCCGGCAGCGCACATTTGCCGCTCGCCAAAGTGGCTGCGCCGTACGCCGGGGCGGCTGCGGCGGCGCGCCGCAGGTGCTAAAACCATACCGTGGATGCGCGCGCCGGTCTGTGGGCGCGCGCACCTTAGCCATTGCCAAAATAGAGTTGCCGATGAAGATTGCCGTACTCGACGATTACCAGGATGCGGTTCGCAAGCTGTCCTGCTTCAGCCTGCTCGACGGGCATGACGTCAAGGTGTTCAACAACACCGTCAAGGGCGTCGGCCAGCTCGCGGCGCGGCTGTCGGACGTGGAGGCCGTGGTGCTGATCCGCGAGCGCTCGCGCATCACCCGCCAGCTGCTGGAGAAGCTGCCCAAGCTCAAGATCATCAGCCAGACCGGGCGCGCCGGCGGGCACATCGACATCGAGGCGTGCACCGAGCGCGGCGTGGCGGTGCTCGAAGGCGCCGGCTCGCCGGTGGCGCCGGCCGAGCTCACCTGGGCGCTGATCATGGCGGCCCAGCGCCGCATTCCCCAGTACGTGGCCAGCCTCAAGCACGGCGCCTGGCAGCAGTCCGGGCTCAAGTCCACCACCATGCCGCCCAACTTCGGCCTGGGCCAGGTGCTGCGCGGGCAGACCCTGGGCATCTGGGGCTACGGCAAGATCGGCAAGCTGCTGGCCGGCTACGGCCGCGCGTTCGGCATGAACGTGCTGGTGTGGGGCCGCGAGAACTCGCAGAAAAGCGCGCGCGAGGATGGCCTGGCCGTCGCCGGGTCGCAGGAGCAACTGTTCGCCGACAGCGACGTGCTGTCGCTGCACCTGCGCCTGAACGACGAGACCCGCGGGCTGGTCAAGCTGGCCGATCTGACCCGCATGAAGCCGACCGCGCTGTTCGTCAACACCAGCCGCGCCGAGCTGGTCGAGGAAAACGCCCTGCTGACCGCGCTCAACCGCGGCCGCCCCGGCATGGCGGCGGTCGACGTGTTCGAGTCCGAGCCGATCCTGCAGGGCCACGCGCTGCTGCGCATGGAAAACTGCATCTGCACGCCGCACCTGGGCTACGTGGAGCGCGAGAGCTACGAGCTGTATTTCCGCATCGCCTTCCAGAACATCCTCGACGTGGTGGCCGGCCAGCACGACAGCATCGCCAACCCCAAGACACTCAAGCACGCGCTGT
>NZ_JBYTEL010000009.1:0-10267 GCF_058789195.1 Cupriavidus sp. FW216-B1 | reverse complement strand
CCCCTCCCCCCCCCCCCTCCCCCCCCCTCCCCCCCCCCCCCCCCCCCCCCCACGACAGCATCGCCAATCCCAAGGCGCTCACGCCCGCGCTGTCGCGCTGAGGCGTGCCGCGGGGCGGCGCGGCCGCCCCGTTTTTCCACGTTTTCCCCCCCTTCCTCCCTCCTTTTATTCTCCCGGCTTGTGCCCCGGCCGCCACGCCGAAACGCGAACCGGGCAAACCCGCTACACTCGCCGCACCGCGCGGCCCGGGTGACGCGCGGGCCGCGTTTCCGTCCGCCCTTCCCCTGTCCCCTCGTGGCGCCTCGCGGCGCCGGCCGCAATGGATCCCAGGCTCCTGACGCTGTGCTTCGGCAATTTCGTCATCGGCACCGGCGCGATGATCGTCACCGGCATGCTCAACCACATCGCCGGCGACTTCGGCCTGGGCGCGGCCACGGCCGGGCAGCTGATCTCGGTGTTCGCGCTGGCCACCTGCGTGGGCGCGCCGCTGTTCGCCACGCTCGGCTCGCGCATCGACCGCCGCGTGCTGCTGGCCGGCGCGCTGCTGGTGTACGCCGCCATGCACCTGGCCGCGGCGCTGGCGCCGGGCTTCGCCAGCCTGATGGCGATCCGCTTCGCCACCGCCGTGGGCGCGGCCATCTACACCCCGCAGGCGGCCGCCACGCTGCCGCTGCTGGTCAACGCGCACACGCGCGGGCGCGCCATCAGCTTCGTGTTCCTGGGCTGGAGCGTGGCCAGCGTGGTCGGCGTGCCGCTGGGCACGTGGATCGCCAGCACGACGGGCTGGCGCTTCAGCATGGCGCTGGTGGGCGTGATGGCGCTGGCCGCGGCGCTGGCGGTGTGGCGCGTGCTGCCGCCGCGGCTGTACGTGGCGCCGGTCGGCCGCGCCGCCTGGGGCGCGGTGCTGCGGCACACGCCGATGGTGCTGGTGGTGGCCACCACCATGATCCAGTCGGCCGGCATGTTCACGCTGTTTACGTATATCGCGCCGCTGCTGCGCGACGTGCACGGCATCAGCGGCGCCGCGCTGAGCCTGATGTTCCTCGCCTACGGTGCCTGCGGCGTGGCCGGCAACGTGCTGGCCGCCGCGCGCATGGACCGCGCCACGCCCGCGCGCATCGTCCAGCTGGCCATGCTGACCTCGCTGGCGGCCATGCTGCTGTGGCCGCTGGCCGCGATCGGGCCGGTGGCGCTGGTGCTGATCTTCATGCTGTGGGGCGTGGGCGGCTTCGCCACCAACAGCGCGCAGCAGGCGCGGCTGGTGGCGCTGGCGCCGGAACGGGCCTCGGCCTCGATCTCGCTCAATTCTTCCTCGATCTACCTCGGCCAGGCGCTCGGCGCCATGGGCGGCGCGGCGATCTATGCCACCGCCGGCGCCGACGCCCTGCACTGGGGCGCCGCCGCGCTGATGCTGCTGGCACTGGCCGTGTCGCAGCGCGCGCGGGCGCTGGGCTGCCGCTGGGGCGCCGCGCGGCAGGCCTGAGCCGGACCTGAGCCGGACATACTCCGTGGTATCCCCCGGATTGCCGTCCCGCCCGCTTTTCCGCCTGCGCATGGGCCGGCATCGACAACATGCCGCCGGAATGTGTCGCCATGTCATGCTTTTCTGCTAATGTTTGGCTTTCGATACAAGTACGGATAAGCTGGAGCGAACAGGCTTCGGCGGTGCGCTGTAATACGTTGTAATGATCCGGCATGCCAAGTCGCTAGCCGCCGACGGTCCCGATCCTGTACTAGTAGCGGTTTTGTCGCGAGGCGGCATCGGTTCCAAGAAGCCGGGTCGTCGGGGAGCGGCGCGTGACGCGCGCACTGTAAGAGAGACCTCACATGAAAACGAATGGCATCGACCAGGCCAAGGGCTTTGTCGACGGTAAGTGGAGCCCGGCCACGGGCACCGGCAAGGGCCGGGTCTCCCCGTGGCTGCTGCTCGCGGTCCTGGCCGTGCTGGTGGCCAGCGGCTGGTATGGCTGGCGCACCTGGATGGCGCCGAAACCCGCCGCCAAGGCGCCGGCCGCGGTGGTGGTCAGCACAGCCGTGGTCCAGCAGGGCGACGTGCCGCTGCAGGTGAGCGCCAACGGAACGGTCAGCGCGCTGTCCACCGTGGAGGTGCGCCCGCAGGTCTCGAGCACGGTGCGCGCCGTGCACATCAAGGAAGGCCAGTCGGTCAAGCCGGGCGATCTGCTGTTCACGCTGGACACGCGCATGGACGAGGCCAACCTCGCCAAGTCGCAGGCCCAGCTGCTGCGCGACCAGGCCGACCTCGCCGACGCGCGCCGCACGCTGGCGCGCAGCCAGGAGTTGCTCGAGCGCAACTTCATCTCCAAGAGCGCGGTGGACACGGCGCAGGCCAAGGTCGACGGTTTCGAGGCCACCATCCGCGCCGACCAGGCCGCCATCGAGGCCAGCCGCGTGGCGGTCAGCTACGGCGCCATCCGCGCCACCATCGCCGGGCGCACCGGTGTGATCAACATGTTCCCCGGCTCGCTGGTGACGCCCACCAGCGCGCTGCCGCTGGTCACGATCGCGCAGATCCAGCCCATCGCCGTCACCTTCACGCTGCCCGAGCGCCAGCTCGCGGCGCTGCGCGAGGCGCTGCACGCCGGCCCGGTCGCCGTCACCGCCATGCCCAACGACGGCAGCAAGACGCCGGTGACGGGCAAGATCAGCTTTGTGGACAACTCGGTCGACCCGCAGTACGGCAGCATCCGCATCAAGGCGCAGTTCGACAACGAGGAGCAGCGCCTGTGGCCGGGCACCTACGCCAACGTGGACGCCGTGGTGCAGACCCTCAAGGGCGCGCTGTCGGTGCCGCCGCAGGCGGTCGTGACCGGCCCGGAAGGCCGCTTCGTCTACGTCGTGCAGGCCGACAACCGCGTCAAGCCGGTGCCGGTCAAGGTGCAGATCTCGACCGCCAGCGCCGCCGTCATTGACGGCGTGCAGCCGGGCGCGCGCGTGGTGGTGGAAGGCGCGCAGAACCTGCGCGCGGGCAGCCTGGTGCGCGAAGCCCCGCCGGCCGCCCGGGGCGCCGCCAGCGCCCCGGCCGCCGACGCCAAGCCTTGAAGTCCAGAGCCCCCAAGCCATGAACCTGTCCGAGCTCTGTATCCGCCGTCCGGTGATGACGGTGCTGCTGTGCCTTGCGGTGATCGTCACCGGCATCGCGCTCTACCCCACCATCCCGATCGCCGCGCTGCCGTCGTTCAACTCGCCGGTGATCCAGGTCACCGCCACGCTGCCCGGGGCCAGTCCCGAGACCATGGCGGCCTCGGTGGCGATCCAGCTGGAAAAGCAGTTCGCCACCATTCCCGGCGTGTCGGTGATCAGCTCGTCGAACACGCTCGGCAACTCCAGCATCACCATCGAGTTCAACAACGACCGCGACATCGACGCCGCCGCCGTGGACGTGCAGGCCGCGCTGTTCCGCGCGCAGCGCTCGCTGCCGATCGAGATGACGGTGCCGCCGTCGTACCGCAAGGTCAACCCGGCCGACGCGCCGGTGCTGCTGCTGGCGATCAACTCGCCGGCGCTGAGCCTGGCCGAGCTCAATGCGTTCGGCGACAACCTGATCTCGCCCACGCTGGCCACGCTGCCCGGCGTGGCGCAGGTGCAGGTCAACGGCCAGAAGCGCTTCGCGGTGCGCGTGCGCGCCCACCCGGACGCGCTCTCCGCGCGCGGCCTCACGCTCGACGAACTGGCCACCGCGCTGAACCGCGCCAACGCCAACACCCCGGTCGGCACGCTCGACGGCGCGCGCCAGACGCTCACCATCCAGGCCAACCGCCAGCTCGCCAGCGCCGACGCCTTCCGCAACATCATCGTGGCCAGCCAGCCCAGCGGCGCGCTGGTGCGGCTGTCCGACGTGGCCGAGGTCGAGGACAGCGTCGAGACCATCAAGACCGGCAGCTGGCTCAACAACGAGCGCTCCATCGTGCTGGCCGTGCTGCGCCAGCCGGACGCCAACACGGTGGCCGTGGTGGACGCCATCAAGGCCACGCTGCCGCGCCTGATCCAGCAGATGCCGGCCTCGGTCAGCGTCAGCGTGGTCAACGACCGCTCGGTGTCGGTCCGCGAGTCGATCCACGACGTGCAGTTCACGCTGGCGCTGACCGTGGCGCTGGTGGTGATGGTGATCTTCCTGTTCCTGCGCCGCGCCGCCGCCACGCTGATCCCCACCGTGTCGCTGCCGATCTCGCTGATCGGCACGGTGGCGCTGATGAAGGTGTTCGGCTACAGCCTGGACAACGTCTCGCTGCTGGCCATCACGCTCGCCGTGGGCCTGGTGGTGGACGACGCCATCGTGATGCTGGAAAACATCGTGCGCCACATCGAGGAAGGCGTGCCGCCGCTGCGCGCCGCGCTGATCGGCTCGCGCGAGATGGGCTTCACCATCCTGTCGATCTCGATCTCGCTGATCGCGGTGTTCATCCCGATCTTCTTCATGCCGGGCGTGATCGGCCTGCTGTTCCACGAGTTCGCCGCGGTGGTGTCGCTGTCGATCCTGGTCTCGGCGCTGGTGTCGCTCACGCTGATCCCGATGCTGTGCGCGCGCTTCCTCTCGGCCGAGAACGTGCCCATCGACGAGTCGCAGCACACCTACGGCGACCACGCCGGGCAGGCGGCGCACGCGCCCGCCGCGGCGCAGAAGCAGACCATCGGCCTGCGCTCCACGCAGTGGTTCGAGGACCTGTTCGAGTTCACGCTGCACCGCTACGCGCGCGGGCTGGACTGGTGCCTGGCGCACCGCAAGTCGGTGCTGGCGGTGGCCGGCCTGACCTTCGTGCTGACCGCGGTGCTGTTCGCCACCATTCCCAAGGGCTTCTTCCCCGAGGAAGACATCGGCCAGATCCAGGTCAACGCCGAAGGCCCGCAGGACATCTCGTTCGACGCGATGGCCGAGCGCCTGCGCGACGCCGCCGAGCGCATGCGCAAGAACCCCGCGGTGCGCAGCGTGGTGGTGACGATCGGCGGCGGCAACTCGCCGGCCATCAACACCGGCCGCATGTTCGTCGAGCTCCAGCCGCACGGCCAGCGCCCGCGCATGTCCAAAGTGGTCGAGTCGCTGCGCCACGACGTGTCCGGCATTCCCGGGCTGGCGGTCTATTTCTCGCCGGTGCAGAACCTGCGCCTGGGCGGGCGCCAGAGCAAGAGCCGCTACCAGTACACGCTGCAGAGCGTGAAGGCCGGCCAGCTGCAGGAATACTCGGACAAGCTGATGGCCAGGATGCGCGCCGACCCCGTGTTCCGCGACGTCACCAGTGACTCGCAGCAATCCGGCCTGGAAGCGCAGCTCTCCATCGACCGCGACAAGGCCAACGCGCTCGGCGTGCAGATCCAGGACGTGCGCCAGGCGCTGTACTCCGCGTTCGGCGAGCGCCAGGTCTCGACCATCTACACGCCGATCGACAACTACTACGTGATCCTGACCGCGGCCGACATCGACCGCGCTGACGAGACCGCGTTCTCCAAGCTCTACGTGCGCAGCAAGACCGGGCAGATGGTGCCGGTCTCGGCCTTCTCCACCACCGAGCGCCGGGTCGGCCCGATCGCCGTGAACCACCAGGGCCAGCTGCCCTCGGTGACGGTGTCGTTCAACCTCGCGCCGGGCGCGGCGCTGGGCGCGGCCTCGTCCAAGATCGACACCTACCGGCAGGAGATCGACATGCCGACCTCGATCTTCACGAGCTGGGGCGGCGACGCCGCGGTGTTCCAGTCCTCGCAGGCCACCCAGGTGCTGCTGCTGGTGGCCGCCATCGCGGTGATCTACACGCTGCTGGGCGTGCTGTACGAAAGCTACATCCACCCGCTCACCATCCTGGCCGGCCTGCCGTCGGCGGCGGTGGGCGCGCTGCTCACGCTGTTCATCTTCAACGTGGAGCTGTCGCTGATCGCCACCATCGGCGTGCTGATGCTGATCGGCATCGTCAAGAAGAACGCCATCATGATGATCGACTTCGCGCTGGCGGCGCAGCGCGAGCAGGGCATGGCGCCCGCGCGCGCGATCCGGCAGGCCTGCCTGCTGCGCTTCCGCCCGATCATGATGACCACCTTCGCCGCCGTGGCCGGCGCGCTGCCGCTGGCGCTGGGCCTAGGCGCCGGCGCCGAGCTGCGCCAGCCGCTGGGCCTGGCGGTGGTGGGCGGGCTGCTGTTCTCGCAGGTCATCACGCTGTTCATCACGCCGGTGATCTACCTCGCGCTGGACCGCTTCTCGGGCACCGGGCCGCTGCAGATCGATTCGGAAGGCAACCGCCTGCCGGAACTGGTCGGCGGGGAGGCGGCCGGCGCCAGCCACTGAGCGGGCCGACGCCGCGGCGCGAGCCGGGAGAAGACAGGGGCGGTGCCGGGTCAGCCGGCGCCGCCCTTTTCGTTTGCGCCGGCCGGCGCGCGCGGGGCGAGGTGCGCAGCGCGCCGCCCGCAACTGGGCAATAATGGTCGCCATGCGCGCCAGCCACCACATGAAAAATCCGGACTTCCCCGCCATGCAGACACGTCACCGCCTTGCTTGCCGGCCTGCCGGCCGCCGCGCCGGACTGGCGCTCGCCGCCGCCCTCCTCGCTGCCTTCCTCGCCGCGCTGGCGGGCTGCGCGGGCACGCCGCCGGCCACCGTGGCGGGCGACGTCGCGCACCAGTTCACCGGCAAGACCTACGTGCTGCTCGGTGAAGTGCACGACAACGCCGACGGCCAGAAGCGCCGCCTGCTGGCGCTGTCGAGCGCGCTCGCCGCCGGCTGGCGGCCCGCCATCGCGATGGAGCAGTTCGACCGCGAGCGCCAGCCCGACATCGACCGCGCCCGCCGCGAGCGCCCCGGCGACGCCGCCTACGTGGTCGCGCAGGCCGGCGGCAAGGGCTGGCAATGGGAGCTGTACACGCCGGTGGTGGCGCTCGCGCTGCAATACGACCTGCCGCTGGTGGCGGCCAACCTGTCGCGCGCCGATGCCGGCAGGATCGTGCGCGGCGGGCTCGACGGCGTGTTCGAGCCGGCCGAGCGCCAGCGCCTGGGCCTGGCCGCGCCGCTGCCCGCCGACGTGGTCAGCGAGCAGACCGCGGTGCTCGACCGCGGCCACTGCGGCAATTTCCCCAAGGCCATGCTGCCCGGCATGCTCGACGCGCAGGCCGCGCGCGACGCCGTGATGGCCGCCGCCATGCGCGCCTACGCCGACCGCGGCGCCGTGCTGATCGCCGGCAACGGCCACGTGCGCCGCGACGTGGGCGCGCCGCGCTGGCTCGCGGCCGATCCGGGCAAGATCTACAGCGTGGGCTACCTGGAACAGGCCGGCGCCGGCGAGGTGGGCGAGTACGACCGCGTGGTGCTGGTGCCGGCGCGCAAGCGGCCGGACCCGTGCCAGGACGCCCGGCCCGGCGCCGGCACCGCGCCGGCCGGCATGGGCTGAGGCGCGCGCGGCGCGGGCCTGCTTAAGCGAACAACTCTTCCGCCACGGTCGGGTGCAGTTGCACCGTGGTGCGCAGGTGCGACAGCTTCACGCCGAGGCGCAGCGCCACCGCCAGCGTCTGGATGATCTCCGGCGCGGCGTTGTCCATCATGTGCGCGCCCAGCACGCGGCCGCTGCGCGCGTTGACCACCAGCTTCACCATCGACGCCTGCCCGCTGCCGGCGAAGCGGTTCTCCAGCGAGACGAAGCGGCGCACCACGCTTTCCACGCGCTCGGCCTTGCCGGCGGCCGCGATGGCCTCGTGCTCGGTCAGGCCGACGCTGCCGATGGCGGGCTCGCAGAAGACCGCGGTCGGCACCACGTCGAAGTCGGCGCGCTCGCCGCGCCGGCCGAACAGGCGGTCGGCCAGCCAGCGGCCCTGGGCGCTGGCCACCGGCGTGAGGTGCAGGCCGTCGATGGCGTCGCCGACGGCGTGGATGGAGCGCACCCGGCTGCGGAACGAGCGGTCCACGCGGATGCCGCCCTGCGCGGACTTCTCCACGCCGAGCGCCGCCAGGCCCAGGTTTTCCCACTGCGGCTCGCGCCCGATGGCGGCCAGCGCGGCCTGCGCGCGCACGGTGTGGACGCGGTCGCCGCCGCCATCGTTGCCATCGCCATCGGGCGCGCCCTGCCGGTAGCACACGTCGATGGCGCCGTTGGCCTGGTTGAGCAGCGTGACCTCGGCATTGAAATGCAGGCGCACGCCCCTGGCGGCGAGCGCCTCGGCCAGCGCCGCGGCGATCTCGTGGTCGAAGCGCTCGAGCAGGCGGCTCTCGCGCACCAGCATCTCGACCTTGACGCCGTAGCGCGAGAGGATCGAGGCCTGCTCCACCGCGATGTAGCCGCCGCCGATCACCACGATCGAGGCCGGCAGGCTCTGCCAGGTGAAGACGTCGTCGGAGGTGCCGGCCAGCTCGCCGCCGGGCACCGGCAGCGTCTGCGGGCGCGCGCCGGTGGCGATCAGGATGCGGCGCGCGTGGATGGTCTCGGCGCCGACCTGCACCAGGTCGGGCGCGGTGACGGTGGCCTCGCCGTGCAGCAGCGTCACGCCGGCTTCCTGCAGGCGGTGGGTGTAGGCCACGTGCAGGCGCGCCATCTCGGCGTTGACGCGCACGATGGCGTCGCCCCAGTCCTCGCGCCCGCCGGTGTGCGACAGGCAGCCCGAGAGAATGGCGGCGAGGGTGCCGCCGTAGGACAGCATCTTCTTGGGCACGCAGCCGCGGTTGACGCAGGTGCCGCCGATCGCGTCGCGCTCGATCAGCACCACGCGCGCGCCGTGCGCGGCCGCGCGGCGCGCCGCGGCCACGCCGCCGGAGCCCGCGCCGATCACCACGAAATCCGCCTCGCGCTGCGCGCCGCCGCGGCGCCTGCCGCGGCGCGGCACGCGCTCGACGGGCTGCTCGGATGTCGCCCTGCGCGCGCTCTGGCGCTCGCTTGCCGGTCTTGCCTGGCGTTTCGTCATCAATGCCTCCTGTGGCGGCGCGAAGGCCGCGTTGCACATCGAGATGACAGAGCCGCAAGGCCGGCCGGCGCGTCCGAAGAACGCTATGCGGTGGTGCCGAGCTCCGTCTTCATGACAGACGGCCATTCGCGCAGAAAGGTTTCCCCGTCGCGCTGGCCGAGTTCGTAGGCAGCGATCATCGCACCGGGCCGGGTGTAGTCCCAGCTCGAGATCGGTACCCGCTGCGAAGGTTGCAGATAAAGCCGCCGCTGCCCGCCGTGCCGCAGCACGAAGCGCCGCGGGCGCGGATAGAGCCGCGTCACCAGCACCAGCACGTTGCCCGGCGTGGGGTCGAGCGCGTCGACCGGCACATTGTCGACCATGCCGCCGTCCAGCACCGGCCGGCCGTCGCGGCGCAGCACCGGCGTGAACGGCGGCGTGGAGGCCGACTGCAGCAGCAGGTCCGCCAGCTGCTCGGGCGAGCCGCAGTCCTGCGCGCGCACGAACTCCGGACGGAAGCCGAGCCTGCGGCCCAGCCGCGGGTGCAGCGTCCTGAGCCAGTGCTTCTCGATGTTGTAGGCCACCAGGCCCGCCAGCACCGCCATGCGCGGCCCGCTCCAGCGCGGAATGTGCGCCACGCCGACGCGGATCTCGGGCGCGGCCTGCAACTGCGCCAGGCGGCCATCGGCGAAGATGCTCAGCAGCGCGCCGCGGTAGATGCCGTAGTGCGGGAACACGCGCTGCCGCGTCAGCAGGTTGCTCCAGTAGACGTTGCGCCGGTTGTCCGCCAGCACCTCCTGGTAGTACGCCATGACCTGGCGCGCGTCGTGCGTGTAGATCATGCACGCGGTGGCGGCGCCGGCCGAGATGCCGGCGATCACGCGCGGACGCAGGCCCAGCTCGGGCGCCACCCTGTCCCACCAGCCGGCCTGCCACCAGCAGCGGTTGCCGCCGCCGGCGAACACCACCTGGTCGAACGGCGACGCGGCGCGCATGCGGTCCGGCTCGCGCGGCGGGGCATGGTCGGCACCGACGGGCATGAGGGCGGATTCCGGCTTCGGCTCTGGCATGGCGGTTCGGGTCGTTCCTGGTCCTGGATTGTGGCCGGGTGGCCGGGCTGCTATTGGGGGGGCCGGTGCGGCGCGGGTTGGGGGAATGATACAGGGGGTGGGGGGAGGGGGCCGCTGTTGGGGGCTGGTGGTTCGTTCTGGGGGGAAAGGGGCACTTTTTTCTTTCTGGGTCTTGGCGTTCAAAGGCTACTTCAAAGTCGGCGGCTGAACGTCAAAGTTAAGTGCTGGACGTCAAAGTCAACATCAAAGTCAAAATCAACTTCAAAGTCAAAGTCAAAGGCTTTCGCTCCCCCGGAGCGACCTACTTTCTTTTCCCCGAAAAGAAAGTAGGC
>NZ_JBYTEL010000008.1:225151-281032 GCF_058789195.1 Cupriavidus sp. FW216-B1 | reverse complement strand
GCAACCGCGATGGCTACACCGACGGCGCCCGCACCGGCAACCGTGATGCGTACACCGATGGCGCCCGCACCGGCAAGTTCGACCCGTACACCGATGGCGCGCTGGTCGCCGGCCTGGACCGCAGCGGCGTGTCGGCAACCCCGGCGCGCAGCGGCAACCGCGACACCTTCACCGACGGCGCCCGCACCGGCAAGTTCGACGTCTTCACCGAAGGCGCCAATGCCTGAGCGCGGCAGCGCGGCATGCAGTACCGGGTGGCCGGCAAGTGCCGGCCACCGCGCCTGATCCGCGACGCGGCAGGCAGATAACACCGAACTGGAGTCGATGATGAATCTACGGGACAGCTTCCTGATCCTGGCCGGCTGGGTAGGGCTTTGCCTGGTCAGCGGCTCATTGATCACGGTGGTCGCGCAAGTGCTGCCCTCGTGAGCGGCGCAGCCTGACTTTTTGCGACCGCACGTGGAATTGCCTTGAGTATCTACCGGCAGATAGATAAGATCACGCCATGAAAACGAAATCCGTCCGCGAACAACTGCTCGAACACACGCTCGTGCTGATCCGCCGCCGCGGTTTCAACGGCTTCAGCTATCGTGACCTTGCCGAGCTGGTCGGGGTGAAGACCTCGAGCATCCATTATTACTTTCCGTCCAAGGACGATCTGGTACTGGAAGCGGTCAAGGAATACAGCGCGCGCATCACCGAGCGGATCCGCAATATCGACGCCAGCCTGCCGCCGCACGTGCAGGCGGAGGCCTACCTGAGCTTTCTGCGCACCGCGGCCTGCGGCGACCAGATCTGCCTGGCCGGCATGCTCTCGACCGAGACCCTGTGCCTGCCCGAGACCGTGCATGCCGAGCTCAAGGCGTTCTACCGCATGAACGAAGACTGGCTCACCGGGCTGATCGAGCGTGCCCAGAAAGAGTACGGCAAGGTCTACCCGGTGTCGCCGAAGGCGCTGGGGCAGGTGATCTACGGCGCGCTGCAGAACGGGCTGGTGGTGGCGCGGCTGTTCTGCGCGCCGGAGCGGCTGGAAGCCGCGGCCGAGCTGCTGATGGCCTCGCTCACCAAATAGGGCAAGCCGGCGCCGGCACGGCACGCGGACAGTCTCTTCTCATCGTGAAAGGCCCCCGAAACCGGGGGCCTTTGCTCATGGGCGCGCCACCATGCGCCACACCCCGCCATCGTCCACCACGGCGCCGTCCACGGCGAGCTTGTGCAGGTGCGCCAGCAGCGAGCGCTGCGCCACCGGCAGCATGCGTTCCGGCACGTCGTCGTACACGCGCAGCAGCAGCACTTCGATCACGCTGTCGCCAAGCTCGCGCAGCGCGTTGAGCACCTTGGCCTCGCGCTGCAGGCGGTGGCGGATCAGCGTGCGGATCGCATCGGCCGGCCTGGCCATCAGGAAGCCGTGGCCCGGCGCCAGCCATTCCAGGTCTTCGTGCTGGAGCGCCGCCAGCGATGCCAGGTAGGCGTGCATGTCGCCGTCGGGCGGGTTGATGACGACCGTGGAGCCCTGCATCACGTGGTCGCCGGTAAACAGCGTCTTTTCTTCTTCGAGCAGGAAACACAGGTGGTTGGAGGCATGCCCCGGCGTGTGCACCACGCGCAGGGTGCAGCCGTTGCCCAGCGCCAGCCGTTCGCCGTGCTCGAGAATGCGGTCCGGCTGGAAGGTCTGGTCCTGGCGCGGCGTGGCCGGCGCCGGGCGGCCCAGCACCGGCGCGCCGGTGGCGGCCTTGAGCCGGGGCGTGGCCGGCGAGTGGTCGAGATGGGTGTGGGTGGCCAGGATCCAGCGCACCGGGCCGGGCGCCGCGGCCAGCACGGCGGCGAGATGGGCGTCGTCGTCGGGGCCGGGATCGATCACGGCCCACTGGTTTTCGTCGGGGTCGCCGACGAAATACGTGTTGGTGCCCGGCCCGGTCATCACGTTGCCGTTGCCGGCGGTCACGCGCCACACGCGCGCCGACAGGCGCACGGCCTGCCCGGTGGCGAGCTCGTAGCGGGCATGGCCTTCGCCGTGCGGGTCGATCCGCTCGATCTCGGCATAGGCCGGCTCGCTCGGCAGCACCGGCCGCAGGCCGCCGCCGCCCTGGGCCAGGCGCGGCATGATGCGCGCGATGCCGCGCAGCTGCGCGGCGTGGTCGAAACAGGCCTGCGCGCTCTCGAAGCGGGCGATCGAGGCGAGCGTGCGGCGCGTCACCGGCACCATCTTGTAGCCGCTGGCAGCATCGAGCGCGTCGGCCGGGCGCACCCAGACATGGGCCATCGCCTCTTCGCCGTCGTGCACGGCGGTCTGCCCGGCCGGCGCGAGGGCCACGAAGAAGCGCGTGTCGAAGCGCTTGGGCAGGCCCGGCGGCGTGAGCCAGTGGCTGTGGTAGGCCAGGCGGTCCACCGCCAGCCGCACGGCCAGGCGCTCGCAGATCTGCGCCATGCCCGGGCCGCCGCCGCGCGCGGGCTGGCGCAGCCAGCCATGCTGCCGCGCATCGCGCGCCTGCAGCGCGTCGAGCGGGGCGAGCGCGCCGTCGGCGCCGGCCGCGAACAGCAGGCCGGCTTCCTCGAAGCATTCGCGCACCGCCGCCAGATAGTAGTCGAGGCCGCCGTCGGGCACGCCCAGGCGCTGGCTCGCCGCGCTGTCGTCGAGCCCCGCGCACCATGCGTGCAGCGCCTTGTCCTGCGGGTCCAGCGTGCCGCCCGGAAAGACGAAGGCGCCGCTGCTGCGGTCGTCGTTGCGCTCGGCGCGGCGCACCATCAGGACTTCCATGCCGGCGGCGCCGTCGCGCACGACCAGGATGCTGGCGGCGTGGCGCAGGGAAGACGCGCGCGCGGGCTGGGACTGGGACTGGGACTGCGATTGGGGCTGGGAGGCGGAATGCGTGCTGCCGCTCTTTTGTGGCTCGCTCATGGCTGGCGGTGTCTCGTTGTGCTGGCGGGTGGCGGGGGACGTGAAAGCCCCGGGGAAGGCCCATAGTGTAGCGGCATCGCCCGGTTATGCCAGCGGGCGGCAGCGAGGCGCGAAGCGCGCGGCGGGGGAGTGCTGCCGCCGCCTCCGGACGGGGGCGGCAGCGGCACTTGCCGCGGTCTGGCGGGATCGATGAGACCCTGCCTGCGGCCTTGCTTGCAGCCTTACTTGCTGTTGCTGCTGCTGTTGTTCATCGCGGCGAACTGCTGCGTGAGGTAGGTGCTGGTCGAGTTCAGCTTGGACACGATCAGGTCGAGCTGCTGGAACTGCGTGCGGTAGCGGGCCATGGTGGCGTCGATGGCGGCCTGGGCCTTCGTGTACGTCTTCTCCAGGTTCTTCATGTTGGCCTGCACGCCCTCGGAGGCCGTGGTCAGCGTGCCCTTGGGGTCGTTGAACGACTTGGCCAGTGCCGACAGCTGGTTGCCGTAGCCGGACTTGCCGTCCGTGCCGCTGAACAGCTGCGCCACGCCGGTGCGGTTGGCGGTCAGGGCCTTGTTCAGCTTGACCGTGTCCAGCGCCATGCTGCCGTCGGACTTGAACGTGATGCCGACCTGCGTGAGGTTGACCAGGCTGTTGTCGCCGGCGGCGTCCTGCGGCTTGTTGAACACCGAGGCGAGCTGGTTCTGGATCGAGCGCAGCGCGCCGTCGCCGAGCAGGATGCCCGCGCTCTTGGTGTTCTTGTCGAAGCTCGCCAGCTTGGCCGCGGTGCTTTGCAGGGTGTTGTAGGCGGTGACGAAACTCTGCACGGCCGAGGCCATCGACCCGGTGTCGGTGGAGGCGATGACGGTGCTGTCGCCGGTCTTGAGCAGGTTCAGCGTGAGGCCCGGCACCGCTTCCTGCACGGTGTTGGACGCGCTCGTGATGGCCAGCCCGTTGACGGTCAGCTTGGCGTCGACCGCCTTGATGTTCTCCGTCATCGACTTGGTGCCGGCCGGGTCGTAGGTCATCAGGTCGGCGATCATGCTGGGGTCGCCCACGCCGTTGCTCGCGACCGAGACGCGCATGCTGGACTTGGCGCCGGTGGTGTTGGAGGTCAGCACGATGTGGTATGGCGTGCTGCCGCCGTCATTGACGATGCTCGCGGTGACGCCCGAGTTCGATGCGTTGACCGCGTCGCGGATGCCTTCGAGCGTGTTGTTGGTGCCGTTGATGTTGATCTCGGCCGCCTTGGCGCTGCCGGGCGTGAAAACGCCGGCTTCGGTGATGCCGAATTCGATCTTGATCTTGGCGCTGCCCAGCGGCATGCCCTTGCTGTCGACCACGCCCTTGGACACCAGCGTCTGCGAGGTGGCCAGCTGCGACACGTTGACCGCGTAGTTGCCGGCCGTGGCGGTCTTGTCGCCCGACACGGTCAGCACGTCCTTGTTGCTCGACGACGTGGTCGTGCTGCTGTACAGGCTTGCCTTGCCGAGCGCGGCGGCGGCGGCCTGGAACGAGGACAGCGCGCCTTGCAGCAGCCCGTAGGCGGACAGCTTGTTGGTGTGGACGGTTTGCTGGTTGACGAGCGGATCGAGCTTCTTCTTTTCCGCTTCTTCCAGATTGGTTAGCAGAGTGCCCAGATCAAGTTTCGATCCGACACCTATCGAGGAAATTGCCATATTTCAGCCTCTGATAATGCGTTGGAGGGAAAATCAGCCGCACCGCCCTGGCGGTCCGGATATTCAGGAGGCCCCGGCGCGCGCAGATGGAATGGCTGGCACGCGGGGTGTTTCCCGGGCGAACAGATGATGACGCCCCGCAAGGCAGGCGCCGTATTGCGACGGGTGCCGGCGCCAGGCAGGTGATCCGGTGCCGGCCGCTGGCGGTCGCTCGCCCTTGATGCGGTCGGGTCGAGGATGACGCAGGCGCGCATCGATCCTGTCCGCGACCTGCCGGAAGAGCGCTCGACACGGTGGCGGTTGACCGGGGGGAAAGCCGCTGCCGTGTGCTTAACTCTTCACGCTCAAGATCGTAAAGGCACGCGGCCCGGGCCAATCGCCGGAACAAGGGCGGAAAAACCGGCTTGCTCGCGCTCAAAAAAGGGCGCCGGCGGCCGGCCCCCGGGGAAAACCGGGCAGCAAATGTCTGCTTTGTCCTCTAACATGCAGTCAAAAGCGCATGCCCGCTCCAGCCGGACCATCCAGGGAGAAGACAAATGAACCGCAAAGGCCTGCTCGACGCAGCCGAAGTGCTGGAAGCCCTCGCGGCCGGGGCGCAGCCGGACGGCAAGCGGCTGGCCGCGGGCGCCAGCGCGCTGGGCGCCATCCATGCGGACCACCCCTCGTGGCGCGACATGACCGACGCGGCCTTTGCGCTGGAAGCGCTGGCGGCCGGCAGCGCGCTGGGGCTGGACCAGAAAGGGCGCGCCCGCGCCGCGCGGCTGGCGGAAGTGGTGCGCAGCCTGGTCGATCCGCTCTAGGCACTACAAGCGCTACAAGCACCATAAGCACCATAAGCACCACAAATGCCGCAATCACCATAGACGCGACAGGGCGGCGATCCGGCGGACCGCCGCCGGCAAGGCAGGCCGCGCGTCAGAACGCGACCATCGCGAAGTCTTCCTTGCCCACGTCGCACAGCGGGCAACGCCAGTCGTCGGGGATGTCTTCCCAGCGCGTGCCGGGCGGGATGCCTTCCTCGGGCAGGCCGGCCGCCTCGTCGTAGACCCAGCCGCAGATGATGCAAACCCATTGCCGGAACTCGTCAGCGGGCGCGGCGGGCGGCGGCGCTTCGCTGGCGCCGGACGGCGCGGATGGCGGCGCGGTTGCCGCGCCGGGCTCGTCGAGACTGAATATCGCGGGCGCGTCCGTGCCTTGCCCGTGGTGGGCGAGCTTGTCCTGCAGCACGGCCAGCAGTTGCCGCGCTTCCTCCGTGGTCAGGTCGATCCAGTACGGATCGCCGGCGCCGTCGTTGAGGCGCGCGGGGGAAAACTGCAGTTCGATTGCGGTGCCTTTCTTGTACATGCCTGTGGAATGAATGCTGGAATCCGCGCGGCGCCGCCGGGCGGCGCGCGCGTGGATAGGGGTGTCGGGGCGATGCGGCCGGAAGCCGGCGGCGATATTGTCGTTCAGTTCCGCCCGGCTCGCAGCGAGCCGAACACATACGACTCCATCGACAGCATGCCGTAGACAATGCCGCCGTCGATGACCTGGACCGGATCGCCGGCCGTGGCCGCGCCGAGGGCCACCAGCAGCGGCAGGAAGTGCTCTTCGGTTGGATGGGCGCGGGCAGCGTCCGGCGCCTGGCGGCGGTAGTCGAGCAGCGGCGTCATGTCGCCGTCCTGCATGGCCTTGCGCACGGCTTCGCGCACCCAGCCGGTGAACCTGGCCACGTAGGGCGCATCGCCGCCATCGCCGCGGAATTCGTGGAGGTTGTGCGTCAGGCTGCCCGAACCCACGATCAGCACGCCTTGCGCGCGCAGCGGCGCCAGCGCGCGGCCGAGCGCGAGTGCGCCGGCGGGGTCCAGCGGCTGCGGCAGCGACACCTGGAATGCCGGCACGCCGGCGTCCGGGTACAGGTGCAGCAGCGGCACCCACGCGCCGTGGTCCAGGCCGCGCTGCGCGTCGGTCCGCGCCGCAAAGCCGGCTTCGGCCAGCAACGCCGCGGCGCGCCGGGCCAGTTCGGGATGGCCCGGGGCCGGGTATTGCAGCGCGTACAGGGCGGGCGGGAAGCCGCCGAAATCATGGATGGTCTCGGGATATTCCGCGGTGCCCACGCCGGCGCCGCCGCGCGTCATCCAGTGGGGCGACACCACCAGCACCGCCGCCGGCGGCGGCAGCGCGCGGCCGAGCGCGGTGAGTTGCGGGCCGGCCAGGCCGGGTTCGACGGCAAAGGTGGGCGCGCCGTGCGATATGAACAGAGCGGGGAGGGGGGCTGACACGAGGTTTCTCCGGTACGCCGGCGCCGCTGTGCTTTGCGCATCTGGCGGCGGGGTCGACGGCGGAGTTTATTGCCTGCGGACGAGGCGATAAACCCGGATTGGCGCGACATATAGTCTCGCCAGTCGGGACAATCGAGGGAAATGGAGAGGGTGCGAGAGGTCAGGATGGAGTGGCCGAGCCACCGCCCGCGGCCGTGCCGGCAGCGGGCTGCGCAGCCGGCATTTCCGCCGCCGCGGGCGTTTGAGGCGTTTCCACCATTTCAGCCGGTTCCGTCGCTTCCGTCGCTTCCGTCGCTTCCGTCGCTTCCGTCGCTTCCGTCGCTTCCGTCGCTTCCGTCGCTTCCACGGTTTCCACCGGCTCCGGCGAAACCGGCGCCTCCACGATTTTCGGCTGCGGCCCGGCCGCCACCACCTCGTGCACGAAACGCAGCTTCTCCACCACCTTGGGCGACAGCGCGAACGGATAGCCGTCCGCGAGGCCCAGGCTGCGGTTCAGGCTGTTGAGCACATAGGTCAGCGGATACCAGCGGTGCATCAGGCTGTCGAAGCTCGACACTTCCACCGGCGTCTGGTCGGTCAGCACCGGCTCGCCCGCGGTGCTCGGCTTGAGCGCCAGCCCGCACGCGGCGGCGGTGTCCACGGTATCGACGATGTGCAGGTAGTGCGCCCAGGTCTCGGCCCAGTCTTCCCACGGATGCATGGTCGCGTAGGCGCTCACGTAGGCCTGCTCCCAGCCCTGCGCCGCGCCCTGTTCGTAGTGCGCCGCCAGCGCCTCGGCGTAGTCGGCCCGCTCGTCGCCGAACAGCGCGCGGAACGGTTCGGTCCAGCGCGTGCCGGCCACCAACTGGTCGAAATAATAATGGCCGAGCTCGTGCCGGAAATGGCCCAGCAGCGTGCGGTAGGGCTCGCTCATCTCCGAGCGCGTCTTTTCCCGGTGCGCATCGTCGGCCTCGGCGATGTTCATGGTGATCAGGCCGTTGTCGTGGCCGGTCATCACGCGCTCCTCGCCGACGTCCTCGAGGAAATCGAACTGCAGGCCGCCCTCGGCGTCCACCTCGCGCGAGACCACCGGCAAGTCCAGCGCCGCCAGCGTATAGAGCGCCCGCCGCTTGGCGGTCTCCAGCCGCCACCAGTAGAGGCGGTTGTTCGGCGTGGCCAGGAACGGCGTGGTGCGGGTCAGCTCGCAGGACGCGCACAGCGTGTCGCCGGCGTCCGCCGGGATCATCCAGTTGCAGACGTCCTGCACCGCGTAGTTGTGGCATTGCCGGTGGAGCGCGCCGGCGGCCTCGTCGTTCAGGCAGCGCCATACGCCGTCGCCGGCGGGCTCGAAGGCGCAGATCTGCGAGAGTTCGGGAACATAGCCGAGCAGGGCGCTGCAGCGCTCGCACGAGACGTTCTCGAAGAACACGAGGTTGCCGCATTTTCCGCAGTGGAATGTCTTCATGGCTCGCCTGTGGTTTTGCGCGCGCGCCCGTCCGCGCCGCCCGTGCCATTTTCACATCTGCAGCGCGGATTTACACCGCAGGTAACAACTGCACGCACGGCGGCGGGCGGCGCCCACGCCGCGCGGCGGCGGGCGCGCTACTGCTGCGGGCAGTGGCGCGCGCCCTGGCCGAGCCGGTCCGCCGGCTGGCCGTTCTGCGGGTCGCGCTCGCCCGGCTGGCTGGTCTTGCGGCCTTCGCCGGGCTGCTCGGCGTAACCGCGTTGGCTCGGGCTGGGCCGCCCGCTTGTCTCCGTCCGCCTGCGCAGATCGTTCATGGCGCGTCTCTCCATGCTTGAAAGGGGTCTACCGTGGCTCGCCCGGCAACGGTGCATGCGGCACCGGGCTGCATCAAAGCTGGCAAGTTCCGTGCCGGCGGATGGCCGCCTTGCCAGCGCGGTTCCGGCTCCGCCCTTGCAGCCAATGCAGATACCGGGGAATGCCCCGGTCCGCGCTACACCGCAAAACGAAAATGACCGCTATGCAGCACGATGTTGTGGGCCGCCGTCATCTCGAACAATTGCCGGGCCACGCTTTCGATGTCGTCGCGGTGGCCTTCGAAGGCCTGTATCAGGTCGCCCTCGCGGTGCGAGCGCGCGCCGAAGTGGTCTTCGAGCGCCTCGGCGGTGATCGCGTAGCGGGCCGGCGCGCCGTCCACGCAGGCGGGACAGGCGAGGCAGAGTTCGGCCGAGCAGTAGGAAGGGGTGGCCTTGGGAAAGCGGACCTGCTTGACGGACATGGGTGATCCCCGGAGCAAGAAAGCGAAGAAAACGGCAAGGACGGCGGCAACGACGCGGCGCTCTGCCGCGCCGGCCTGCTGCCAGTCTAGGCAGGGCGACGGTGGCCGCAAGGCGAATCGCGCGGTTGGCTGACGGGCATCAAGGAAGGGGAGTTTCCGGGCCGCGCCGCCATCGCACGCTGCCCGGCGGACACCTTTGACTTGCACCGGCCCCGGTATAAGCTTGCCCTGTCGATATGCCGCCCGCCGCACGCGCGGCATGCGCGTGCCGGCTGTCGTTCCCGCCTCATCGCGCTTGTGATCGTGCGTGATCATGCTTGTGATCGCGTTCGTGCCCGCGCCGGAGCAGAAATGACCAACGAGGCATTGCCGGGACTGATTGGCGACATCTACGACGCGGCCGCGGCGCAAGACCGCTGGCCCGCCGCCGACCGGCAGCGCGCGCTGGCGGGGCTCGCCGCGCTCGAATCGATGCCGCTGGCCGTGGTGGTGGTGGACGACGCCATGCGCGTGGTGTTCGCCAACGAAGCGGCCGGCGCGCTGGCGCGGCGGCCGCAGGCCAGCCTGCGCATGGCGGCGGCCGGCCCCGCTGCCGGCGGGCAGCCGGTGCGGCTGGTCCTGCGCGACGCGCGCGAGGACGCCCGCCTGGCCGCGCTGGCGGCCACCGCCGCGCACGGCGGAGCGGGCGGACGGCTGCGCCTGGGAGTCCGGGGCGAGGCCACCGCGCCGGTCGAACTGCTGGTGACACCGGTGCCGTGGCGGCGCCTGCCGGGCGCCGCGGATGACGGAGGCGGCGCGGCGGCCGGCATGGCCGTGGTCATGCTGCGCGACCTCGCGGATGCCGCCGCGCGCCGCCAGAGCGCGCTGACCGAATTGTTCGGGCTGACCCGGGTCGAGGCCGCCGTGGCCGCGGCGCTGGCGGGCGGGGCCACGGCCGCGCAGGTGGCGCGCAGCCGCAACGTCTCGCCCGACACCGTGCGCACGCAGATCCGCAGCATCCTGCGCAAGATGGGCGCGAGCAACCTGCGGCAGTTCGAGTCGATCGCCGGGATGCTGATCTAGCGCGGGGTGGAAAAATCCGTCAGCGCGGAAAGCGCAGCAGTCCTTCCCCTTCCGCCGGCACCGGCACGCCGAGCTCCTTCATCTTGTTCAGCAACTGCATGACCGGCAGGATCGGGTTGGCTTCCGCCGACATCGGCGCGCCTTCCATCTCGGGCGCGGCGCGCAGCTTCGCCATCAGGTCGGGAACCCGGATGCCGCCGGGGTGCTCGCGCAGGATGCGCGTGATCGCAGCATCGAAGGCGAGGGCGCTGCCTACCAGGCGCTCGAGGTAGGCCGTGGCCTGCTCGCGCGGGTAGAACTCGAACGAATGCCCGTCCGTGAGCGAGTGGATCGCGCCCTCCCTGAGCGCCTGCGCGGTGCGCTCGAGCGTGAGCAGGTTGGTTTCCGGGCTGCCGCCGCTGAACGCCTGGTAATAGCTGGTGGTCTCGTCGGCAAGATGGAGATGGCCGATGGCCGGCAGCAGCACGGCCACGTGGCCGACCGTGTGGCCCTGGGTCTTCAGCGCCACGACCTCGCCGCCGAACAGCCGCCAGCCATTCCACAACGTGCTGCCGATGCGGATCTCCTCGGACGGCAGCGATTCCAGCAGCGTCAGCGAGCGGGTCTCGACATCGAGCGTGCCGAACTGCCCGATGGCGCTCTCCGCCAGCACCCGGCCCGCCGGCATGCCCGGCACGAACGGCCGGGCCTCGTCGAACATCGGCACGAAGGTGTTGATCTGGTCGCGCATCATCGCCAGGTCGCGCACGGACATATAGGCTTCGGCGGGCACGCCCAGCGTGTCGATCCAGCCGTTGTTGCCGGTGTGGTCGCAATGCCCGTGCGTGGAGATCAGCGTGACCCGGTCATAGGGCTGGAGCCGGCGGGCGGCTTCGTCCAGATAGGCGCGAAAGCCCGCGGTCGCGCCCACGTCGATCACCACCAGCCGCGTGCCGGACTTGTACATGACCGCGTTGGCGACGGAAGAGATGCCGGCTTCGAGGTTGCGCATGCGCCCGACGATCAGCAGCGCGCCGGACGCGATCTCCACCAGTTCTCCGTAGGAGCGCGAGCCGCCGGTGGCGGCCGGGTTGATGACGTTGCACATTGTCGTATCGGGGAGAAGGCACTTGCGGTTCGGTACGCCCTGGGCGGGACCCGCCGCCCGCCAGCGGCCCGTCGCGGGCGGCCGGCGTGGGGGATGCGGCTGTTCCATTATTGCCGTGGGCGGCCCGGCGCGGCATCACCAGAACTGGTGATGGCCGGACATCGAGAGGCGGAAGAGGGCGCCCGCCCGCCGTCAGGACGCCGCGCCTGGCCCGCCGCCGGCGAACGCGGCGGCCAGCGCCTGCAGGCCGTCGCGGTAGATGCCCTCGAACAGGCGCTCGGCCTCGGCGTCGCCGACGCCGGCCGGCGTGAACTCGCCGGACCAGTCGACGCGCGCGCCTTGCCCGTCACCGGCCGGCCGCACCTGCAGCGTGGAGCGGTAGCCCGTCACCGGGAACGGCGCTTCGAGGATCGCGTAACTGTAGCTGCGGTTCGCCTCGTCGAATGCCAGCAGGCGCTCGACGATGACGTCGCCGCCGGGGGTGGCGAGGCGGCGCACGCGGCCGCCTTCGGATAGCTCGCTGCTCGGGATGTAGGGCAGCCAGTCGGGCAGCGCGTTGAAGCCGCCGATCAGTTGCCAGACCCGCTCGGGCGAAGCCGGGATCGTGATGGTTGCGGAAGCGCTTGCCATGTCGGGCTCCCGGCTCAGGCGTGATCGCCGGGCAGCGGCGCGTCGGCGGCCACCAGCTTCTGCTCGCGCATCTCGCGCCAGAACTCCGCCGGGATGGTCTCCGCCAGCGCCGCCATGTCCTCGGCGATGCGCTCGGGTCGGCTCGCGCCGGGGATCACCGCCGCGACGGCGGGGTTGGCCAGCGAGAACTGCAGCGCGGCGGCCTTGATGCCGACGCCGTGGCGCCGCGCGACCGCCTTGATGCGCTCGACCCTGGCGACGATTTCCGCGGGCGCCTTCTGATACTCGAAATGCGCGCCGCCGGCCAGGATGCCCGAACTGTACGGGCCGCCGACCACGATCTCGGCCCGGCGCGCGGCCGCCGCCGGCATCAGGCGCTGCAGCGCGCGCGCATGATCCAGCAGCGTGTAGCGGCCGGCCAGCAGGAAGCCGTCGGGCTGCGCCTCGGCCAGGTCCAGCGTCAGCTCGATCGGCTCGACGCGGTTCACGCCCAGGCCCCAGGCCTTGATCACGCCTTCCTCGCGCAGGCGGGTCAGCACGCGGAACGCGCCGGTGCGCGCGCTCTCGAATCTGGCGAGCCATTCGTCGCCGTAGAAATCCTGGGCGATGTCGTGCACCCAGACGATGTCGAGGCGGTCCGTGCCCAGGCGCCGGAGGCTGTCCTCGATCGAGCGCAGCGTGGCGTCGGCCGAATAATCGTTGACCATCTTGTTGGGCCGGCCGGTGGCGAACAGGCCGCCTTTCTCGCCGAGATCGCGGGTGCTGGCGTCTTCCACCTCGTCCAGGATCAGGCGGCCGACCTTGGTGCTGAGCACGTAGTCGTCGCGGTTGCGCCGGGCCAGCGCGCGGCCCAGGCGGATCTCCGACAGGCCGGCACCGTAGAACGGCGCGGTGTCGAAATAGCGGATGCCGTGGTCCCAGGCCGCGTCGACGGTGGCGGCGGCCTCGGCCTCGGGGATGTCGCGGAACATGTTGCCCAGCGGCGCGGTGCCAAAGCCGAGGAGGGTGCCGGCAGGCAGTTTGTCTTTGATGCTCATGACTTGCTCCAGTGAAGTCCGGTGAAGGAGGGACTTGGGTGAGGCAAGTCTAGGGTTGCAAGTTAAGTCTGTCCAAGACAGAATATGGCTAACTTGAGTCCCATAAGGTCTTATTGGTCTGACAGGTCTTATAGGTCTGATTGGGACCGATGACCGGATCCGAAGAGAGCCCGACATGCTAGACATCCGCCAGCTTCACTATTTCGTTGCCGTCGCCGAGGACGAGCACGTCGGCCGGGCCGCCGAGCGGCTGCACATTTCGCAGTCGCCGCTAAGCCGGCAGATCGCCCAGCTCGAGGAAAAACTCGGCCTGACGCTGTTCGAGCGCTCCCAGCAGCGCATCCGCCTGACCACCGACGGACGCACGTTCCTGGCCGAGACGCGCGCCTTCCTGACCCATGCCAACCGCCTCGAATCGCTCGCGCGCCGGCTCGGCAAGGGCGACGAAGGCGGCCTGTGCATCGGCTACCTGGAATACGCGATGCACTCCGGCGTGCTGCCCAATGCCCTGCGCGACCTGCGCGGCAAACGCCCGGCGGTGCATATCGCGCTGTACAACCAGCAGTCCGAGGCGCAGCTCGAAGGCCTGCGGCAGCGCAGCCTCGACATCGCCCTGGTCTGCGAGCCGCCGCCGGCCGACGACCCCGACCTCGACGCCGCCCAGGTGCTCAACGACCCCATGCTGCTGGCGCTGCCCGAAGGCCATCCGCTGGCCGCCACGGAACGCCTCACGCCCGACGACCTCGCCGCGCAGAAGTGGATCGGCGTGATGCACAAGGAAAGCGCGCTGCGGCACGACACCTTCGTCGCCGCCTGCGCGCGCGCCGGCTTCACGCCCGACATCACGATGGAAGCCACCGAACCGCTAGCCGCCCTCGGCCTGGTCGCCGCCGGCCTCGGCATGACCATGATCCAGCAAAGCCTGCGCCACCAGGCGCCCGCCGGCGTGGTGCTGCGCGAACTGTCGTGGTTCAGCTACCGCACGCCGCTGTGGGCCGCGTGGCACAGGATCAACCTGCGGCCGCTGGTGGAGAGTTTCCGGAGGACGTTGCTGGGGAGTGGCGGGGTGAGCGAGGCGGTGATGGCCGTGAGGGAAGGGCGGCAGACTGCTGCGGTTTGAGGCATGGAACGAGCCCTGTCGACTTGAGATAAACTATTCCCGCCTCAGGGAATGATTTCTTGTTGCGGGAAATGAAAGGAGCACCTCATGCTGACCGCTGGCAAGTCCGTGTCCGCCGCGCATGTCGCGTTCATGGCCGACGTAACCGACACCGATATCAATCGGCTGGTTGATACCGATGTACTACCGCGAGCCTTGTTTCTTCGGGATCATGGCCGACGCTTCGCGCCACTGACCGCCGCCTTTGCCTCCTTCTATTTTCAAACGCAGGATGAACTCACTCGTTCGGCTCGCCGACAAGTGATCTGGGACCTGACCGCGCGCCTGGAACGCCGCCCCGATTTCGATGCGTTTCTGGCCCTGAATACAACGGTGCTCCACGCCGACTTCGACTGGTCGATACATCACGACTTCCTGACGGTGACACTGGACCGATGCGTTGAAACGGCACTGAACCGGGCCAGCCGGGTCCAGGAAGCGGAAAAGAGCATCGTCGAAGATCCCGAGATTCTGAGCGGTACGCCATGTTTTGCCGGTACGCGATTGCCGGTGGCCCATATCGTGGCAGCGACCGAAGCCGGCGCAACCATAGCGGAACTGCAGGAAGCCTATCCGTTCCTGAACGAGCGCTTGATCGACGACGCGCGTGTCTATGTCCAGGCCCATCCCCGGCCGGGACGCCCGCGCCGCATTACGGACATCGATACCGGTGCGGCTCTCGTGTCGCACAAAGTTGTCCGCCGCGGACAGAACCGGCGTGACCTTTAAATTCCTCATAGACGAGTGCCTTTGGCCAGGACTCGCGCAAATCGCTCGCGAATCGGGGTATCCGGAATCGACGTGCGTGAGGGATCGAGGCTGGTCGGGCGCGAAAGATCATCAGTTGATCCGCCATGCGGTGGCTGCGGACTTCACGCTCGTCACCCACAATGCGGTGGACTTTCGCGGCCCGGCCGGAGGGCCACGGACAGGCCTTCACGCCAGGGAACCCATCCATGCGGGCCTGGTTTGCCTGGTGTCTCCGTTCCCGATGACCACGGATCGCCAGCGCGAGCTGTTCAGATATGCGATTCAGGAACTTGAAACCATGCCTGATCTCATCAACCATGCGTTGGAGGTCATCGAAGACGAGAGCGGGGACGTCGCGATTGCGGTGTATCGGATTCCGGATGGGGATATCTAGGTCCATCTTGGTTTGGTCTCTTCATGATTTGACATAATCATCAGTCCTTCAGCGCGCTGGTGCAATGCCGGTGCAGCTTGAGCAGGGGCGGGCGTCACAAAATTTGTGACAAAGGCGACCAGCAGGGCGAGGGTGGCCGGCGTCGCGCTACCCGCCATCCTCTTCGAAAAAACTTCCCACAGCGACCGCTGGCCGGCGCGTTCGGCTCGGTCCATGTCGGCAGCCATGATGATCGGCAGTGGATTGTCAATTTCCAGCGATTGCGCGACCTTCAGGCAGACCTCGTTGTTCATGAAGTTGCGACCGGTCCGGTAGTGGCTGATCGCGCTTTTCACTAGGCCCAGGTGTTGGGCTAGTTCTGCGTCGTTCTTCAAGCCGTGGCGTTCGACCACGGCGTCTAGATATTTTGTGCTTCGCATGCCTACCCCTCGAAAGTAGTACTTGACGCGGTTACGGCCATAACTTAGGTTACGGTCATAACCGGTTACGGATATAACCGTAACCGAAGCATAGCGGGTAAACCGAGAGGGGTAAACGAATGGGCCAAGCCGGGCTGTTTCTGGCGTTTGCAGTGGGCGTAGGCGCTGCTGCCGCGATTGGTGCGTGGGCGGGGCTGTGGGTGGCGACGCGCATCGCCTCGGCGCTCGTGGACGTTCGGAGGGGCGCGTGATGCTGCAATTTCTCGTTGGCTACCTGCTTGGTTCGGCGGAAGGTGCGCCGTCGCGTTCGTTGACCGATTTCGAATTGATCGGGTTGGTTGCGGGGGTCTTGCTCATCGTTCTGGTTGGCGTGCCTGCGATGGTTCGCTTTTTCAGGCGGGGATTGTGATGTTGCGGGACTTTTTCTTTTACGGGCTGCTGGCGGTTGCGTTCGTGATTTTTAACTCGTGGGTCCTTTCTTCGGCGGGGCTGTAATGGGTCGCATGTCGGAGTTGTCAGCAAGTGGGAAAGCTGTTGCCGCTCGGGTAGCGGGTGTGGCGGTGGGGCCGGTGCGGGACGCCGGAGGCGCGCGCAAGGATGAGCACGCCGGAGGCGTCCCGCTTGCGGGACACCCCTCCATGTCGGACGTGCGGAGTTCTCCCCTCACTAATAGGGGGGAACTGGAAGAGCCAGCCATTGCGGGCCACGATGATGTGCGCCTCGTGATGGCCGATACGGGCGAGTTGAAAGTGGTGTCTGTCCGGGTGCCGGTCAATGGCCAGATCGCGATCATCGACGGTATGCGCTTTGTGATCGGTGAAGAGACGTTCGCGGGCGTGGCCGATGGCGTGGATGACGAAGCGTATGTGCGGGCCACTAGCGAGGCGTTGGAAGGCATCTTCGGCTTCGGGCTGACGCGCAACCTCGGCCAGCGTCGAGACTTCTACGGCGAGACGTGGGAGCTTGGCGACAACTGGGGGCATGTGGGCTTCGGTGGTGCGAAGCAGAACGCGACGATTCTGGTGTCGCTGTCGGGGCAGGGGAGCATCGCGGCCAAGCCGGGTTGGGAAGCACGGCTTCATGCCTTCCTGGTATCGCGGGCGAAGCGTCCGGTGATTACGCGCGTGGACCTCGCGCATGACTGGTTCGATGGTGAGGTCACGGTTGATCAGTTGGATCAGATGCATACCGAGGGCTTCTTCACGAATGCCTACACCATCCCCGATTGCCAGCACGCGGGCAACTGGAAGTTTCCCAACGGGAAGGGTCGCACGGTGTATATCGGCACGCGCAAGGCGGGCCTGATGTTCCGGGGGTATGAGAAAGGGATGGAACAGGGCGATACCACGTCACCGTGGGTGCGGGGCGAGGTCGAGATGTCGAACAAATCCCGGCTGATTCCGTTTGGCGTGCTGCTCGATCCGAGCGGCTATTTCATGGGCGCGTACCGCAAGGCATTCGCGCACCTGACATTGACGGTGACGCCGCAACGGGCCGAGATCAAGCGCAAGACGGCACAGAACAGTGTGGACGTGGCTATCAAGCTGATCTGCACGCAGTACGGCAAGTACATCGGTGTGCTGGCTGATTTCTACGGTGCGGATGAGTTCGTCCAGATGGTGCGCAACCGGTTGGGCGAGTGGCCCAAGCGCCTGAAGGTGCCGGACTACTTCTATGCGGACACGCCAGTACATCGGCAAGAGCGCCGCCAGTCTTTCAACGAATTCAAACTCGACCCCAGCGACTATAGCGGCGCGCTGGGCACGGTCGCATAGCCGCGGGGAAGGGGTTTCTGATGCGTTTCAAGACGGAAGTGCAGGTGCTCGGCATGAAGTCGAGCAAGGGCGCGATGGATAACGGCCAGACGTATGACAGTACCAAGGCCTACATCGTGACACCGCTGGATTCGTCCAAGGGCACGGCCAAGGGCATGGCGGCAGGCGAGTACACCATCGGCACATCCGATGAGTTCGCCAAGTACGAAAAGCTGCCGTTCCCGTTCATGGCGATGGCCGACATGGAAATCGTCAGCAACGGCAAGACGTCCAAGACCATCGTGCACAGCCTCGTGCCGGCGCCGGTCGCGAAGCAGGGCTGACCATGAGCGCGGTCGTGTTCGTGGTGCAAGAGGTGGAGTCGGGGCAGTTCCTGTGCCCGTACACCGGGGACGTGGGCTTCACGCACCGCCTCAAGGACGCGGGCACGTTTGATACGCGCGAAGAGGCATTTGAGACCGCCTGCGATCACTGTGATGAGGCATTCGACGTGATCGCGGTGGTCAATGAAGGGAAAGGGGGCTGATTGTGGGCGATACGTGTTGCACCGTCGCGCAGTTGGCAGCGATTGGCATCACGCCGGCTGACGTGCTCTATGCGTACAAGTGGGGTTTTGCGGCGGTGCTGACGGCATGGTCGTTTGGCTTCGCGGTGGGTGTGGCGGTAGATGTGATTCGTAAGGTGTAAGGGCATAAGCCCGACCGTGGCCGGGGCGGTTTCCTCGGCAACCTAGTCTCAGGGAGAAATGAAATGACCGAAATCTTCGCCGCAGTGGATCTGTCGACGGTGGCTACCTTCGTGGGCGCAACCGGCGTGCTGATCGTCGGTATCGCGCTCGCGTTCAAGGGCATCAGCCTGGCCAAGCGCGGCGTGAACAAGGCCTAAGCAGTCATGGCCACGGGGGCGTTGGTGGCGCTGTTCTATGTGCTGGTCGCTATGCTCGGCGGTATCAGCGCCCTTTGTTTCATCCTCGCTTTTCGGGGGCGGGCAACATGATGAAAAAATCGGTTGGTTGGGTCATTGCAGCGCTGTTTCTAGCGCTGTTTTTCTTTGTGCGTGGCGCTCATGCGTCTGTTGTTCCGTTGACGTGGCCGGATGCTGTGATGTCGACGGCAGCGGGGTCTGTGGCGACAAAAACTGCGACGGTTGCCGGGGGGGCTGTGACGGCTAATTTGACGACGCAAGTATCGAGCAAGTTGATAACGGTGCCGGCATCGTGGCGGCTGGCGTCGAATGCGCCTCGTGTCGCAGCAGCAGCGCTTCGGCTGAATCCGATTGGCTTGGGCACGTCGATTCTGTTGTCGTGGGCTGCACAGTACGGCATCCAGTGGATCAATGACCAATGGCAAACGGCTGTGGTGGGCGCGCCCGGGGATGCGCCGGGCACGGGGTACTACTACAACGGGACCGTTGCGACGATGGCGCCTAGCCCGGCTGAGGCGTGTCAGAAGCTGGGGGATTTGTGGTGGGCTAATGCGACGGCCTATTGGCCGAATTGGGGCATGTCGACGGCTGTCGACGCGGCGTATCGGTGTACCGTGACGTTGACGGCTAAGGTGGGCGGCACGAAGCAGTATCCCTACTCGAATACTGCTGTGGTGCGTATGGCGAACCAGTATCCAGCGCAGTGGACGCCAGCGGATCAGGCTGTGTGGGATGCCAAGGCGTGGAATCTGACGGATGCGGTGGCGCAAGACATTTTGAAGGGTGATGTGAAGCTGCCGTTGGATTCGCCGATGGTGGATACGCGTCGTCAGGTGGTGCCGCTGTCGAGTCCGTACAAGGACCCGGTAACGGGCAAGACGATGGAGGACGTGGCCTATATCACGCCCTCGCCGGATGGTCAGACGGCGGATGTGCAGGTCGCTAAGCAAGAGGTTGACCCTGCGACAGGGCAACCGGTTACGGATGCGTCTGGGGCACCAGTGGCGCCGCAAAAGCAAGAGGACCCGTGTGTGGGTCATGAGACGCGCGTTGGCTGTATGGAAAAGGGCGAGATTGCGGATTCGCCTATGCCTGAGGTTCCCAAGCTCTATGAGCAGAAGTATCCGGAGGGCATCGCCGGCGTGTGGGAGGCCAATAAGCCGGATGTGAAAAGCACCGCGTTCTATCAGGGCGTCGCCAGCATGTTTCCGAGCTTTGGTGCGGGTCAGTGTCCCGTGTGGCACATGTCGTTCAACCTGGGCGCGGCGGGTAATTTCGGCGTCGGTGATCTGACTGTGCCGTGTTGGATTTTTCAGGCGCTTGGGTTGGTCATGCTCGCGACGGCCACCTTCACGGCACGGAAAATCCTGTTCTGAGGGGAGGGGGCATGGGTGCATTTTTTTCGGCGGTGCTGACGAAGATCGTTGCGCTTGCGTCATGGGTTGGTGCGTTGGTCTCGGCTGCTTTTGCCTCGTTCTGGCTGCTGGGCACGGATGTGGTCTGCTGGGTCATGGAAGGGGCCTTGAAGGTGTTGCAGACCATTTTGAATGGTCTGCCCGGTGCGGATGCGTTTTCGGCTCTCAACCCGGCTCAATACATCAGTGGCGCGCCGGCTGATCTGGTGAACATGATTGGCCTGATGCGAGTGGGGGAAGGGCTCGCAATTATTCTCGCGGCGATCGCTATCAAGTTGGTGTTGCAGGTCATACCTTTTACACGGTTGGGGAGCTAAGGCATGGATTTGTTCGGGATTCGGGCACGCCGTGCGCGTGCAAAGCTTCTGGAAAAACTGCTGGACTTACATGCCGAGTTGACCGAAGAGTATCGGGATGCGGTGGCGGCCTACCAGGAATGGAAGGATGAGTTGGAGGACAGCGGGAACGATCCGTACAGCAAGTTCATGGACAAGGAGGACACAGAGGACTGGTTGGGTGGGCGGGTCTATGCCTTTGCGCGCAAGCTTGAGCTGATCTCGGACCGTATCGAGTCGTTGCGTGATCGCGATTGTGGGGACGACGATGAGTGAGTACACCTATGAGGCGCTGCGGGGCTTCGAATCTCAAGTGCAGGAAAGGCTGGACGATGTGCAGGACCAGCTAGACCGGCTTGATGAAAATGATGAGGTGATGCGCGAGCCGTTGCGCGAGGTGTTGGAGGCTCGACAGCAGTCGCTCATGGCGAAGTTCTTCAACATTCAGGAAGCGTTGGTTTCGCTTTCTGAGGCGCGCGAGGAAGCCGGGGAATACGACGATGATTAACCTGTTGCTGGGTGCGCCGGGCGGTGGTAAGTCGTATGAGGCGGTAGCCTTTCACGTGCTGGTAGCGCTCAACACCGGGCGTAAGGTCATCACGAATCTGCCGCTGGTGCTGGATGAATTTCCGCCTGAGCAGCGTGCGTTGCTGGATATTCGCACGGAGGCTAGGGGCAAGGCGCCGCGTCGGTCGGGGGCGGGTATTGATGACGTGGAGCTTGCCGGGTATCCGGGGCTGTTGAAGGGTGTGGAGGATGAGGACGATGAAGTGTTGCGTCGACCGTTCTCCACGCCAGAGTGCTATGGCGATCCTTGGCGGCATCCGGATAACGGGGCTGGCCCGTTGTATGTCATTGATGAGTGTCACATGTGCCTGCCGCGGGAAAAGACGCTGCGGAAGGTGCGCGAGTGGTACTCGTTGCATCGGCATGAGCTGGCTGACGTGCTGTTGATTACGCAGAGCTACGGCAAGGTGCACCGGGATGTGATCGAGCTGGTGCAGGTCTGCTATCGGGTGCGCAAGGCGACGGCTTTCGGCTCGAACAATGGCTACATCCGTAAGGTGTTTGATGGCGTCAAGGGGGATTGCGTCAACACCAGCGTGCGCAAGTACGACAAGCGCTATTTCAAGTTCTACAAGTCGCACACCAAGACTAGTCAGGCCGGCGCCGAGCTGGCGGCCAATGACATTGTGCCGCTGTGGAAGCGCTGGCCGTTTATCGGCTTGGCGCTGTGTGTGCTGCTGTTCCTTGGGATATTGGCTAGCGGCAAGGACTTGAATCCGATGAAGGCGCCTGTGCCGAAACATGTGGTCACGAAAGCGAAGCCGGCACCTGTTGCCGCATCTGCGGTCGTGCCGGCCGCGCCTTCATCTGCCGTGCGCAAGGATGAGCACGGCGAGGGGGCGGGGGCGGCCGGAGGTGTGCCAGGGCGTCATGCGGAGTCCAAGGGGCATCCGTTCGCGGGCCTTGGTATTCACGTGACGGGCTATGGCGCGATTGGGGGTAGGCGCTTCTATGCGGTGGTGATGTCGCAGAACGGGCAGCGCATTTTCAGCACTACCTCGGTGGAGCTGGTGGAGGCGGGCTACAGGGTCAAGCGCATCAGCGATTGCGCGATGGGGCTGACCTATGGCGAGGTTGAGATTGTGGCGGTATGCGACGCGCCGCAGATCGGCGTGACGCCCGGCGACGGTACGCTGACGCAGAGGCCGAAGCCTAGCGAGGCAGGTGTCGGGGCGTGATTTCCGTTACGTGCAAGGCGTAACGAAATAGGAGGGGTAGATGGGTAAGGTGCTGGTGGAGATTGTTGCGTACCTGTTTGGGCAGGTCGCCTTCATTGTGGCGTTGTTCTATGGCACGAATCTTCGGATAGAGCATGGATGGACGTTTTGGGGTGGCGTCGGTATTGGGTTCGCATGTGCTGTGGTCGTGTATGTATCGAGAAAGCTGCAGGGCGTTTCAGGCGTCTAGCGTCAGCCGAGTCAGGCTGCTGGTGCGTAATTTTCGTTACGGGTAAAGTGTAACGGCAATTGAATTATCGTTACGGGTAACGTAAAATACAAACATAGACAGGGAGCCGAATATGCGTGACGTAACGGATAATGTGACTGGTGAGCTTGAGGTGACGGTGAAGCGTGGCCGGGGCCGTCCGCGCAAGGAAGGGGCGTTGACCAATGCGCAACGTCAGGCTGCTTACCGTGCTCGCAAGGCGAATATTCGTAACTCTCGAGACGTAACGTTATCTGTCTCGCAGGCATCGACGTTGGTCGACACATACGATGAGTGCCGCCTCGAGGTCGAGGATTTGCGTGCCGAGCTGGCCGAAGCGTACGAGACCATCGATGAGATGACTGACGAACTCGTGCCACTGCGGGCTATGCAGGCTCGCGTAGATGAAGGCGGCGAGGTGGATCGTAAGAAGATCCAAGATCTGTCGGATACGGTCCATCGGAAGGTGTCGCAGATAGGTCAGCTGCAGGGTCAATTGGCATATGCTGAAGAGGAGCGGAGCAAGGCGTTTGCTGCCGTGGACAAGCTCCAGGCCGAGCTGGCCGTTGCGAAGAAGGACGCCGAAAAATCCGTTACGCCTGCTGGTAACGTAAATGCGCAGCAGTTTGAGGCGTTGCTGTCGCTGCTGGATGAGGCGTGCAAGGTCCGTCGCAGTGAGTCGGTGGCGCGTATCGTTAAGGCATCGGCTTGGCCTGAGCTTGTGGCCGGTGAGCTGGCGTTGTCGAAGGGGCTGCGCGAAGATCTTGAGCGTGCTGTGATGGGGCAGACCACGGCGGAAATTCTGGCTGGGTGGGAGAAGGACGAAACCGTTACGCGCAAGGCAGTAACGAAAAAGTGAGCGTAACGGAAACGGTAACGAAAAAGCGTCCGATCAGTCGGGCGTTTTTCATTTGGCGTCGCAGCTCGCGAGCCGTTGACCCCCTCTCTCTGCAAGCCGGGCCGAAGGCCAATCTCCCGCCGCGTTTGTGCTCTCATGGCGTTGCTCTGAGGGCTCGTGGCGCTCTTGCGTTCCTAGTTGTGTTTATCCGCGGCCGCAGCTGAGCTGAAATTGCTGATCACGTAGAGACTGGTGGTTTCGTTTGAGGTGGTCCATGTTTTGCCATGCATTGACCTGTCGCATAGCGTTTTCGTTGGCTCGTATTCCGCTCTCTATGGCGTCGCATTGGCTTCTGCGGCTGTTTTCTGTCTGTGCTATTTGCGCTTGATCGCGCGCTATCTGAGTCTGGTAGGCGTGTTGTTCTGACTCGCGGCTGGCGAGGTATGCCTTTTCTTGTTGTTTGACGATTGCGCTCTTGCCGACTGTGGAAACGCTGCCCCCTGGTGATGTGGTGATGTTGGTGTAGCCGGCTGGGCAAACGTCATCGATATAGAGTATTTTGTTTCCATTGCGGCACTTGGTTGTGCCGTTTGCTAGGCTCGACACGAGAATTAGAGCCAGCGCTAGAAATTGACGGGGGTGCATGTCGGAAGAGGAAAAGCGAGAGACGGCAAGGGAGATTCGGCATCTGTACTACTTCATTCGGACGCTACGGCGTGGGATTCAGGATGCAGCTCGACGTCGATACTACCGGAAGATCGTACATAAGAAAAAACGCCTGCTAGATGCAGGCGTTTCAAAGAGGGAGGTGTTGGATTTGTTGGCCTGTTGCAGGTCAGCTCGGTGCCAGTTTCGGGCTTGTTTGGATTGCTCGGATCGCCTTTTGTAGTGCCTGCCAAAGTCGCCTACGATTTGACATAATCATCATTATGCGAAAATCAGATGCCAGAACCACCATGACCAACCCCAGCTTCCAGGCACTCAAGAAAACCGCACCCACCCAAAATCCACCATCCCCCAACACCGAACCCGCCCACGCAAGCCGGCAGCAAAGCGACGGCCGCGCCCCCACGCTAAAGCTACAGCGTAAAACCCCCATCAATAGTCAGACTTGCCCCGGTAACGTAACCCGCCTCATCCCCCGCAAGATAAGCAACAAGACCGGCAATTTCCCCGGGCTGCGCCACTCGTTTCAGCGGATTCATTCCCGCCAGCATGTCGAGCGCGCCCGCGGTCATGTCCGTTTCCGTGGGGCCGGGCTGGATGTTGTTGACGGTGATGCCTCGCGGCGCCAGATCGAGCGCGATGCCCTTGACCATGCCGGCGAGCGCGGTCTTGGTTAGCTGATACACGCTGGCGCCGGGCGTGCGGGTGTGGAGCGCGACATTGCTGCCGATCGTGATCACGCGCGCGCCGGGCTTCAGATGCGGCACGGTGGCCTGGATCGACAGATACACGCCGCGGACGTTGACGTTCAGCATCAGGTCGAGATCCTCGAGGCTGACCGCGTCGATGGTGCCCATGCGGAAGACGCCCGCGTTGACGACCGTCACGTCGATGTCGCCGAATCGCTCCACCGCCTGTGCGACGGCGTTGCGGATCGCGGCCGGGTCGGCGCTGTCGGCCTGTATCGCGAGTGCCTGGCCGCCCTGCTCCGCGATGCGATCGACGAGGATTTTCGCCTTGTCGGCGCTCGACACATAGGTGAATGCGACAGCGAAGCCATCCGTGGCGAGACGGTCGACGATTGCCGCGCCGATGCCGCGCGAGCCGCCGAATACGAGTGCTGCCTTGCGTGCCTGTGCACTTGCCTGGTTCATTTTTCCTTCCTTTATGGATCAATCAGTCAATAACAGACCAAAAAAAAAGCGCCTGCCTCGCTGGCGAGGCGCGCGCCAGATTCTCAAACCGCCTTGAGGCGGCCAACAGCGAATTCCGCGAGCGTGTGCAGCGCTTCCCGGTCGGCGCCGGCGCGGGCGGCAACCTGCAGACCGGCCATCGTCGTCTGGATGAAGGCGGCGGCCTGCGCGGGATCGGCAGCGGGATCGATCTCGCCGATCTCCTGCGCTTCCCGGATCCGCTCCACGATGCGTGCCCCGAGTGTCACGGCGACGCGATGCGCCATGTCGAGGACCTCGGCATCCGTGGTGCCGAACTCGCCCACCGCGCACACCCCGAGGCAGCCCAGCGCCCGTTGCCCGTCGTCGTCGGCAATAAGCCCGCGGAGTAGTTCACGCATGCCGTCCAACGGCGACGCGGCTGCGTTCAGCCGCTTCAGATGCCCCGCCAGCACGTTCTGCTGATAGGTCTGCAGGACTTCCAGGTACAACTGCCGCTTGTCGCCGAAGGCGTTGTACATGCTCTGCCGGCCGATGCCCATCGCCTTGAGCAGATCGTCGGTCGACGTCGCGGCGAAGCCTTTGGCCCAGAACAGCCTGGTTGCCGTGGCCAGCGCGGCGTCGCGATCGAATTCCCGTGGTCTCACCATGCCGGCAACGATAGTGATTATGGATCGATGTGTCAATAACAAATGAAAAGACGCCCATCGACCGCTTGTCATGCCGGGTCCGCGATGCCGGCCTAGTACAACCCTCGGTTCCGTACCGGTGCCAAAGGCTCGTATCATGGGCAACACGCCAAAGAGGCCGATCGGCCCGCCTAGTGCCCTAGCCCCCAGCCATGCCCGAATCTCCGATCAAGACATCGAAACGCGTCTTCGAAATCTTCGAGGCGTTTGAAAACGTGCAGCGCCCTATGGCGCTGAAGGACTTCACCCAGCGCTTCGGCTATCCGCCGTCGAGCGCGTCCGCGGTGCTCAAGAGCCTCGTCGCGCTCGGCTACCTGGACTACGACCGGTTCTCGCGCACCTACATGCCCACCATGCGCATCACCTCGCTGGGCAACTGGATTCAGCAGGCCATCTTCGGCCAGAACGAAGAAGTGCTGCGGCTGATGCAGCAGTTGTCGGAGGCGTTCGGCGAGTGCATCACGCTCAGCGCGCAGAGCGACCTCTACGTCCAGTACGTCTACCTGATTCCCTCGCGCCTGCCGATCTGGTACTCGGTCCCGATCGGCACGATCCGGCCCCTGGCCCGCTCCGGCAGCGGCTGGATCATGCTGGGCGCGCGCACCGATGCGGAGATCGAGGAGCTGGTGCGCCGCATCAACTTCCACGAGCCCGATCCGGCCCGGAAGGTGAAGCTCGCCGAGCTGATGGCGCATGTCGAGCAGGGCCGCCGCGATGGCTACCTGTTCAACAAGCACACGCTCGAGCCGGGCGCCGGCGGCATCTGCATGGTGCTGCCCGAGCGGCGCTTCGGCCGGCTGTTCGCGCTGGCCGTCTCCGGCCCGGTCGAGCGCCTGGAGACCATCCAGGAGCGTGTCATACACGCGATGCGCGAGGGCATCGCGGCACTGGACACGGCCGCGCCGCGGCCGGCCGGCGGCTTGGAAGTCCCCGCCGGCACCGCTCGTTCCGAAGCCGCTCCCTGCTGACCGCTTCCCCTCCTTTCATATATGTGTAAATGCAGGCGGGAGGCGCCTTTCCCGCCTGTCCGCCCAGGGCGCGGTGCTAGACTTTTTGCCACGTAACCGGGCGCCGCGATGGCGCCCCGCTACGCACAAGAAAAGGAGACAAGTCATGCGCATCGAGCAATTGCACGAAGAGTTTGGGGCGGAGATCAGCGGCATCAACCTGATCGACGCGGTATCGAATGCCGATGCCTTCGCGGCGGTACGCGCCGCGTTCGAAGAGCATTCGCTGCTGGTCTGGCGCGACCAGCCGATCAGCGACGACATCCAGGCCACCTTCTCGCGTGGCTTCGGCCCGCTCGAGCTGGTCAAGGTCGGCTCCGTCGGGCATGGCACGTTCTACTCGCGGATGAACAACATCGGCCCCGACGGGCAGGTCGTGCCGCTGCGGGACATGGCGATGATCGTGGCGCGCGCCAACCAGCTATGGCATACCGACAGCTCGTTCAAGCGCCTGCCGGCGCTGGCTTCGGTGCTGTCGGCCCGCGTCATTCCCGAACAGGGCGGCGAGACCGAGTTCACCTCCACGCGCGCCGCCTGGGAGCGCCTGGACGCCGCGGAGCAGTCCCGGCTGCGCGATGCGGTCGCCATCCACAGCTACGCCACCTCGCGCAACAAGATCGATCCCGGCATGATGACGCCGGAGGAGCACGCTGCCCTGCCCCCGGTGCGCCGCCGCCTGACCTGGCGCAATCCGGTCAACGGCCGCTGCGCCCTGTACCTCGCCTCGCACGCGGGCGCCATCGAAGGCATGGCGCCGCAGGAGGGCGCGGCGCTGCTGGAGAGCCTCGTCGCGCGCGCCACCGAACCCGGCCATACCTATGTGCACGCCTGGCGCCCGGGCGACGTGATCATGTGGGACAACCGCGCCACGATGCACCGCGGCCGCCCCTGGGGCGGAACCCTGCCCCGCTCCATCGTGCGCACCACCATTTCCGCCTCCCTCGTGGACGGGCTGGAAGACGTCCTGCCGGAATTGTGGGCCCAGCGCGCCGCGGCCTGACCCCCGTTCGCGGCAAAGCCCGACAGCAGATACAACAGGCACGCTCGACAGAAGCGGCCAAGAAGGAGACAACATGAAATCCAAGTTCGCCCTCGCCAGTTGCCTGGTCGGCGCTGTGCTCGGCGCCGGCGCCGCGCAGGCGGCCGGGCCGTATCCGGACAAGCCGGTCCGCATCGTGGTGCCCTACCCGGCCGGCGGCTCCACCGACATCCTCACGCGGCTGCTCGCCAAGGGCCTGACCAAGCGCTGGGGCCAGGCCGTCGTGGTCGACAACCGCGGCGGGGCATCGGGCATCATCGGCACCGAGGTCGCGGCCCGCGCCGATCCGGACGGCTACACGCTGCTGATGAACGGCAACGGCCCGCATACGATCAACGTCAGCCTGTTCGAAAAACTGCCCTACGACCCGGTCAGGGATTTCGTGCCCATCGTGCGCGGCATGACGATCCCGCTGCTGATGGTGGCGCCGGCCAACGCGCCCTACAACGACGTGAAGTCGTTCATCGCCTGGGCCAAGGCGAACAAGAGCACCGCCAACTATTGCTCCATCGGCCCGGGGTCGCCTTCGCACCTGGCCGGGGAGCTCTTCAAGTCGATGGCCGCCCTGCCCCAGCTCACGCACGTGCCCTACAAGGGCAGCGGCCCGGCCATCGTCGACACCATCGCCGGCACCTGCCACATCCTGTTCGACGCGGCGCTGTCGTCCGGGCCGCAGGTGAAGAACCGCAAGCTCAAGCTGCTGGCGATCGGCACCGAGCAGCGCGACTCGTCCTGGCCCGACACGCCGACCGTGGCCGAAAGCGGCCTGCCCGGCTTCAGCGCCTACACCTGGAGCGCGCTGTTCGCGCCCGCCGGCACGCCGCCGGCGATCGTGAAGAAGATCCAGCAGGATGCCGACGCCGTGCTGCGCAGCCCCGAGCTCAAGGCCGCGCTCGTCGAGCAGGGCGCGCAGGCCGGCGGCGGCTCGTCGGAGGAGCTGGCCAGGTTCGTCGATACCGAGATCGCCAAATGGGGCAAGGTCATCAAGGACGGGCACATCACCATGAACTGACCCGCCGCGCCGGCGCGGCGCAGGCCGGCGCGCAACCTCCCCCGCCAATCGTTCCCGCTGGGGAACATCGCAACAACAGTTGCAACAACAGCCGCAACAACAGGAACACTCGACGATGGAAAAAATCGCAATCATTGGCGCCGGCCTGATCGGCTGCGCCTGGGCATCGGTGTTCGCCCGCGCCGGCCACACGGTGACGCTGTACGACGTCGACAAGGACGCGGTGGCCACCGCGCGCGGCACCATCCTGGCCGCGCTGGCCGGGCAGCATGAGCTCGGCCTGATCGGCGAAGCGCCGGAATCCGTGATCGAGCGGGTGCGCGTCACGCAGTCGCTCGAGGAAGCCATGCGCGGCGCGGACTTCGTGCAGGAAAACGTGCGGGAAACCGTTGCCGCGAAGCGCGAAGTCTACGCGCTGCTCGACAAGCTCGCGGGGCCCGACACGCTGATCGCCAGCTCGACCTCGGGCATTCCGGCGTCGAGCTTCACCGAGGACCTGGCCGGCCGGCGGCGCTACTTCGTCGGCCATCCGATCAATCCGCCGTCCGTGGTGCCGCTGGTCGAACTGGTGCCGGCGCCGTGGACCGACCCGGACGTGATCGAGCGCGCAAGCGCCATCTATGCGCGCGCGGGCCAGGTGCCGATCATCGTGAAGCGCGAGATCCAGGGCTTCATCGTCAACCGCCTTCAAGGCGCCCTGCTCGCCGAAGCGTTCCGGCTGGTGGAAGACGGTTATGTGAGCGGAGCCGACATCGACAAGGCGGTCAAGGACGGACTCGGCCTGCGCTGGTCGTTCATGGGGCCGATGGAGACCATCGACCTCAACGCGCCGGGCGGCCTGCGCGACTATTGCGGGCGCTATGGCCCGCTCTACCTCGACATCGCAAAGCAGGCCACGCCGCGGCAATGGGACGATGCGCTGATCGGCAAGCTCGAACAGGAGCGCCTTGCCGAACTGCCCGCCGACCAGCGCGCGGCGCGCCAGGCCTGGCGCGACCTGCGCCTCATGCAGCTGGTCGCGCACAAGCGCGGCGCGCCCAGCGAATAGCCCGCCATCGGGGCGCCAAGGCGAGCCCGCCGGACGGAGCACGGCCTGTATGGGCCAGCCGGGCGAGGCATCCGCCAGGCTCGCGCCGGACGGCATGCCCCGGTGGCCGGAGCCCCTGCGCCGAGGTCCCTCAGAACCCCAGGCGCGCCTGCACGTACACCATGCGCGGCGCGCCGACCATGCGGCCCGCGTTGCCGTCGACGTTGCGCGTATAGAAGCGCTTGTCGAACAGGTTGTTCAGGCCGATGCTGATTTCGCTGTTCTTGTGCTGCGGCACCTTGAACATGGCCTGGATGTTCCACAGGCGGAAGCCCGGGATGCGGCCCACGCTGCCGTCGGCGGACTCGGCCACGGTGTTGGCGAGGTCGGAGTACTGCGAACTCTGGTGCGTGGTGGACAGGTTGAAGGTCCAGTTGCGCAGTGCGTAGCGCGCGCCGAGCGTGTCGGTATTGCGCGAGTAGAACGGCACGTCGAGCCCCGAGGTCGCGCCCGATTTCTGGATCGCCCTGGTGTAGGTGTAGTTCGCGTAGACGTTCAGGCCGGACAGCGGGCCCTTGCGGTCGAAGGTGTAGTCGAGCGCCAGTTCGACGCCGTCGTGGTGCGTCGCGCCGATGTTCTGGAAGGTGGCCGGCACGATGCCGGGCACCTGCAGGATCTGGTTGTCGAACTTCATCTTGAAGGCGGTCAGCTCGGCCTTGATCTTGCTGTCCTGCCAGCGCGTGCCGACCTCGAAGGTGCGCGCCACTTCCGGCTGCAGCGGATTGCTGGCGGTCTGCGAGTTGAGCTGCAGGTTCTGCACCGGCCCGAACGACGTGCTGTAGTCGGTGAAGATCGTCCACGCATGGTTGACCAGGTAGGACAGGTTCACCGACGGCAGCGGCTTGTTGTTGACCGTGTCGAACTGCTGCGCGGTGCCGCGCTGCTGGCGGGTCGATTCGATGTGCTCGAAGCGCAGGCCCGGCGTGAGGCGCCAGTTGCCGAACGCGATGCGGTCGTCGATGTACGCCGCGTGCGCGTCGGTGGCATTGTCGAAGGTGGTGGTCGGGCCGCTGATGCCGGTGGACAGGCTCTGGTTGAAGCTGTTGTCGTCGCCGCGCTCGCGGATGTAGCGATAGCCGACCGTCACGTCATGCGTGGTCGGGCCCAGGCCGATGCGCTGGGTGTAGCGCGGCTCCACGCCGAAGGTCTGGTAGTTGCGCGGCTGGTGCGACAGCTGCGCGCCGCTGATCAGCGTGCTCTGGCGATAGCTGTCGTTGTAGTAGGCGCGGATCTCGAATTCCTGCGCGTCCGACAAGGTGTTGATGTAGCCGATGTCGAACGCCGTGCGGTTGCCGCTCCAGTAGTCGGTCGGGCGCGTGTTCTGGAACGGGTTGGCGTTGTATTGCGCCACCGTCAGGCCGCCCGGCGTGCGCGACTTCACGTCGTAGTACGAGAACTTGCCGTACACCTCCGAGGTGCCGTTGATCGCGTAGCGGTACTTCAGCGCGAGGTCGTTGACGTTGTCGTCGCTGCCCGCGCGCCACTCCCGCCCCGTCATGCCGGAATACAGCAGCGCCAGGCCCAGGCCGCTGTCGAGCTGCGTGCCGACGAAGGCGCTGTATTGCGTGTTCAGGCCCCCGCCCTGCGTGTAGATGTTCTGGCGCACCGAGGCATCGCCGCTCAGGCCCGGCGTGGTCGGGATCGGCCGCGTCGTGAAGTTGATCACGCCGCCCACGTTCTGCGGGCCGTAGCGCACCGCGCCGCCGCTGCGCACCACGTCGATCGACTCGATGTTCTCCAGGCTGACCGGCACGAACGAGAGCTGCGGCTGGCCGTAGGGCGCCACCGCCATCGGGATGCCGTCGAGCAGCACCGTCGAGCGCGGCGTGTAGCGGCCGGTCAGGCCGCGCACGCCGATGTTCAGCGAGATGGCGCTGCCCGCCGTGCCGGAATTGTCGGTCGCCTGGACGCCGGGAATGCGCCGCATGACGTCGCTGATGCTCGTCGCGCCCGATTCCTGGATGGACTCGGCCTCCACCACCGTGCGCGCGCCCGGGAAGGTCCGCACGCTGTTCTCCAGGCCGGTGCCGAGCCAGTTGCCCGTGACCTGCACCGTGTCGAGCGTCACCTCGGCCTTGCCGCCCTCGCCCGGCGCCGGCGTGCCGGCTTCCTGTGCCCGCAGCGCGTCGGGCGCCCCCAGCAGCGCAAGCGCCGCCGCCGCCGTCAGGCAACGCGCGAACCGCCGCGAGGCCGCCTGCGCCACACTGTTCTCAACCATCATCACTACGCTCCCTTTCTTTCTCTGATCCCGCCTGAAGAGGCGCTAAAGAAGGAGCACATTCTAAATGATAATTAGTTTCATTCAGTCATAGAAATTTATTCGGCGACAAAAAACAATCAACTTGCGGGGCGTTTCGTGCGCCTTGCCCTGGTTTTGGGTGCCGGTTGGTTCACCTGCAAGAGCCACTAACTATTGTTTTCTCTCATTTAATTTTCATAATTCATCGACCGAACGGTCGGCTTATCAATATACTCAGTCACCAGTCCCCCAGGAAGCTTCCCCATGTACACCCAGTCCCTTGATCTCCCGGGCGGCCAGCAGCCGGCCGCCGCGGACAACACCGAGGTTTCTCCCGAGCAGGCCCGCTTCGACGCGGTGATGCGCGCCGACGGCAAGATCGAGCCGCGGGACTGGATGCCCGAGGCCTACCGCAAGACGCTGGTCCGCCAGATCTCGCAGCACGCGCATTCCGAGATCATCGGCATGCAGCCCGAGGGCAACTGGATCAGCCGCGCGCCCAGCCTCAAGCGCAAAGCCATCCTGCTGGCCAAGGTGCAGGACGAAGGCGGCCACGGCCTCTACCTGTACAGCGCGGCGGAGACGATGGGCGTGTCGCGCGACCAGCTGGTGGACGCGCTGCATGCCGGCAAGGCCAAGTATTCGAGCATCTTCAACTACCCCACCCCCACCTGGGCTGACGTGGGCGTGATCGGCTGGCTGGTCGACGGCGCGGCGATCATGAATCAGATCCCGCTGTGCCGCTGCACCTATGGTCCGTATGCGCGCGCCATGATCCGCATCTGCAAGGAAGAGTCGTTCCACCAGCGCCAGGGCTTCGACGCCCTGCTGGCGATGATGAAGGGCACGCAGGCGCAGCGCGACATGGTGCAGCAGGCGGTGGACCGCTGGTGGTGGCCGGTGCTGATGATGTTCGGGCCGAGCGACAAGGACTCGATCCACAGCGGGCAGTCGTTCCGGTGGGGCATCAAGCGCATCTCCAACGACGACCTGCGCCAGAAGTTCGTCGATGCCATCGTCGAGCAGGCCAGGGTTCTCGGCGTGACGCTGCCCGACCCCGACCTGAAATGGAACGCGCAGCGCAAGGCATACGACTACGGCGCCATCGACTGGGAAGAATTCTGGCGCGTCGTCAACGGCGACGGGCCATGCAACAAGGAGCGCCTCGCCACCCGCGTGAAGGCGCACGAGGACGGCGCCTGGGTGCGCGAGGCCGCGCTGGCCTACGCCGCAAAGCAGGCGGCGCGCGCGCGCAGGCAAGCCGCCTGAGCCGCCAGCGCCAGCAACCGCCCGCAACCGCACAGGAGACAGCAATGAGCAAGGAATGGCCGATCTGGGAAGTCTTCATCCGCAGCAAGCAGGGCCTGGACCACAAGCACTGCGGCAGCCTGCACGCGGCCGACGCCGCCACCGCGCTGCGCATGGCGCGCGACGTCTACACGCGGCGCCAGGAAGGCGTGAGCATCTGGGTGGTGCCGTCGGCGGCCATCACGGCGTCCGACCCGGCCGACAAGGAATCGCTGTTCGAACCCGCCGGCGACAAGATCTACCGCCACCCGACCTTCTTCGTGCTGCCCGCCGAAGTCGACCACATGTAAGGCGGGCCACGACCACCATGCCCACGACGAACACCATGACCACCATGCCCACGGCTGCCGCCGCGCATCTGTCCTACGTGCTGCGCCTCGCGGACAACGCCCTGATCCTCGGCCAGCGCAACGGCGAATGGTGCGGCCAGGGCCCGGCGCTGGAGGAAGACATCGCGCTGGCCAACATCAGCCTGGACCTGATCGGCCAGGCCCGCCTGCTGTATTCCCACGCGGCGGCGCTCGAGGAGGCCGCCGGCGGCGCGCGCAAGACCGAGGACAGCTACGCCTACTTCCGCGGCGAGCGCGAGTTCGCCAACTACACGCTGACCGAGCTGCCGCACGCCGGGCCGCTGGCCGGCACGGCGCGCGCCGCGCGCGACTACGCCGTGACCATCACGCGCAATTTCCTCTACGCGGCGCTGATGTGCCACCTGTGGTCCGCGCTGCGCGCCTCCGCCGACGCGCAGCTGGCGGCGATCGCCGCGAAGTCGCTCAAGGAGGCCCGCTATCACCTGCAGCACGCCGGCGAATGGCTGGTCCGCTTCGGCGACGGCACCGCGGAATCGCACCGGCGCGCGCAGGCCGCGGTCGACTACCTGATGCCGTACACCGCGGAGTTCTTCTCGGCCGACGCCGTGGAGACGGCGGCGGCCGCGGCCGGCATCGGCCCGCTCAACGCGGACCTCCAGGCCGCGTGGCAGCAGGACGTGGCGGCGACGCTGGCCGAGGCCACGCTCGCGGCGCCGGCCCCGGTCCGGCACGTCACCGCCGGCAAGCACGGCGAGCACTCCGAGCACATGGGCTTCCTGCTGGCCGAGATGCAGTCGCTGGCGCGCCAGCACCCGGGCGCCACCTGGTAGGCCGTCATGAACGCCGCCGCCACTATCACCGCCATCGCCACCGCCGTCACCGCCCGGCCGGACGCCACGCTGGAACAAGCCTGGGCCGTGCTGGAAACGGTGTCCGACCCCGAGATCCCCGTGGTCTCGCTGCGCGAGCTGGGCATCCTGCGCGCGGTGCGGCGCGGCGCCGACGGCGCGGTCGAAGTCGTCATCACGCCCACGTACTCGGGCTGCCCGGCCATGTCGCAGATCGCCGAGGACATCGAGCGGGCGCTCGCCGCGGCGGGCATCGTGCCGCACCGCGTCGCCACCGTGCTGGCGCCGGCCTGGACCACCGACTGGATCACCGCCGAGGCGCGCGAGAAGCTGCGCCGCTACGGCATCGCGCCGCCGCTGGGCCACTGCGCCGGCCAGCCCGCGCCCGCCGAGGCCGCCATCCGCTTCGTGCCGCGCGCCGGTGCCGCCGGTGCCGCCGGTGCCACACCGGCCTGCCCGCAATGCGGCTCCGTCCACACCGAGCGCCTGGCCCAGTTCGGCTCGACCGCGTGCAAGGCCCTGTACCGCTGCCTCGATTGCCGCGAGCCGTTCGACTACTTCAAACCGTACTGACCTGGACCGACATCATGGCGACTCCGCAATTCCATCCGCTGCGTATCCGCGAGGTAAGGCCCGAAACCGCCGATGCCGTCACCGTCTCGTTCGAGGTCCCCGACGCGCTGCGCGAGGCGTACCGCTTCACGCAAGGCCAGTTCGTCACGCTCAAGACGCACCTCGACGGCGAGGAAACGCGCCGCTCGTACTCGATCTGCGTCGGCGTCACCGACTACGACCGCGACGGCGAGCTGCGCATCGGCATCAAGCGCGTGCGCGGCGGGCGCTTCTCGAACTTCGCCTTCGACACGCTGCGCCCGGGCCACGAGATCGACGTGATGACCCCCGACGGCCGCTTCTTCACGCACCTGAACGCCGACCTGTCGCGCTCCTACGTCGCGTTCTCCGGCGGCTCCGGCATCACGCCCGTGCTGGCCATCATCAAGACCACGCTGGAGATGGAGCCGACCAGCCGCTTCACGCTGGTGTACGGCAACCGCAGCGTCGACGCCATCATGTTCGCGGAGGAGCTCGAAGACCTCAAGAACCGCTTCATGAGCCGGTTCTCGCTGTATCACGTATTGTCCGACGACCTGCAGGAAGTCGACCTGTTCAACGGCGTGCTGGACCAGGACAAGTGCGCGGCGTTCCTGCGCACACTCGTGCCGGCCGCCGAGATCGACGAAGCCTTCATCTGCGGCCCGGCGCCGATGATGGACGCCGCCGAAGCCGCCCTCGAGGCCGCCGGCGTGCCTCCCGGGAAGGTGCACGTGGAACGCTTCGGCACGCCGCTGCCGCAGGCGGGCGTGGCGCAGGTGGCAATCCCCGACGACATGCCGGCCGCCGACCTCGAACTCGTCATCGACGGCAAGACGCGCCGGCTGCGGCTGCCCTACGAGGGCATCAGCGTGCTCGACGTCGGCCTCAAGGCCGGCCTCGCCCTGCCCTACGCCTGCAAGGGCGGCGTGTGCTGTACCTGCCGGGCCAGGGTGCTCGAAGGCGAGGTGAGGATGGAGAAGAACTACACGCTCGAGCAGCGCGAGATCGACGATGGCTTCGTGCTGACCTGCCAGTGCCACCCGGTGTCGAGCCGGGTCGTCGTGAGCTACGACGAACGGTAGCCAGCCGGATCCCCGCGGCGCCTTGACGCCGCCGCACCGACGCTACAGGATGCACGGGTGCCCCCGCCTCGGGGGCTGGCCATCCTGGAAAGGCGGAACCATGAACGATGCATCCCTGACCCTCGGCGTCGACCATATCGGCTTGAGCGTGCCGGACCTGGCGCGCACGCGCGACTTCTTCATCCGGTGCCTGGGCTGGCAGCAGGTCGGCGAGAAGCCGGACTACCCGGCGGCGTTCGTCTCGGACGGCAAGCTGCTGGTGACGCTGTGGCAGGTCGCCGACACCGCGGCCTTCACGCGCTTCGACCGCAAGGCGAACGTGGGCCTGCACCACCTCGCGCTGCGCGTGGCCACCGAAGCGCAACTCGACGAAGTCTTCGCGCGCGCCTCGGCGTGGCCCGGCGTGACCGTCGAGTTCGCGCCCGAGCTGCTGGGCGCGGGGCCGAAGCGGCACGCCATGATCTGCGAGCCCGGCGGCATCCGCATCGAATTCGACTTCGATCCGCGGCTCGCGGCCGGCTAAAGCACAGGCTGACCGGGCTCTGCGACAAGGCAGGCGCGGCACGCGGCGCCGCGAGGCCGGGGAGCAGCGCATGCCGCACGTTTCGCACCCGTTTCGCACCCGTCTCGCACCCGTCTCGCACCCACCTCGCGCCGGGCGCGCGCACGATCGTGAACTTGCCGCCAGCACCTATACTCGTCATCTGGAACCGGCAGCCGCCGGTTCGCCTGCGCTGGAGCTCGACGGCTTGAGACCCCGGATACACCACTTCCGCCCGCATGGCGCGGCCCCGCCACGCGGGCTTCCCGGCATGCCCGCGCCGCGGCCCGGCGGCCGCCCGACATGAACACGTCCGCCAATTCGAATGTGCACGTGGTTTTGAGCAGCGAAGGATACTGGACCGTCGCCGTGGAAGGCGTCGGCCGCGTCACCACGTGCGTCTCGCGCGAAGCGGCGATCGAGGCCGGCACCGCGGTGGCGCAGGAGAACCGCGTGGTGCTCTACGTCCACCAGCGCGACGGCCAGTTCGACTGGTGGAAGGACTACGGCGACGGCGGCGCGTCGTCGCTGAACTGAACGGGCCGGCCCGCGCTAGCCCGCCGGCCGCCAGCCCAGTCCGAGCGACTTCTGCAGCGAGACGAAATCCCCGACCAGGCTGGCGTCGCCCGCGATGCGGTCCTGCTGGGCCCGCACGCGGGTGCGCTCGGCGTCGAGCCATTCGAGCATGGTGGCGGTGCCGGCGCGGTAGCGCTGGCGCGTGAGGTCGGCGGCGCGCTCGGCCGAGGCCTCCCGGCGGCGCAGCACGATCACGTTCTCGCGCTGGTGGCCGTAGCGCGCGAGCGCCACGTCGGCATCGCGCAGCGCCTTGAGCACCGTGCTTTCGTAGTTGGCCAGCGCCTCGTCGCGCCCGGCCTCGGCGCCCGCCACGCCGGCGGCCACGCGGCCGAAGTCGAGGAGGTTCCACTGCAGGCGCGGCAGCGTCAGCCAGGTGGCGTTGTCCTTGCGCGCGAGGTGGCCGGGGTCGGCGGCGCTGAAGCCGAGCGAGCCGAGCAGCGAGAGCTTGGGAAACCAGTCCGCCTCGTGCGCGCCGATCTGGGCGTGCTGCGAGGCCAGCCGGCGCTCGGCGGCGCGGATGTCGGGCCGCGCCTTGAGCAGCGCCGCGGGATCGCCCACCGCCACGGTCGCGGGGATCGCCGGCATGGCGCGCGCGTCCCGCAACTGCGCGTCGAGCGCGCCGGGCTCGCGCCCGCTGAGCATGGCGAGCTCGTCGAGCAGCTCGGTGATCCTGGCCTGCACCGGCGCCATGTCGGAGCGCGTGCCGTCGAGCTGCGTGCTCACGCGCTCCACTTCCAGTTGCGAGGCCACGCCCCGGCCGCGCCGCTGCTCGGTCAGGTCGAGCATGTCGGCCTCCAGCTTCTCCGAGTCGCGCAGGTGGTCCAGCCGCGATTGCTGCTCGCGCAGGTTGACGTAGGCCTGCGCCACCTCGGCGGCAAGCTGGACGTGCGCGTCGGCCAGCTCGGCCTGGCTGGCGTCGGCTTCGGCCGAGGCCGCCTCGATGGCGCGGCGCGTGCCGCCGAACACGTCGATTTCCCAGCTCGCGTCGAAGCTGGCCAGATAGAGCGAGAGCGGGCCGCGCCCGCCGCCGCTGCCGTCGCCGGTGAGCGCGCTCAGGTCCGGCGAGCGCGTGCGCAGCATGGCCGCGTCGAAGCCCACCTTGGGCAGCTCGCTGGCCTGCTTGCCGCGCAGCCCGGCCCGGGCCTGCCGCACGCGCGCCCGCGCGGCGCGGATGTCGGGACTGTTGGCGAGCGACTGCTCGATCAGCGCATCCAGCTGGGCGTCGCCGAGCGCACGCCACCAGTCGGCGGCCAGCGCCGCCTGCGTGTCCACGCCGGCGGGCGCGTGCGGGAACGCGCCGCGCGTGGCGGTGCCGGCCACCTCGGGCGCGCCGCGGTAGTCGGGGCCGACGGTGCAGCCTGCCAGGCCAAGCGCGACGGCCAGCGCCGCCATCGTGGGTTGAAAGCGAAACTTCATGGATCAGTGACCGGAAGAGACAGGGGCGCCCTGCCTGGGCGTCTTGAGCAGCAGCGCCAGCGGGATGCACAGCAGCAGCGCCACCCCGAGCGCGTAGAACGTTTCGGAATAGGTCATCACGGCGGCCTCGCGCGCGATGGTGGCCGCCATCTGGCCGGCCGCCTGCAGCTTGGCGTGCGCCATGTCGCCGTGCTGGGCGAAGAAGCTCGCCGCGCTCGAGGCCAGGTGCTCCTGCCCGACCGGGCTGTTGGCGCTGACCGATTCGCGGATCACGGCGTCGTGATAGGCGCTGCGGCGGTCGATCAGCGTGCCCAGCAGGGCCAGCCCGATCGAGCCGCCCAGGTTGCGCGCCATGTTGTAGAGCCCGGCCGCGTCGCCTGCCTCGTGCGTGGCCACGGCCGCCATCGAGGCCTGGTTGAGCGGCATCATCGCCAGGATCTGGCCGAAGCCGCGCAGGATCTGCGAGCCGGCGAAATCGTGGCCCACGCTCTGCGCGGTCAGCGAGATGTCCAGGAAGCAACTGGCCACGAAGCACAGCAGCCCGGTGATGACCAGCACGCGGATGTCGAAGCGGCCGAGCATGCGCGGCAGCACCGGCATCATCAGGAAGGCCGGCAGGCCGGACAGCAGCATGATGCCGCCGGCCTGCTCGGCGTTGTAGCCGGCGATGCTCGCCAGGAACTGCGGCAGCAGGTAGGACACGCCGTACAGCCCCGCGCCCACGGTGGACACGATCAGGATCACGCTGGCGTAGTTCTTGTTGAGCAGCAGCCGCAGCCGCACGATCGGCGTCTTCGCGGTGAACTGCGCCACCAGCATCATCAGGATGCCGCTGGCCGAGATCAGCGACAGCCACACGATCATCGACGACTCGAACCAGCGCTCGCGCTGCCCTTCCTCCAGCACCACGGTCAGCGAGCTCAGGCCGATGGTCAGCCCGACGATGCCGAGCCAGTCGGCGTCGATGAACTGCCTGAAGTCGGCGCGGTCCGTCTTGAGGCCGAAGTACAGCAGCGCCACCAGCACCGTGGCGACCGGCAGATTGACGAAGAAGCACCAGCGCCAGTCCACGTTCTCCGCCAGCCAGCCGCCGATCACCGGCCCCAGCAGCGGCCCCAGCAGCACGATCAGGCCGAACGCCGACATGCCGATCGGCAGCTGGTGGCGCGGCAGCCGCGTGCGCACGATGGTCTGCGCGGTGGGAATCATGGCGCCGCCGGCCAGGCCCTGGCCGATGCGGCCGATCACCATCACGCCCAGCGTATGCGACAGCCCGCACATCATCGAGAACGCGGTAAACAGCAGCGCGTTCCACATCAGGAAGCGGCGCAGCCCGAACACGCGCGTCAGCCACGCGGTGAGCGGGATGATGACGATCTCGGACATCAGGTAGCCCGTGGAAATCCACGTGCCCTCGGTGCCGGCCGCGCCGATCTGCCCCTGGATCTGCGGCAGCGCCGAGTTGGTGATGGAGATGTCGAGCGTGGCCAGCAGCGCGCCCAGCGAGCCGGCCGCCACGGCGATCCAGTCCGCCACCGAGGCGTTGGCCACCGTGGCCCGCGCGGCAGGGGCGCTGCCCGCGGCGGCGCCGGTCGAGGCCGCCGCCTCAGCCATGAGCGGCCCCGGCGGCGGGCGCGCGGGCGCTGCGCACCTCGTGCCCGCGGGTATCCACGTCGACCGTCACCGACAGCCCCGGCACCAGCGCCGGGCGCGCGCTGGCGGGGATGTCCATGTGGATGCGCACCGGCACGCGCTGCACGATCTTGGTGAAGTTGCCGGTGGCGTTCTGCGGCGGCAGCAGCGCGAACTGCGCGCCGGTGCCGGGCGCCAGGCTTTCCACGCTGCCGTGCAGGTCGCCGTCCGGCAGCGCGTCCACGTGGATGACGACCGGCTGGCCCGGACGCATGCGGCCGACCTGGGTTTCCTTGAAGTTGGCCGTCAGGTACAGGTCCTGCACCGGCACCACCGTCAGCAGGCGGGTGCCCGGCTGGGCGAACTGCCCCACGCGCACCGCGCGGTCGGCCACGCGGCCGGCCAGCGTGCTGCGCACCACGGTGTCCTGCAGGTCGAGCGCGGCGCGGCGCGCGGCGGCCTGCGCCACCGACAACTGCGCGCGCGCCTGCTCGATCTGCGCCTGCAAGGTGCCGGTGCGGACCTGCGCCGCGCGCAGCGCCGCCTCGTTGGCGGCCAGCGTGGTGGCGGCGCGGGTCTGCGAGTTGCGCAGCTCGGCGGTGCGCTCCTCGGTCTCGGCGCCGGTCCTGACCAGCGGCGCGTAGCGGTCCACCTGCGAGGCCGCGTAGCGCACGTTGGCCTGCGCGCCGGTCACTTCGGCGGCGGCCTGCGCGATATTGGCCTTCTGCTGCACCAGGTCGGCCTCGGCGCGCGCCACGTCGGCCGCGCGCGCGGCGACCGTGGCCTGCGCCTCGTCGGCGGCGGCCTGGTACTGGCGCGCATCGAGCCGCGCGAGCGGCTGGCCGGCCTCGACCACCTGGTTGTCGCGCACCAGCACCTCGGCCACGTAGCCGCCCACCTTCGGCGCCACGGTGACGCTGTCGGCCTGGAGATAGGCATCGTCGGTCGATTCGATGAAGCGGCCGACCAGCCACCAGCGCACGCCCCAGGCGAGCGCGCCGAGCACCAGCACGGCAAGCAGGCCGAGCAGGATCGCGCGGCGGCGGCTGGCGGGCCGGGTCCGGGGAGAAGTCGCGGCGTCGCCGCGCGGCGGCGGGTTGCCGAGCGAGTCGGCGGTGGGGGCGTTGGCAGGCATAGGTGCTCACAGGTTCCGTCGGCGCAATTATTCCATTTGGAAAAAATGTGTCAAGTGGTATATTTTCGTCCCTGCGCACCGTCCCCGCCGCCGCGCCGGCGGGACCGCCCCAACATGAATACGCGCCGGCCGGCGATCCGTCCACGGCAAACCGGCCACATGCCGCACAATAGCGGCGCCGCCCCCGCCATCACGCAACAAAGGAGACCCGAGCATGGCCAGACACCGCCCCGCAGCCGAAGGCGGATACCAGCGCGGAGAAGAAACGCGCGCGCGCATCGTGGACGCGGCGCTGCGCCTGTTCGGCGAGCGCGGCTACGAAGGCGCGTCCACCCGCGACATCGCCCGCGAAGCCGGCGTCAACGCGCCCGCGCTGCAGTACTACTTCGACAGCAAGGAAGGCGTCTACCTGGCGTGCATCGCCTTTTTCGTCGAGCGCGTGTGGGAACACCTCGAAGACGTGGTGTCGCACGCCGAGGCCGTGCTGGCCGACGCCCAGGCCGGCGACCGCGCGCTGACCGACGCCTACCTGGGCATCCAGGCGCGCTTCGCCTCGTTCGCCTGCGACGTGCCCGAAGCCGTGCACTGGCGCATGTTCATGGCGCGCGAACGCGCCGGCCTCGGCCCCGCGGCCTCGTTCGACGTGATCGACAAGGGACTGAACCGCCGGCTGTTCGCGGCCACCTCCGGCCTCATCGGCCGCCTGCTCGGCAAGCCGGCCGACGACGAGGAAACGCGCATCCGCACGCTGACCATCGACGGCCAGGTGCTGGTGTTCCGCATGATGCGCCGGCAGGTGCTCAGCATGCTGGGCTGGGAAAACATCGGCCAGCAGGAAACCGAGCGCGTGGCGGCGGTCATCCTCGACCAGACGCGCGAGCTGCTGGCGGCGCTGGTGAAAAGCCGCAAGGCGCGGCTGGCGAAGGCGGCCGGGGGCCAGGCAAGGGACTGAGCCGGCGCGGCTCCCCCTGCCATTCGCCGCCGCGCAGCACGCCCTACTGCAACTCGATCTTCGCGATCTCGGCCAGCCGCTTCCAGCGCGCGATTTCTTCCTTCTGGTAGTTGTGCAGCTCCGCCGGCGTCGACAGGATCAGCGCGGTGGACTGGTGCTGGTAGTACTCCTTGACGTCGTCGGCCGCGCCGGCGGCGGCGAACAGCTCGCCGAGCCGGCGCGCGATGGGCGCCGGCGTCCTGGCCGAGACCGCGGCCGCCACCCAGTTGTAGGCGAGGAAATCCGGCACGCCGGCCTCCGCCGCGTTCGGCACGCCGGGCAGCAGCGGCGAGCGCTGCGGCGCGGTGTAGGCGAGGCCGCGCACCTTGCCGCCCTTGACCAGCTCGATCGCGCCGCTGGCGTCGACCACGGCGAAGTCCACGTTGGCGGCCATCACGCCGTTGATGGCGTCGCCGGCGCCCTTGTAGGGCACCGCGGTGGTCTTCATGCGGCCCTGCTCGTTGAGCCATTCGCTGTACAGCGTGTAGGACATCGAACCGGTGCCATAGTTGAGCGCGCCGGGCCGCTTGCGGGCGTCTTCCATCAGGTCCTTGAGCGTGCGGTACGGTGAACTCGCGGGCACGATGATCAGGCACGGGCCGCGCGACAACAGCGTGATCGGCGTGAAGTCGGTCAGCGGATCGTAGGGCAGCTTGCGGAAAATGGCGGCGTTGGTGGACAGCGTGGAGTTGCTGCCGATGAAGACCGTGTAACCGTCGGCCGGCGCGCTGAGCAGCGTCTGCACGCCGATGAAGCCGTTGCCGCCGGGCTTGTTCTCCACCACCACGCCCTGCCCGGTCAGCTCGCCGATCTTCTTGGCGAACATGCGCGCGGTGGTGTCGGTGCCGCTGCCGGACGGGAACGGCACGATGAAGCGGATCGGACGGTTGGGAAAGGCCTGCGGCTGCGCCAGCGCGGCGGCGGGAAAGGCCGCCAGCGCGGCGCCGGCCAGAGCGCCCTTGCCAACGAGGCTGGCAAAGCGGCGGCGCGAGAGCGTGCGCGGCCCGGTTGTGGACCGGGATGCGGGCCGGGATGTGGATCGGGTATCGAATCGGGTCATGCTGTCTCCTTGATGCTCCGCCCGGCAGTGGGTCCTCCCGGTGCGGATGGTGCGGATGTGGCGTTGAATCGCGGCGCCGTGGCCGCCTGCGCTAGCGCCTGAGGCCGAGCAGGTCGCGCGCGATGACCCAGCGGTGCACTTCCGAGGGCCCTTCGTAGATGCGCATCAGGCGCGTCTCGTTTGCCATCTGCTGCAGCGGCATTTCCTTGGTCATGCCCATCGCGCCGAAGGCCTGCATGGCGTGGTCGATCACGTCCCAGGCCATCTCGGTGGCGAACACCTTGATCATCGAGACCTGGGTGCGCGCCTCGTCGCCGGCGTCGATGCGCGCGGCGGCGTCGTACGTCATCAGGCGGCAGGCGTGGATGCGCGTGGCGGCATCGGCCACCCACCACTGGATGGCCTGGCGGTCCGCCAGCGGCGCGCCGAAGGTCTGGCGCTGCGGCGCGTACTCGCACAGCATGTCGAGCGCGCGCTGCGCGCGGCCGATGCACCATGCCGCCATCTGCACGCGCCGGCTCGACAGCCGCGCCTGCATCGGCGCGAAGCCCTTGCCTTCCTGGCCGAGCAGCTGGCTGTGCGGAATGCGGCAGTCCTCCAGCACCACCTCGTAGGTGGAGGCGCCGCCGATCATCGGGATGCGCCGCTCGACCTTGAAGCCGGGCGTGCCGCGGTCGACCAGGAAGGCCGAGATGCCGCCGCGCGCGCCGCGCGCCTTGTCGGTCACGGCCATGACGATGGTCCAGTCGGCACGCGCGGCGCGGCTGATCCAGATCTTGCGGCCGTTGAGCACCCAGTCGTCGCCGTCGCGCTCGGCACGCGTGGACATCATGGCCGGATCGCCGCCCGCGCCGGGCTCGGAGATGGCGATCGCGGAAATGGTCTCGCCGCGCGCATACGGCTCCAGGTAGCGCGCGCGCTGGTCCGCGTCGGCGGTCTTGAGCAGCATGCGCAGGTTGGGCGAGTCGGGCGGCAGGTCGTAGGGCGTGATGGTCTTGCCGAGTTCCTCGTTGACGCCGACCATCGCCACCACCGGCAGGTCGGCGCCGCCCATCTCGGCCGGCGCGTCCAGGCCCCACAGGCCCAGCTCGCGCGACAGCGCGTCGAGCCGCGCCTGGTCGTGCGGCAGCAGCGTGAGCTGGCCGCCCTGCGCCTCGCGCGCCAGCGCGTCCGCCTCCAGCGGAATCAGCTGCTCGCGCACGAAGCGCGCGACCAGGTCCTTGAGCATCTGGTGCTCTTCATCCAGCGCGAAGTTCATGCCTCGTCTCCTCTCGTTTTGATGGTGTGCGTGATATGCGTGACGTGCGTGGTGTGCGTCATGCCGCGCCGGCGGGCACGCCGCCGGCCAGTTGCGCGATCGCCTCCGGCGCCAGCCCCGCTTCGCGCAGCACCTCCGCGGTGTGCTCGCCCAGCGCCGGCGCATGGCGGCGCAGCGACAGCGGCGTGGCGGAGAAGCGCGCCGCCGGCCGCATCTCGCGCAGCGGCCCTTCGGTGGGATGCTCGGTCTGCTGGAACAGGCCGACCGCCGCGAGATGCGGATGGCCGGGCAGCTCGTCCGGCGTGTAGATCGGCGTGGCGGGAATGTCCAGCTGCTCGAACAGCGCCATCCACTGCGCCGTGGTGCGCGCCGGCGTGATCTCGCCGAGGTGCCGGTAGAGCGCGCGGATATTGGCGTTGCGCTGGGCGCGGCTGGCGATGTCGTACTTGTCGGCCAGGTCGTCGCGGCCCACGGCATGGAAGAAGGCCTGCCAGTGGCGGTCGGTATAGGGCAGCGCGCAGATCCAGCCGTCGGCGGTCTGCGCCGGGCGGCGCCCGCCCTGCAGCAGGCGCGCGTAGCCGGCGGCGCCGGTGGCCGGCTCGAAGGTCAGCCCGGCCAGGTGCTCGGCCATGACGAAGCTGGCCATCGTCTCCAGCATCGGCACCTCCACCGACTGGCCGGCGCCGTGGCGCTCGCGGTGCAGCAGCGCGGCCAGCACGGCGTTGGCCAGCGCCAGCCCGGTGGTCTTGTCGGCGATCAGGCTGGGCACGTACTCGGGGCGCTCGCCCACCGACGAGCCCAGCGCCACCAGCCCGCAGGCGGCCTGGATGATGTCGTCGAAGGCCGGCTTGTCGCGGTGCGGGCCGTCCTGGCCGAAGCCGGTGGCCACGCAGTAGACGATGCGCGGATTGAGCGCCGCCACCGCGGCGTAGCCGAAGCCGAGCCGCTCGATGGCCGCCACGCGCATGTTGTGGACCAGCACGTCGGCGCCCGCGATCAGGCGCCGCAGCGCCGCCGCGCCCTCGGGGCGCTTGAGGTCCAGCACCACCGAGCGCTTGTTGCGGTTGAGCGCGAGGTAGATCGAGCTCATGCCGGCATGGCGCGAGACGCCGTTGGCGCGCATCAGGTCGCCCTCGGGGCCTTCGATCTTGATGACGTCGGCGCCGAGGTCCGCCAGCGCCTGCGTGGCCATCGGGCCCAGCACCACCGAGGTCAGGTCGAGCACGCGGATGCCGTCCAGCGGGCCGGCCGGCGCCGCTGCCGAATTTGCTGCCGAGGTCGGTTTGTCCATGCGGCCTCCCTCAGCAGCGCCGGAACACGGGCGCGCGGCGCTCGGCCATCGCCGCCACGCCTTCGCGGAAATCGGCGGTGGCGAACTGCCCGCGCTGGATGGCCAGTTCGCGCTGGTTGGCCTCGGTCACGCGCTCGGCCAGCCCCAGGCGCAGCGTCTCGCGCGTGCTTTCCACCGCCAGCGGCGCCGATGCCGCGATCTCGTGCGCCAGCGCCAGCGCACGCGCCAGCACTTCGTCCTGCGCGACCAGTTCGTCGGCCAGCCCGATGCGCACCGCTTCCTCGCCGCCGATGCGCCGGCCGGTGTAGAACAGCAGCGCGGCCTGCTGCTCGCCGACCAGGCGCGGCAGCGTCACGCTCATGCCGAAGCCCGGGTGGAAGCCCAGCCGGTTGAAGCTGGCGCTGAAGCGCGCCTCGCGGCAGGTCACGCGGAAGTCCGCCACCAGCGCCAGGCCCATGCCGGCGCCGATGGCCGCGCCCGCCACCGCGGCCACGATCGGCTTGCGGCTGCGGTACAGCTTCATGGCCTGGGCGTAGAACGCCGACGGGTCGCGCGACACGGCGCCCTGCTCCGCGCCGCTGAAATCCGCGCCGGCGCAGAAGGCGCCCACGCCGGACGACAGCACCACCGCGCGGCAGGTGTCGTCGTCGTCGAGCCGCAGCAGGGTTTCGGCCAGTTGGCCCATCAGGCCGGCGTCGACGAAATTGTGGGGCGGGCGCGAGATCTCGATCTGCGCGACATGCTGGTCGCGCGACAGGCGGATCTCCGGCGGGGATGCCAGGGTCATGGCGTGGGCTCCGGGTAAACGGTGAGGAAGGAAGCGCGGCGCCGCCACATGCCGGCGCCGCATCGCTGGCCAAGAGTATTCGCCGATGCCCCGCGCGGCGCTACGCTACAATTTCGGATACCGAAATCATGGGTGGCCCATCAACATCGCCGCCGGCCGCATGCCAACGCCCTCGCCACCAGTCTCCACGCGCCAGATCACCCACAGCACCGGCCGCTTCACGCGCCAGACCGGCGGCAGCCAGTCGCTCGAGCGCGGGCTGATGCTGCTGCGCGCGTTCCGCGTCGGCTCGTCCAGCCTGACCAATGCCGAACTGGCCGCGCGCACCGGCCTGCCGCGGCCCACCGTGAGCCGCCTCACGCGCTCGCTGGTCGATGCGGGTTTCCTGCGCTACGACACCACCGAGCGCGCCTACCGGCTGGCGGCGGTGATGCTGAGCCTGGCCGACGCCTTCCGCCACGCCAGCGTGGTGCCGGAGGTCGCGCTGCCGCTGATGCGCAGGATCGCCGAGGACAAGAAGGTCAACGTGGGCCTGGCGGTGGCCGACCAGACCGCGATGGTCTACCTGGCCTCGGTGCGCCACAGCGGCGACAGCGTGTCGCGCACGCGGCGCGTGGTGCCCGGCACGCGCGTGCCGATGGAAGCCACCGCGATCGGCCTGGCCTACCTCGCCGCGCTGCCCGCCGCGGTGCGCGCGGACCTCGTGGAAGAGATCACGGAGAAGGCCGGCGAGCCATGTCCGGTGCTGCAAAAGGAAGTGGCCCGCGGCATCGCGCAGGCGCAGGCCCTGGGCTACTGCACGGCCAACTACCAGCCCGGCCACCTGACCGCCGTGGGCGCGGCGTTCCAGGGCCCGGACCACCAGTGGTACGGGCTCAACATCAGCTTCCCGCACAAGGCCAGCGAGAAGCGGCGCGACGTGGAGCGCTACGCGCCGCTGCTGCTCGGCCTGATCGCGGAGATCCGCGCGGCCTGCGACAAGCACGGGCACGCCTGAGCCCGGCGCGGCCGCTCCGTCGGCGCAAGTCAGTGTTCTCGAAACGGGCGCCGGCCCGCCTTGAACAAGTTGCGGATCGCAAGTATATTGGTTGCGGATCGCAACCTTGCGATTGCCGGATCGCTAGCCCGGTATCCCGGCCCACCGCGCCACCTCAATCCCGCGCCCATGGACTTCGTCGACCTCCCCGCCCAGACCCGCGACCGCACCATCCTGGAACTGCGCGAGTTCTCCCGCAAGCTGGTGCGCGAGCTTGGTTTCATGCGCAACACCCTGGCCGACAGCGAGCTCTCGCCGTCGGCCGTGCACGCCATCATCGAAATCGGCCTCGCGCCGGGCCTCCCGGCACGCGATCTCGCCCTGCTGCTGCGCCTGGACAAGTCCAATACCAGCCGGCAGCTCGCCAAGCTGGAGGCCGCCGGCCTGCTGCGGCGCGAGGCCGCGAGCGACGACGGGCGCTCGGCCCGGCTCTACCTGACCGAGGCCGGCCAGAAGCTGCGCCGCAAGATCGACCGCTTCGCCACCGACCAGGTCTCCGGCGCGCTGCGCAAGCTGATGCCGGCCGACCAGCAGACGCTGGTGCGGTCGCTCTCGCTGTACGCCGATGCGCTGGCGCAGGACAACGCCACCAGGACGGCGCACGCGGGCAGCGAGGGCGACGGGCGGATCGTCGAAGGCTACCAGCCCGGATGTATCGGCGACGTGGCCGGCCTGCACGCGCGCTACTACGCGGCGTCGTCGGGCTTCGGCGTGTATTTCGAGCGGAAGGTGGCGACCGAGCTGGCTGCCTTCGCGGCGTCCTTGCCCGCCCCCGGCAAGGCGCTCTGGCTCTACGTGGAAAACGGCAGGACGCTGGCTTCGCTCGCCATCGACGGGGACCCGGCCGGCGGCGTTGCCCATCTGCGCTGGTTCATCGTCGACGCCTCGCTGCGCGGCACGGGCCTCGGGCGGCGCTTGCTGGCCAAGGCCGTGGCATTCGTCGACGCGCGCTTCGGCGAGACCTATCTCTGGACCTTCAAGGGCCTGGACGCGGCGCGCCATCTGTATGAGTCGTTCGGCTTCCGGCTGACCGGCGAGGCGGAAGGCGCGCAGTGGGGCACCGTGGTGGTGGAGCAGCGCTTCAGCCGGCGCGCGGACGAGACTGGCGACGCCGGGGAAGCCGGGGAAGCGCCGCGCTGACCCTGCCCGCGCGCGGCGGCCATTCCGGCCAGCCGGCGCGCCGAAGCCCGGCCATGCTTCATGCGCCGGTCTTCGGCGACAACTTGCCGGGCGCGAACCTGGTCCGCGCCACCGGCACCTTGCGCCGGCCGGTCTCGCTGCGCCGCAGGGCGGCGGCCTGCGCCTCGGCATGCCCGGCGCGGCGCGCGGCGGCTTCGAGTTCGGCGCGCAGCGCGTCCAGCGCTTGCGCCCTCCCGGCCAGTTCCCGCTCCGCCGATGCCAGCCGCTGGCGCAGCGCCTCGCCTTCGGCCTGCAGCCGCGCGCGCTCCGCGCTGCCGGCCACCGCCGCTTCCTGCGCCCTGGCCTGCGCGGCCGACAATTCGGCGCGCAGGTCCGCCGCCGCCTGTTCGCCCTTCTGGCGCAGCGTGCGCTCCTGGTCGATCTCGCGCAGCGCGCGCCGCTCGGTGGCGCCGGCCCGCTCCTGGGCCACGGCGGCCTGCTCGCGCGCGCGCTCGAGTTCCGCCGAGAACTGCGCGCGCAACTCGCCCAGCTGCCGTTCCTGCGCCTGGGCCTGGTTCCTGCCCTCCTCCAGCCGCGCCCGGGTGGCGGCATGCGCCTGGCGCTCGGCATCCAGTTCCGTCCGCAGCGCGGCCAGCGCCTGGCGGGCCGCCTCCAGTTCGCCCGCGACCGCGGCGGTCTCGCGCTCGGCGGCCGCCGCCGCGGCGCGCGCCTGGTCGCGCTGCGCCAGCGCCTCGCCGGCCTGGCGTCCTGCCTCGTCGCGCAGCGCCGCCAGCTCGCTGGCGGCGGACTCGCTGGCGGCCTGCCAGATCTGCTGCACGGCATCCGCCGCGACCTGCTTGATGGCATCGGGCAGGCCGGGATGCTCGATCCGCACGCGCGCCTGCTCGCGCAGGTCCTGCCAGAACTGGCCCAGCACCTCCAGCGGCGTGCCCATGCTGCCTTTGCGCACCAGTCCATAAAGCTTGTTGGCGGTCGGCGTGATGCCGTAGCGGAAGAACAGCAGGCCGCAGACCTCGCGGTACAGCGCGCGGGTTTCGGGGAAACGCTCGCGCAGCGCGGCCACGTCGGCCTGCAGGCTGGCGCCGGCGGTTTCGGGCGATTCGGTCGATGCGGGCTGGATTGGCATGTCGGGGGTGGTGTAGATACTGAATACACAAATATTACTACGTAATACGTAATATTCCATGATTTCACAAGATAACTTTAGACATAATTATGCTTCTGTCTATAATTGCTGGCCAAACCGCTTTTGGATCGTCATTTGGATCGCCCGTTGGATCGCTCCCCACGCATGCCAGTCCCTGCCCCGCCCCTCGCCGCGCTGCCGGCCATGCCGCTGGAACAGCTCCGGCTGCCTGCCGACCTCTCGGGCGCCGAAGGACGCAACCGCGCCCGCGGCGGCACCCCGCAGATCGCCGCGCGCGACGACGTGGCCGCCGTCGCCGCGTGGCTGGCGCGTTATGCCGGCACCCCGGCGACCTTGCAGAGCTACCGGCGCGAGGCCGAGCGCCTGCTGCTGTGGGCGGTGATGCAGCATGGCAAGCCGCTGTCGTCGCTGACGCACGAGGACCTGCTGCTGTACGAGCGCTTCCTGGCCGATCCGCAGCCGGCCGCGCGCTGGATCATGGCCTCGCGCAAGAAGCTGGCGCGCGGCGCGCCCGCATGGCGGCCCTTCGCCGGGCCGCTCTCGCCGGCCAGCGTGCGGCACGCGCTGGTCATCATCAATGCGCTGTTCGCGTGGCTGGTCGAGGCCGGCTACCTGGCCGGCAATCCGCTCTCGCTGGCGCGCCGGCGCCGCGGCCATGCGCAGCCCCGCATCACGCGCTACCTGAGCCACGAGCTGTGGCAGGCGGTGAAGGACACCATCGAGGACATGCCGCGGCAAAGCGAGCGCGAACGGCTGCACGCGGCGCGCTGCCGCTGGCTGCTGACGGTGCTGTACCTGGGCGGGCTGCGCGCGGCGGAAGTGGCCGGCGCCAGCATGGGCGCGTTCTTCAGCCGGCGCGACGCCAGCGGCGTGGAACGCTGGTGGCTGGAAGTGACCGGCAAGGGCAGCAAGACGCGGCTGGTGCCGGCCAGCGACGAGCTGATGGCGGAACTGGCGCGCTACCGGCGCGCCCACGGCCTGCCGCCGGCGCCGCTACCGGGCGAAGACCGGCCGCTGGTGCTGCCCGTGATCGGGCAGGCGCGCGCGCCCAGGCCGCTGTCGCGCGGCGCGCTGCACCTGGTGCTCAAGGAAGTGTTCGCGCTGGCGGCGGAGCGCCTGCGCGCGCGCGGCCCGCAATGGGAAAGCCGCGCCGAGCTGCTGGCCAGCGCCTCGGCGCACTGGCTGCGCCACACCGCCGGCTCGCACATGACCGACAGCCAGGTCGACCTGCGCTTCGTGCGCGACAACCTCGGCCACGCCTCGATCGCCACCACCAGCGGCTACCTGCACAGCGAGGACGACGCGCGGCATCAGGCCACGGGCGCGGCGCACCGCATCGGCTGGCGCGAGCGGGACACGCCGGCCGAGCCCGACTGTTGACTGAAAATCAAGAGATTTTCACCGATACTCCTGTTTTTCAATCGAAGCGGGCCAGGCAGACTTCGCCTCATCGCTTTGCTCGCCGAAGCACGCGCGGCGAGCGCCTGCCGCGCGGCATGGCCCCGCATCCGCCCCCAACCGAGGAGAATTTCATGACCGCGTCCAGCGCCCCCGCCGTCGAGGCCGCGCCCCGTTCCGCCCTGCCGCTGCTCGCGCTCGCGGCCGGCGCCTTCAGCATCGGCACCACCGAGTTCGCGCCGATGGGCCTGCTGCCCGTGATCGCGGACGGCGTCCACGTGTCGATCCCGACCGCCGGCATGCTGATCAGCGCCTACGCCATCGGCGTCATGCTCGGTGCGCCGGTGATGACGCTGCTCCTGTCGCGCTGGCCCCGGCGCTCGGCGCTGATCGCGCTGATGAGCATCTTCACGGTGGGCAACCTGCTGTCCGCGCTGGCGCCGAACTACACGGCGCTGCTGCTCGCGCGGCTGGTCACGAGCCTGAACCACGGCGCGTTCTTCGGCGTGGGCTCGGTCGTCGCGGCCAGCCTGGTGCCGCGCCACCGGCAGGCCAGCGCCGTGGCCACCATGTTCATGGGCCTGACCATCGCCAACGTGGGTGGCGTGCCGGCCGCGACCTGGCTCGGGCAAGTGCTCGGCTGGCGCATGTCGTTCGCGGCCACCGCCGGGCTCGGCGTCGTCGCCATGATCGGGCTGTGGTCGGCGCTGCCGCGCGGCCAGGCGGGCCGGGCGCCCGACCTGCGCGGCGAGCTGGCCGTGCTGACGCGGCCCGTGGTGCTGGCCGCGATGGCCACCACCGTGCTCGGCGCCGGCGCCATGTTCACGCTCTATACCTATATCGCGCCGACGCTGGTGGAAATCACCGGCGCCTCGCCCGGCTTCGTCACCGCGATGCTGATGCTGATCGGCATCGGCTTCTCGATCGGCAACGTGGCCGGCGGGCGCCTGGCCGACCGTTCGCTCGAAGGCAGCCTGATCGGCTTCCTGGTCCTGCTGAGCGCGGTCATGCTGGTGTTCCCTTGGCTGGCCACCACGCACCTGGGCGTGGCCGCCGGCCTGCTGGTATGGGGCACCGCCACCTTCGCCATCGTGCCGCCGCTGCAGATGCGCGTGATGCGCGCGGCGGCCGAGGCGCCGGGCCTGGCGTCCTCGGTCAACGTGGGCGCGTTCAACCTCGGCAACGCGCTCGGCGCGGCCGCGGGCGGCGCCGCCATTTCGTCCGGCTTCGGCTACCAGGCCGTGCCGGTGGTCGGCGCGCTGCTGGCCGCGGCCAGCCTCCTGCTCGTGCTGGTCCAGGCCGCGCGCGCGCGCCAGCGCGCCTGACGGCGGCTCCCTACTTCCCGCGGCCCGGTGCGATACCGCGCGGGCCGCCGCGCCTAGCCGGGCAGCTCGCCCACCGCGCGCGACGCCTGCTCGATCGCCGCCGTCAGCGACGGGCTGCCGGCGCTGTCGCAATTGGCGATGACCACGTTGCCCGCCGGCGCGCGCGCCCGTTCCAGCGCGGCCTGCGCCGCGGCCGCGTCGTCGTAGAGGCTGTTGGGCAGGTAGCTGTAGCCGTGCGCCCAGCGGTTGACGGTGATGCCGCGGATCACGTCGCCGGAGGCAAAGCCGCCGCCGGCCAGCATGCGGTCGAGCTGGCCGCGGATGCCGGCTTCGAGCGTGGCGAACGGCGTGCCGAGCAGGAAGGCGCGGCCGGCGCGGAAACGGTCGCGCGCGGACATGCCGCTGTCGGGCACGATCGGCACGTAGAGCATGTGCAGCACCACCGGGTCGGACGGCCGCGCGCCGGCCGGGGTTTCCAGCCACAGGTCGGTGTAGGCCATCGCCGGCGCGTGGATGCGGCGGGCCTTGAGCGCGGCGAAGGCCCGCCAGTTGTCGAGCGCCACCTTGCTGTAGACCACCGGCGCCTTGACGTCGGCGCGCAGGGCCTGCTTCTGCGGCTCGGGCAGGCCGGGCATGATGAACGGGATCATCATGTTGTAGCCGGCCAGCACCACGTGCGCGGCTTCCACGCGGTGCAGGTTGCCGCTCCAGCCGTAGGTCACGCGCGTGATGCGCTGGTCGGGCTCGATGGCGATGGCGGTGCTGTTCAGGCGCAGCTTGACCTTGGCGTCGTCGGTGTCGAGCCGGCTGTAGTCGAAGGCCGCGCCACCGATGGCATCGGCGCCCGCGCCGCCGGCCACGCCGGGAATCAGGCTGCGCACCAGCAGGCGCGCCAGCGTGGCGTTGCCGTCGGGAAACCACAGCGTGGAAGCCGGCGACTTGCCCAGGCGCGCGTCGCGGCCCGGCCGCGGTATGTTCGCGCCGCCCGGCAGGCCGATGGCGAGCGCGTCGAACACGGAGATGCCGTCCGCGTCGAGCGCGTAGGCATCGTTGCCGCGGCTGCGGAAGAAGCGCTGGCCGGCCAGCCCCAGGCCGGCCTTGTCGCGCAGGAAGGCGGCGTACGGCGTGCGCTTGAGGTAGGCCAGCCGCTCGGCCTCGCCCAGGCCCGCGAGGTAGTCGGTGCCGCCGTCGGCCAGGCGCGCCAGCGCGGCGCGGTCCTGCGGCGGCAGCGGCGTCTTGTCGAGGAAGGCCTTGAAGGCGTCGGCCGACGGCGGCGCCGCGCCTGTATTGCCGGCGTTGCGCGCGTCGGTCAGATCGGCGAACGGGTCGCCGGCCAGCAGCTGGTCGCGGCCGAAATGCTCGGCGTCGAAGAACACCGCGCGGCCCATGCCGAGGTCGCGGTAGGGATCGGGCGCGGCCGGCGGGCGCTTCGTCTCCACGCCCAGCCCGGCCAGCAGCGTGGCCACCGCGCGGCTGTCGAGCGCAGCCGCGGGCATATCGGCGCTGCCGCCGTAGGTGACGAGTTTCTGCCCACGCACGGTGAATTCGTTGCGCTTGGCGTGGCCGCCGAAATCGTCGTGGTTGTCGAGGATCAGGATGCGCTTGCCGGCGCCGAAGCGGCGCTGGTAGAACCACGCCGCCGCCAGCCCGCTGATGCCGCCGCCGACCACCACGAGGTCGAACGCTTCGCGCGCGAGCACGCCGGGGTATCTGGCGCCTTCGCGCGCCAGGCTGTGCGCCAGCGTGTAGGTGCCGGCGTGGTTGCCGCGCAGCCCGGTGAGCGCCGGCGGATACACCGCCGCGCCGCGCTCGGCGGCCCGCAGCAGCTGGCCCGGCGCGAGGCCGGCGGCGATGGTGAGCGCGGCGCCATTGAAGAAATCCCTGCGCGTGATGGTCATGTCGGTGTGGCCTTCGCTTGTCGCTGCTTGTCTTTGCCCGGTCCCTGCGTGTCCCTGCCCGCGCGGCTCAGCGCCCGGCCGCCTGACGGCGGCGGTCGAGCTCGGCGCGGCGCGCGGCCACGGCGGCCTCGCCGACCGGGCTGGCGTCGTTGCCCCAGCCGGCGCGGATGAAGGTCAGCACGTTGGCCAGTTCCTGGTTGTCCAGGGTCCAGCCGTAGCCGGGCATGTGATAGTCGGTGGCGGCGGTGCCGACCTGGGCCGTGACGGCGCCGTCGAGCAGCAGGCTGGCCAGCGCGGACGGGTCCGGGTCCATCACGGTCGGATTGCCCGCCAGCGGCGGGAAGACCCGCGCGAAGCCCTTGCCGCCGGCGCCGTGGCACGGCATGCAGAACTCCGCGTACTGGCGCGCGCCGGTCGCGTCGAAGCGGCCCTGGGCCAGCCGCTCGGCGGTGGCGGCGTCATAGCGGTATGGCGTCTCGCCGCGCGCGCCTGGAATGGACTTGAGGTAGGTGGCGACCGCCTCCAGGTCCGGGCGGGTCATGAACTGCGTGGACGAGGCGATCACCTCGGACATCGGCCCGAACGAGGTGGCATGCGCGTTGCGGCCGGTGTGCAGGTATTCGGCGATGTCCTCGCGCGACCAGCCGCCCAGCCCGGTGCGCGGGTCGCCGCGCAGGCTGGTGGAGGCCCAGCCGTCCACGCTGGCGCCGGCCAGGAAGTGCCGGCTGCGCTCGTCCAGTCCGCGCTCGGCCAGCAGCGTGCCGCGCGGCGTGTGACAGGCGCCGCAGTGGGCCACGGCCTGCACCAGGTAGGCGCCGCGCCGCCATTCGGCGCTCTGGCCGGCGCCGGCCTCGGCCGGGCCGCCGTCCAGGAACAGCCAGTTCCACACGCGCAGCAGCCAGCGCATGCCGAACGGCCAGCGCATCTCGGGCGCGGCGGCGGCCCGGCGCACCGGCTTCACCTCGGCGCGCAGGTAGGCGTAGATCGCCTGCACGTCCGGCTCGGCCAGCCTGGCGTAGGACGGGTAAGGCATGGCCGGATACAGCCGCTTGCCGTGCTTCGCCACGCCCTCGCGCAGCGCGCGGTCGAACTCCGCGAGGCTGTAGCCGCCGATGCCGGTTTCGGCGTCGGGCGTGATGTTGGTGGAATAGACCGTGCCCACGCCGGTGCGCAACGGCAGGCCGCCCGCGAACGGCGCGCCGCCGGGGGCGGTATGGCAGGCCGCGCAGTTGGCGACCTTGGCGAGGTAGCGGCCGCGCTCGACGCGCGCGCTGTCGGCGGCGGCGGCGGGCTGGGCCGCGGCCGGCGGCGCCAGCCTCTTAAACACCTCAGACGCCGCTGACGC